>CAINUN010000078.1 GCA_903853805.1 uncultured Bacteroidota bacterium
GCTTCTGGTTTCTCTGCTTCTGCTTACAATGATTTGTCTGCTTCTGCTGCTAACCTTATTGACAATGGTAGCCGTGGTGGTAATCAAACTTTCTCTGTAAAGTATAAGGCAACTCCTGGTTTCGCTTATGCTGCTGGTACTTATGCTACTGATGTAGTTTATACTGCTACTCAACAATAATATTAATCCTTTTCTGAAATACTTAAGGCTGCCCGTAAGCAGCCTTTTTTGTTTTTTGTAACTGTTCAGTCAACACATTTTAGGACTTCCCGCTGTACAAGATGCTAGTTACCAAAGCGTAATAAATACCCGGTCGAAGACCGGTTTTTATTCTTGTGTTCTAGATGATCTTGCAGAACATCCAGAACAGCCTAGCAACTGACAAGCGCCGTCCAATGATGTTAGCGCAGCGCATCTTGAATAGCAAAATAATTGATTGAAAATAAAAGAGACCCAAATCAATAAAAAGTACAGCAATTGATCTTGATTCGCTAAAAAAAAACGTCAGGGAAGTAAACAATATTTAGACCGTAATTTTAATTTTACACGCAGAAAAAACAACATGACTATGCATGCTGCCATCATCAATGTTGCCGACACAAGAATAAACCTGAATATTCATAGCAATATGATAAAGGCGGAAGTAGTTTTGGCAAATTATACGGGGCTTTCTCCTGTTGATTTCGGACTCATACAACACAAAGCTATTCTCGACCGAGATAACATAGCCTTAATATCAATGATGTACTTCATCAATTTAAGTATGCAAGAAGATTATGGAGACCCTGAATTGATGATTTGATATAAGCGCATCTTATTTATCTTACCGTATAATTTACCAATTCAATATTATGTTCGCCGCTTTAGTAAATAGACCTGATTCAAAAATAAACCTTACAACGCATGCTCAAGCCATAAAAGCAGCTGCGCTATTAACTAATCAAGCTTGGTTTTCTCCCTATGATTATGGGCACATTATCCACAATAGAATTTTAGTTGAAGGAAGTAAAAAATTGCCTTTTAAGTTCAAGTTAGCATTTATAAGCACTGCAATAAAAGACTGGGAACACGACGAGGATAAAAAGGGATTTATCAATGACTTCCAAAGATTTCAGCACATTTTGAAGCAATACAAAAGCATCAAACACCCTCCCCCTTCCATTATTAGGGAAATGAAAGCGATGGAGCACCATATTGAGGGACTCTACCTGCAATTATCAGCTATTAAATCAGATGAACTGAGTGCTACATTTGGATTGATTCCTTTAGAACCTTTATTGAAAGAAAGCTTTTTTGGATTCTTGGATTACAACGAACAAGCGGAATTGAGCTATGATGATTTTACGGTTCATTCCATAAAAGAAATCATGAAGCTTCAATTTAAAAAGAAGCCTGAAGTTCCCATCATGTTTGTTCTATCGGGTAGTCTTCCAATGCATGAAAATCATTTCCCCGAGTATTGTTCCATAGATGATCTAAAAGTGGATGATAAAAACCAATCCTGGTTTGAAAAGGGCATTGATTGTACAGGTTTTAAAAGCATCAGCGATACCGACTTCATGGCACTCAATGTAAATATTTCAACAGTAGGTATGGCTTTTAATGAAGCAATGCATCGCTGGATTGAAGCAACCCAAAAGGATAGTTTGAACTTTGATGATGTTAGTTTTTATAAAACAGAAGTCGCTCATCTTGCGGAACAATTTAGTGATGCCATTACAAACGACATCATTATGTTGCCTTATAAAGAGCATCCTTATCGTTTTAGGATGCAAATAGGAGCAATGCCTTTAAAAGAAATATGGAAGCATTATTATCATGCCAACTGCATTAGCGAAAAAGAACTTGAAGAATTGATTGAAGAAACAAAAGACAACCCTACATTTATGGGTAGATGGCCTGTTATGTCAATTGGTATTTTTAATAGAGAAGGAAGAAAGTATGAATTAGAGGAACTATTGAATATAGTGACAGAGCCCAATCCGCCAAAACGAAAAGTCATCAATATTGATTAGCCTATCTCTATTGCTACCAAAAAAAAGCATCATGAAAATAAAGAAATAATCGGCGCTCTTTTTATATTTACATGAAGAAAAAGAAAGAAAGTATGCAAGCGGTACATTTTAATAGAGGCTCCACTTTAATCAGCGCACAAAGCAATATCTCTTTAATGAGGTCTTCTATTCTTATTGCCGATAAAGTTTGGTTTTCGCCATCCGACCAAACTATTTTTCAACACAAAAAATTGTTTTTAGACAATCTAGTAAATGTCACTTTTAAGAGTAAGCTGAAAATATTTGAAATGAGTAGTCGAGAACATTTTAGTAACCAACTTGACGAAAACTTAGACAACACCATCAACAACATTCCCCTTATTCTAAAAGACCTTAAAAAAATAAAACACCCAACTCCCAACGTCTTAAAAGACATTAAGAAACTTGAAAAAGTAGTCAATGATATCTACCTACAAATTTCTACAGAAAGACAAGAAAAATTTGAAGAACTAGGGATGGTTCAATTGGAGGATTTTATTGGAAAATCTTTTTTTGAAAATATAGACCATATTGAAAACGAAAAGCCACCAACAGGCGATTTTATCAACCATGATTTATATGACATCCTGAAATTAGATTTCAAGAAAAGAACTGGGATTCCATTTATTTTTTCGTTGATAGGCGAAATGAGTAATGAAGACATTTTCCCTAAATATTGTGCCCTTCAAGATGAGGAAAGCAAGGATAAAAATAGTTTTTGGCTTGATGACTTGATAGATATTACAGGTCTTGAATGCCTATCCACAACTGACCTTGAAATAATAAGAGATACGGTTGCTGAAGAGCGCAAAGTCTTTAACGAGGCAATGGATAAATGGATTTGTGAAAGCAGAAAAGATAGTCTTGGGTTTGATGGCTTACTCCATTATCAACAGGCTGTGAAAGAAGCAGCCCAAAAACTTAATGATGCCCTTTGGAGTGTGCCCATGATGGAGGCATTTAAAGATTTTAAAGCAAGATTTATTTTAAGAATTGGTGAGATTCCTTTAAAAACGCTCTGGAAATATTTTTATCAAGCAAAGTGCATTGAAGTAGCAACATTTGAACGGTTAATGAAAGAGATGAAAAACCCTTCTTTTGCAGGGCGTTGGCCTGTTTTTGCTTTAGGTATCAAAAACAATTTGTCCAACAAAATATTAACGCATCAAGAATTAATGGAAAAAGAAATTGACAATATCCCCAATAAAAGAAAAGTAATCAATCTTGACTAGCTAAATAATAGAAGGGTAGTTTATGGAAACGATTTTTTTAAACGCTGAGCAATCTGAGATAAAATTCACTGAAGAACTGTGCAGTATCAAAGCAAGCATGTTGTTTGCAAATACGGTATCTATTTCGCCTAAAGATGTTGGTTGGATTTTTTCTAAGTATTTATATGAAGACTCCCCTATTACTATTCAACAAAAAATTGTTGTTTTAGAACGCTATTACCACAATTATCCGGACACGATGCGTCACTTATTAAAAGTAAAAAACGACATCAAAAATCTTAGTAAATCGAGAAACAAAACAAAGGCAGACATCGTATTACTCAACAAAATAACGGAGATAACGCACAAGTTATACGACTCCACTATTCATAGGGTTTTTACCCTAACCGAACTTAAAGAAGTGACGGATTTCCAAGTTTTTTATGAGCAAGAATTTGTGGATTGCATTGATTTACCCGATGATGAAGACACAGTGTATTATGACTACTTCCATAACAACAAACCCCATGATTTACTTTTAAAACAATTCAACAAAAAGACACCCCCACCGTCTGTTTTTGTTTTGCCTGTTCGTAATCGTCAATATGAACAACCCTATTTAAATATTAACGACGCAGCAGCAGCAAACAAAACCAATGGCTGGTATGACGCGGAAATCAACATCACAGGATTGAATGATCTTTCATTAATCGAATTACTGACGGTTCGAGAAGAAATTACGGGAATTAGCAACCAATTTAATGACGCAATGAATACATGGATATTGAACAGTGAACAAGATAGTTGGCAGTTTGACGACATAAGCTATTATGAAGAACAAGTATTACCAATAGCTAAAAAACTGAATGAGGCATTGATACATCATCCTATATTGAAACCCTATTACAATAAATCAGAACAACAGTTTCTGCGAATTGGTGCAATTCCGGTTAGCGATATTTGGCATTATTACCACCAACTAAATTTTATTGATGGCAGTGAACTTGAAGTAATTAAACCACATCAAAATGAACTTAAATACAAAGGAAGATGGCCTGTATTGGCGCCCTATTTTGTAAACAACAACACGACTGAAACAATCATAGAAAACACAGACACCGAATACAACAAACGAAAATTCATTAATCTAGATTAACTAAAACAGTATAAAAATGAGACCACAAGATTACAGCTACTTCAAAGTGAAGGTGAAACATACCGAACAAATCATTGACTTTTTAGCAATGGAAGAATTCAATCGGTTTTTGACGAGCCACCACATCAAAACAGTTTTTCAGGTAGTGAATGATGATGAAAAAATCACCCATTTTTCGGTAACCCACAAGGGGGGAATTATTCGACAAGACAACCTGAATTACAACACTATTGAAGACTACTATTCATCCAAACACAATGGCTTCTCAAACGCTCATGAATTTTATGAAAGCAAAGAAATGGGCTATGAGAAATATGAAGATTATAAGATGGTACTCGAAGGTGGCATTACCGATAAGGAAGTGCTGACTACGATGAAGAAAAATGGATTTGTCAAAGGTTTTGAACAATTGTCAATACTAAACAATGAAGCAGCCAAAGCCTGTAAAAATGCTCATGAACTTTATGTTTTTGCAAAGGGAAAAGGTTTTGAGCTTTTTGATGAATTTTTCACTGCAAGCGAAGGTGGTTTTAAAGATGCTACCATATATCGCGCTGCTCATGATAAGGGTTTTGATAAAGCAATTGATTTTGAAGACGCTCAAAAACGTGGATTTTTCAATCATCAAGATTGGGTATTTGGCAATGAAATGGGATTTAGAAACCACAAAGAAGGTATGGTTTATCTTGACTTGAATATAGTTGATGCACCTGACTGCACGATTGACCAAAAACTAGTAATATCCTTTATTGCCAAACTAGAACAAGGGAAAAAAGCTTCTATCAACAAACTATACGACTTGTTTGTAAAAGAAAAAGAAACCTATCGATATGAAGATAATGGAGAAATGCCCAAATGGTTTACAACTTCAATTGAATCGAAAGAAGACCTTGCTAAATTTTTGTTGCACAATGAATTGGCAAACAACTATGGACACTACGATGTTGAAGGTGAATTTTTTGAAGTACTGAAGATTCACAAAAGAAAAGTGGTGATTGATGGTAGCAATGTTGCCCACAATAGTAACGGTGATAAAAACAGCAAACCTTCCGTTAAAAACATGATGTTGCTTGTAGATTTTTTGATCAAAAAAGGCTTTGAAGAAATTACCATCATTGCCGATGCTTCTTTAAAGCATAAATTAGAAGACAAACAAGACTTGCCCAATCTTGAGAAAAAGGTTACCTACCTTGAATCTCCTGCTGAACGTGCTGCCGACAACTTTTTGATTTCAACCGTTAAATCTTCTCATTGTCTTTTTGTGAGTAACGATACTTATCGCGATTGGAAACTAAGAGACCCATGGACGGCACAGAATATTGACTATTACCGACTAAGTTTTATGGTGAAAGAAAATGAAATAATAATGCCCGATTTAGAAGGTTAAATGGAAACATAAATTGGAGGCATGGTTTGATACTTGAAAAATACAACCTTTATTTTCAGTGTTTTATTTCATTAATAAATTAAAACAAAAAAGCCCTTAGGGGCTTTTTTGTTTTATAAATATTGAACGTTTATAAGGTGGACATATCTATCACAAAACGATAGCGTACATCTCCTTTTAACATCCGCTCATAAGCGGTGTTGATTTCGGAAATAGCAATGACTTCAACATCTGAAGTGATGTTGTGTTCACTACAATAATCAAGCATTTCCTGAGTTTCGGCAATGCCACCAATTAAGGAACCTGCCAAACTTTTCCTTCCACCAATAAGGTTGAATGCCACGATTTGAGACGGTGTAGGCGGTGCGCCCACACATACCATCACGCCATCGGTATTCAGCATTTGAAGATAGGTATTGTAATCATGTGCAGCCGAAACGGTATCAATGATAAAATCGAACTTACCTGTTAGTGCTAGAATTTGTTCAGGGTCAGTAGTGAGCGCAAAATGATGGGCACCTAATTGTGCAGCATCTTTTTGTTTGGAAGGCGAAGTACTCAACATGGTTACTTCGGCACCAAAAGAAGCTGCCAACTTAATAGCCATATGCCCTAATCCTCCAAGACCTACAACAGCTACTTTATGACCTTTACCCACTTTCCAATGACGCAAAGGAGAATAAGTAGTGATGCCGGCACACAAGAGTGGTGCTACTTTTTCGAGCGGGAGTTTATCGGAAATATGAAGGACAAAATCTTGGTCCACAACAATTTGATTGGAGTAACCACCATAGGTAAATCCACCTGATTTTTTATCTGCACCATTATAAGTTCCGGTGAAACCATTTCTACAAAATTGTTCTAAGCCTTTTTTGCAATTATCACATTCTCTACAAGAATCGACCAAGCAACCTACTCCTGCCAATTCATTCACTTTGAAGTTGCGCACCTCTGCACCCACTTCAATAATTCTACCCACGATTTCATGACCTGGCACAATTGGGTAATTCGTACCACCCCACTCGTTTCTTACTTGGTGAATATCGGAGTGGCAAACACCACAATACAGAATTTCAATTTTTATATCCTTAGCGCCTACTACTCTTCTGCTGAAATCGTAAGGGCTTAATGCTTCGGTAGCATTATGGGCTGCGTAACCTTTTGCTGTTGTCATGTCCGTGTTTAATTGTGGGTTGCTATTGGATAGTCTGTAAATCCTTTTTCATCTGCCGAATACAACATATCTGCTTTGAAATCGGCTGAAAGAGCAAGATTGTTTTCTAGTCGGTTAGGTAAATCAGGGTTATTAATAAAAGGACGACCGAAAGCAATTAAATCGCCAAGATTATTAGCGAGGTCGGCTTCTGCTTTTTCTAAATTATAGCCACCTGCCAAGATGATGGTATTCTTGAAATTGCTTCTGATTTTAGTTTTGATTGCCAAAGGCACTTCAGGCGCACCCATAGCAGAATGGTCGGCAATATGGAGATAAGCAATATCAAGTTTATTCAATTCTTGAGTCAAGTAGTCATAGGTTTCATGAATTTCTGGATAATGAGGCATATCACTTGCAACACCATACGGCGATAAGCGAATGCCTGTTTTTTCTTTACCAATAGCTTGTGCCACACCAGCAACAACTTCCAACACAAAACGGCAACGGTTTTCAATAGAACCTCCGTAATTGTCTGTGCGCACATTCGCAATTGGCGACAAAAACTGTTCTAGAAGATATCCGTTAGCTCCATGTAATTCCACACCATCAAAACCTGCTTGAATAGCATTAATAGCACCTTGAATAAAGTCTGCCTTTGTTTGTGTTACATCATCAGCGGACATAGCTTCAGGCATTGGGTGTTCTTGCATTTGATGGGAGTCTGTCCACATTTGTCCTGCTGCTTGAACACTTGAAGGAGCAATAACTCTTGCTGCTGCAGGCATATTGTGAGGATGTGCTATTCTTCCGCAATGCATTATTTGCATAAAGATTTTGCCCCCTTCTTCATGAACAGCTTGGGTGACCAACTTCCAACCTGCTATTTGAGCATCGGAGAAAATACCGGGCATTCTTGCATAACCCAATCCGTTGGCTGATGGAGAAGTGCCTTCTGTAAGAATCAAACCTGCACTTGCTCGTTGGCGGTAATAAGTGGCGATTAATTCATTAGGAACATTACCTAATGCTCTGCATCGAGTCATGGGCGACATCACCATTCTGTTTTTAAGTTCCAAGCCTTGTAGGCTGTACGACTCAAATAATTTGCTGTTACTCATTTTGTAAACTAGTTTTTCTGAAAGGATAAACAATATGGCAGGCTATTCTATTAAAAAAGAAATAGGCTTACCATTTTCAAGGCACAAAGTAAACTATGTAGGGTTCAACTCATTGATTGTTTGGTATAATTAAGCAATTGATAATAGTAATATCATCTTGAATTGAAAAGCAGCATGAAAAGAGTATGGAAATTAATAGGGAAATACTAAAAACTAAAAACTAAATACTAAACTCTAAATTCTAAAAACAAAATCCTAAAAACTAAACTTGCGGATATAGATATAGTCATATCGCATCATGCACTTGGTATAGATTTGAGCCTTCTAACCCAATTGAGGTTTTATTAATCAAGTGACTAGCGAGTTGTATAGGCTCAGGTCATTCTTAAGGACAAACTCAGGTCTGAAAGGAACGCAACTAATTACAATTTAAGTTTGACACCACCATTTATAACAAATCCATCAAGAGGGGCATAGATATCTTTGAAGATAGGATTGTTGATGCTGCCATAATAAATAGCATCAAACTTTGTTTGTCGTGTATCAAAAAAGTTTTCAAAGTTGGCATAAATAGAAAAATGATCCCATAGCTTTTCTATCATGAAACCTGCAAGCCAAAATGCTTTCCCTGTTGTACCATCATTAAGCTTTTGGGGCGAGTAATAATAAGCCTCCAAACCAATTTTCAATTTATCCTCTACCTCGTAAAACAATACATTATTCAAACGATGCGATGCAACTAGTGGATATTGAGTGGTGGTTGTATAGTGTTGGTTTACGTCAGAAAAAGTATAACCGATGAATAATTTGAACTTTTTGAAGGTAAGTTTAATATTGGTTTCAAAACCTCTTGTATCTATGAATCCATGTGGTTGTAAGAAATTATAATAACCACTAACAATTGGTGTAAGCACCAAAGGATGATTGATTCTTGTGTAGAAAAAAAGTTGATTGACACTTAAAAAAACAGCTTGTTGAAATAATCCCACGCGGTAGTTCATGTCTAAACCTCCACCATAGGATTTTTCGGCTATTGCATTGGTTTCGTCAATAGGCAATACGTTTTTAAACTGAATCCGCTCAGCATCTTCAGTAAATACGGTAGGTGTTTTATAACCTAGCCCACCGCCAATTCTTGAAGAGAATTGATTATTTATTTTGAACAATGCAGAAAGACGAGGTAAAAGTAAAACACCATATGTACTGTGATAATCACAACGGAACCCAGTTTCAAGAGCTATTTTGGGGTTAACATTCGTCGTGTTTTGAAGAAAAGCACCTAATGTGTATTGATTATAATTGACAGGTATGATATTGTTGTGTTTGTCTTGATTAAATTTATCCGTAATAAAGTTGATACCGCCAACCCACTCAGATGTTGCTGTTTTATAATTGCAATCAACTTCACTAAATGTGGCAACCTGTGTTCCTGAAAACAAATAATCGGGAATTTGAATGGAACGATTGTAATAACTCACACTGTTTTTAAGGTTCAATTTTACTTTGTCATTTAGCACATGTTCAACAGATAGTTGTGTACTAAAACGATTGGTTTTATTCTTTTCAAAATAAGTATGCGCGCTATCATTACTCTTATCAATGTAATGAATATCACCACCTATACGATTTTCAAAAGTGGTGTTTAACCCAAAATAGACTGTGGTTTTCTTACTGAAGTAATAATAGAGTTTAGGATTTAAGGTGTAACGGTCAAAATTTGGAATAGCTGTAAACCCAATATTTGCAGGGTCGTAAGGCGTACCATGATTGTAGGACGCAAAAATAGTGGTGCCTATTTTTTTAATTTTTTGGGAGAAAAAACCACTTGCATCTAATCCTAAAGCCGATGTGCCATTGAGCAAAAAGTTGAATTCTCTTTTTTCTTTAGGCGTTTTGGAAATAAGATTGACTAAACCGGCAATTGCCCCTCCACCATAAAGTGTGGAAGCACTTCCTTTAATCACTTCTACTTGTTTCAAATCGAGGGGCACAATTTGTAACAAGCCCAAACCGCCCGAAAAGCCCGAATAAAGAGGAAAACCATCTCGAATGATTTGTGTGTATTTACCATCAAGCCCCTGAATGCGTATGCTGCTATTATAGCTTGTTGCGGAGGTTTGTTGGGTTTGAATGCCTGTGCTTTCACTAAGCATCATACGAATTTCACCCGGTTTCATGTTTCCTTTTTCGTCTAGTTCCTCTCCTGAAATAGTTTCTATTCTTGTAGGGATATCTGAAATTGTTCTACTACTTCGTGTTGTTGCCACAACCACTTCCTCTAAATCTTCTTCAAAACTTTTAAGTAAAACTATAAGCGTATCAGCATCTGCCAATGGAAAATAAAGGGTTTGGGTATGGGTTTCATATCCCTCTAAACTAAAAGCAATAATTTGTTTGCCGTTTGAAATATTGTTCATTTCTATGATTCCTGCTTTATCTGCAATTGTTCCAATTGAAGTTCCATGAACATAGGCTCTTGTGCCTACTAATAACACTTTCGTTTCATGGTCTTTAATGATGGCATAAAAAGTATTTTGACCCAAAGCTTTGAAGCCATTTAAAACACTAAATAAAAGCAACACGAAAAAACAAAAAACAATTTTCTTATACCACACAATAGTGCAGTTGAATGGAGTATATAACATTCCTAATAATTAAATCAATGAAAATAATAAGTAAGGGAAGTGGGGACTCACTTCTTAAAATAAAGGGTGCCTAAAACACCAAACATTAACCGAGTTTAGGAGGTTGCCATATTGATGGTGCAAACTGAGAATAGAACGAGTTTTTGTAAATTGAAAATTGTTTGACTACAATATGTATATGCTGTGATATCCTAAATATTGCTATTGGCAAAGTGCAACCCACGCAATTTCCGCAAGCAAAAAAAGGGGAACAACAACCATTACAATCACAATCATTTTGGTTGGTTTGTTCAGTTTTAGGCGACTTTTTATTTTCGTTACAATCTTTATCAACGCAACAAGGAATTGCTGAAAGCAGCAACACATAAAACGAAAATAGTAGTGCGAAAATTTTCACGAGTTCAAAATTATGGGTTAATCAATTACCCTGACATGAATCTTTCTTATTGCGCAAATAACTCGTCGGACTCGTGCACTTTGATGCCTGTTTGAAGTGAGCTCTTACTAGTAATGTAAATAACAACTAGTTTAAACTAAAGTCGCCCTAGATGAATACTCGAGCAAGATGGTATCAGAATTATTGTTAGAAACAATTTTGTAAGAAAAATGTAATTGCCTTAGAAAAGGTTTTACATATAATCAACGATTGTTTCCATTACTTAGGGATGTTTCAATTGGAAAAAAGAAAAGAGCTATAGTATGTATTTCGAAGCAAAATTGATGATCATTCCTAAAATCTTGGTTGCAAAAAAGTTAAGGCTGTTTTACCAAATTGTAAAGCAATCATTATCATTTCCCCACAAATCCTAACCTGCTATTTTATTGTGTAAACATGCGCGACATCAGCTTTTAAAAGACAACATTTCCTTAATACAGCGGTAACATGGAGACAATATGCACAGTTGAAATTTGCACAAAATTAGAGATGATGCTCAGAAAACTTATTCAACTACTATCCATTTCTTTTCATCAAATAAAAATGAGAAGAAACAAGGATAATGAACTGCACCTTTTCATTTAGAACAAATGAAAATATTGTATGCCATACAAGGCACTGGAAACGGACATATTGTCGTTGCTAAAGACTTGCTACCAATACTTAAAGAATGGGCAGAAGTAGATATTCTGATTAGCGGCTGCCAAGTAGATATTGAACTGCCTTATGAAATCAAATACAGGCTCAATGGGCTTGGTTTTGTATTTGGCAAAAGCGGTGGCATCGACTATTGGGAAACCTATAAGAAGAGTAATTTAAAGAAATTCTACAGTGAAATAAAAGCACTCCATGTTGCTGATTATGATTTTGTGATCAGTGATTTTGAACCGGTGAGTGCTTGGGCTTGCCATCTTAAAAAAGTGCCTTGCATTGGGCTCAGTCATCAAGCAGCAGTAGTGCATAAAAAATCACCAAAGGCAGATAAAATTGATGTGATGGGAAAGGCAGTATTGAAATATTATGCACCTACTAAAACCTCGTTGGGTTTTCATTACGAGGCTTATGACCCTTCTATCCTTACCCCAATCATCCGCAAAGAAATAAGAGAGCAGGAACTAAAGAACAAGAAACATTATACAGTCTATTTACCTGCTTTTTCCGACAAAAAAATCATCAAGCTACTTTCCATGTTTCGCAATATTCAATGGCAAGTATTTTCTAAACATTCTAAGCTTGGGTATAAAAGCGACAATATAAAAATCATACCAGTCAACAACGAGAAGTTTATTGAAAGCTTGGCGAGTGCAGAAGGAGTTTTATGTGGTGCTGGGTTTCAAGCACCTGCCGAAGTGTTGTTTATGAAAAAGAAACTGTTGGTAGTGCCCATGAAAGGTCAATATGAACAACAGTGCAACGCAGTGGCATTGAAGAAATTGGGCGTACCTGTCATCAAGAACATGAAGACCAAACATTATGACACGGTGAAAAATTGGCTGGAAAACAGCCAAGAAATAAAAGTTGATTTCCCTGACATTGCCGAAAAGGTGGTTAATAAAGTTCTCGCTATCGGGAACCTAATGAAATTGGATAATAAGCTCGAAGAAATGGAACTTCCAAAGTTTGGATCATTTAGAGAAACAATGATGGCTAAAATATTTGAAGCGTAAGAAATGTTGTTGAAAGCTACCGATTTTGGAAATGATTTTATTTGGGGAACCGCCTCATCTGCTTACCAAACAGAGGGCGCTTATAATATAGACGGCAAGGGACAAAGCATTTGGGATGTGTTTTCTAAAACGATAGCCAAAACCAAAGGCAGTGCGGAAAAAGGATGTGATTTCTACAATCGCTACCTACAAGACATCATCTTGATGCACTACTTAAACATCCGTAACTTCAGATTTTCGATTGCCTGGACAAGAATATTTCCTGATGGTATAGGAAAAGTGAATAGAAAAGGGATTGACTATTATAACAGACTTATTGATTTTTGTTTGGAAATGGGCATTGACCCTTGGATTACTTTATATCATTGGGATTTGCCACAAGCACTTGAAAACAAAGGAGGTTGGACCAACAGAAATATTATACATTGGTTTGAAGAATATGTGCAAACCTGTCTTCATCATTTTGGAGATAGAGTAAAACATTGGATGGTTTTAAATGAACCAATGGTGTTTACAGGTGTTGGTTATTTCTTAGGTATTCATGCCCCTGGAAAGAAAGGGCTATCCAATTTTCTACCTGCTTTACATCATGCCATGCTTTGTCAAGGGAATGGTATTCGCATGATACAAGCACAACAAGGTCTTCAAGCAGGAACTACTTTTTCTTGTTCACCCGTTCATCCGTTTAGCGATAACCCTCAACATGTGGAGGCTGCTACAATGGTAGATACCTTATTGAACCGACTTTTTGTAGAACCATTAATAGGAATGGGCTATCCAATCAAAAGCCTCAATCTTCTTCGACAATTAGAACCTTTCGTAAAACAAGGAGATGAACAACTCATGCACTGTGTTCCGGATTTCATAGGCATTCAAAACTACACCAAAGAAGTTGTGAAGTACAACCTTTTCATGCCATACATCAGAGCTCAATTGATAAAAGCACATGAAAGAAAGGTGCCTATCACTGCTATGAACTGGGAAATATATCCTCAAGGAATCTATGAAATGTTGAAGCAATTTGCTGCTTATCCGCAAATCAAAAACATTATTGTTTCAGAAAATGGTGCAGCCTTTCATGACAAACTAATTCATGATAAAGTTCATGACCCTGAAAGAATCGCTTTTTATCAATCTTACCTTCAAGAAGTGTTGAAAGCAAAAAACGAAGGTATTCCAGTAAAAGGATATTTCAATTGGAGCTTTATTGACAATTATGAATGGGCAGAGGGTTTTGAAAAAAGATTTGGATTGATTTATGTGGATTATCCTACAGGAAAAAGAATTGTCAAATCATCGGGTTATTGGTTTAGAGAATTTTTGTGCCCCACAGTAAAAAAAGAAAAGCTCCTAGAACAATCAACTTTTGCTGCATAAAATCAAATTTCTCATCATGCAGCAATACATCACACACAATATTATTGTCAACGACAAAAAAGGCAATGAATTCAAAGTGATTATTCTTGAAAACACAAGGATGGTGATGACTACTTGTTCCTGCAACGGCACCCAAAAATGTTATCATGTTTCTTATTGCTTAACTGGAAATAATGAACGTATTGCTGTCGAGTTTATTGAAATCCAAAAAGCAATGATCCATAGGCTCAATCTAACTAAAGAAGGTAAGGATATCATCAAAAATGCCCAAAGAAGACTGGAATCCATCAAAAAAGAAGAACACCCTTTTCAAAAATTGCTAAGACGATTTAGTAAAAACAAAAAATAAAATAAATTGACTACAATTGGGTTATTTCTTCAAGAAATTCTTTCACTATTTCATGGGAACTGAATTTGGCTTTACTCTTTTTCTCCATGACAATATCCATACTTTGCGCTAGCAAATCATCAGCATATTTATAAAGGCTCCATCCTCCATCATTGTACTCTAAAGCTGTAAGGTTTTCAATCCAATCACCCGAATTTAGATAAACAACTCTACCCTCTTTTGTGACTACTTCTTTGATTTCGGGATGATGTATATGTCCACAAATAACATAATCGAAATGATTTTCAGCAGCAATTTCACAAACGGTATTTTCGAAGCTGTTGATAAATTTCACAGCTGATTTTACACTGTTCTTGATTTTCTTTGAAAAGGAAATTTTTCCTCTTCCCATCTTAAGGGAAACAAAATTCATGATGCTATTGATGAGTATTAAAGTATCATATCCTACAGCACCTAGTTTTGCCAACCATTTACTGTGTTGCATTACTACATCAAATACATCACCATGAAAAATCCAAGTCTTTTTACCATTGAGTTCAAGGTTGAGTTTGTTTTTTATTTTCAATGACCCCATTTCAAAATCTTTGAATCTGCGCAGCATTTCATCATGATTGCCCGGGAGGTAATAAACTGGAATTCCTTGAACAGCAAACGATATGATTTGCTTCACTACCATCATGTGGGAAGCTGGCCAATAACGCTTGCTAAACTGCCAAATATCAATGATGTCGCCGTTGAGAATAATTTTTTTGGGTTGAATACTGCGGAGATATCGCAACAACTCTACTGCCTGACAGCCGTATGTACCTAAATGAACATCGGAAATGACAACAATGTCAACGTTTCTTTTTATCAAAATAATCGGTTGTGAATTGGATACAATACTACAAAAGTACTATTACCATATCGTTACCGAATTGATATGAAACAGTTACCAATCAAGTGGATTAGGATTAGAATTACAATATTTAATAGGAATTTACAATAACATAACGCTATCCAAACACCTGAAATTTCCATTTTTCAGAAATTTGCATTCATGATAAAAAACATATCGAAATACGCCTTGTTTATTGGAGTGTTGCTAAGTTGCAATACTCAAAAGGAAAATCATTCTACAGCATTTAAAAAACAAATTATTGGAACCTGGAAATATGCTGCAGACACTTCCCTCAAAATTAATTTTACTGAAAACAATATTTATTATAGTAAGAATAATATCCTTCAAAAGGAAAATAGACTAAACGTGGATAGTTTGTTATATGAAGTATCTTGTAAAACTTGCTTCCCTGCAACCTTTTATAAAAGAGAAATTGATAGCTTTACGAGTAATAATCCTACTTATGTAAGATTCTATATCAAAGCAAAAGACAAAACAGACATTAAAAGCAAATGTTTTGCTTTTGTATATTTAGATAAAGATAGCTTGGAGCTCTACGACCTCGATCATGGGGTCTATTATAGATACAACAAATAGAAATACATTAATTTTATTGGATTGCTTCTTAATTATTTTCAAACAATTGGTTAGTTTGTTTTTATAAAACTTATACTTATTGTTAGATTCTCTTATTTTCTCCAATAATTCTCTATTGGTTTTAAAAGCTTTTTTAAGCTTTTTTTGGGTATTCAATAGTTCATTCAATTCCTCATCGAGATTATTATCACTTTCATTATGAACTTGTTGGATTATTTTATCCGTTTTTTCAACTAATTTATCGAATTCTGATTTAGAAACTAAGTTCATGATAAAGTATTAAAAAAGAGTACTGCACATTGAAATGCAGTACTCTGTAAAACATTATTGTTTAATTAGTTTTATATTTGTATTAGTACCATTATCTGATGCAATATTGATGTAGTAAATTGCTGTTGGCAATTCATTTATATCTACTCTATGATTTGTTTCGTTATGAATATTACCATTCATAAATTTCTGACCAAATAAATTATAAATGGAATAGCTGTAATTATCCTCAGGTTTCAGATTACGTATAACTACTGAATTGGAAGCAGGATTGGGATAAAGACTTATGTCAGCATATTTATTGACATCTTCTATACCTACAGGACCATAATGGAAAGTAAGGTGTAAGTCATCAATTCCACCAATACTATTGTAAGTACCATTGTCAAGGATAGGTCTCCAACTCAAATACATACTCTCACCGGGTTGAATTTGTAAATTTTGTGGCAATAAAAACAAACCTGAAATAGTTTTACTATTTGATGATAAGTTGCCTGCATAGTTAACAAAAACAAAATTATTCAAATCAAATGAGTCTTCAAGAACATAAGTTAATTGTTGGCATCTAGTCCATAACAAGCCATTAATATCTAATTTATCTGTATTAAAAGTATCAGAAGTAGAACTTAATTTTCTAACGTAGAAAGCCATTGTATCAATTGGTGGTGCCCCTCCAACATTTCCATACCTGTACCAAGTTTCCCCTTTAAATGATACTTGTATTGACTGTATTGCTAATGTATCATTGTTGTTAATTCTAAGACCTATTCTTGCGTTGGGTAAATAACTCGTGTGAAGCTGAATTCCTAAAGCTCTATCATTGGGGTGAGGATTCGGGTCATTTTGGGGGTCATTTGAATTGTTTGTGGCATCATCACCAAGGCTATAAATACCTGGTGTTAACCCTTGAAACAAATCAGTCTCATATTTACCGTCAGCATAAGTTGTATTTCCTAACTCATAAAAGCTCCAGCCATAAGGCATAAAACTACTGTTACCAGTTTTTGCTAATGAGTCGAAATTTTGATTGTATACTGAATCTGCTTGGCTAATGTTGATTCCCTGAGCAAAAAGCGATGATATGCTAAGAAAAGAAATTATAATAGTAGTAATTGATTTTTTCATTAAGTTTAATTTGATTTTATGAGTAGTTTTAATTTATATTCTTCTTCAGGACTTCCGAAATTACATCCTTGTGCATCTTGATAATAATCAAAAGAAGCGGTTTGATAGTTCCCACCTATATTAGATGAAAATTCGATAATTCCATAATTGTATTGAATGCAGTAATCTTGAATAATATTATTGTTGTTTGGATTAATTAATTGATATCCTAGTTGAACGTCCTTATTGTTTTCTTTTAAAAAACAATCGGGCAACTCAAAATAATTACTAACAATGCCATTCATTAAGAAAACAGTGGTATCTTCTGTAGAAATAACATTTGGATAGGCACCAACTAATTTAAAAAATTTAACTTCTATTGAATCAGGAATTGGTGTGTTATCTGAAAGATCTTTGTTATAAAAAATTCTTACTTTTACTTTTCCAGTTGTAGGTGCTTGTGCATTATTATCGCCAAAATTAAATAAAACAGTTGGCGACAAATTACTATTCAATTGAATCACATAAATTTTATTAATACTCTTAAGTTTAATGCTACTATCCAAAATAGTAACAGAATCATTCCAAACTATTTTAACACGTGAATAATCCGAATTGGTCAACTTTTTAGTGTATGATAAGATATTGTTTAAGGTCCCAGAAGAAGTATAGACTAGATCATTCCAAGTAGTATCATCTATTGAAATATCAAAATTTGAATTCTGTACCGTAGTGAATGCATATAATTGATAGGATGTATTTAAGTCAGTTACTCCAATAAACTGTTCACTTTTGTTACAGGAAATAGTTAAAACAAAAAGAAAAAAAACGAAGAGTCTTTTTAGATGCATATTTATATATTTAAAAGATTGAGAATAGGAAAGCCTATTCTCAATCTTTAATTAAACTAAATTAAATTATTAGGTAAATATTAAGGTGTGAAATCTACCCAACTTTCATAAAGCCAGTTGTCAGCACCATTACCAACACCACCTTTAAATTTAACAACTGAAAAACCTGATGTAGAACTTGCAGTTCCATCAAATTTAGCACCTGTAGTTACAGTAGCCCATTTTGGCTCTAAACCATTTGTAAGTGCGTTAGGATCAGTAGGGAATGGATTTACAAGGATACCTGTTGTAGCCGTTCCTGGGGTTCTTAAGTTACCATCAGCAGAAATCAAATCTTTATTACCAATAGTAGTAACTGCAGTAGCATTTGTCATATTCTTAGTAAATGCCATTGTTACATTATATCTCCAAGGATTTGCTCCGGCAGTAATGCCATTCATTGTTGCTATAGTACCGGTACTAGTCAAGTTAACAGATGTATCATAACCAATAATAATAGAATTTCTTACTACAAAAGCAGTATTTCTTCTCCACTGATGACCAAAGTATAAGTGCATGCTTTGAGCTGTAGCTTGATCTTTAGCACCTACCAATGTCAAGTTAGAAATATTTGGCTTAGTTTGTGGAGTAAGGCTAGAACCACTTGCATCATTATCTGACTCAATACCATTAGGATTGGCAGAATATAAATTCGAAGCACCAGTAATTCCTGGAATTGAAGTTGAAATAACACCTACAAGGAATTGAAGTTGACCACGGAAACCAAAATCAAAATCAAATTGGTCATCATTATTAGCATAAGAAATCAAGTGGTCACCGTTTACACGACCACCAAACCACTCATATCCATCATCTGCACCATAGATAACTTCGATGTGTGTAAGTAACGTACCTGCACCAACACCACCACAAGTTAATCCGTTTAACTCGTTGTTTGGAGCGATAGCAGCGCCAGCATACTCAATTCTAGTATATTGAACGATACCAGAATTGTCGCCATCAGTTGTTATGTTACCAGGGTTACCATAATGAATATCAATTCCAGCAGGAACAGATGCACCATTGATACCTTCAATTTGTTGACGAGTAGTTTGGTTAATTCCTGCATTGCCAAGAAGTACTAATCCACCCCAATCGCCTGGAGTAGCATTTGGATAAGTCTGAGCAGTCATGATGATTGGCTTAGAAGCGGTACCCATTGCATAAATTCTACCACCAGCAGTTACAATGATTGCAGTTGCCTCACTTGGTGTTTGTTTTTTTACACCTTCAATTCTAGTTCCTGCTTGGATCCAAAGAACGGCTCCGCTGTCAACATACAACTTAGAATCAAGTTTGTAAGTAGTATCACTCCACAACTTAAGAGTGTCACCAGTGTTAACTACGCCACCAATTGTCTTGTTACCAAGAGTGGTGGTTTTACCTAATGGTTGCAAATTCCTATTTCCTAGGATTTGGCTTTCTTTTTGGCACGAAGCAGCAATTATTGCTACTGCTGAAAGTGCTAAACCGATTTTTTTCATTTTTGAAAATTGATTTAATTGTTAAAAAAAATTATAGTTTTACATTTATAGAAATACCAATGTTGGTTCCTCTAACTATTTTACTTCTAACTACATCTTTCGATGAATTATAATTATTTCCTTTAGGATCTTGATTATCGCTAATAATTTGTGTTTTATCTGAAGTTACACCTGCATTTTGATAGATAATATAAGGCTGATTGAGTAGGTCACTAACATTGAGCTTTATATCTACGTTTTTAAAACGGTAATACAATTGAGCATCTATCAAATCTCTAGGATTTTCATATTGATCGTCAAATGACTCTGGTCCTCCAATCATTAATCTTGGTCCTATCCTATTATATGAAACTTGAAATCCTGCAATAGAACCATCATAACCTAAAGAAGAATTGATAATGTATGGGGATAAACCCTGAGGTGGTCTGCTTCTTACTTCACTTTTCCTTAAATCATTAGGGTTCAAGCCGCTAGAAATGGATATCAATGATTCAATATCGTATTTAACAGTGGAGATCATGTAGGATAGATTAGCACCGAAATACATATTTTTCAATACAGTGCTATTCTTATTGATAAATGCTAATTGCTTACGATATTCTGCTTCAAATCCATAATTTTTAGAGTAATCAAGATTGAAGAAATAATTAATGGCAGCATCTGAAGCAACTATTTGTAGTAACTCAACAGGATTTAAAAACTTTTTATAGAAAGCAGAAAAGGAAAGCACCTCTCCTGGATTTGGGTATAACTCATAGCGCAAATCAATATTATCTACTTTAGTATCTTTCAATCCGGTAATACCTTCAACAACAACATAATCGTAAAAATCAAAATAGCTAAAAGCAGAACGCTCTCTAAAATCAGGACGCGCAATTGTTTTCGAATAGGCAAATCTTAAATTAGATTTAGCATTGATGCTGTAAACAGTGTTAATGGATGGGAAAAAATCGAATGAATTATAATCTTTAGCTTTATATACAATCGTAGGATTGTTAAATGTATCTTTATCAAAAACATAAGTACTAACATTCATATTATTCGATTCAAATCTTAGACCATAAATAATTCTAAATGATTTGAATAATTTTACATCATGCATAATATAGGCTGCATGAAGGTTTTGAATTCCATTATAACCATCCGGTTTTGTTTGAAATGAAGGACCTACATATTTGTAATACAAACCATGTTGTGACAAATATTGTTCTGAGCCAATAAAATAATCGGGTCTGTTATACAAATCATCTGAAAGTTGAGTTTGTGGCGTAAACATCAGTTTCATCCCTTGAAAGGTGAATTTTGTATTTCTATTCATGGTCTGAAAACCAAACTTTAATTTGTTTTCTACATTCGAAATAGTAAATGTTTTTTGCAAATAGATTGAAGCGTTATACCTGGTTTCTTTAAGTTGTGCGTTCATTAGGGATAATCCGCCACCTCCGCCAAAAGAAAAAGAGCCGGAACTTTCAGAGAGACCATAGTTTCCTTTTTCTTCATTGGCGTTTCTCATATCTGGCTCATTTCTCAACAAGGATGACCTGTCAACGCTCCAACCCAACTTTATTTTCCTTGAGTTAAATACATGTTCCCCGTCAATTTTATTTTGGAGTAATGTACTTTTAGTAATTGCATCAGTATATGAATTTAAATTACTGGTTTGTCCTTGAAGCACACCGCTTAATACCTGAGTGGTGTGGTAAAATTTATCATTCAATAAATTTTTAAAAGAAATTTTATGATTTGGATTCTGGTAGGTAAGGTTTAATATGAAAGATTTATTGGTGTTTTGGTCATACTTTTTTCCTGTTAAATCATAATGAGAAATGCGAAAAATAGACTTATCATACTCCGCTTCATCATGTCTTACAGAACCTGAAAAAATTACCCCTATTTTACTGTATTTTTCTAATTTATATACATTAGCATAAGTTAATTGATATTGTTGGGTAGGGTTATATTTATATTGGTATAAGCCCCAGTTATTAGGTATTTTCTTATCGTAATCAGTTATTTTAGAAAAATCCTGTGATAATATATTAGTTCTATATGCATTGTCATCCCAAGAATCTTTCCACCAAGTCCTATTTTTGCTTACTATCCCAAAAACCTCATTATCACCCCTTTTTAAGGATACAATATTATTATTCAAACTTTGGGTATTGACACCAAATCCAGTAGAGAAATATACATTTTTTTGTTCCGGAATATCTTTGGTTTGAATTTGAACCACTCCTCCAGCAAATTCTCCTGGTAAATCTGGAGTAGCAGTCTTATTTATGATTACATTATCAATCAATCCTGAAGGAATTAAATCGAAAGAGAAATTTCTTCTGTTTGGCTCTGTACTGGGAAGTGAAGAATTATTCAACATGATATTATTATACCTGTCTGACATTCCTCTTATTACTACAAATTTGTTATCTTGAATTGATAGACCATTAATTCTTTTTAATACCTGAGCAACATTATTATCTGGTGTTTTTTTCATTTGTTCAGCACTTATACCATCAGAAACTGCTGAACTATTTTTTTGCATATTTAATAACCCTTCTGCAGAAGCTTTATTATAAGATGATGTTATAACAACTTCTTGAAGCTTATTATGTTTTGCTTCACTTAAAACAACATTGATATTTGATTGTTGACTAAGATTAACTTGAATGTCAGTAATAATTTTTGGTGAAAAGCCTATACTGTTAAACTTCAACGAATATTTACCAGTAGGTAATGTCATTTCAAATTTACCATCACCATCTGATACGGCACCTAATGAATTATTATCTACAACTGTTATTACAACTCCTGGTAATTCAGCATTAGACTCATCAAAAATTTTTCCAATTATCTTACCATTTGATTGCTGAGCATTTAACTGAACAACAAATAATGAACATAATAATACTAAAAGTAAATAATACTTTGTTTCTGTTTTGATAATTTTATTAGTAGTGTGTAAACCTGAACTCATTAAATGTCGAGTAGAATATTTATGCAAATGTCTTTTCAAAAGCACTTTTACTCGTTAATCAATGATTACTGTTAGGTTCTTAATTTGTTACCAAATTATTTCTATAATGTTAAGTAAATAACCTAATTGATTTGAAAATTACTGGAATTATTTCTACATAAACTAAATACCAGCTTGCGTTTCATAAAATTATAAAGGGCTTTTTTTTTGAAAAAAGCCCTTTATAATGAAAAAATATTGTCATTAACTATTTAAATACTTCATCACTTCCACCTGCGATCTAAATTTCTTTTTGTTATCATCTGTACGATAATGATTCTTCAATTGATGATCGAGCACACGCGCTTTTACGTTGTCGCGCAGTTGAATATGGAGGATGTCTTTGATTTGGTGTATCAAAGCCTTGTTTTGAATTGGGCAAGTAGCTTCCACTCGGTGGTCGAGATTGCGCACCATCCAATCTGCCGAAGAGATAAACATTTGTTCCGTTCCACCGTGATGAAAATAAAACACCCTGCCATGTTCGAGGTATTCATCCACAATGCTAATGGCATTGATATGGTGTTTCATTTTAGGTAATTCGGTCACCATACAGAAAACACCCCGCACAATAAGGTACACTTTTACACCATGACTTGCTGCTTCATATAATTGTTCAATCAACGTTTCATCTGAAAGCGAATTCATCTTCAAAATCATCTCGGCATGCTTCTTCTTTTTTGCCTGTTTGATTTCAAAAGCTATCAAATCCATCATTGTATTTCGCAAATGATGAGGGCAAGTAATAATTTGTTTGCATTGATTGATAAGCGCTTCGTTTTCGGATGGTTTTTCTAGATACTTGAACAGGTTTTCAGCATCAGCCATGATTGCGGCATTGGAAGTAAGCAAACAATAATCAGAATATACTTTAGATGTCTTTTCATTAAGATTACCCGTACTTATGAAACCATATTTCTTACTTCTATTGGCTACTTTCTTTTTAATGACGCAGATTTTTGCATGTACTTTTTTATCAGGAATTCCGAGTAACACATTAATGCCTTCCTCTTCAAGAATGCGTTTCCAACCAAGATTAGCTTCCTCATCAAAACGTGCCCTAAGTTCTAGCATCACCGTCACTTGTTTACCATTACGAGCGGCATTAATCAAGGCATTCATCACTTTTGAATTGGATGCAAGACGGTAAGCCATGATTTGAATTGACAAAACAGTATCGTCCATCGCTGCTTCACGCAGCATATCAATAATAGCGTCAAAAGAATGATAAGGGAAACAGAGCAACACGTCTTTTTTCAACACCACATCGGTTACACGGTGCGTGGTTTTAAGGTCAGGATGAACGATGATTTTGCGTTCCGATTTTTTGGAAGGAACCACATCAGGGAAATCCATAAAATCTCGGAAGTTGTGAATGCGCTTGCCAGGAATGAAGTTGTCTTTGTTTTGCAGATTTAAACGTTTGGTGAGGTAGTTCAACAAACGAACATCCATTTCACAATCATAGACCAAGCGCACTGTTTTTCCTTTCTTGCGTTTCTTTAAACCGGCTTCAATTTTTTGAATCAAATCGGTATTGATATCGTTATCAAGATTGATTTCAGCATCGCGTGTCACTTTAAAAATCCAGGACTCAAACAGATCGAAATCCATGTGAGCAAAAATGTGTTTCAAGTTATACCGAATCACATCTTCAAGCAAGATGAGGTTTATTTGATTGCCCGAAGAAGGCAACAATACAAACCGCGTCAATACTTTGGTAGGGATTTCTAGGACTGCATATTTCTGTTGGTAAGCATCCGTAGAAGAACTCATCAACACAGCAAGGTAAATTGATTTATCGCGCAGGTTAGGAAACTGAGGAATGCTTTCAATCATCAAAGGAATAATGTTGCCCCGAACTTCAGAATCAAAATAACTGCGCACAAATCTTTGCTGTGTTAGCGTCAGTTGGCTTTCTGTTTTGATGAATACTTGGTTCTTTTTCAGTTCAACCACTATTTCATTCCAAATCCTATTGAACTCATTTTGTTGCAACAAAACTATTTGTTGAATTTGGTCCATGATTTTCTTAGGATTTTTCTCCAAGTGCATTTTTAAGTCTGCCTTTTTCCCAAACTCAATCATCCTTGAAAGAGTAGCCACTCTCACTCTAAAAAACTCATCCAAATTATTGGAAAAAATACCGAGGAAGCGAATACGTTCTTTTAAAGGGTTTGACTTATCTGCTGCTTCCTGCAACACCCTTGCATTGAAAGACAACCAACTAATATCGCGAACAATAAATTTCTTCATAATTGCCTTCGCAAGTTAATTGTAGTTTACGAAATCTATGCTTCTTTTACATTATGTTTTGGTTAAGTTATTGTTACATTATCAACAGTTTTTTAGCACTATGAAGTAGGCTAAGTTTGTATTTTCAAGGTTTAACTTAGGGGTAATAATTACTTAAGTTAATTGTAACTATTAGTTTATTCTTTTGCAACTGTAAATAAAACATTGTTCAAAATATTCATTTTTTGCAAGGTATGGTTTACATTCTGAAAACTACTAATCCATTCATCGTGAAAAAACATACCCTGTTATGTTAAAAATATTGTCCTGTTTCTACAGGACTTTTTTATTAAAACTATAATAACATGAAAAGAAAAACCATTCAATGTGTTCTTGGAATTTGCATTTCAATTGTGTTCCTTTCAAACAGTGCTGGTCCGGCCTATAACAATCCATTTGGAAATTATACAGGATCACCAGGAACAATTGGCACTTGTGATGATTGTCATGGTGGGAATGGTTCAACAACAGACGCAGTCATAACTATTACTGATAAACAAACGGGGCAAATTGTTAACAACAATCAATATGATCCCAATAAAACCTATCTAGTAAATATCACAGGAATCAATACGAGTAATTTAATAAAATATGGGTTTCAGAGCATTGTTCTTTCTAATAATGATACTTCAGTAGGCAATATTTTTCCAACAATGAATTTTACAGCGTTAAGAAATTTAAATAACGACAAAAAACTAATTGAACAAACACAAACATTAGTTGCTAATTCACCTAATAATCTTTCTGCATATTATGAATGGACAGCTCCACCTCAAGGTACTGGAAATATCAAATTTTACGCAGTAGTCAATGCCGTCAATGGAAATGGTGATAAATTTGGTGATAATGCCAATTGCAACCCAACAATTTTATCATTATCTGAAAGCACTTCATCTATTATTTCTGAAGAAAAAGATTTAATTATAAAAATACATCCAAACCCTTCTAATGGATTAGTCTACATAAATCTAAATCATAAAAACACGATTTTAAACAACGTTTTCATATATGACTTAAACGGAATGCTATTGAAAATAATTGACACGCAAAATAATAAAACTGATTGTTTCAAGATTGATATCGTGGATTTACCAATAGGCTACTATTTTGTGGTTGCGAATTTCTTTAGCTCTAAAAAGATCTTTACAATATTAAAAAATTAACGCCACAAATGTCTTATAAACACTATTTGCCTAGTTAATTTAAGAATAGAAAAATCGTCAACCCAATTTTCTAATTTTACATAATTCCGATTAAATTTAAATTTCAAACTAATGGTAAACCATATTAATAAAAATGGAGATAACGCAGTGAATTAATAAGGAGATTATAGTTGCATTTGAAGTAATAGCACTAAGGCTTGAACAAAGAATGAATATATTACATTATCAGAAAACAGTCAAAGAAGAAACTGCTTGCTGAAAATAAATGGTAAAATAGTCATTAAATACAAATAACCTTATCGGCTTTTTTACTTGGTAATTGTTGTAGTTTGCGTAGTGGTAGGGTCCGTAGGGTCCGTAGGGTCCGGAGTATCGTAAATTATATAGTCGTTGTACTTGGCTTCGCTTTTGCCTTTCCATATTTTTTTTCCGTTGTTACACACTTTTACTAAAAACTCATAGAGGTTGTTGCCAGCCTCGTTTCTGTCTTCTGTTTTCAACTCTCGGTTCACTTCGGCATCGTGTTGTGCTTTGTCGTTGGCAACAAACTTATCTATCAATACATGTAGTTCTGCAATTAGATGACTCCATTTGGCGCCTGGCACAAATTCATCCAAAATCTCAGGGGCAACTCTTACCACTCTATCTGCCAATTTTTTGAGTTCAAAATCAACAGTTTGGCTGAGGTTATGAATGCCCAACTTGCGGTAATAGCTACTACGGTCGGAATAGCTATTGGCAACATGTTGTGCAATGGTGCCCATAGTATTGCGTAGATCTTCTTCTGTTTTGTTTTTTTGTTTGGTAACTTCGGTTTGGTCAGCTAATAGTTCTTCATCGGTAGGAATGGCTACAAGTGCATCAATTAATGTTTGCAGTTCCACCGGTAGAATTTCAAATTTCTCAAACTCAACAATATCTCTATTAAGCGCAGCTACTTTTTCATTAGCTAGCTTTTCGAGGTCGGCAAAACTCATGTTGAATTTTGTCAATTTTTGTTTAGGCATTTCAATTTTACTTTATTTTTCTTATCAAGAAACTATTCTTGGTTTTATTTCTTTTTCTTTTTTTTTCATAGCGGCTATTCGCAGCTTTATGCTTACTATTTTCTCAATTACTCTCCTTATACACGAAATAAAATTTGTTAACCGCTTAATTCAACTAACTATTCACCTTATTCCAACTTTTATTCTTCACTTTCAAAGTACTATACGTTTATTTCAATTCACTTTACGACCAACTTGAGCCATTATACAATCAACAATAATTGATTAAGAACGTTTGATCTTCACTTTATTCTTTTAAAGAACTTTTTTTAATTCACTTTCCAACATTTCGCTTTATTTTTTCCATAGCTATCGTTCAGATAATGATGTTTTTGGTTTCAAAAAAAATGTACTAGCGTTAGACAAGGCCGTACATAGATCATTCATTTAGAAACTCAACGATAGAAAAGGATAGAGTTATAGTATATGAAAAAAAGTGTATCAAAAATGAGTGAAATAGACCTTCTAGCACATCATTACTATTTTACCCAACAAAAGTGTGTCTAAAAATCTTCGGAAACGTTTTGATTAGATTAACGTTGAATTATTGAATTGTAAAGAAATTGTTATGTAAATAGAAAACTGGGGATAAAATGGCATTAACAAAACAAGATTAATACCCTGCTTTGTTTAAGTTCTATTTCACCAAAGTATGGTTTTTTTTCACAAGAAAGATATGCAAAATTGACTGCTATTACCCCCCCCCTTTAATTTATTAATTTCCAAAAGTAGTCATTGTCTTACTATTTTGCCTTATTGGGTTTAGTTAATACCTTAGGTTTTTTTTCAACTATTTTCTTAGTATCCGCTTCTGTTATTTTCTTATTGTAAACTTTTTTTTCTTTGATGACAATTTTCTTCATCAAATTGGAGAGGTTTAATTTCTCAATCTCTACAATATTTTTCTTTTCTTTCAGATCCTTTTTCAAGGCTTTTATTTGTGTTTTTGTTTGTGCAACAAGTTCCAAAGATTTTAGAATAGCAGCAGCAGCCCTAAAATTTTTATCATAAGGATTAACTTGTTTTTTGGTTGAAACTATTTCCACAATTTCTTTTGCTGACTTAATTATCTTGTTCATGTTTTTGAAAATTAATAATGTTACTAAATTGTTACCTTTAAGGTGTTTGATTGTAATTTGAAACAAAATTAGTAAATGGGTACAATTCAACGTTAAGTTATGTTTATCAATTACTTCGCTTAAAGTAGTTGTTGAAATTAAAAAGGAATCGAATTACCAATCTCTTAAACATTACTTAACTTACTAGTAGTTGTTCTACTTCAACTTTGTTGATTCAAAAAATAATCGATAAAAAATGAAAAGAATTCTTTCCATAAGCTTAGTAAGTATCATATTGTTTGCTTTTGCAATGCCCAAAAATGATATCATTTTAAAAGGAAGCGACACCGTATTGCCTTTAGCACAAAAAGAAGCTGAAGTTTTTATGAAAACAAATGCGGATGCATCCATTTCAGTTGTTGGTGGTGGTTCTGGCGTTGGCATCACAAGCCTTATTGATGGTACAACAGATATCGCCATGTCATCGAGAGATTTAAAGATTGAAGAAAAAATGAAACTTGTTGATAAGAAAATAAAACAAGTGATCATTGCTTATGATGCACTTGCTATTGTGATAAATCCTAAAAACAAAATTAATCAATTGACACGTGAACAATTAGAAGGCATTTTTACAGGAAAAATTACCAATTGGAAAGAAGTAGGTGGTGCCGATGAAAAAATAATCCCTTATTCAAGAGAAAGTAGTTCTGGCACTTATGAATTCATGAAAGAACATGTAATGAGCAAAAAGAATTATGGTTCAGAAGTGCTGAGTGCTCCAGCTACCGGAGCTATTGTTCAATCAATAAGTCAAACAAAAGGTGCAATTGGATATGTAGGATTGGCTTATCTAAATAAAAACATTAAACCAATTGCTGTTTCTTTTGATGAGCAAAAATTTATCAAACCTAGCATCGCTAATGCAAAGAACAAATCATATCCAATATCTCGTCCATTATATTATATCTACGCTGCAGCATCGGAGAAAAAAGTGAAACCATTTGTAACTTTTGTAGTTTCTTCTAAAGGTCAGAAAATTGTAGAAGAAATAGGCTATATTTCTATCAAATAAAAGCAACAGTTAAACATTAAACAAAAAAAGTGCAGGTCAAATTTGATCTGCACTTTTTTTGCTCAATAAGGGAAAAAAGGTGTTACTAAAAATAAAGAATCTGCTGTACAAAATCAGTTTACTTTAAGGAAACAGGGTAAGTTAAACTTAAGAATAAAAGGCATGTACAACAGATTCCTCATAATTACTACTCATACTTAGTTTTCAATAGTAACAGGGTTTAATAATAATCTTGAGTAACCGCTTGTAAAAGCAAAAATGCAGTAAAATGAGGGACTCAATGTTTCAAAAACATTATTGAAAAATGAAAGAATTGTGAACAAATCATTTACGAATTGGTCTATGTTGTCCTTTTTTTGGGTTCATTTTCTTTTGTGCCGGTAAAAGAACAGGAACCAATTTTCCAGCATTGAGCATCCTACTTAAGTTTCAGTCTGAGACTGAAATTTTGCTTGCAAGTGTGCACTAGACTGAACTAATTAGCCAATGAAAATCTCCTCCTCTGGAGAGGCGACTTGGTAACTATTTCCAAACAATAAACAAACAATAACCCAACTTTTCGGTAATCATTACATAACGCCACGGCCATATTCTATTAACATGGGCTAAGGAGTTTTGCACTTATAAATCAACCTACCGATTTTGACCGTGCGCTACATTTTTACACTGCTATTATTCCTTTGCATTCCATTTACAGCTATTAATGCTGCAACCATTACCGGCAAGGTGGTTGATGCTGAAACCCACCAACCTTTAGAAGGTGTCATTGTTCATCTTTCGGGCTCAAGCTTGGGTGCTGCGACGGATGCTACTGGCTTGTTTCAATTGATTGAAGTGAAAGAAGGTCTTTACGAATTGGTGGCATCCTATATTTCATTTAAGACGGAAACTGTAAAAATATCATTGAAAGAAGACGAGACCAAAACCATTAATATAGAACTGAAGCCCGACAATGGAGAAAAAACGAACTTAAAAGAAGTAACTATTAAGTCGAAAAAACTAACACATACTGAGAATGCAGTATTGCTTGAAATGCATCAGGCAAATCAAATAGTGAGCGGCATAAGTGCCATGCAAATTGCCAAAACACAAGACCGAAATGCAGCAGATGTAGTGAAAAGAATTCCGGGAGTTACCATTCTTGAAGACCGCTTTATTATGGTGCGTGGTTTATATGACCGTTACAACACCACATGGTTGAATGATGCAGGTGCGCCTTCGGCAGAAATGGACAAAAAGTCATTTTCATTTGACTTGATTCCTAGTGGACAGATTGACCGCATCTTAATTTACAAAACACCGAGTCCTGAATTACCGGGGGATTTTGCAGGAGGTATGGTGAAGCTTTATACAAGCTCAATACCTGAAAAAAACCAAACAAGCATTGGCTTTCAAACTTCAATAAGAGAATACACAACTGGCAGTTCATTCAACTACAATCCAAAAGGAAAAACAGATTGGTTGGGTTATGATGACGGCACAAGAGCGATACCTTCTTTTGTTCCCACAAAAGTTCAGGGCAACGAAGGAAATATTAATATCATCACCCAATCCTTCAATAACAATTGGAAGATTTTTCAAAAAACAGCAACCCCTGATTTACGTTTCAGTTTCACGAAATCAAATGTTGGAACATGGAAGAGGTTGACAATAGGCAATGTATTGGGGTTGAATTACAGTAGCACCGTAACCAACAATCAAATTATTCGACGAGACTTTGAACAAGCGGATACCAATACCCAAACTTTCAGTTATAAGGATCAAGAAAGCATTCAGAAAAACTCAGTAGCAATTATGGAAAATACTGGAGTTTCTTTTGGTAAATCAAGAATTGAATGGAAGAACATTTACAACAGAAATGGAAAAGCATCTGTAATAATAAGAGACTATCAACCTGACCCATATACTGCCGATCGTTTTACTGCTGAACGTAACTACATCATGAGTTATCAAAGCATTGCCACTTTTAGCAGTCAATTGAATGGCACACACACCTCTAAAGACGATAACACCAAATATACTTGGACTTTAGGCTATACCAATCTTCTTAAAGATCAACCTGACTTAAGAAGAATAAGATACAATAAAGCCAGTGATGCGACGCCCGATTCCATGTATGCGGCATCTGCAATAGCAACTCAGGTTGACCCAGTGTATGGCGGAGGAAGATTCTTTGCAAAATTGCAGGAACATGTCTATTCCTTCAATCACAACCTCAATAAAAAACTAGAACTAAAGCACTATAAGTTTGAATTGAATGCTGGGAATTATATAGAGTATAAAGACCGAACATTTGATGCAAGACTGTTTGGATATACTGCCAAAACAACTACTCCTTTTAGCTACAAAACACTTGGAATCAACGAAATATTTGCTCCTGAAAATGTAGGTGACGCCAATCAATTTAAAATATCAGAGTCAACCAACAAAGGAGATAGTTATACAGCAGAGAACAAACTAATTGCTACTTATGTTGCCCTAGTGCTTCCTGTTGGCGATAAAATAAAAATTTCAGGCGGCGTTCGTCATGAAATCAATTTGCAGTCTTTACACTCTTATACTTTAAGTGGGTCTCCTATCTCTATAGATTTAGCAGCCAAGATATTGTTGCCTTCTGTAAACATTGCCTACAATTTCAACGAAAAGAGTTTAGTACGTTTTGCTTATGGCAAAACCATAAATCGTCCTGAATTTAGAGAACAAGCACCTTTCTATTTCTATGATAATGAAGACCGTGCAGGACTCTATGGCGCGCTCTACCCTAGCCTATTTAACCCTCAAGGGAAACCATTGCGGATAGCTAAGATTGACAACTTTGATGTTCGTTGGGAATTATATCCTTCAAACGGCGAGCTTATTCAAATAGGTGCTTTCTACAAATCGTTTATTGACCCTATTCAAAAAGTGTTGGAAATAGGTGGGGACAATAAAGATTTCACCTTTGTCAACACCCAATCGGCGAAGGTATATGGAGTAGAAGCTGAAATCAGAAAGAACCTCTTGTTTGCCGACGAATATTTTCACACAAAAGCATTTCAATACTTCACGCTAGTAGGCAATGTGTCACTCATAAAAAGTGAAATGACCATTGGCAACGAAGCTACGAATAACATCTACCCTGACCCACCTGTCACTAAGATGCAAGGACAATCCCCTTATACCATTAACCTCGGCACTTACTTTCAGCAGGATGCTATAGGCTTAAGGGGTTCTTTGCTTTACAATGTGTTTGGTCCAAGAATCTATTCTCTTGGCTTAGGTCCTGTTGCCAATCTTTATGAATTGCCCTTCCATTCGCTCGACTTCAATTTCGAAAAGACATTTAACAAGCATTACCTCTTCAGCATCGGTGTTCAAAATCTATTGAACTCAAGAATTGCAATGGCTTACGATTTTGACAACAATAACAAAATAGACCCAACCGAATCAAAGTTCATGTGGAAAGACTATCGTTCAGGAACGTATCTCAGCATCGGTTTCAAACTCAAATTCTAAATCAACTATTAAATCAGTCAATTTTAAAACCAACCAATAAAAATGAAAAAAGCACTACTCTCGCTTTTCACAATGCTCAGCATTGGAACCTCAATTACACATGCTGCTTACCAAACAGTAAATGTGCAAGACAGCATTTCTACCAACACTCACTGGACTAATGACAGACAATATCTCCTGATGGGATATGTATATGTTACAGCGGGCACTACACTTACCATTGACAGTGGTACTATCATCAAAGGAGATAAAAACTCTAAAGGCTCTTTGATCATAGAAAGAGACGCAAAAATTTATGCTAATGGCACGAAGAATTTCCCAATCATTTTCACTTCTAATCAACCAGTAGGACAACGTTCTTATGGGGACTGGGGAGGTGTCATTATTTGTGGAAATGCACCAACCAATTGGAATGGCGGACATGCACAAGTTGAAGGCGGACCTCGTTCATTGTATGGTGGCACCAATCCTGCTGACAATAGCGGAAGCCTTTCTTATGTTCGTATTGAATTTCCAGGCGTAGCCTTTTCTCCAAACAATGAAATCAATGGATTGACACTTTGTTCTGTAGGTAATGGAACTATGCTAAACCACATCCAAGTTTCTTATAGTGGCGATGATAGTTATGAGTGGTTTGGTGGTAGTGTAAATGCCAAATACTTAGTTGCTTTCCGTGGATGGGATGATGATTTTGATACCGACAATGGGTATAATGGTAAAGTTCAGTTTGGTGCATTAATTCGCGATCCGTTTGCTGCTGACCAATCAGGATCTAAAGCTTTTGAAAGCGATAGTTACCAAACAGGTACTGCAACTGGATTAGCTGGTGATACCTCTCAAATCACTAAACCTATTTTCTCTAACATTACAGCAATTGGTCCATTGGTAAACCCAACTTCTACTGCTTATGACCCACAATTTGTTGCAGGCGTTCATATTCGTCGCGGTAGTGGATTAAGTCTTTTAAACAGTGTTGTAGTTGGATATCCTGCAGGTTTATTGATTGATGAATCTTCTTCTGCTTTTGGTTCTACTGCTGCTAACATTGGTACTGAAATGTTGCAATTCCGCAACAACATTATTTGTGGAACACCTACAAATGCTACTCCAAGCATGAAAGATATCATGTACGTTATTAATGGTGCAAGAAGCCTTACCCCAACAAATGCAAATGGTGATACAACAACAGGAAATCCTTTCACTCTTTTTGCTGGTCCTTGGTCTTTCTTAAAAAACACTCCTTTTATGAATGCAGTTTATGCTACAGAACAAACTGGTGTTCGTTTGCAAAGCCCATTCAATCTTGCTAATCCAAATCTAGTTCCTACAAGTACTTCTCCTATTGCTTATGGCACTAAATCATTCAACGGAACCACACGCACCTTCAACCCAATGATGCCAATCAATTATGACACAACAGGAAATGGTTTGAACTATAATGTACCTACTAACGCACCTGACTTTACCAACAATAAAGCGGCTGATGGATTCTTTACTCGTACCAATTACATCGGTGCTTTCTCTGGAACACAAACGACCAACGACAACTGGATGAACGGCTGGTGTAATTTCGATCCAGTGAACACTAACTACGATTATGTTATTGGCACTAACACTATCAACACAATTGCAGATGGAAACATCAATACCTTCAATGTATTTCCAAATCCTGCTAGCCAATCTGCAATGATTTCATTTACTGCAACTAATGCAACCATTAGTATCACGATGATGGATGTTACAGGTAATTTGGTGAAATCAATTGCTCATGATGTGAAAGTAAATGGTGCTTATCAAAACACTATTGACCTTACTAACCTAAACGCTGGCGTTTATTTGATCAATGTACACTCTGAAAACTACAATAGCACTCAAAAAATCACAGTGATTAAATAAAGTGCCCCTATAAATTTTATTTTGACTGCCCCGTTTCGTCGGGGCAGTTTTTTTTCAAATTTCATCATAAAGGTTTATGCAAATAATGGCTAGTCTTTTCAATAAATTAACTCCATCCTTCGTAATAGTAATTGTGTTTTTGCTATTTCCTTCATGCACAAATAAAAATACCATTTCACCTCTAACAGTATGCGACAGCACGCATATCAGCTACTATAAAAATATCCAACCCATGATTAAACAAAACTGTTATTCCTGCCACAGCACTATAGCAACTCAAATTGGCGGTCTCAATTTAGAAGACACAACGGCTTTAAAAAGCTATTTAACTTTTGATTTTAGAGGTGATGGCATCTATGGGTCTAAACTTTACCACTGCATTATTCATGCTCAATTGGCATTACCAATGCCGCCAACTTATATTCTCGACTCCTGTTCTATGAGCATGATACACTATTGGCTATTAATAGGAGCGCCATTAAAATGATCGGATTGGCAAGGTTGTGGCATTTGCTCTATTTGCAATTATCTAAAACTACCCCCAATGGCTATTCTTTTCAGACTTATGCAGGACTAACGTTTGAGGACTCAATTCTTAACGACTTGTTACCTGCTTACAAAACCCATGTTAAGCCCTTGAATTGTGTTGCAGGAAGTGAAACCCCGCCGCATCTTTGCATCATCAAACAAAAACAAACCACTTACTCGAAACGATACGGTGGCTAACAAAAACAAACTTTTTTAAACAAAACAATTTTTAAACAAACAAAAAACAAACAAACAAAATGAAAAAAATTATCATCGCTGCTACAGCAATCCTCGGTTTCGCTTCTGCTTCTTTCGCTCAATCAAATGCTTCAGGTACTGCATCACAAACAGTTCAATTGGCTTTATCAAATGCTCTTGAAATCACGTTCACTGGTAATGGTTCTGCAACTGGTGGAACAGTAACTATCCCTTTCACTACTGTTAATGATTATGCAAATGGTGTTGAAAGCGGAGCTCAAGAAATCAAAGTTCGTTCTAACAAAAACTTTGGTGTAACCGTTAAAACTTCTACTGCTTACTTCAGTGTTACTAACGCTGGTGTTACTACAACTTCTACAATGCCTGCTTCAGTTCTTGGAATCGAAGTAAGTGCAAATGCAACTGGTGGATCTATCGCTTCTGGTTTTTCTGCAAGTGCTTATAACAGTTTGTCAGCTACTGCTGCTAACTTAATTACTAACGCAACTTATGGTGGCAACCAAACTTTCTCTGTAAAGTATAAGGCTACTCCTGGTTTCGCATACCCTGCAGGAACTTATGCTACTGATGTAGTGTATACTGCTACGCAACAATAAGATTAATCTCTTTCTGAAATACTTTGAAGCTGCCCCGTAAGGCAGCTTTTTTTTTGTTTTTTAATACCAATTAAGTCTGCTCTCTCACTTGTTTAAGCATGCTGCGCAGGTATTACCAATCATGCTTAGACTATCTTAAAACCACAATTCCAAAAACCATAATATATATCAACCACCAACTATCAACTAAATCCCCTAATATGAACATCCCTCAAATGGAGAACTCAAGCGTTGCCTTGATAATTATGTTTTTGACGGTAGTGTTATGACTTATATGGAGAAAGTTGCTCCAACGCGATGGGTGTGTGAGCCAACCAAATCATGCTGTTCCATGAGCGCAGCCGAAGGGTTGATTTGGTGTCTTTTTTTGGGCTTTTTCTGTCGCCTGTCTTGAGCGTAGTCGAAGGGTGACGACAAAAGAAAATGAACAAGAACCCAAACTGTGTGTAGAGTTTCCAAATCAAGTCCGTTATTAAAAAAGCATTCGAACCTGACAACCGAAAACAAAAGAACAGGAACAAATCCCCAACACTGAGCATCCTGCGCAGGTTTCAGTCTGAGACTAGAATGTTGCTTGTCAAAAACTTGATTAAAAACTTTAAATAAAAAAAAGAAATTGACTTAAAATATTGTTTTGAAAAAGGCAATCATATCAGCCCAAGATTTTTTATCTGCTGCTTTATTGTAAGCAATTGGCAACTTAAATTTCTTTCCGTTTTCTGTTGCGGCAGGATTGGTAAATGCGTGGGTTGCATCTTTGTAGCTGATGAACGTATAAACTACGCCAGTTGTGTCAAGGTTATTTTTAAAATTGGCTACATCTGTTGCCGGCACAAATTGATCTGCAGCACCATGACACACTAATATCTTTCCTTTCACCACACCTTTAACGGCAGGTACTGTTGCCAATCCTCCATGAAAACTGACTACACCTTTGAAACCAACACCCATTTTAGCGGCGTTCAACACCATGCTTCCTCCAAAACAATAGCCAATAGCAGCCATTTTGGTAGGGTTAGTTGCAGTATATTCTTTCAATTTATTAACAGCAGCTTCCATGCGTGCCATTCCTAAGTTCGGGTCTTTGTAAAAGGGAGTAGCATATTCTTGTGCTTGTTGTGGGTTGTCGGCAATTTTACCATCACCATAATAATCGGCAGCAAGTGCGATGTAACCTAACTCAGCCAACATTCTTGCTCTCATTTTGGCATAATCATTATTACCCCACCACTCAGGCACTATAACAATAGCGGGTCTTTTCCCTTTTTGGTTAGCATCATAGGCTACATATCCTTTCAAAGTTATGCCGTTGCTTGTGTAGGCAATTTCTTCTCCAACAATCTTTTTGTTTTTGTTGCTCTGTGCTGATGCAACGAGTGATAGCATGCTGATGATAATTGCCATAAGCGAAAATTGTTTTTTCAAAAAATTCATAAGGAGCCTTCTAATTTTTGGGGAGTGATAATTAATCGTCTAAGGTAGGATAGTATTATTGAGCACTTCATCATTAATCACTTAGACACCATAATGAAATCATATAACGCTGAATAAGCCATAAGTATCATCTTTAACTGTATCAACTAGTCTCTATCTCCATGTTGAAATAAATGATAGTCCATTATTCGATTTTGTTTAGCTTTGTATTCAAAAGATTAAACAAATTGAAAAGCGGCTATTCAATAAGAGAGTTAGAAAACCTCACAGGAATCAAAGCACATACAATCCGAATTTGGGAGAAAAGGCATGGCATGTTTCAACCAAAACGTACTGATACTAACATCAGATATTATAGCAATGAGGACTTAAAAAAGATATTGAAAATAGCCGCACTACTGCAACAAGGCTTAAAAGTTTCTGCCATCACCCAACTCAGCAATGATGAACTAGATGAATACATGCTTCAACAAATGCATCAAGAGGAAGAAACAGACCATTCGATTGAAGCTGCTCGTAAAAGTTTGTTGACTGCGCTTACCGATTTTGATGAAGAAACTTTTAACAAGGTGTTTTCCTTGGTATTATTAAGACATGGTTTAACGGAAACCATTACCAAAGTCATTTATCCTGTCCTAGAAAACATAGGCATTTTATGGATTACAGGCGCTGTGATGCCCGCTCAAGAGCATTTTATCTCTGCATTAGTTCGTCAAAAAATATTGTCTGCAACGGATACTTTGATTCACAAAACTAACAGCAATGAAAAATGGATTTTGTTTTTACCAGTTGGGGAATTACATGAATTAGGATTGTTGTTAGCCAACTATATTATTCGTTCTACAGGACGAAAAACGATTTATTTAGGACAGAGTGTACCTGTAGAAAATGTAATAAAAGTAGCAATGGCTACTGAGGCAACGCATATATGCATGTTTGCTGTTTCCGTGAAAGATAAACTAGAAATTAAAAAGCAAATACAAGTACTAAACAAAGAGCTTCCCTCTATTAAAACTTTTATAAGTGGGAATCCAACTTTAATACAATCCCTTAAGCTTCCAACTACAATGCAATACCTGCAAGATGTTAATAGCTTAAATGAAATTCTTACTACAAAACTGTTCAACAAAAAACAAAAATGATTAAACAAAAATGAACAACAAAAAAGTAGTGGTTATTGGTTCTGGGTTTGCTGGTTTGGCTACTGCTTGTTGTCTTGCTAAAGAAGGTATTCAGGTAACTGTAATAGAGAAAAACAATGAAGTAGGCGGCAGAGCAAGAAGCTACGAGGCGGATGGATTTATGTTTGATATGGGTCCAAGTTGGTATTGGATGCCCGATGTATTTGAGCAATTCTTTGGTTTTTTTGACAAAAAAGTTTCAGACTATTACCAACTCCACTTATTAGAACCTTCATTCTCTATTTATTATGGCAAGAATGATAAAATAGATATCCCTACCAATCCTGAAGCTTTAGAAAAGATATTTGAAACAATGGAACCTGGAAGTGGATTGCAATTGAGAAAATTTCTTGCGGAAGCCAAATACAAGTACGAAGTCAGCATGTGCGATTTGGTATTTAAACGCTCCTATTCTTGGATGGAGTATTTGGATAAAAGAATCATCACCGCATTTTTTCGACTGCATCTTTTACAACCTTTCAGCAAGTATGTAAGGAAATATTTCAAACACCCTAAACTACTCAGTCTGTTGGAGTTTCCGGTTTTGTTTTTGGGCGCTCAACCTAGGCATACGCCTGCATTGTATAGTATGATGAACTATGCAGGACTCTCCTTGGGAACTTGGTATCCGATGGGTGGAATGAAAAAGATTGTGGCGGGCATGGAAACCTTAGCAAAATCTTTAGGTGTGCAGTTTGCGATGAATTGTCCGGCAGAAGAAATTTGTGTGGAACATAACAAGGTGACAGGAGTAAGAGCCAATCATCATTTTTATGCTGCCGATGCTGTTGTAGCAAGTTCCGATTATCATCATACCGAACAGACATTATTAGCACCTGAATGGAGGAATTATAGCGAACCTTATTGGCAAAATAGAACAATGGCACCTTCAGCCTTGATATTCTATATAGGTGTCAACAAAAAACTAGACTCTTTGCAACATCATAATTTGTTTTTTGATGAAGATTTTGAACAACATGCTAAAGAGATTTACGAAACCAAACAAAACCCTAATAAACCACTCTTTTATGTTTGTTGCCCATCAAGAACAGATGACTCGGTGGCACCAACAGGCAATGAAAACCTATTTGTCCTAATGCCTATAGCTGCAGGATTGGAAGACAATGATGGCATGCGTAATTATTATTACCACATGCTGATGGAAAGAATGGAAAGAGTAACCGAAGAAAAAATAAAAGACCACATTATTTACTGCAAAAGTTATTGCGTGAATGATTTTACCGCTGACTATAATGCATTTAAAGGCAATGCTTATGGGCTTGCTAATACCCTTAGACAAACCGCTGTGTTAAAACCGAGCCTTAAAAACAAAAAACTACCCAACCTTTTTTATGCAGGACAACTCACAGTGCCCGGTCCGGGCGTGCCACCTGCATTGATATCTGCACAAATAGCTTCGCACGAACTAATCAACCACTTAAAACAAAAGCAATGAAAGCACTTTATGACAAGGTATCGCTTGCAACGAGTAAGCTTACCACCACTACTTACAGCACAAGTTTTTCTTTAGGCATTAAATTCCTTTCTCGCAAATTTCACAATCCCATTTATGGCATTTACGGGTTTGTGAGATTGGCAGATGAGATTGTGGATAGTTTTCACAATTACAAGAAAGAGGAGTTACTTGCCTCCTTTGAAAAAGACACGCTACAAGCCATTCAAGACCAAATTAGCCTTAACCCAATTCTTAATAGTTTTCAGGGAGTAGTTCATGAATATGGTATTGAACAGGAATTGATTGATTCATTCCTGCGCAGCATGAAAATGGATTTACACAAACAGTTTTACAATGACCATGCTTACCAAGAATATATACTTGGTTCTGCTGAGGTTGTGGGACTGATGTGTCTTCGTGTGTTTACTGAAAACAACCGCGGACTTTATGAAGAACTGAAACCTTTTGCCATGAGATTGGGTGCTGCCTTTCAGAAAATTAATTTCTTAAGAGACCTGAAACAAGACTACAAAGAATTAGGAAGGGCATATTTTCCCAATGTGAATTTAGATCAATTTGACATCACTCAAAAGCTATGTATCGAAAAAGAAATTGCCGAAGATTTTAAAGTTGCTTTGGACGGTATAAAGAAACTACCCTCCTCTTCTCGTCTCGGTGTTTATGTTGCTTATGTTTATTACATGCGTTTGTTTTCGAAAATAAGAGAAACCGACCCTGAACAAGTAATGCAAATGAGAATTAGAATTCCGAACATTCAAAAAATAGGCTTGTTGTTTAATTCCTATTTACGTCACCAATTGAATTTATTATGAGATTGCTAGGTCTTCTTTTGGTATCCTTTTTAATGATTGCTTCGGTTTATGGTCAGTCTGTAAAGACGCTTCGAGAGTCGTTTACATTGGCTGCTAAGGATAAGGGTGGTTTTCATGAATTCAGTCAACGCATTCATCAAATAAAAGCACAGGAAATTACCCCATTGTTGAAAGGCTATCAATCATTATCCTATTTCTTACAATGCCGCTATGTTTTGAATCCTTATGAAAAATGGCAGTACTTTCTAAAGGGTAAAACCTTGATGGAAGATGCGGTAAAGATTGACCCTAAAAATACGGAACTCAGGTGGCTTCGGTATGCGGTGCAGACGCAACTTCCTTTTTTTTTAAGTTATCATCAACATGAAAAAGAAGACAAAAAATTATTGATGAATTACTTGAAATCAAACCAAGAAAACGACCAAGATTTATACCTACGCATCCAACGATTCATTCAACAAACAGCCCAATAAATTGACATTGCTTCCTCAACATAAAGTTACAATTTTTTGGTTTCGAAGAGATCTTCGACTAACCGATAATCATGGCTTGTATCAGGCAATGAAAAAAAACAACAATGTCTTGCCTGTTTTTATTTTTGACAAGAACATTCTCAACAAGTTAGATAACAAGCAAGATAGAAGAGTTGCTTTTATTCATGAAACCTTGATTGCTCTTCAACAACAATTGACAGGCTGGAATAGTTCCTTACTAACAATACACGATACTCCTCAACAAGCCTTTGAACGCATTATAGAAGAGTATGAAGTAACTGCTGTTTTTACGAATGAAGACTATGAGCCCTATGCCCTTCAGCGCGATGATGACCTAGCTAAATGGTTTCATCAAAGAGGCATTGAGTTTCATCGCTTTAAAGACCAAGTAATTTTTGAGAAGCATGAAATCTTAAAACCCGACCATACTCCTTACACTGTTTTTACACCTTATTCAAAAGTGTGGAAAAGCAAATTGGCGATGACTAAGCTTGAATCCTATGACATCCAAGCTTTATCGGATCATTTTTTTCAAACCCCTTCCCTACCCTTCCCAACACTAACAGACCTGGGATTTGAAGAGGCTTCTTCGGGAGTGGCTGTTGCAACTTTGAACGAAGAATTAATTAGCAATTATCATCTCCGCCGAAACATACCATCAATTGAAGGCACTACTAAACTCAGTGTTCATCTTCGCTTTGGAACTGTGAGCATCCGGAAGTTGGTTGCTCATGCATTCAGTTGGAATGAGCAATGGTTGAATGAATTGATATGGCGAGAGTTTTTTATGATGATTCTCTTTCAGTTTCCTCATGTGGTAAATAATAGTTTCAAAAGAAAATATGATGCTATTCCTTGGCGCAATGATGAAGGAACTTTTGCTTTATGGTGTGCGGGAAAAACAGGTTATCCAATGGTGGATGCAGGAATGCGTGAACTGAATGAAACTGGATGGATGCATAACCGAGTGCGCATGGTGGTGGCTAGTTTTCTTACCAAACATTTGTTGATTGACTGGCGATGGGGCGAATCTTATTTTTCAGAAAAACTCCTAGACTTTGAATTGGCAGTTAACAATGGCAACTGGCAATGGGCAGCAGGATGTGGCTGCGATGCAGCACCCTATTTCCGCATATTCAATCCTGATGAACAAGTGAAAAAGTTCGACCCGGAACATCTTTATCTTCGCCGTTGGTTGCCTGAAATGGCAAGGGGCAATTATACTCAACCGATCATTGATCATAGTTTTGCCCGCGATAGGGCGCTAAAAGTTTATAAAGAAGCAATTGCATGATTCAAGAAGTAATACTTGTGAACGAACAAGATGAAGCTATTGGCACCATGGAAAAACTAGCGGTGCATCTACACCCTCAACTCCACCGTGCTTTTTCTGTTTTCATTTTCAACACTAAAGGAGAAATGCTTTTGCAACAAAGAGCTTTTCATAAATATCATTCCGGGGGTTTGTGGACGAATGCTTGTTGCGGACATCCATCGCCTGAATTGGACAATACTGCTGCTGCTGCATTGAAAAGACTGGGAGAAGAAATGGGCATGCAGTCTCCGCTTACCTATGGATTTCATTTCATTTATAAAGCTGCGGTTGGGAACGGACTAATTGAGCATGAACTCGACCATGTATTTTTTGCTACAACAGATCAAATGCCTCAACCTAATAAGGATGAAGTAGCAGCCTATCAATATATGAGCATCAACAAGCTGCAACAAGATGTTGCTGAAAACAGTGCTCTTTACACTGAATGGTTTAAAATTATCCTTGATAAAGTGTTGAATTTTTTTGAAAACAATCAAACACAATTTGCAACAATTTCATCATGACGTTTCTTATTAATGCTCTTGCTTTTCTACTTTCGTTTCTACTCATGGAAGCCGTTGCTTGGCTTACACACAAATATGTGATGCATGGTCTACTTTGGTTCTTACACGACGATCATCATTACAAAGATCATTTTGGTTTTTGGGAAAAGAATGATTTCTTCTTTCTCATTTTTGCACTGCCCGGTATACTGCTTATGTTATTAGGTAGTCTGCATCATTTTGATGTTCGTTTTTGGATGGGTACTGGCATTGCGGTTTATGGTATGGCGTATTTCTTTGTACACGACCTCTTCATTCATCAAAGACTGCCTGTTTTAAAACAAACTAACAACATTTATCTCCGTGCTGTGCGAAAGGCACATAAAATGCACCACAAACATTTAGGCAAAGAAGACGGTGAATGTTTTGGTATGCTTTGGGTGCCTATGAAATATTTCAAAGAAGCTAAAGCAAGCAAGAAGTCATAAGCGGTGAAACATTTCCTCTATTTAGCTGTTGACCTTGGCGCTTTGCTGATTCCTTTTTTGTTCAGCTTTCATCCGCGTATTTTATTTTATCGTCATTGGCGTGCGTTTATTATTGCCAATGCACTTACTGCTGTTCCCTTTTTGCTTGCCGATCATTACTTTACGCAAATAGGAGTTTGGGGTTTCAATCCCGATTATGTAATGGGCTATTATTGGGGAGCATTACCCCTTGAGGAGTGGTTGTTTTTCTTTTGTATTCCTTATGCCTCTGTTTTTACCTTTCATTGTTTAACGCTGTTTATTGCCTCTTTTCCTAAGGATGAAAGCTATAGGAAACTGTTGCTATTTTTAAGCTTGGGGCTTTCCCTAACAGGGTTTTGGTTTCATGAATTATGGTACACGGCTTCAACTTCTATTGCTTGTGGGTTTGTTTTGCTCTTTTTACTAATGTTCACCAAGTTTCGGTTAGTTCGCTTCCTCCTTATATACATGGTATTGCTCCTTCCTTTCTTTGTTTGTAATGGCATCCTAACGGGTACAGGCTTATCGGCGCCGGTAGTGTGGTATAACAATGTCGAAAATCTTCATTGGCGGGTACTTACCATTCCTGTTGAAGATTTTGTGTATGGCTTTTTACTCTTGTTGCTCAACGTCTTTATATATGAACGTTGTTTGACGCCTTCAACATCCAAACAATAAAATTATCCCCCACTTTATGCTACAAACAATTATTCAACAACAATTCTTACCCATTAGTCTAGAAAAGGCTTGGGATTTTTTTGCTACACCTAACAACTTGAATGCAGTAACGCCCAAAGAATTAGACTTCCACATCTTGACTGATGTACCTGAAAAAATGTATGAAGGACTGATGATCGCGTACACGCTGAAACCGATGCTGCAAATTCCAGTGCATTGGGTAACTGAAATAACACACATCAAAGAACATGTCTATTTTGTGGATGAGCAACGCAAAGGTCCTTATGCTATTTGGCATCATGAACATCATTTTGAAGCCAAGGACGGAGGTGTGTTGATGACAGACATGCTGCATTATGATGTTGGTCTATCCTTCTTAGGATGGATTGCCGGAAAACTGTTTGTCCATAAAAAAGTGAAGGAGATATTTGCATTTAGATTTCAAAAACTAAAAGAAACATTTAATTAGAATCATTATTCAATACCCAATTAACATTAGCCTTTTATGAACAAAATTCTGCTTACTGTTATCACAACATTTTTAATTACAACTACTTGTTTTGGACAATTAGGTAAAATTCAGGGCTTGGTTACCGATGCATACAGTTCTGTTCCTATACCTTCTGCAACGGTAATATTGCAAGGGACAAACATGGGCGTAACTTCCGATAGTATAGGTAAGTTTATGATTACCAATATAAAACCAGGCGTATACAACATTACAATTTCATCAAAGGGATATGAAACTCAGACCATTTCTGAAGTAAGTGTAAATACAACCAAAACATCTGAAGTCAATTTTGAATTAAGTCAAGAACAAATTCAACTAAAAGAGGTGAACATTGCCGCCAAAAGGTTTGAGAAGATAGAAGAGTCGCCATTATCTAAGTTTAGTATTCGCAGTTCGGAAATTATGCGCAATCCGGGTGGCAATAGAGATATTTCAAAGGTGTTGCAATCTTTTCCTGGGGTGGCATCTACGGTTTCTTTTAGAAACGATATCATCATTCGTGGGGGCGCACCCAATGAAAATCGTTTTTACTTGGATGGCATTGAAACACCCAATATCAATCACTTTGCTACACAAGGCTCGAGTGGCGGACCGGTGGGAATGATCAACGTCAACTTTATCAATCAAGTGGAGTTTTATTCCGGTGCTTTCCCAGCTTCAAGAGGCAATAGCCTAAGTTCGGTATTGGAGTTTAAACAGAAGAATGGCAATCCCGACCGCCTTGTCACCAACCTTATGTTGGGATCGAGTGATATTGGTTTGACAATGGATGGTCCTTTGAATAAGAAAAGCGATTTTATTTTTTCTATTCGTCGTTCCTACTTACAGTTTTTGTTTTCTGCACTCAAGCTTCCTTTCTTGCCTACTTATAATGATGCTCAGTTTAAAATCTATTACCGCATTGATAGTAAGAATACTCTCACCTTGATTGGGCTAGCCGCTATCGATCAGTTTCAACTCAATACCAAAGTGAATGATGGAGTAACCGACAGCACGATTATTGACCGCAACAATTATATCCTTGGCTTTATTCCCGCCAACGAACAATGGAACTATACCCTTGGTGTGAAATATACCCATGCTTTGAAAAATGGCTTTAGGAATATTATCCTCAGCCGAAACATGCTCAACAACACCTCCAAGAAATACCAAAATAATATCACCTCAAATCCTGTGGGTTTATTGCTCGATTATCAATCTCAAGAATCGGAAAACAAACTGCGCATCGAATACCAACAAAGAATCAATGGCTTTAAGCTAAGTTATGGCGCACAGTATGATTATGTATTATACACCACGAGCACTTACAACAAAACCTATATTCCAACAGGCATTACTGAGTTCAATTATGCTTCTCGTTTAGGAATGCACAAGGCAGGTGCATTTGCACAATTAAGCAAATCAGTATTGAAGGAGCGATTGGTGCTTTCTGCAGGCATCCGCACCGACATCAACAATTATTCAAAGGAAATGAGTAACCCTTTGCAACAACTCTCGCCAAGGTTCTCCGCTTCTTATTGCATCAGTAATCAATTAACTGCTAATTTCAATACAGGTATTTACTACCAACTCCCTGCCTACACTGTGCTTGGCTATCGGGACGTGAATGGCAATTTATTGAACAAAGACAATGAGGTGCGCTACATTCAATGCAATCATGTGGTGGGTGGTTTTGAATTCTTGCCCGACCAAAACACGAAGATTTCTATCGAAAGCTTTTACAAGAAATACAGTCACTATCCTTTCTTGATGCAACAACAAGTATCTCTTGCAAATCTCGGTTCCGACTTTGGGGTCATTGGTAATGCCCCTGTGCGCTCAGTGTCAGAAGGAAGAAGTTATGGTTTGGAGTTTTTTGCACAGCGAACCCTAAAAAAAGGATGGTATGGCATTGTGTCTTATACCTATTCTCGCAGCGAGTTTACCAATTTGGGCAATAACTACACCGTTTCTTCTTGGGATAACCGACATATTCTTACCATGACTGCCGGTCGTCAGTTTCGCAAGCATTGGGAGTTCGGCATGAAGTTCAGATACCTCAGTGGCGCCCCTTATACGCCTTACGACTACAATGCATCTGCCCTTAAAGCAGTGTGGAATGTGTCTCACCAAGGCGTTTATGACTATACCCAAATCAATACCCTGCGCCTCGATGTATCTCATCAATTAGATATTCGGGTAGATAAGAAGTTTTATTTTGGTAGCAAGACCTTAGATGTTTACATCGACATTCAAAACCTCTACGGACATAAAACAACCCTGCAACCTTACCTAACCACAGTCATCGATGCCAATAATAAACCCGTAGAAGATCCTCAAAATACCTCCAAGTATTTAATGAAAACCATCAAAAATGAAACGGGAACTGTGCTCCCTTCTATTGGGATGATGTTTGAGTTTTGATGGTGAGCAGAGCATTTTCTGTAATTCGATAACAATAACTCACCTTTCACAGCATTATTTTCACGATATCACTATAAGACGAAAAAAGCTTTAGCCTAAAATTTAAAGCTTTAATGGCATTTAAGAAGACTTTTTTAGAAGCAAATGGGGAAACGTCTTAAGGGAAAACTTTTACTAAAGAAGTACCAAGGAAATAGATTCCAAGAATAATTTCACGTCTTTAGAGGTTTGCAAGGGGCATGAAATTTATGCTTTGATGTAGAAAGTTTCAAACCTTTTTATTTAAAAAACCTCACCAAGATTGATAAAGAACCCTTGGGAATTATTGTTACCAAAACCATAGTCAATACAAATATTGGTCTTAGAAAATTTATTGATTTTAACACGCAACCCCAAACCATATCCCGGGAAAACATTGCTGTATTGATAAGAAATATCGCTAGAAAAACTTTGCATGTTCGCAAACAATACGCCTCCCAATAATCCATTATTAGTAATTCCAAAACGATATTCGCTTTCAAAATACACCATGTTTTTACCTCTAAAACGCCCTTGAATATATCCTCTTCCTGTGTTGTAGGTTTCATCCCATCCTGTACTTGATAATAGCAAGTAAGGCGGGCGACCTGATTGTGACAACCAATCCATCATCCAAAATGCGAGTGTATTTTTGGAACCTTCAGGGAAAGGCACATAATTTCGTATATCAACCAATACCGATTGATAACTACTATCGCTTCCCAAAATGTGAGGAGAAGGATGGTAAACAAAATTGAGATAGAACCCACTGTGACTGTTAATAGGATTATCCCGTGTGTCGTAAAGTGCACGAAAGGCGGGACCAATAGAAAACTCTTTATTACCTAATTCTTTTTGAAATTGTTGGTCCACTTGCTTAGAGTGTGGGTCTATAGCCTTTATGTTCCAAAAATAATCGAAATAGAATCCAAGGCCAGCATAAAAATTAGGTGTAATTCGACGAAGAATTGATTGATGAAATTTTATGGAGTTGAAGTTGATGGTAAGACCTTTGTTGGGATCTGTTCTTCCGCCTAGCCCAAAGATACTTGAAGGATAGGCGAGATAACGATAGTCGCCTAAGATGTTATACTTGTTATTCTTCGTCCAAATGCTAGTTTGCAAGGGAAGCATTACTTGTTGATACTGAGAATAGGTAATATTTGTATTGAAAAGAGAGGGGCGTGTAATACCATCTTTAAAACCATCCACCTCCCAATTAAATCCTATAACTCCAGCAAATCCAGTTTGTAAAGAATATCCCGGCGCACCAATAATCGAAAAATGATTGTGATGTTCCTTTACCGGCTTCTGCTTTTCATTATTCGATAAATGCTTCTTTTGATAGAGATCCATTACATCGAGTTGGCGATTAGGCTCAAGTGGCTGCCCTTCCAATTGTTGAGCAATTACCAATAATGGAAAATCAATGATGAATAAGCAAAGACATAAAATTGAAAAGAAATGGAAAATACTTCTTTTAGAATAATAGAAATTCACCTGTTTCTGACTCAATGGGCTTTAATAAGTTTAGTGGGAATTTGGGAAAGTTGCTATTTGGTTATTTAATCATGAGTTTATACCACCAATTTATTTTTTCAGTACTCGCCTCCGAATTCCAATGATTGCCGCTACTACCTTCCGATCTCATACCGCCACCCATTCTTCCTCCAGCTCCCATTCCTCTACCACCCATACCCATTGATCCTCCTCCCATTCTCATGCCGCCTCCACCCATTCCACCCATGTTCATACCTCCACTCATTCTACCACCTCCATAATTGCCGCCATTACCTTGAGGCATTTCAATCGCATCTATTTTTATACCTACAACCGTTGATTTATCAATTGAAGCTATTTGAAGGTTTTTATAAGAAATTCTTGCCTCATAATGAAGAAAGCCTTGTGGGTCTATGTCAATGTAATAGTCATACCCACTGATATTTTCATTGCCTAATATAACCGATTGCTGCATACTATTACTAACCACAACCACTTGTTTGCTAATATTGGCTAAAGTTCTTTGTCGCATTACATCTTTTCTCTCTCTTCTTACATTTGGATCTTCTGATTCAATTTCGCGAGTTCTATCTTGAGGAGAACGATTAGGCTCATTGAAAGAAGAAGGATAAAGCAAATAATGGGTTTCATCAATTTTTGATGTTGGGCTCAAATAAATCTTCACTCCTTTTCTCAGGATACGAGCTTGTGCCGCACGATTATCTGTTTCTAAAATCACATAAAGCATGCTGTCATCATTCCGAAAATCATAACGTATGTTAGTTTTTGAATCATAAAATCGAAACATCAAATCGTTATTAGTGGGAGCTATTTTTTGAGTATCGACAAGAATAAGATGTTCTCTTGAACACGACAATAAAAATAAAAGGCTCACTGAAAATGGAAGTAACCAAAGCTTAAATTTCATCCTAAGAATATTGGATTGTAAAAGTAGAGTGTATGAATTAGCTTATAAAAAAAAACTGTGTTAAGTTTTTTTTGAGAATAATTGCTCGAAATAATTTTTAAACTCAAGACAGAGCTTCATCTACATTGTTAATGTTCAAATGGCATAAAAAAATCCGGCAAAGTTAATAGGCTTTGCCGGACATCTTTAATATTCAATTATCGTCAGAACTAATCCCTCTTTCTGCCTCTATCGCCACTTGGGCTTTGGCGTTTAAAGGTGGAAGTATTGCCACTATAACGTTCTTTGGGTGCACCACCACGGTAACTTCCTTCTTGGCGATTAGGGTCGCTATCAAAGTAAGATTTACTGCCGCCTTCTGCCCTTCTTCCATAAGAAGAACGTCCTTCGCTGCTGCCACCACCACGGCTTCCTTCATATTTTCTTCCGCCACCGCTGCCACCACGACTGTCGCCGCTGCGTTGTTCAGCATCATCAATTCTTATTTTTCTTCCTTTAAATTTCTTTGAAGAAAGAGATTCACGAATAAATTCAGCAGCTGTCTTAGGCACATTAAAGAATGAACTTAAATCACGCACAGTAAGGCGAGAAATCATGTTTGCTTCAATATCCGTAGATTCGGTAATGAACTTGATAAGTTTATCGTTGGAGTCAATCCCGTCTTTGATACCTAGATTCATGAACAATCGAACGCTATTATCACCTGCGCCGCCTCTCGGGGCTTGTTGGTCATAACCTGCATTCAAGTCTTCCGCATCTTGATACACATCAATCGTATCTTTTAGTTGCAACCAAATAAGGCGTTTAATCAGCTCATCTTTATCCATGTCTTCAAAACGATCGTGGATAGATTGCAAGTAAACTTCTGCAAAATGCTTTTGTGGTTTCGCTGTTTCTATTTGCTCTAAATAATAAAACAGTTTTTTACGTACCACTTCTGCCCCATCCGGAATATCCGAACGATTGAAACGTTGCTTCACCAGTTTTTCAATTTGGCGAATGCTATAAATTTCTTTAGGTGTAACAATGCTCATGCAAATTCCCTTCTTACCTGCACGCGCAGTTCTTCCACTACGGTGTGTGTACACTTCGGGGTCATCAGGCAATTCATAGTTGATAACGTGCGTAATGTCGTTGACATCAATACCACGCGCTGCTACATCAGTAGCTACTATTGCTTGTAAGTTTTTGGCTTTGAAACGCTCCATAACTTTGGTGCGCATTTTTTGGTCCATATCTCCATGAAGCGGACTCACATGGTAGCCTTGCTTCATCAACTTCTCCGCTATTTCTTGACAATCTTGTTTGGTACGTACGAAGATGATACCGTAGATACCAGGCGCAAAATCGAGCAAACGCTGCAACGATTCAAAACGTTGATGACGATTGGTAACAAAATATTGGTGGTCAATATTTTCGTTGGTAGAGTTGGCAACAGAAACTGAAAACTCTTTCCACTCTTTCATAAAGCGCTTGGCAATGCCACGCACTTCATTACTCATAGTAGCAGAAAACAACCAAGTAAATTCACGAGCAATGGTATTCTTCAGAATAAAGTCAATGTCTTCTCTGAAACCCATGTTCAGCATTTCATCGGCCTCGTCAAGCACTACATACTTAACATGCTCCAATGATAATGCTTTGCGCTCCAAAAGGTCAATTAAACGACCGGGAGTAGCAACCACCACTTGCGGATGTGCTTTCAGTTCACGCATTTGTCCACTGATTGGCACACCGCCATAAACGGCAGTGGTTTTCAGTCCACGCATGTGTGCACTGTATTTTATAAATTCTTCTTGCGTTTGCATACACAATTCACGTGTAGGCGAAAGCACAAGAGCCTGCACGTCTTTGCGTGAGGTGTCCATGTGGTGCAGTAGCGGCAGTCCAAAGGCAGCGGTTTTACCAGTGCCTGTTTGTGCCAAACCAATTATGTCAGAAGGTTGAGATAAAAGATGTGGAATTACTTTTTGTTGAATAGGCGTCGGAGTCTCAAACCCCATATCGGCTACGGCACGAGTCAATTCCTCTCTAAGGGAGAGGCTCGAAAATAAAATCATTTAATTAAGAACTTTTTATAAGTTGGCACAAAGGTAATATATAATAAGCAGAAACGCCTCATTTGTTTCTGCGGAGTAAGTCTTGTGGCTTGATTAGTGTTGTCTTTTTGTTGTTTTGTGTCTTTAGTTTTTCGAAAACACGCAAACACAAAAACACGCAAACATTATTCTTTAATGACCTTCTCGCTTTTCACCAACTCCATGTCCTTGTTGAAAACCTGTAACAAGTACATACCCGCAGGAAGCTGCGCAAGACTCACCTCATTACTGCCTTGTGAAGCCACTACTTTTTGACCCATAAGATTATAGACAGCTACCATAGGCTGTGTAATGCCTTTGATAGTGATAATGTCTGAGGTAGGATTTGGGGAGATGGAGATGGAAGTAGTTTCAGTTTCATTAATACCTGTAATACCGTCCCACCTTTGAATGCGATGATTGTCATAATCGCTTATGTATAAATTGCCATTGTGATCAAAATCAATTCCATTTGGAGAACTCAATTGATTAGCAGATGCGCCTTGGCCATTTCCACCTGCAATTGTAATTCCGGACAATGCACCGGGTGTCCATTTCTGAACCCGATTGTTGCCATTGTCTGCAATAAATATATTGCCGAAACCATCTACTAACAACCCCATAGCATTACTTAATTGATTGGCTGCTGCTCCATTCCCATTACCACCAGCTACAGTTGTGCCTGTTGATGCCCCAGGTGCCCATTTCTGAATGCGTGAATTACCTAAGTCTGTTACATAAACATTGCCAATACCATCAACATAAACTCCTGATGCAATGTTTAATTGATTAGCTGCTGCACCTTGTCCATTTCCACCAGCAACCGTTGTTCCTGTTGATGCACCAGGCGCCCATTTTTGAACACGATGATTGAGGTTATCTGCAACATAAAGATTATTACTTCCGTCAACATAAATTCCTGCTGGAAAATTTAGTTGGTCAGCACCACCACCTGCTCCGTTTCCACCAGCTACTGTAGTGCCTGTTGATGCGCCCGATGCCCATTTCTGAATGCGATGATTTGATTGGTCACTTACATAAATAGTACCGTTTGCAGTAACAAAAACGGTATAAGGTAAGTAGAATTGGTCTGCACCATTTCCTGCACCATTTCCACCTGCTACTGTTGTGCCTGTTGAAGCGCCAGGTGCCCATTTTTGAATTCGATGATTACCTTGGTCACTAATATAGATATTGCCACTACCATCAACGAAAACTCCATCTGGATTATATAGTTGATTAGCTGTCGCACCTGAACCATTTCCACCAGCTACTGTAACACCTGTTGTGGTTGTTTTATTTGATTGTGCAAATGAATAATTCACTGCCATCAATATGATTGCAAAAATGAAGAGTAATTGTTTTTTCATAAACCTTGTTTGCATTTCCGAATTAAAGGTCTAAAAAATCTTTTACTAAAAAAGAATCATGAATATTTAATTATCTTTTGATAAAGTTGGCTTAGCCTATGTTTATATGCGTAGCATGCAAAAGGACGCTGACCCACGCCAATGTCCTTTTGTCTTTTTGTTGTTTTGTGTCTTTGGTTTTTCGAAAACACGCAGACACAAAAACACGCAAACATTATTCTTTAATGACCTTCTCGCTCTTCACCAACTCTCCATCTTTACCAAATACTTGCACCAGATAAATACCAGCAGGAAGAGATATAAGATTCACTTCATTACTGCCATGCGAGGACACTTGTTTTTGACCCATAAGGTTCATAATAACAATAGACGGTTGTTCTATGCCCTTTATGCTGATTTTATCGGAAGTGGGATTGGGGTAGATCGAGATGTTGCCTTTTTCATTGTCCAAATCAGCAACGCCTATCATCAGAGAGCCTGTGGCGCAATTAAACACATCTTCACTACTAGTAGTGCCATCTCCTAATTGTCCTATATAGTTGGCTCCTGCTGTACAAATAATGTCGGCATTGGTCTTCAAACCATAACAACTTAATCCAAAAACGCTACTATTATAAAAGAGTCCATCGGACGCAGCAATGCTTTTCCAACTACTATCTACATCGGTGATGGTGGGCGTGTTTTGTTGACCACTACCTCCATTTCCCAATTGGCCATAACCATCATAACCCCAACTATAAAGTACGTTGTGGACATTTAAAGCATATGCCGAAGCACCACCCGCAGCAATGCTTTTCCATGATTGACCATTGCCTATTTGAACAGGCAATTTTTTTTCAACATTGGTACCATCTCCCACTTGCCCGTTGCCATTAAAACCCCATGCCCACAGGCTGTTGTTGTTTTTCATTGCAAGCGAATATTGAAAACCAGCCGAAATAGATTTCCAATCGGTTGCTACATCTATTTGAACTGGATAGTAGGAAAGTGTACTTATAGCGGCAAGCGTATCTCCTAATTGTCCGTTGGCATTCGAACCCCATGCCCATAAAGTTCCATTTGATTTTAAGGCCAATGAATGATAGCCCCCTGCAGCAATTGCTACCCATTGATGGGAGGTATCTACTAATATTGGTACATGGCGATTTACGGTGTCTCCCAAACCTAATTGTCCTGTATAATTAAATCCCCAAGACCATAAAGTATGGTCGGTTTTTATAGCTAAAGTGTGTGCTTGTCCGCATTCTATGGTAAGCCAATTATTGTCGTTGCCAATTTGAACCGGTTGCAATCTTTGTGTGATAGTGCCATCACCTAAAGTGCCTATATTATTAAAACCCCATGCCCATAATGTTCCATTTGCTTTGATACCAAATCCACTCATGGAACCTGCAGTAATGTCTATCCAATCTTTATCGGTTCCTATTTGGGCGGGCAAAGAATTGGTGATGGTATTGCCGTTACCCAATTGTCCGTTGCCATTAAAACCCCAAGACCAAATTGTACTATCGGAACGTAATGCAAATGCGAACTCGGCACCTGCCGATACTTTTAACCATTTTAATTGTGCCCATGAACTATTGGCTAATAGCAGCAACAAGGCTAACATTAATTGTTTTTTTCTTTTCATCATTTAGTTTGGTTGTTGTCCTTCTAATTTAAAAAAATCATTTGCCAAGGGTTTCGGCTGATGAACAAATGTATCATTTATTTTCCTGTAACGGCTATACTTTCAAGTCCACGTTGAGCAGGAAAAGTTATTTCCAAATCAATATTCTATAACAGGTTTTAATCTTAATCTTGCACTCTTTATTTACCCCCACTATGGCAATATCGAATAAGAAAAATGCAGCTGTCATTTTCATTTTCATCACCATGCTTATTGATTGCATAGGTATTGGTATCATTATCCCAGTATTGCCCAAATTAGTGCAAGAAATGACTGGAAGCGATATTAGCAAGGCTTCCATTTACGGAGGCTTGCTCATTGGCACTTATGCTGCTATGCAGTTTTTATTTTCACCTACTATAGGCAATCTTAGTGATCGATTTGGCAGACGACCTGTATTACTGCTTTCTCTTTTAGGGCTTGGACTCGATTATTTGTTCATGGCATTTGCGCCTTCTATTGCCTGGCTTTTTGTAGGAAGAATGATTAGTGGCATTTTTGGAGCAAGCTTTACTACAGCATCTGCTTATATAGCTGATGTGAGCACACCTGAAAATAGGTCTCAAAATTTTGGAATGATTGGAGTGGCTTTTGGTTTGGGTTTTATGATTGGTCCTTCTATTGGTGGTTTTGTCAGTGGGTTCGATCATGGTAGCAGGCTGCCATTTATTGTTGCTGCCTGTATTTCTCTTTTAAATTTCTTCTACGGATTGTTCATATTACCGGAATCATTGTCCAAAGAAAACCGCAGAAAGTTTGAATGGAAAAGAGCTAATCCTGTGGGTGCTGTACTGCAAGTTCGTCATTATCCTGCTATTATTGGTTTATTGGCTGCTTTGGGGTTACTAGTTATTGCAAGTCATGCCACACAAACTACTTGGGCTTATTTTACGATGGAAAAGTTTCATTGGGATGCTCGTTGGGTGGGTTATTCTATGAGTTTGGTTGGGTTATTGGTTGGGCTCGTTCAGGGCGGACTTATTCGCGTAGCCATCCCTAAACTAGGTCATAAAAATGCGGTGTTCATTGGTTTAGTGATGTATCTCATCGGTTTTGTTTTATTTGCTTTTGCTTCTCAAAGCTGGATGATGTTTGTGTTTCTGTTGCCTTATTGTCTTGGTGGGCTTACCTTTCCGTCTATTCAAGGTATAATTTCTATGCAAGTGCCTGCTAATGCACAAGGCGAAGTGCAGGGTATCACCACTAGCTTAATGAGTCTTGGTGCTATTGTGGGTCCATTATTAATGACCACCCTTTTCAGAATTTATACCAATCACCAACATCTTTACTTCCCGGGTGCGCCTTTTCTTGCCGGTGCTGTTCTTACGGTTTTTAGTATTTTAATTGCTGCCAAATCTTTATCGAAGTGGCATGTGCCTGCTAAGTGATTCGTTCTGCAGACAGGACGAATACCTAACTGTTTATAAACTTAATAACTTAGTTGTCGTATTCCTTTTTCTTGGTGAAAATTCATAGCACTACTATACACCCAAGACTATTCCCAGTCCACCAATTACGCTTACCAGGTATTTTGGTGGACCATGCCAACTCTTTTGATTGAGTGGATTTGGAGGATGACTGAATTAGAAACGAGGATTGCAAGGTTTGCAAGGTTTGCAAAGACATCAAAACATTGGCAATTATTTAAATGAGGACGTAGATACAATCTAAGTCCAACTGGGGTTGTGTAGGATGCTATGACCGTGCAAAGTTTATTAATGGCTGTATCTCCCCTTTATCTGCTGCTTTTATTGCATTTAGGTATGTGCTACGTTGAACACCCTGTTTTACTAATGTGGATGAACCCCAAGTGTAATGTGGTAGTTTGAAAATTTTCTCTATTAAAATATCAGCAATTAGCCGACTGTGTCTTCCATTTCCGTTTGGAAAACAATGAATAGAAACTAAGCGATGTTTGAATCTTATGGTTAATTCATCAGGACTAAACGTTTTGTTTTCATACCAGTATTTGACATCGTCTAACAACATTTTTAGTTCGGTAGGAATTTGCCACTTATCCACCCCAATGTTTTTATTGGATTTTCTAAATGTTCCTGCCCACTTCCAAACATTACCATACATGCGTTTATGTAGGTTAGCCACAAATGCTTCGGTAAATATAGTATCAGCTTTAAAAGAGCGATTAAGAGACCACAAAATTGCTTGTTCTATATTTTGTTGTTCAAATTCATCTAATTCTCCACGAGTTGCAATTGTTGGAATAAGAAGCCCTTCTTTTTCATCTTCGTCTAAGGGAGTTTGACCTTCTATGTATTCGATATTTAATCCCATAAGGTTTTGGGCATTTCGTTTATAATAGCTGTTGTTCTTTCTTGTATAGCCTTTTCAATTCGCTGTTTAGAATTTTCTTGGTCTTCTAATTTCATGGAATTGTTTGTTCTTAAGACGATTTGTGTGGCTAAATTTTTAGCTTTTCGTTCAATTAAAGCATCTAAACTACCGTCTTTAGGAACAAAGCCATAAATTAAGTTCATATCCAAAGCACTTGCTACTTCTCTTAGGGACTTAATGGTAATTGAACCATCTTTTTCTCTACGTTCCATATCTTGAACACTTTGCTTTGTAATAGACAGACGATTTCCTAATTGCAACAAGCTCATGCCAATGGCATTGCGCACAGCTTTTATCCAACCTATAGGAGGGGGTGTGATTTTCTGAACTTCAGTAAATGATAGCATTTTGCTATTGAGTTGTTGTAATTGTAGTGATTTTTTTTCCATGATAGTAAAGTAATACTTTGACTAAAGCGGAACAAATGTAAGGTTATAAACTGACATAAACACAATAATTGTAAAGCTATAAGCTGACAGAATTGTAAAATGTAACCTCTATGACTAAAAAGTGAAATTAGGTAAACGTATAACACTTTACAATGGGATTGCTGTTAAGGCGTTTGAAGGTTAGAAAAGGCATAAGTTGCAAGCGCACAATACTACGCCTTAAACTTGCGCCAGATGGAGGTTAGAGGCATAAGTTGCAAGCGCACAATGCTACGCCTCAAACTTGCGCCAGATGGGGAGGACACAAAGCCGTGTGTGTGGAGGGGAGATTTCTGGGTTGTGTAAGATGCTATTTTAGGAAGATTGGTTTTGATTGAGTGGATTTGTAGGATGACTGAATTAGAAAACGAAAATTGCAAGGTTTGCAAAGACATCAAAGCATTGGACATTATTTAAATGAGGAAGTAGATTAAATCTAAGCCCAACTGGGGGCATATCTCTAATTAGGCAAGGATGTATAATATTGACAATTACAATACTTAATGTAGAAAATAAATTATAAGAAAGTTTTGGTCTTATTATTTGTAATTGAGATTTTTGAAAAAAAGTAGCAAAAAATTGGATTATATAACTAAAGAGGATATTTACAGACTTCTTTCAATAGGGGAATTAGAACTAAAGTCAACGCATAAAAAATTATGCTTGCCAATTATTAATAGAATTTATAGAAAAATGAAAATTGGGTTTAAGTTTTCTGGAATATCAGTATGCGATAATATTATTATAAATGGGCATCATAGATATTTAGCATCCCTATTATCAACTACTTCAATAGACAGAACACCTACATTAAAACCAAGTAATATAATATTAATAAATTGGGATGAGATAGAGTATATAGATGATGATATTGAAAGCGAAGAAAGAATTATTGAACACAACATAACCGATGCACACTTTAATGGTTTATCATTAGAAAAATTAAACGAGCTATTAAAATAAAGATTAGTTTTGCTACGATGTTGATATTTTTAGACATAGATGGTGTAATGGTTCCTGCTAAAAGTTGGAGCAAACCTGAGTTGTTAAACGATGGATTTGCTGCATTTAGTACTAAGGCAAATAATGTGCTTCAGAGTTTGATTTCAGAAGGGGACACTATTATTCTTACAACATCACACAAGGCAAACTATACTATTGAAGAGTGGAAGGCAATATTTAAGAATAGAGGAATCAATGTTGAAAATATAGAGCGTCTAAATGAAAATGTTGACCATTTAAGTAGATGTGAGGAAATAGTAAATTGGGCTAACCTTAATGATATTGATGGGGATTTCATAATACTAGATGATGATAAATCATTAAATGGACTTCCTGACTATTTGAAAACAAATTTAATTTTGACTAGCCCGATGATTGGACTTACTGATGACCACTATCAACAAGCAGTTAGTTTAAAAAATCAATTCTTACAAACAGCTTGAAATAAATAGAAAATAACATACTGAATTAATACCTCAAAGGTGAATCAAACGATTCACCTTTATTTTTACTAAAGAAAAATGGAGCCTACAACTTGCGATAGAAACACTACCCTTTTGCAAATGTATAACCACTTACGATGGCTCTGACGTTAAGACTATTGCCTTAATGAAATTGCGACACAGTCGCGAAACCATAACATCCACGATACAATTGAGTATCCATGTAATCAATTAAGGTCTTAGATTAGGAGTGGTCTTTTTAAAGCCACAATATTTTCACTAAATAATCTAAAACTAAGACCTATTGCAAAATCCGATGAAATTGACCACCCTTCGCCGATTTAAGTTGACCATGTAAAACCGATTTAAATTGACCACCCTTTGCCGATTTAAACTGACCAGTAATTAGATGAATAGAAGTTCATATTGATTGGGCACCAATA
>CAINUN010000079.1 GCA_903853805.1 uncultured Bacteroidota bacterium
TACACACATCGCGAACGTCCCTACCTACCCACAAAAAGGCTTAGAGAAGGAGACGTTCGCAACACTGAAAGTATTATGACGCAGGAAACAGTTAGGCATTCGTCCGGTCAGGAGACCGGTTTTTATCCTTGGTTCCAGATGCCCTGCGGAACATTCGGAACAGCAGGTTGTAAACTACAAACTTTGGAATAATAAATAACGAAACTAAGTACGAAGTAATCATTTATTGGAGCAATACTACTAATATCACCCCCACACCAACGCACTTGCCCCCAAAACCCCTGCATTTTCATTCATCAAAGCAGAAAGATGAAAAGCTACTTTGTTCTTATAAAGCGACAAGAGGTTTTCTTCGAAATACTTCCTTGTAGGCACCAATAATATATCGCCGGCATGAGCCAAACCACCAAAGAAAACAATGGCTTCGGGCGAAGTAATAGCAACAGCATCGGCAAGGGTTTGCCCTAATATTTTTGCTGTGAAATCATACAGTTCAAGTGCAAAATGGTCTCCTTTAATAGCCGCTTGTTGAATGGCATAAGCACTTAGTTTTTCTTCTTTTCTTAAAATGGTATCATAGTTTCTAGTACTCAACCATTCTTTAGCCGTGCGCACAATTCCTGTTGCTGAACAATAGGTTTCCATGCACCCATTTCTACCACAACCACAAGGGCGTCCATCTCTCACAGCAATTACATGACCGAGTTCTCCTGCAAAACCATCGTGACCATAAATCAATTGTCCATTAGCAACAAAACCACTACCCACACCCGTGCCCAATGTGACCATGATGAAGTCATTCATTTCCTTTGCAATGCCATAAATCATTTCGCCAATAGCCGCAGCATTGGCATCGTTGGTAACCACTACTTTTTTATTCAGTTGTTGCTTCAAAAGTTTTGCTAAAGGCAATACGCCCTTCCAAGGAAGATTGGCAGCATCTACCATTTCACCGGTGTAAAAATTGCCATTAGGCGCGCCCACACCAATGCCTTTTACGTGCTCCTTCCCTACCCTATCAATCATGGTCCGAACGTTGCTAGATAGGGCTTCAACAAATTCTTCAAAACTTTTGTAGGATGTTGTTTTCAGCCCATTGCTAAAAATAATTTTCCCTTCGCGGCTTACTAAACCGTAGGCAGTATTAGTACCTCCTATATCAATGCCAATAGCGTAGTTTTCATTCATTGTTTGTTGGTCTCAATTTAAAAGATGTAAATTAGGGCTTTGCCTAAAAACATTTGCATGTCGGAAAAAACAAAAGGCAGTAATGTCGCCATTTACCTCATTGGAATATTGTTCTTCATCTTTGGATTCATCACTTGGGCAAATAGCCAATTGATACCGTATTTAAAGATTGCCTGCGAACTCACCACTACACAATCTTACCTCGTAGCCACTGCCTTTTTTGCTGCTTATTTTTTCATGGCAATTCCCTCTTCATGGGTATTGCAAAAGACAGGATTTAAGAATGGCATGTCGGTAGGTTTGTTTGTGATGAGCGCGGGAGCATTGTTATTTATTCCTGCTGCGCAAAGTAGAAATTATGCATTGTTTCTTACAGGGCTTTTTGTAATTGGTACTGGTTTGGCTTTACTGCAAACAGCATCGAATCCTTATGTAACCGTACTTGGACCGATAGAAAGCGCGGCAAAGCGTATTAGCATCATGGGCATTTGCAATAAAATTGCGGGTATTCTTTCTGTTTATGTTTTAGGCAGTATTACATTGAATAATGTTGATGAACTGAAAGCAAAATTACTCACGCTTAATGAAGCTGATAAAGCTGTTGAACTCAATGCACTTGCTGCAAGAGTGATAACACCTTATACCATTATTGCCATTTCCCTTGCAGTATTAGGTTTGATTTTTCTCAAGCTTCATCTTCCTGAAATTAAAGAAGAAGAAAGTGTTGCCACTAATCAAGACAGAGGAAGCATTTGGCAATACCCTCAGTTGTTATGGGGTGCTGTAGCCATCTTTTTTTATGTGGGTGTGGAAGTCATTAGCTACGACACTTTCAGTAGCTATGGCGAGTCTTTAGGTTTTCCCCTAAGCGTTGCAAAAGGTTTCGCTACTTATACAGGTTATTGTTTGTTGGCAGGCTATATTGTAAGCATTGTGCTCATTCCAAAATACATTTCTCAAAGAAAAGCTTTGATAATTGCCACTCGAATGAGCATGATATTAATTCTCTCCACCATTTTCTTAAAAGGATATGGCGCAGTTGCTTGCTTTGCTTTATTGGGGTTTACAAATTCGGTGATGTGGCCAGCTATTTGGCCATTGGCTATTGATGGTTTGGGCAAGCACACCAAAACAGGAAGTGCGTTTTTGATTATGGGCATTGTGGGTGGTGCTATTTTGCCGCCTATTTATGGAGCATTTGCAGAATCCCTTCAATCAAAACCAGTTGCATGTGCCGTCATCATGGTCATCTCCTACACAGTTATTCAGCTTTATGCAAAGAAAGACTGGACTAAAACCAATTAATGCAGTAGTATGTACGGACCTGAAAATCCTGAAAAAATAAACATCTCCAAGAAGAAGCCTTTCTTTCCCGTGACGGATGGGATGCGGGAATACTTGACCTATTATAGTCGTAAAATAGACTTGCCGGTGAAGTATGAAGACCTGCTGCATTTCAACATTTCCATTCCTGTTTACGATAAAAATGGTAAGGACACACTTTGGGAAACAGCCTTGTATGCACCCACTGAAGTCAATACTATTCATGAAGGTTTGAAGCAGATTTATTCTATCCTAAAAACAGAAGGACAAAGCCGTGTTCATCGTCATCTTACAGTTGAGAAAGTGGACTATTGTTCGTTTGGCAACTCCAACCCATTCCGCATCAAAATTGTCAACAACATCAACGACAACTACGATTATTTCTACATCAAGCGCGTGGATGCTTCGCGTATTTATGGACTCGAATTAGAACATATTCTTTCGCCATCGCGCATCAACTATTTCGTGGACGAGGCAACATTGGTAGAAGAACATATTGCTGGCATTCCCGGCGATCATTTCATTGATGTTTACCTCAATAATCCTGAGTTTAACAAGGTGCGCATTGCCAAAGAATTGGTGAAGTTTAATTATCGATGTTTTGTGCGTTTGTTGGGCGATATGCGAGCTTACAATTACGTCTTCGATATCACCCCCGATTTTGAAGAAGTGCAGTTTCGCATTCGCGCCATCGACTTCGACCAACAAAGTTTTGAAGGGCGCAAGAACATGTATTTGCCTCAGTTTTTTAAAGAGAATTATCCATTGGTAAAATTGGTGCAAGAATTGATTGCCAAAGAAAGCATTGACCAATACCAACTCGAAGAAAAATCACTCATTACACGTCGCATCAAAGCAGCCAATAAACAACTCAATGCCTTGCTCGACAATATGTGCGCCGACACGATTTCATTACCCGAAAAAGTAGTTCAGTTACGCGAAGAATTGTCAGCGCATTACAGCAATGACCGTTTTTTAAAAGCGAATAGTATGGGTGAATTGGTGAGAAAAAGTTTGGAGATGGTGCAATAAATGCATGACCAACTTTTTACTCTTTCATTACCTTAAAACATTCAGATCCTTGGGCTGAATGAACTTGCAAAAGATAAAAACCTTGCGCTAATTTTTCGTCCTGATGGATGATGTTGAAAACACTTCCTACAGTTATGTTTATTACTTTTTCAAGTACAATCCTACCATCTATACCAACCAATTTTAAAGAGTAATAACCCGGATAATTCAACCTGACATTTAATTCATTGGTAAATGGATTTGGAAAGATAGTAAGACTATTTTTAGAAACACCTTCTATAGAAACAGGTGGTGGGTAACAAGTGCCTGGAATATGCGCATCCATCCAATGCAATCGTTTTCTTAACCAAATTTTCAACTCTTCAATTTCGCCGGCATAGCTTGCAGGTATTGGCGATGGATTGGGCCAAACATATAAGCCCAATATTGGCCAAATATCAAAGTTTCGGTCCTTTGCATTGTTGAGGAATAAAGCAACAGAATCTATCCAATGAAATAAATTGGTAGTGTCTAAAATAGTAGTTCGGAGGCTATCGTAAGTACATTTTAAATGGTTTTGAAAACTTGTGTCGCTCATCAGTTTTTTCCACCAAAACGGCACCTGAAAAACATCACCACTACATTCCATACCAAAATTGAACGCCCAACCTGTATCTACATTTCCACCACAATAATTGGCATTGGCAAAAGCAATATCATAATCCCATGGTGGTCCTATATGCAATTTGTTTCCATGAGTATCTTTTGATTTGTATAAATAAGTGCTCAGCCGATAGCCATCTACATTTTTAGAAATTTCATTGAGGATAAAGTACTTCACAAAAGAATTTTCGCCGGCAAATCTTCTCCAACCTTTAAGTGTGTCATACAACGATACATTGTGCAGTGCATTTTCAAAACTATCAACAAACAATTGGATGTAGTGTTTTTGTTGTTGCGTAATTTTTGTGTCGGAAGGATAGTCGTATTGAAAGAAGATTGTTTGTCCATTGGCATTGACAAGTGGTGTGTAATTAGAAGTAAATCCACCACCGCCGCTTCCTGTATTTTTATCAATCTTTAAGATATAGCCACCTGTAAGTGCACTACCCAAAGAATCATTAGTAGTGAGCTTTGAAACGTCAACCCTATTTGAGTCACGCTTAATTTTTTCCATCAAAACATAAACACCTTGGTATTGATTATTAATGATCAACTCCACAAATCTTGTTCTTGGAGCATAACTGCCCATCAACTGAAATAGTCTATAGGCAAGTACATTATTCATCATGCTTTTGTCTGAGTAATTAGCACTCAATATCCATTCGCTCTCTTTTGGCATACCTAAAAGCATTGCTGAAGTATCGGCACCTGTATTTGTCCATGTATTAAACCCATAAGACTTCTTAGGAAAAGTTTGAGAAGTTGACCCTCTTAATTCAATGCCAATTTTTCCATTGTAATTATTATACACATCTGTAGTGTGGTTGAGCACCCCAACTCCATTGTACACGATGCCCATACTTGCCATGATTTTGGGATTGTCGGGTATGTTCTGATTGCCTGTGTTAATGATGACTAAAGGCAGGTTGGATGTAGTGAATGGTGTGACTACCGGTGCATTATTATCGAAAGTTATTTCCCAATTTAATAAGGTTCCTTGGTCTTGCGGCACAGCATCGAAAATGTGTAATTTCCAAACACCATTTCCATTTTGTCCGTTATTGCAATACCCCAAATTGCCTATGGGTTTCCATACACCCATAAAAGGAGCTGTGCCATTGATGATAGAATTAGACGCGCCTTGTTGAAAACAAGTATTGGTAAAATTATCGTCGCTGCCACCTACACTTGACGCAAGTGCAACCATAGTGCCATCCGGTGCAATGAGTGAAATTTGCAGATCGGAATCCCAAGTATGATTGATATTCAAACACACAGCAACAACGCCATGAGCAGCATTGACATTGGCTGGCAAAAGCGAAGCAACATTGATGGGAAAATCAATTGCATTGGTAGCATCATCTGGAATTATTCCACCTGTGCCCACATAGGTTTGCGCCTTCATTGTAGCCGCAGAAAACATGAGTGCAAAAAGTGCGTAGCAGAACTTCATTGGGTGTTGTTTGAATAAAAATGAGCTTTAGCAAATTAATAAAGTAATTTCCACTTAGAGCCTTAACATTCTTATGATTTCAACTTCAACGATTTCAATGCTGCAAAACGCATCAATCTTCGACTTGCTTTATTTCTAAACACTAATATACGTGTTGCCCGCCATTGATGGCATAATTGGCACCCGTAATAAAACTCGTTTCTTTAGAAGCAAGAAAGGAAACTAGATGTGCAATTTCCTCGGTACCGCCAAGACGCCCCATTGGTATCTCCGCTACAATTTTATCTCTAATTTCTTGCGGAACTGCCATCACCATATCCGTAGCAATATAGCCCGGCGAAATAGTATTGACCGTAATTCCCTTGCGTGCCACTTCCATGGCCAAGGTTTTGGTAAAACCATGCATGCCCGCTTTTGCTGCCGAATAATTGGCTTGACCAAACTGACCTCTTTGTCCGTTTACCGAAGAAATATTGATGATTCTACCGTAGTTTCTTTCCATCATTTGATTGATGACATGACGTGTGCAATTAAACACACTGTATAGATTTGTTTTGATGACCGCATCCCAATTTTCCTTCGTCATTTTTCTAAACTGACCATCTTTGGTAATGCCTGCATTATTGACCAACACATCAATTTGACCAATAGATGCCTCCACCTTTTCTATCATATTGCCCACTGCATCAAAGTCGCTTACATCTGCCTGATACATATCGAAATGATAGCCTTCTGCCTCCATCTTTGTCTTCCAAATTTGGGCTTTCGCTTCATTGTTATAATTGGCAACCACATGAAAGCCGTCTTCCGAAAGTCTTTTGCAAATAGCAGTGCCTAAGCCACCCGTAGCACCTGTTACCAAAGCGATGTATTTCCTACTTGTATCCATAAAAATTGTTTTTAGCGTTCTACGCAATGTAAGCATTAATGGATATTCGTCAACGAAATTTTAAGCGAGGCAATAAGAAAGATTGAGCCAATTTAATTAATGCAACTAAAAAAGCTCATTAAACAAATAGTAAAGTCTGGGCATTAAGTAATTGAGCCACTATGCACGCTCTACCCAAGCCCCGTTATCCTTCAGCAATTGAATCAACTCTTCTACCGCCGTTTCGCTAGGGATGTTTTTCTTCATCACTTCTTTGCTTTTATATAAAGTGATTTTGCCCGGTCCGCTGCCCACATAGCCAAAGTCGGCATCGGCCATTTCGCCCGGTCCGTTCACAATGCAACCCATAATGGCAATCTTCACCCCTTTAAGATGATGGGTTGCTGCTCGGATTTTAGCAGTGGTTTCTTGCAGGTCGAACAGTGTGCGCCCACAACTAGGGCAGGAGATGTATTCGGTCTTGGAAATGCGTGTGCGTGTGGCTTGTAAAATGCTGAAAGCGGTGTTGTTGGTAAACTGTTGCCGGTCTTTAACCTGAAGATAAGTTCTTCCTGAAACCTGAGCATTGTCCATACCTCCTGTTGAAGAATAGCCTAAACAAATTCCATCCCCGATGCCATCTAAAAACAAAGAGCCGGTTTCGGTAGCAAAATGAATAAGGTGTTCGTCGGGAGTATGCCAATTACTATCGGTAATGAGTAGGATAGGATTTTGGATGCCCATAGACTGTAGATGAATGGCTTTCCTTCGCACAGATTGCATGGCATTGGTGTTGGTAGTGCTTAGACAAATGACCACGGTTTTGTCTTGCCCCAATTGTTGAATAAGCGATTCCTCAATTGTTTCACCATTATTATAGCAGTTGAGCATGACAAAATTGAGTTGTTTGCTTCTGTTCTTACAATTTAAAAATTGGGTTGCATCAAAAATCGGAAAGTGCTTATCATGGTTGGTGCTTGAAGCAAAAGCCTGTTCATAGCTGATGATGCTTAAAGTGCCGGGCAAAGCGAAATCAAGTGTATTGTTTCCAATAAAAATATAATCGGCAGCCTGGTCGCCAATCAGCCATTTGTCTGAATCGGAAAAATATTCGTAGCCAATACTCTTCAGTGTTGCCGGGCTGATATGTTCTAGCATACTTAAATCTGCAATTACCACTGGCACATGTGTGCCTCCAATATTTTTTACAGGAAAAGAAATCCTTCTAGAATAATTAAAAGGGTCGTAAGGCAGTTTTTCTATGGCTGGAACATTACTGCCTGTATCTCCAGAATATCTTTTTACGATGTCCTTGCATACCGGAATTTCAAACTCTGGGTCTTCGGTCAATGAAACCCGAATGGTATCGCCAATGCCATCTTCCAACAAACTGCCAATGCCAATAGCGCTTTTAATTCTTCCATCTTCGCCATCGCCGGCTTCGGTAACGCCAAGGTGTAAAGGATAGATTTCTCCAAATTCTTCATCCATTTTTTGCACCAACAAACGGTAGGCTTGCACCATTACCTGCGGGTTACTCGACTTCATACTCAACACAATTTGATGATAGTTTTCATCGCGGGCAATGCGCAAAAACTCAAGAGCACTTTCCACCATGCCCATTGGTGTATCGCCAAAACGACTCATGATTCTATCGCTCAGGGAACCATGATTGGTACCGATACGCATGGCTGTGCCATAATGTTTGCAAATTTGCACCAAAGGCAAAAAACGTTCTCTAGTCTTTTCTATTTCAGCAAGGTATTCGGCGTCGGTATATTCTATGAAATCAAACTTCTTTTTCTCGATATAGTTTCCCGGATTGATGCGCACTTTTTCAATGAGTCTTGCTGCAATTTCAGCAGCATTGGGTGTATAATGAATGTCGGCAATCAAAGGGGTACTAAAGCCCGCAGCACGAACTTTTTTCTTAATCTCCAATAAATTCTCCGCTTCTTTTTTGCTAGGTGCTGTTATCCGTACCATTTCTGCTCCAGCTTCAATACAACGAATGGTTTGTGCTACTGTGGCATCTGTATCCATCGTATCGGTAGTAGTCATCGTTTGTACTCGAATAGGATGATTCTTACCTAAAAGCAAATGACCAATGTTTACTTCCTTAGTATTAAGACGTTGGTATTGGGTGAGTGATGCAGCATAATATTGAAGCATAGAATAATGGTTTGAGTGCAAATTAATCAAGAAAAGATTTTGATGTTGAAACGAATGAAGGTTTGTGTTTTTAATCGTTCGGTCATATTATTGCACGATAATCTGCTAAACAATATTATTTTAGCGCTTTTAATAGCACCAGTTAATGGAATACGAAATCAAGCATTTAGGCAAGTTTAAGTTTGTGGAAGAAGGAGAAGGTGAGCCATTGGTTTTGCTTCATGGATTGTTTGGTGCACTAAGCAACTTTAAGGATCTCATTGAGTATTTCAAGAAATCATACCAGGTAATCATCCCCATGTTACCACTTTATGACCTCACATTACTCGATACTTCGGTTTCAGGACTTGCAAAACATGTGACCAAGTTCATTGAAGCTCGCGGACTGAAGAATATTCATCTATTAGGTAATTCTCTCGGTGGGCATGTAGGATTGGTTTATTGCCTCAAACATCAGGAAATGGTTAAAACCTTAATCCTTACTGGAAGTTCAGGTTTATTTGAAAATGGAATGGGTGAAACTTACCCAAAACGCAATGACTATGAGTTTATGCGTAAGAAAGTAGAGTTGACTTTTTATGACCCAAAGATTGCTACGAAAGAACTTGTGGATGAAGTGTACAACATCGTCAACAATCGATTAAAAGCATTAAAAATCATTGCACTTGCAAAGTCGGCAATCCGCCATAATCTTGGAGAAGAGCTTCGTGAAATTACTGTTCCCACTTGCCTCATATGGGGTAAGAATGATACGATCACACCACCAATGGTAGCAGAGGAATTTCGTTCACTGATTCCAAATGCTGAGTTACATTGGATTGATAAGTGCGGACATGCACCCATGATGGAAGTGCCTGATGAATTTAATCAAATTCTTGCAGGATTTCTTGAAAGACAAAAGGGTTAACAGCTTTCATGAATTATCAACAACTTATTTCTCCTTTTGTTCCAATCCTCGAACCATCAGATACGGGAAACAGAGCCTTATTCCTGATGGACGAAAACAATTTATCACACTTACCATTGGTAAATGATGAGAAATATATGACATTGGTCCGCGAAGAAGATATATTTAATTGGGAACAAAGAGACCAACCATTGAGTACTGCTGAATTCCTCACTTATCGCCCAGCTTTTTTTACAGGCAATCACCCCTTCGATGCACTTAAACTTTTTCACCAACAGCAATTACAATTATTGCCTGTAATAGATAAAGACAACCATTATTATGGCTCAATAACCACTGAAATGTTGTTGCAATATTTTGCAGAAACAGTTGGCGTAGATGAACAAGGCGGTGTGATTGTTTTAGAAGTAGATGTGCGTGATTACAGCCTTGCCGCACTTGCCAGAATTACTGAATCAGAAAGTGTTTCTATTGTTCATTCGCATATTCATTTAAACAAAGCCAATGGCAAGCTGGAAGTGACACTAAAGACCAATAAAACCGACTTATCTGGCTTAATCGCTTCGCTCGAACGTTATAGTTTCAACATCTTGAAAATTTATGGAGAACAGGTGCATCATGAAGAAATGCAAGACAGGTATCAAATGTTGATGAACTACTTAAACATGTAACATGGTTAAATTCGAAGATCTAATTACTAATTTCCATATTCTAAACACGTAATTCTAAATTCGAAGTACTAATTTCTAATTCCTAATTTTCCCAATCAAAAATCTAAAATCACAAATCATCAATAATAAATGATTGCTATTGAAAACGTTTTGGTAAGCGATGATGTGGTGGAGCAACAGTTTGTTTGCGACCTCAATGCTTGTAAAGGCGGATGCTGTGTAGATGGAGATTGTGGCGCACCACTGACGGAAGAAGAAACCCATATTCTTGCCGATATTTTTCCTAAAATAAAACACCTGATTCCTGAAAACTTCGTTGCAGAAATTGAATTTCAAGGCACACATACTTTGGACGATGAACATGGTTTTGTGACACCCACTATTAATGGTGGTATTTGTGCTTACGGATATACAGATGAAATTGGCATTGTGAAATGCGGCATTGAAAAAGCTTGGAAAGAAGGCATTATTGATTTTCAAAAACCTATTTCCTGTCATCTTTACCCTATACGTATAGATAAATCGGAAAATTTCGAAGCTGTGAATTATGAGCCGAGAAAAAAACTATGCAAACCTGCATGCAAACTCGGCAAACAACTTAAAATACCCGTTTACCAATTTCTAAAAGACCCACTGACAAGAATGTATGGAGAGGATTTTTATAAGGCTTTGGATGCAGTGGCAAAGGAATATTTTGCTATTAAAACGAAAGGATAGAACTAACCACATTATTTATTTCCTAAAAAAAACCATCTTTTTCATCTGAAAACCTCAAAAGGGAATTTTCAGGTTATGCATCGGAAGTAAAGTACTCTTAGAGCATTTTCCAATAAATAACAATAGGTATTTACTCACTCGCATTTTGCTAACTACTTTTTTAGAAATAATTCAAGAAAAACAAGCTACTAACAGCAACTATAATGCTAAGGGCTTATTTTCGCCCCCCAACGGGAATTGTATTGAATCCAATGCTGTCGAAAGAAACATTACTAAAAGCCTATCGGCTAATGATGACTGCCAAGGCTATGGCAGATACTTATGACGCCAACAGGCAGATTTGTCGTTATGTTCACAGCACTTCGCGCGGACATGAAGCCATTCAATTGGCAACGGGTTTGCTGTTGCAGGATTGCGATTATGTAAGTCCTTATTACCGCGATGAGAGCATGATGTTGGGAATGGGTTATCGTCCATATGAACTCATGTTGCAATTGTTGGCAAAGGGTGAAGACCCTTTTACGGGAGGTAGAGAATATTACAACCACCCCAATATTCGCCGAGATGGCTTTCCAACCATTATTCATCAAAGTAGTGCAACGGGCATGCAGGTTATTCCTACAACCGGTGTTGCACAAGGCATTCAATATCGCGAAATACAAGGATTGAGCCATTACCCTATTCCGCCATTGGTGATATGTTCGCTTGGCGATGGTAGTGTGACGGAAGGTGAAGTGAGTGAGGCTTTTCAGTTTGCTTGTTTGCATCAGTTACCCATTATTTATTTAATTCAGGATAATGATTGGGGAATATCCGTAAGCAGCGATGAAGCCCGCACAATGGATGCTTATGAGTATGCAGGGGGGTTTAAAGGACTGGAAAGAGTGCGACTCAACGGTAGTGATTTTGTGGACAGCTACAAGACAATGGAATACACCATGGATTGGGTGCGCCGCGAACGAAAACCAATACTTGTTCATGCTAAAGTTCCATTGTTGGGACATCATACCTCGGGCGTAAGAAAAGAATGGTATCGTAGCCACGAGGATTTGGAAAAACATTTGCAAGATGATCCTGCTCCGAAGCTGAAAAAAGTTCTTTTGCAAAGAGGCATTAAAGAAGAACAATTGGCTGAAATTGAAGCCGAAGAATATAGTCGGGTGCAAGAAGATTTTAATCTTGCCGCTAATGCAGCAGAACCAGAAGCAAACACAGTAATGCATCATGTTTTTGCTGAAAATCCTATAAAAGAAGAATGTGGCAACCGCCAACCAGAAGGAAGGGAAAAGGTAGTGATGGTGGATGCGGCGCTACATGCGGTTGAAGAAATTTTACAAGAATATCCTGAAGCCTTGTTTTATGGTCAGGATGTGGGCAAGAGATTGGGCGGTGTTTTTCGTGAAGCCGCTACGCTTGCCGATAAGTTTGGTGACAACCGAGTGTTCAATACTGCCATTCAAGAAGCCTACATCATCGGCAGTACAGTGGGCATGAGTGCTGTGGGTTTGAAGCCAATTGTGGAAGTGCAATTTGCCGATTATATCTATCCGGGCATTAATCAATTAGTAACGGAAATTAGTAAGTCGTGCTACCTTAGTTGTGGTAAGTTTCCAGTGTCGTGCATTGTACGGGTACCTATTGGTGCTTATGGCGGCGGTGGACCTTATCATAGTGGAAGTGTAGAAAGCACTTTGGCAACGATTAAAGGGATTAAAATTGCTTATCCAAGCAATGCAGCTGACTTGAAAGGTTTGATGAAAGCTGCTTTTCATGACCCCAACCCTGTAATCATGCTCGAGCATAAAGGGCTTTATTGGAGTAAAGTTCCAGGAACTGAAGAAGCCAAAACCATAGAACCCGACCGCGATTACATCCTTCCGTTTGGCAAAGCTGCTATTGCGCTTCAAGCCTCTCAAGAAGCAATTGACAATGGAGAATCTATGTGCGTCATCACTTATGGAATGGGGGTCTATTGGGCAAAAAATGCAGCCAAAAATTTTCCGGGACAAGTAGAAGTAGTTGACCTGCGTACGATATATCCAATGGACGAAGCGCTTGTTTTTGAAACGGTGAAACGCCATGGAAAATGTTTGGTATTAACCGAAGAACAATTGCGTAATTCCTTATGTGAATCCCTTGCAGGACGCATTGCTCAAGCATGTTTTTACCAACTCGATGCTCCTGTTCAAACAATGGGTGCGCTCGATCTTCCAGCTGTGCCTATGAACGTTATTCTTGAAGCTGCAATGTTACCAAGCGCTGAAAAAGTAGCAGCAAAGATTCAGTGGTTGCTTTCTTATTAAACATGAACTTTCTTAGAAATGCGCCTGTAATTTTGCCAATATCAAATGGCTATCAGAAAAGTTACTATACTCGAATTTCTTGAACTGAGTTTATTACATCCTGTATTGGACGTTAGAAGCCCAGGAGAATACAATCATGCACATATACCCTGTGCTATTTCATTACCTTTATTTAATGATGAAGAACGAAAAGTAGTTGGTACTACCTATAAACAAACAAGCCGAGAAGCTGCCATCAAAATAGGACTCGATTACTTCGGACCTAAGATGAGAATGATGGTGGAAAAAGTAGAAGAAATAATTTTAAAATCCCAAACACTATCAACTGAAAACCTACAACTGACAACTAAAAAAACTGTTCTTGTTCATTGTTGGCGAGGAGGAATGAGAAGCGGTGCAGTAGCATGGTTGCTGGATATGTATGGATTTGATGTGGTTTTGTTAGTAGGTGGCTATAAGTCCTTCCGTAACTGGGTGTTAAAGCAATTTGAAATAGACTATAATTTTCAACTCATTGGTGGTTACACCGGCTCTGGAAAAACTATTGTTTTACAAGAATTGAAAAAGCAAAACCAAACTGTACTTGATCTTGAAGAAATTGCACAACACAAAGGTTCTGCATTTGGTGGATTGGATAACAAACAACAACCTTCCACCGAAATGTTTGAAAATCTATTGTCCATAGAATTGTATATACTCACCCAAAAAAACCGACAACAACTCATTTGGACAGAAGATGAAAGCCAAAGAATTGGTCAGGTCAATCTTCATCCTGTGCTTTGGCAACAGTTGCGTAATAAGCCACTGCTTTTTATAGACATTCCATTTGAGGAAAGACTGAATTATCTAGTAAAAGAATATGGTGAATATGACAAGGGACAACTTATAAAAGCCATAGAAAGGATTCAAAAACGGCTAGGTGGATTGGAAACAAAAACCGCTATTAATGCCTTACAAGAAAACGATACAAAATATTGCTTTGAGGTGTTGCTGAAATACTACGACAAACATTATCTTAAAGGACTTCACAATAGAAGTAACTTCAAAGAAATTGTACAGAAAATTGAATTAACCAATGTTGCTGCTTCAAATGCTGAACATCTTCTAACAATAACAAACAACCACAAAAATGCCTAACAATATTGCACTTACCGAATTTTCTCATGGCGCTGGATGCGGATGCAAAATTGCCCCTTCTGTTTTGCAAGAAATTTTGCACACAAACAATCCGATGAAATCATACGCCTCATTGCTTATTGGTAATGAATCTAATGACGATGCTGCTGTTTATTTATTGAACAATGAACAAGCATTGATTTCAACTACTGATTTTTTCCTACCTATTGTTGACGACCCTTTTACCTTTGGACAAATAGCTGCTGCAAATGCCATTAGCGATGTGTATGCTATGGGTGGAACACCTTTGATGGCAATTGCCATTCTTGGATTTCCTGTGAAAGAACTACCAATTGAAGTAGCAAAACAAATTATTGAAGGTGCTCGTAGAATTTGTTCAGAAGCTAACATTCCTCTTGCAGGCGGACATAGTATTGATACGAAAGAACCGATATTCGGACTTGCTGTTAATGGTTTAGTACATCCTAAAAACTTAAAACAAAACAACACTGCTCAAGCCGGGGATTATTTATTTCTTACAAAGAAAATAGGTGCAGGTATTATTTCTACTGCTCAAAAAAGAAAACTACTTGAGCCTCAACATCAAAAAGACTGGTTGCAACAGCTAACACAACTCAATAAAATTGGAGAAGCTCTTGGTAAAATTTCAGGCGTTAATGCAATGACTGATGTAACTGGTTTTGGCTTGGTAGGACATTTGTTTGAAATGGCTTCAGGTAGTAATCTCTCTGCAAATATTAATTACCATAAAATTCAATTGCTTGATCCAACACGACAATATTTAGCTCTCAAAACAATCCCTGACGGCACCTACCGCAACTGGAATTCTTACAACACTCAAGTGCAATTTGAAGCAGGCGTTGATGTTATGGAAGCATTCAACATTCTACCCGACCCACAAACAAATGGAGGGTTACTTATTTCAGTGAGCCCTGATTCTGCTGAAGAGGTAAAACTTCTTTTCAAACAACAAGGATATGAAGCTTTTTTGGAGCCAATAGGACAGATGATTCCAACTTTTGAAAAGAGAATAATTATTTCTGCTTAAGATTTTCAATCACAAATTAGAGTCCAGCACATATTTAATTAATAGAGTTTGCTCTTCATCAACGCCCATTTATGTAGGCGATGTGTCAGCGAAACTCGAAGCACACCCATGCCATATTTCATGCTGCGACTAAAGTTGATGCTTGAGGCTTCTTTAAAATACTTGGTGGGGCATGTTACTTCGCCAATTTGAAATCCTTTCATAAACACCTGAGAAATCATTTCATTATCGAACACAAAATCGTCGCTATTATGGGTGAAGTTGATGGCACGAATCACATCGGCATGAAAAGCACGATAGCCGGTGTGATATTCGCTCAGTTTTTGCCCAATCAATATGTTTTCAAACAAAGTGAGGCAACGATTGAAGACGTATTTATAAAGCGGCATACCGCCTTTGAGGGCACCATTGCCAAGAATACGCGATGCGAAACAAACGGGGTAAACATCATAAGCTATCATGCCCGCCATAGAATGAATGAGCGTAGGGGTGTATTGATAGTCGGGGTGAAGCATGATAACTATGTCAGCACCAAGCTCCAATGCTTTTTTATAGCAACTTTTTTGGTTGCCGCCATAGCCTTTGTTGCGCTCATGCACAATAATGTGCTTGATGCCTAATTTTTTGGCTACTTCCACTGTATTGTCAGGACTGTTGTCGTCCACCAACACCACTTCATCAACAATGTCGAAAGGAATTTCTCTGTAGGTTCTCTCGATGGTAAGCGCTGCTTTGTAGGCAGGCAATACGATGGCTATTTTTTTTCCGTTGAGCATGAATATAAAAGGGTAAAAATAAGCATAGTGCATTAATAACTAGTTGGCTACTTTAAAATCGCCATCTGTAGGTTGCATATTGGTGACAATAAGATTGCTGCTTGCCTTGCCAAGCAAAGTGCCTTCGAGGTCATAAATCGTACACTCTACATGAATGATTTTCTTTCCCTCACGAATGACTTTGGCAGTGGCACGCAGAGTATTCCCTTCTTTGATAGCATAAAGAAAATCCACGTTTAAGTTCAGTGATGTATAATGATTGTTGGTATCAAGGCTCACTACGGCCAACCAATAATTTCATCCATCACACAAGCCATCATGCCCCCATGTATATTGCCATAAGGATTAGTCATTTCTTTTTTAATAGGCAGCGTAAACTCGGCATATCCTCGATCTATTTTTTCGAGGGTAAAGCCCAACCAATTACCCGCATGAGAGCGGCTTTCTTTCACCAGTTTTCCTTCAAAATTGTCTTTGATAAATTGCAGAATACTTCCTTGTGTGTTTTTAGGTAATTCCATAGGTTACTTCTTAGCTTTTAGTTTTTTTTCGCGCAGTGTTGAAACCATTTCCACCATTTTTTCAATGCGTCTTTGCCTTGTTTCAGGTTTTTTGGCTTCGGCAATTGCTTCAATATATTCTCGTTTATGAGAGAAAGCCATGCTGTTGAAAAATTCAGCCAATCCCTTATAGGGTTTCATGGATTCAAGAGCATCTTTAGGTAAGGTAGTTGTTCGATTGACATAATCTACGCCTTCTGTTGCTCTTGCTTCCATCGGCACCTCTCTTTTCAAATTCTTAATCAATGAATGATGTCTAAACCTTAATGCCGTCCAGTCATTGTCAATTGCTGAGCTTGCAATGCCTTCCCAACCAAATTTGTACACTTCTTTCCAACTTTCATCCCTACCTAAATCAGAACGAATGTCACCTGTTTTTTTAGGATAAACAATCCAGAAAATGGCATCATCCACCAAGACTTCAAGAATACCAGGCAATTCTTTCAGCAAAGTGTTTTTATCCATTGCAAAGAAGAGCACTTGACGCACTTTTTCTTTTTGGGGAAGCCTTTTAATAAAGTCGGCATTTGCTAATTCTTTGTGCATTATTTGTGGCGCATGAAGCAAGTATAAAGGCAATAAGGGGTTTATCCTCAATTTGGCAAGCAGGCTCATAAAACAAAATGATTCACCAAAATTAGTACAAAAGAAAAAGCGGATGAATTTGCATTCATCCGCTTGACAAAGTATTTGAGTGAATTACCTGACTATTTGAATTGGTTTGGTAATATTTCCTTCATTGGTTTTAATAGAAAGGAAGTAAGCACCTTGACTTAACTGTTTAAGGTTTAAAGAAAGCTTTATATCGTTTTCATAGCTCTGTTTAAAAACCACTTCTCCAACTGTGTTAATAATGATAACATTTTGCAACAACGCAAAATCAGAAGTGATATCAATATTGTCGTTAGCAGGATTAGGGAAGCAATTGATTGAAGATTGCAATTCGGTTACATCATGAATACCTGTAGGAACCAACCTGTACAGAGTATCATACCCACAAATATTACCATAAACCAATTTTACTTTATAATCTGGGTGAGGTACTCCATAGGAATAGGTGTGTGTTGGTGTATCAAGAGTAGAAGTGGTACCATCTCCAAAAAACCATTCATAGTGTCCTACATTTAAAACACTTGAAGGCTTAAACTTGTAGGTATTTACCATACGGATATAGGAGATGCCAGAACAAAAAGGCTCAGGGTGAATAGTAACATGCGTTGTGTCAGTCACCACGCAATATTTATCAACCTTCACCCAATAAGTTCCTGTTTGTGTAGTCAATGTAATTGTTTGCGTAGTATCACCAGTACTCCACAAATATTTCCCTCCAGAATTACCGCCATCAAGAATTAGTGATTTGGAAAGACAAAGAACGGTGTCATTTGGCAGAAAAATTTGTGGTGGTGTAGAAATTCTTACAGTAGCAATCCCTCTGTCGCTGACACAACCAGAAAAAGTTCCGGAGATGTAAAAACTTGTATCAACAGTTAGTCCGTTTAGTGTCAATACATTGCTGACATTAACCAAATTACCACCTGTTAATGCATCATACCATTGATAAGTTGTATTGGTTATAGGATTTACAACACCAAAGAATGCTGCCGCACCATTACAAACGGTATCATCGAATGTAATTGGCGTTGGCACTTGTGGTTTGTAATTAAAGCTGATTGAACTTAGGGTAGTGTCATTAAAATTCTTTGTATCAGAAGACAATTCAGTATAAGCTTTCATAGAATAATTGAAACCAGCAGGGGGCATAATTTTCCCTATAAAAAAAGTATCATTTACAAAGGGCTGAATTGTAGCAGTATGAATTGCGGTAATGTGTGCAGTACCAGCTGAACTAGTATAAGCTGCTGTTACAGGGAAATTAGATTGTGCAACAGAACCCACATTTTTGATAACCACCTTTACACCAGTGCTGTCATAAGAACAAAACTGAGCTCCGTTTGTAGGCAAAATTACTGAAAGCGCTGTAAGATTATTTGGAGCAGCTGTTTCAAAGGTAATAGAGCCTGAAAAAGTTGCTGGGGTAGTAGTGGCAGCGGGTACACCGCCAGCATATCCTGGACTAGTGGAATTATTTCCCGTAAGAATATCAACACCTCCTGAAGACCATATATTTGTAGTGCTTGTTGTATAATACATGTAACCTAAGCTTAGCGTTACAGCAAAACGATAAGTTGTAGCAGGTGGAATAATGAGGTATTTATTAGTTAACACAGGCACAACACCAGTTGAAGCAGTAATGTTGGCGGATGCACCTAATTGCTGCCATCCGTTAGCAGAAGTAATATTAGGAGCACCTGTAAGTGACGAGGTATGATACCAAACAGTGTATTTACTCCCATTATTTGCTTGATTATGGAAAATACTAACAGTTGTTATTGCAATTGGGTAAGAATTATTATTCCTAACAGCGAAGGTGATACTACCTGGATTATTGGCTAAATTAAAAGCAGGAGTAATAGTTTGCAATGTAGTTTGTGAAAATGCTTTGAAGTTTATAAATAGCAAAGCAAATACACACGTAAATAGTGCTGATACAATTTTGTTCATTGATAATGAAGTTAACTCGAAACTAAATTAGAGATAATTACGGTAATTCTTCACCTAAGGGAAATAATTTTTTTAAAGACAGGTTTAAAACTTAATCATCTACTATTAATTCAGTTGTATTTCCTATTTCAAAGGAATGCATTAGGTTTGTTTTTCAATTCGTAATTATGACTATCACTCAACTAGAATATGTTGTAGCAGTTGCTACTTATCGTAGTTTTATTCTGGCTGCAGAAAAGAGTTTCGTAACTCAGCCAACATTGAGTATGCAAATTCAAAAATTAGAAGATGAATTTGGTGTAAAGCTTTTTGACCGAAACAAACACCCTATTGAAGTGACTCCTTTTGGAGAAAAAATAATTTCACAAGCAAAAATTATTATTGCAGAATGTGAACGTATCAATGACATAATTGCTAAAGAGCAAAACAATATTTCTGGAGTTTTCAAACTTGCTGTCATCCCATCTGTTGCTCCATTTATTATTCCACCGCTTCTAGAAAAATACCACAAAAAATATCCGGAGGTAAAACTTCGCGTGAAAGAAATGGAGACTAATAGAATAATCTTGGCGTTAAGGAATAATGAAATTGATGCCGGTTTGGTAAGTACTCCATTGGAAGAAAATAACATCAAGGAGTACCCTTTGTTTTATGAACCTTTTGTGGGGTATTTTTCAGAAAATGAAGCGGCTTTGAAAAAGAAACTCATCAATCCAAATGACATTTCATTAGATAGAATTTGGTTGCTTAATGAAGGGCATTGCATGCGCAATCAAATCATTAATCTTTGTAGCGACCAAGTAGAGAAACTACAAGCAGAAAGACCTTTTCGATATGACAGTAGCAATGTAGAAACACTTCGCAAGATGGTTGATAAGCATGGTGGAATGACCATTTTACCCGAGCTTGCTATTCTTGAATTTGATGAGGACATGGTGGAAAATGTTCGATATTTTGAGGAACCTGAACCAGTACGTGAAATTGGTTTGGTCACAACAGATCATTTTGTAAAACACTCCATTCTCGAAAGTCTATCGGAAGAAATTGCATCAATGGTTCCAGAAAAAATGAGAGCACAAAAGAAAACAAGAAAAGTACTTCGCATTCAGTCTGCTAAACTGTAGCAATAAAAATCTTGTTGATTCCAAAACTTATGATTTGGTTTTGGGGGAAAATTTCTGAAAAATTTTTTTCAAGCAACTTCCATTCTTCATGGTTGTTTAGAATGTAGTTCAGAATGATTTTACCTTGCTTTTTTGTTTTTTGTTTACAAGTAAGAAGGAACTTTTTTTTAGTTACAAAATCAGGAACAATTCTATCTTTAAAAACATCAATCACAAGGATATCAAATTGAAAATTGGCGTTGGCAATGAATTCAAAAGCATCTTCAAAAAAAAATTCGTAGTTCGCGCAATCTTTCCATCGCCACTCTTTGTTAATCCTTATTATTTCTTCATCATTATCTACCAACAATACAGAAGGGTTTATTCCCATTTTTTTAAGTACAGAAATTGCACTTCCTAAACCTGAACCTAGTACAATAATTTTCGACTGATTACTTAATGATGTTTTGATAATTCTAAAAGCCTCTACTAATGGACGATACCTCGACCCGTCAGAATATATTGCATCTTCAGTAGCCAATTGCCACTCATCCCTGAATAAAAATATTTCGAGAATTGGGTGTATTTTACTACTCAATCTTTTTATCCTTACAGGATAAAGCCAACTCAATAGTTTTTGATATGCTGTAGGTCGAAGCAATTTATAGATTTACCGCTTCAAGATAATTTTATTATTAAAAAAGGGGGGATTATTTTTCTTCTACTTTACGTTTTTTGAATAAAGGAACTTTATTCTCGTTGCCATTCAACAACCTGTTAATGTTTTTATAGTGAGTAAGAATTACCAATAAAGCAGTGCCAATAGCAAAAACTCTATAACTTACTTCAGGTTCCTTGAAAATGAACAATATTAACAAGGGAAATGCAACACTCGCACTAATGGAACTTAAGGATACGTAACGAGTGAGAAACAGCATCACAACAAATACGCCAATAAGACTAACTGCAACTAAAGGTTGAATGGATAAAATCATTCCGAATAAAGTTGCAATACCTTTTCCACCTTTAAACTCAGCCCAAATAGGAAAAATATGACCCACAACAGCAGCTAAACCTAAGAAAACTTGAAGGTTAGTAATAGCTTCACTATTCCAAGAGTAATTTGAAAACAATGCAAGCTTAGCAGCTAAAAAACCTTTCATAACATCAACTAACATAACTGCTGTACCTGCACGAGAACCTAGAATTCTAAAGGTATTCGTTGCACCTGCGTTTCCACTACCATGTTCGCGGATGTCAATGCCAAAATATTTCTTGCTTACAAGAACTGCTGTTGGCAGCGATCCAACTAGGTATGCTAATATTACAAGGATGGCAATAGTCATTAAACAAATTTGTTTTGAATTGTGCAAATATAATTTAAAGGTTCCAAAGTTCTAAATATCATACTAGCAATTGTGCTTTCAATAATATATTAGTGCCTCTTATTTTTGGAAAAGTAGTGAAATCCAATTCAAATCCTCTGTTCTATTTTTCAACACCAAGCCATTTTGATAAGCAATTTCTTCTATCACTTTTTGGTCTTCCACTAATAATCCACTCATCAATACAAAACCATTTTCTACTGTAATAGACGAGATCAACTTCATGTTTTCAAGTAGAATATTGCGGTTGATGTTTGCCAATAAAACATGAAACTGTTTTGTTGAAAACTTTTCAATTGAATCAATTGTCACTTCAACTTCTACATTATTTCTAAGTACATTTTCTTTTGCATTTAAAACCGACCATTCGTCATTATCAATTGCAATTGTTTTTGACGCTCCTAACATCTTTGCTAATATAGCAAGTATTCCAGTTCCTGTACCAAAATCAAAAACTGTTTTTTCGTGAAAGTTCAAGTCTTTCATCTGGCTCATCATCTGTTGAGTGGTCGCATGATGTCCTGTTCCAAAAGACATTTTTGGAGTGATTATTATTTCAAAAGGAGTGTTGATTAATATCTTATGGAAATCAGCACGAACAGTACAAAAGTCTTTTACAATTACAGGTTGAAAATTACTTTCCCATGTTTCATTCCAGTTTGTTTTTAAAATGATTTCAGTTTGGTAACTAAGGTTGAATGGCTTTAAGAATTCATCAAGATTGAATGCGCTGAAATCATTAGTATTAATGTAAGCAACTAAAGTTTCTGGTAACTCTTCAAAACCTTCATAGCATGCATTTTCCAAAAGTGCCACAAGAATATCTGAAGTGTTTTCATCTACAGGAGCGATTGTAATTTTCTGGTAATCCATTGAACAAAGCTATTCTTTACAAAATAAAAATCTCAGTGTTTAAAAGGATGTTTTTTTATCATTCCACCTTTTGTGTCTTTTATTCTATTCATTACTACAAATGCATTTGGGTCAATACGTTCAATTTCAGTATTTAGTTTATTAATTTCCAAACGAGTAATGACAGTGTAAACAATATCAATCTCATTGGTATGTCCATGTCTTCCAAAACCTCTTTTTCCTTTGTAAACTGTAACACCCCGTTCCATTTTTTCAACAATCATTTGCCTAATTTCTTCACTGTGAGATGATACTATAGTAACGCCGGTATATTCTTCTATGCCTTCAATTACAAAATCAAGCGTTTTAGATGCAGCCAAATAAGTAAGCAAAGAATAAAGTGCAGTTTCTACGGAAAGAAAATATGCTGCTGATGAAAAAATGAGGATGTTAATGAAAATGATGACATCACCAACCGTTGCTCCAATTTTTCTACTGATGAAAATAGCCAATATTTCAGTGCCATCAAGTACAGCTCCTCCTCGAACTGAAAGTCCTATACCTGCACCAAGAAACATGCCTCCAAAAACTGCTACTAACAATTTATCGTGTGTAATTTGTGGGAAATGAACCAACGTTATAATTATTGCAAGACCTGTAATTGCTATCATTGCCTTTAAAGCAAACTGACGACTAATTACATTGAGCGCAAGAATTAGGAAGGGAATGTTAATGATTACTATAAGTAATGAAAGTGGTGCATTGGTAAGTTCTGAAATAAGCAATGAAATACCAGTTACTCCACCATCAATAAAATTACTAGGTAATAGAAAACTTTCCAACCCAAATGCTGCAGACATAATGCCAATAGCAATAAGAAAAGTATCACGGAGTAAATCACGAATAACTATTCTTAACTCCTTATACCCACTCGCAATTTCAAAAGGAGTAAATTGCTTTTTTTTTGCTTGCTTTTTACTCTTGTGACGTAGTACAGTGTTGATGATTATTGTCTTCCAAAACCTGTTCATTGTTAATTGCAAAGTTGAGCAACTTGATTGGAAAAGCAATTTAGTTTTGTCTCAAAAACATTGAATTACATATTCACATCAAGTTGTGCTGACTAATCTTTTACCTACTTTAGTTTTCTGAATGAAATCTCTTGTTTTAATTCTTTTTATTTCTTCTTTCACATTGACAACAATTGCCCAATATTCAACTATTGTTTTCAAAGAAATAACCATTACTGCTAAATACTTAACTGCCGATCAAACAGGCAATGTATATGTTGTACGCAAGAACAACGAATTGGTTCGTTTTAATGGCAAAGGGGATAGCACAGCGACTTACCAAAACTCTTACAACGGAGATTTAAGACAGGTAGAGGTTTCCAATCCTTTGAAACCTATACTCTTCTATCCAGCTTTTTCAAAACTTGTGATGCTCGATAGAATGCTTTCAGTAAAAAATGAAATCAATCTTCACGATGCTCAAATTCAAAATGCAACAGTTGTTGCTCAAAGCATTCAAAATAGAATTTGGATTTACGATGCCTATCAAACGAAGCTAAAGTTGTTGGACGAACAAATAAATGTTGTAATGCAAACAGGAGATTTAAGACAAGAGCTTCAAACTACACCCAACATTTCTTGCATTGTTGAAGCCGACTGGAAAGTATTGCTCTGTGATTCATTGAAAGGAATTTTTGTTTTCGATTTTGCAGGAAATTACATCAACACAATTTCAATTTTCGCGAAGAGCATCAGGACCATCGGGGCTCAAATACAATACATTCAAAACGACACTCTTTTTTCTTGGGATAAATTCAAGTTGAATCAACCTTTATTAGCATTACCAAAGAGAAAAGAAAAAATAATTGACGCTATCATCAACGAAAATCGTTTATTGGTTTTATATGATAACAAACTCATTTTATATGACATCTTAATGGTTAAATAATAGCTAAAGCCTTTCTGTAATTGAATTCCCATCTAGTTCACCTTGCTTACCAGTGAATTAAGAAAACAAAAATCCACACTTACTCTAACATTCCTACTGACTTCCACGTCTATTGTTTCAGAAAAATAATTGTTGGACCAATTTCCTTACAATTTGATCAAACTTGTCGGTAACAGAATACATAAATAGCATCCAATCAAAAGAGGAAGAAGCAAGCGATGTGCTTCAACAATTGCATTTGTTAATAGATGCTTGTATTGATAATAAACATGCTGCCCAAAGACTGCTCTATGAAACATATGCTCCTGCAACTTGGAACGTCATCAATCGTTATGTCTTTGAACATGAAGCTGCTCAAGAAATATTGAATGATACCTTCTTCAAGGTTTTTACTCGTTTAGATCAATATAGCTATAAAGGTTCGTTTGAAGGTTGGATTAGAAAGATTGCTGTTAATACAATCGTCGACTATTTAAGAAAGTTCATGCCTAAAAAAGGTTTTATCACGTCACAGGCTTATGAAGAAAATTCTTGGGTTGAGGAAGATGCAGTAAGTAAAATTAGTTTTAAAGAGTTGGTGGCATACACCTACAAAATCCCCGACATGCATCGTGCTGTGTTCAACTTTTATGTTTTCGAAAATTTAAGTCATAAAGAAATTGCTGAAGCACTTCAAATTTCGGAAGGAAACAGTAGATGGATTTTGAATGATGCTAGAAAACAACTCAAAAAAATAATCATGAAGAACACTTAGTCGTTTTGTTATGGAAACCAAAAGAATCAACATAGACCAGCTCTACAGGCAAAAAGAAATGCAGTTAGAACCACTGCCTTTCGGTGCTTGGGATGCCATGAACCAAAAGCTTCATGGCACACAAAGCAATAACAACACACCCGATGGAAAAATTTCTTCCGGTTCTTCCTTCTATGTGTTGATTGCTGCTGTTGCCGTTGTCATAAGTGGCATCTTATTTCACTATGCTCATTCAAAATCTGCCACTTCTTCTGTTTCAACTAATACTACATCTTCTATTACTACATCAACCACATCTCTAACTTCAGAAACACCTCAACAGAATCCAACTCAAAAAACCAATAATAATTCAATCTCATCTACAATAAAAACCAAACAGAATCATAACAAAATCAGCTTTTCAGCTTCTAATACCGACACCTTTTCAAATGCTTCTGTTGCAATTAAAACAATGCCTAAAAAACGAATAGTTGAGGTAAAAAGACATTCTAAAGAAAAAGTACTTGCTGCAAATGTTTCTAAAAAGGAATGTTCTATTTTTAAAAAACATTTTGCTGAAAAGGCAATTAAAAAAGATACAACTACTTCAAATAACAGATCCATTCCGGAAATTAAAACAACTCAATCTAAAGCAGCCTTAGCCGATGAATTGCTATCAAACTTGATTGAAGAAAAACCAACCAAAAAACACAAGCAGCATAATGCCCAAAAAGTAAAACCTACTCTATTCAATGGATTATTAGCAAAGAAAGCTGCAACTGAAACAACTAGCACTGAACAAAACCAAACCCCTAATCCTTTAGAGGCTAATCCCGTTTTCTTAAATCCTAAACCAATTGAGCAGGCAATCTTTCCCCCCAAAATCATTTCACCTATTTTTCTCCTCCAATCCAACAATTCCAACCCTATCAAAACCATTACTTTTGAAAACAACTTCAAAGACAGTAGTTCAAAAAAACACTTCGATTTATTGAAAGAAATTAATGGTGGCATCAAAGCTGGATACGAATTCGGCACAAGCAGCAATCCCTACAACAAGTCTGTTGTTGCTGGCTACCTTCAATACAAAATCTCCGAACATACTTCTATTGCTATTCAACCTACTATTAAAATGGGTAATGGCATTGGCTATAATGCAAATAATGTTTCCTACTACCAACTCACAGGAACCAATGTGATTACTGTATTCGACAGTATGCAAAATTCCTCGGTGGTTACGCAACACTACGATTCTATTTTAGTTACTAGAAATGCTACCCAAAGCAGTAATGTACAACTAGAATTGTTGCTATCAGCCAAATACCGTTTCAATAATCACTTTGCTTTTAACGCAGGCATTGGTTTCAACAAAGGAACATTGCCTTATGCCACCGAAACCAAAACCAATCTCGGCAACTTCCAACAAGTAGATAGCTTTTTCGCTAACCCAGGAACAACACCAAATATTGACACTACTAATTCCTTCATTCACTCCTCTCGAAACATTGCACAATACAACACTTTCAATGGACCTACTCAATCTACCAATCCTTTGCGCATTAACTATTTTGCTTCTGTAGAATATTGGTATAAACATTGGCTCATTGAATTTGCGATTACGCAACAACTCACCAACCTCAATAGCCTCAACGACAAAAATCTTCAAAATAGCTACCAACAACCCTACATCCGAATCATGACGGGTTGGCGATTTGGAAAATAGTTTCTAACATTTTCCCTTTAGCTGCGTCTTTATTAGTAACAGTATTTCCAGAACCAGTAATTTTATAACCTCTTAAAAAAGAAAAACAATGAAAAAAATCAATTTGCTACTTACATTCATGATGAGCTGCCTCATTTCATTTGGTGCAACCATCAGCGGAACAGTTATGAACACTAGTAATCAACCCGTTGCCAATCTCACTGTTTATTTAGTGGATTCAAACTTTAACTCTCCAGCGAACGGCTATACAGCCACTACCTTAACCAATTCATCTGGCGTTTATTCTTTCACTATTCCAAGTAATGTTCCTTCAGGCGATTGGATGGAAATCTATACCAACACTTGCGGCATGATGTACACCAACATGTATCAATACACTGGCGCAAATGGCACTTCAAACTTCACTGTTTGCGGAAGCAGCAATCCACTTTATGACACTACAGGTGGTTTTGTCTCTTTCATCAGCCCTGCTCCATCAGGTGCGTTAACGCCTGCTTATCCGGCTGTTGTTTACCTCATTGAAAAGACTTATGATTCAATGAACAACTCTTTCATTCTTACAATGATTGATAGCACTAACACCGATTCTAATGGCATGTATCAATTTGTTTATCTCGCAGGTAGCAATCCTCCTTACTTAATTAAAGCTGCTTTAGCTCCTGCTAATCCTTATTATGCCAATGTATTGCCTACTTACTACGATTCAAGTCTTACTTGGGATCTTGCACTCTATGCAAATGGTCAAAACAATGACAACATTTACATGGTTACAGGCAACAACCCTGGCGGACCAGGTTTCATAGGTGGTTCTGTGCTTCAAGGGGCTAACAAAACAACCAACGTTGGCGACCCACTCAATAAGCGCATCATTTTCCTTACCAACATGAGCAACCATGCTATTGCCTACACTTACTCCGATGCAGCCGGCAATTTCAGTTTCAGCAACCTTGCTTATGGTAGCTACAAACTCTTTGGCGACGCTCCTGGCAAAACACACCCAACACTCATCGTCACTATTTCTGCCACCCAACAAAGCGTGAACAACGTAGTCTTCGAAGAAAACGACAAAACTTTCAAAGGACATATTGGTACAAACGCCATTAACGATGTTGCTATAAAAGACATCATTAGCGTATATCCTAATCCTGTGAAAGACCAACTCAACATTAGCCACCTCGACCAAATTGATGGCACCAAAACCATTCGCTTAATGTCAATGACAGGTAGCTTATTGTTCCACCAAACCACCGAGAAAGCATCTCTTACTATTCCAACCAATCAATTGCCAACAGGCATTTACTCGCTCATCATCAACAGCGAAGCTGGAACGGCAGTTTATTCAATCAGTAAATAAGTTTCAAAATCCAATTCCTAAAAATCCATCTTGGCCATGCCAAGATGGATTTTCTTTTTACTGCAATCCTCGAATCAACTTAAGCAGGTGTGATTTTGTCTTACTCAATTTCTCAAATGTTGCATACTAACCCTAGGAAATAGATGGTAGGTGGTGTTCTAACGATTGGGAAGTTCTATCTTATGTCGAGGATAGTTGTTTGTTGATAGAATGAAGTACCCCACCCAACTTCTTGGGTACAAAAGTCCCCTTAGTTGGGTACAAAATACTTATGCTCAGGGGACAAAATCCCTTCTTTTCAACCAAGGCTTCGTCCTAACTTTGCAGCGTAATACCAAGGCAAGTTCTTAATAATGCGATTGCAAAATCAATCGATTGGCTACTGCTATCCTATGTTTGCACTTCACCATCAATGGATGCGATACCCCAAACATTTGAGTGAGGTGTGGCTACCAATGTATGCTCTTCGCCATCAATGGATGCGATACCCCAAACATTTGATGGGGGAGTAAAATCCTTTGATTTTGGAGCAAAAAAATTTGATTGGGGAGCACAATCAAGGTTTTTTAAAATAGAAAATAATAATTTTATTGTGTAAATTATTGATTTTCAATATAAATAGTAAAATATCTCTGTTCCAAATGTTAGCGCAGCGCATCTGAAAGAAAAGGATAAAAACAGGTTTGTAACCTGTCTTCAACTGATCTGCTAGTTCAGTGTAGCGCTCTCGGACCCAACCAAGCCACCTTTCTTAGACTGGCAACCACACTTAAACATCTCATTACCACATTGCAAAATAGCTACAGCCTTTCTTAAAAAAATTGTTTCCATTGAGAGTAGGAGAACTATAAATTTGCAGCGCAAAGCGCATCCTAAACAATGGAAAAATTTCAAAAAGAAGAAGAGATTTTCAACCTTACCGTCAACGAAACCGGCAAGACTTATATGCTGGAAATGGCGCGTTGGGCAAAATTTATTTCCTTGGTGCTCATCATTGTGCAAAGCATCATGGTATTGGTCATGTTGTTAGCCTCTTTTCAAAACGGCTTAGATGTTTCTAAGATTTTGGGCACTTCTATAATGAGTGGTCCGGGGTTAATCTTTTTAGCAATTTACATTTCCATCATCCTACTTTTTTTCTACCCCTTAATATGCTTACTCAATTTTTCGAGGAAGATAAAACCCGCCGTTCAAACAGAGAATGTAGCCCTATTTAATACTGCCCTTAAAAACCTGAAAAATATGTTTCGGTTTTTTGGCATAGTGATGATTCTTTTCGTGAGTATTTATGGCATCATCTTGCTGTTTATGTTGCTGTCAGCTTCTCAAAATTTCAGTTGATAAAAGCGCAGCATCAACTCATTTCCATTTTGCATTGCATGGTTTCATTTTCTTCCACAAAGCGAAGCAATTCATCGTTCAACTCAATTTTATGTTGAACAGGTCTTAGCGTTGTCATCATTTCTTCATCGCCATCTGCAATCTGCAACATCAGTTCTGTTTTACCCGGATATTGCTTTACGTTGCTCGATAAAAAATCAATGAAATCTTTGTCAATTGCAGCAAGTGGTAATTGAATATAAAAACGTTTGGAAAGCATTTTTTTAACGTGGTCTAGCAATAATATATTTTGCACTCTCAACTCCATTTTCTTGAAGTATTCGTTGAATTGATAAGTGCCTTGAATCATTACTTTCTGCCCGTCTTCAATTAATAAATTGAACTTTACATAGTCATCTTTATACAAACTGATTTCAAAATTTCCGGTGTAATCATTCAATATAAAACGACAGAACTTGCTTCCTTTTTGATTGGTTCGATGATCGGCATTGGTAACGAAACCTGCCATACGCAAAGCTCTTCCTTTGTATGCTTCTAACTCATTGATGGCAACAAAACCATAGTGCTGCATCTCAAACTTATATCCATCGAGTGGGTGTGCACTCAAGTAAATGCCTATCACTTCTTTTTCTCTACTCAATAAATCAGGCAATGTCCAAGGGTCACAAGTAGGGATGATAGGTGGCTTTATGTCGGGCATGGTAGTAGCACCAAACAAACTATTAGTTGCAGCCGAAGAACTTGCTTGCACTTGACTGCCAAATTGAATCAATCGTTCAAAACCTGTTTTAGTATCCGTAACAGGCGCATAAAAATATTGTGCTCTATGCAGTTCTTTAAAACTATCCATAGCGCCTGCAAGCACTAAGTTTTCGAGGGTTCGTTTATTGACCGTTCGTTGATTGATGCGTTGTACAAAGTCGAAAACCGATTTATAATGCCCCTGCTTTTCTCTTTCAAGAATGATGTCTTCCACAGCTGCCTCCCCTACTCCTTTAATAGCATTCAAACCAAAACGAACGACCCCTTTAATATTAACAGCAAAACCTTTCAAAGATTCATTCACATCTGGACCAAGCACCTCCAACCCCATGCGTTGACATTCTTCCATGTAGAACTTAATCTTGTCAATATTCCCTTGGTTATTTAGCACAGCAGCCATGTATTCAGATGGGTAGTGTGCCTTTAAATAAGCAGTTTGATAAGCAACTAATGCATAGCAAGTAGAGTGAGATTTATTGAAGGCATATTGGGCAAATTTTTCCCAGTCGGTCCACACTTTATTGAGCTTGTCTTCTGGATGACCTTTTGAAGTAGCGCCAGCAACAAACTGTCCTTTCATTTTATCAAGAACAGATTTTTGCTTTTTACCCATTGCTTTACGCAGCACATCGGCATCTCCTTTACTAAAACCCGCAAGTGATTGAGACAACAACATCACCTGCTCTTGATAAACAGTGATGCCGTAAGTGTCTTCTAAATACTCCTTCATTTCGGGCAGGTCATAAGCAATTTCTGAAAGCCCATGTTTGCGTTTAATAAACTCAGGAATATACTCCAATGGACCCGGACGATATAAGGCATTCATTGCGATAAGGTCTTCAAACTTATCGGGCTTCAGCTCTCTTAAATATTTTTGCATGCCCACACTTTCAAACTGGAAAGTGGCATTCGTTTCTCCTTTTTGGTAAAGATGAAATGTCGCTTCATCATCAAGCGGAATGTTGTCAATATCAATCTCGACATTGAAATTTCTTTTGATGAGCACCAAAGCATCTTTAATGATGGTTAAGGTTTTTAAACCTAAAAAGTCCATTTTAATGACTCCAGCATTTTCAATGATATTGCCTTCGAATTGTGTAATCAACAAGTCAACATCTTTGTTTGTGGAAACAGGAATTAACTCCGATAAATCTCTTGGTGCAATGATGATACCTGCCGCATGAATGCCTGTATTTCTTACAGAACCTTCGAGTTTTTCAGCTTCATGCAACACTTTTGATTGGAGCAAATTATCATTTGCATAAATCTCACGAAGTTGAGTTACACTTTCAATTTCGTCTCCTTGCAAACCTTCTTTTTCTTCCAATGATTTGTCGCCTTTCAATGGAGCATGTAAAACTCTTTGCAATGAAATACCTGGCTTTTCAGGAACCATTTTTGCCAAAGTATTGGAATCCTGTAATGGCAAGTCTAATACACGAGCCACATCCTTGATTGACATCTTTGCAGCCATCGTTCCATAAGTAACAATATGAGCTACTTGGTTTTTACCATATTTCTGAACTACATAATCGATTACTTTTTGCCTACCAATATCATCAAAATCGGTATCAATATCGGGCATGCTCTTACGTTCAGGATTCAAAAAACGTTCGAAAAGCAAATTGTATTTTATAGGGTCAATATTGGTGATACCAATGCAATAGGCTACCACACTTCCAGCTGCCGAACCACGACCAGGTCCTACCAATACACCAAGATTTCTCCCTTCACGAATAAAATCGGAAACGATGAGAAAGTATCCTGCAAAACCCATTGTTTTGATGGTAAACAATTCGAATCGCAAACGCTCATCAACTTCTGGGGTAATATCTCTATAGCGTTTTTTAGCTCCTGTCCAAGCAAGGTGTTCAAGATAGCTGTCTTGATCATTATGAAATTCATCTGGCACTTTAAAAAAAGGCAGGAGAATTTCTCTTTCTAGCTTTAATGGTTTTATCTTATCTACAATACGGTTTGTGTTATCAATTGCTTCGGGTAAATCCGAAAACAATTGCGTCATTTCTTTTGTGTTCTTAAAATAAAACTGGTCATTGAAAAATGCGAATCTTGTATTCTTCGGACGATTTTCATCATCATCTGCGAACTCTTTATTATTGGGTGTGCTTTGTTTTTCACCAGTGTTTATACAAAGCAATATGTCGTGGGCATTATAATCTTCACGTTCTACATAATGCGAGTCGTTTGAAGCAATGATGGGTACATTGTATTTGTGAGCAAATTTCACAAGTACATCATTGACCTTAATTTGTTCAGGAATATCGTGGCGTTGAAACTCTACATAAAAATCTTCACCAAACAAATCAAGCCACCACTTGAATTCAATTTCACCTGCAGCTTCACCTTTTTTCAATATAGTCCTTGGAACTGAAGCACCCAAACAACAAGTGGTAGCAATAAGTCCTTCATGATACTGCATGACAAGTTCCTTATCTATCCGAGGATATTTTCCATAAAGCCCTTCAATGAAACCAAGCGAGCAAAGTTTTACTAAATTCTTATACCCAATTTCGTCTTTTGCCAAAAGCAATTGATGAAAACGTTGGTCTTTTTCTTCTCTAGAAAACTGTCTCTTATGTCTGTTTTCTACGAGATAAAACTCGCAACCAATAATTGGCTTTACTACTGGTTCTGTAATTTCCTTTCCTTCTGAAGTTGTACCTACTACTTTCTTGTTTTTCCAAGATTCAGCCACAAACTCAAAGACACCATACATGTTTCCATGGTCAGTAATTGCAACTGCGGGCATCTCATCTTTACTTGCTTTGGCAAATAATTTAGAAATATTGGATGCGCCATCGAGTAATGAAAACTGAGTATGATTGTGTAGGTGTGAAAACTTCATGATATTTTGAAAACCGGGAAACAAAGAAAGGCAAAAACTACTGCCATTTTCAATGAAGTTTTCCACCAAAAAAAATAACCCGAGACTAGCTCGGGTTATCAAATTATTTAAAGACAAATTATCTTACTAAGGTCACATTTCCCTGATAGGTTTCTACATAACCATCAGGATAAGCCACACGAATTAGGTATTGATAAACGCCCATGTCTTGTGGAACACCTTTCCAAGTACCATCCCAACCTTTCTTAGGATCGTTAGTTGCGTACAATTCTTGACCCCAACGATTGAAGACTCTAAATTCCATCAAACGTTGGAAGGTAATATTGGTAACTTTAAAATTATCGTTTTTACCATCGCCATTAGGAGTAAATGCAGAAGGAACAAAGAGGTTATCTCTATAATCAATGTTTACATGAATTGAATCAACATTACGACAGCCGTTTTCTGCAATACCATAAACAATGTATGTTGTTGGTTCTGTTGGGCTAGCATAAGGATTTACAATATTAGGGTTAGTCAAAGAAGACATTGGTTGCCAACTATAAAGATAAGCTCCAGAAACTAAGAACTGAAGAGACTGACCATATTTAATAGTAGTGTCGTTATTAAGGATGTGAACATTTGGTAATGGTTTCACAATAGCTTTAACTAATGAGGTATCACTACAACCATCTGCATCTGTCATAACACAATAATAATTTGTGTTAACTAATGGAGTACCAATAACACTAGAGCAAGTACCACAATCCAATGTAGTTGGCGGATCAAAAGAAGGATTTGAAATAGATAATGTTTGATCTTGAAACCACTGTGTAGAAGCAAAACTACCCGTTGAAATAGCTTTAAATGACTCTCCATAACAGAAGGCAGTATCTTTAGGCCAAGTGCTATAATCGTGAATAGGTACTTTAATTAAAACAGAATCCTGAATTTTACAGCCATTTCCACCAATAGAAGTTACTATATACTTAGCTGTTTTATCAACATATACTGATGGGCTTCCTGAGGTAGAATCGGAAAGATATCTACCAGGGTTCCAAGTAAAATGAAACGCATCATACGGAGCTCTACAAAAGCTAAACTTTATTTCTGGACGAACGGAATAATATACTGTACCAGCTGAAACAGTAGGATTGATACAAATATTTGCCGTACCAGAGTTAGCAAAATTAACACCCATTGATTCAGATGGTGTTGTAAGTGCACTGATAGATGCAGCTGTTCCAGTTCCAGGATTACTATAACAAATTTCAATAATAATATTTTTAGTCGAATCCCAATTATATGGAGTATCAAAATTAAACCACTTCCAACCAGTTGCATTTAATGAAATTGGACCTGGTGCAGTATAAACAACTAATGCCCCTTGTTCAAAGCCACCATTTTGAGCATTAAGAATTTTTCGGTCGGTACAAACCATTGAAATTTTGAAATTATTGTAGGTAGTTGTTGTACCATTAGTAATATTAAATCCTAATCCGTAAATAGTGGAAGGTTTCATACTATAATCATACAAGTCTTTTTTACGAATGAGAATTTGAATTCTTGAAGTACGGAAAGAAGGGAATGGCGTTTGGATATTAGTATTCAACAATACTGTACCCATTTCCTGACTTAGGATATCAGCTGTATCTTGAGTTGCACAAACTAAAGGATTGGATGTACCACATGTAAGATTTGTTAACGGAGGATTACCAATTCCTTGGGCATCAATCTGCATATATCCAGGGCGGCAAACTACAGAATACTGTGGTGAAGCTTTAACAGAATTGGATGTATCAATAATTACATTTACTGTATCTGAACCATGACATCCTATAGGGATAGCAGGTGTACTTACAATATATGTCATATTGTATGGCGGATAAGCGTAAGGATTTTTTACATTCGCATCGCTAATTCCAATTGGATTACTACCGCCGTTTCCATCAGTCCATGTATAAGGAACATTATTGGGACCAGTGACATTAAACTGCCATGGCTGACCATCAACTTTACAAATTTTCCCGTCAGGACCAGCATTTACAATAGGAACAACCTTAATAAATACAACTAAGAAGTTAGGCAATACAATAGGTTGTGTATTATTACAAGTTGAATCTTTAACTGTTACAATTAATGTATAATCTCCAATATCGCCAACTGTAGGTGTCCAAGTAAAAGTACCTGTTGGATTTTGACCTCCTTGACCAGATACAGTAAATGTTGAAGTTGGGAAAACCATGTTGTTATTACATGACATATACAACATATTAGTCACTGAGTTTGTATGACCTGAAACAGAAAAACTCATTTGACAATCTGGTGCAGCAACAATATACTTATCACCAGCAGGAGCTGTTGCCACATAACAGTTATTAGGATTTTGAGGTACTGTATCAATTGAAGGTGCAGGTGCAATACAGTTCAATACAGATACCTGAACATCTCGCATAATTGAGCTTATAAGTACTCCAGTATTTCTATCATATTTATAACACTTGAATCCAAGAACATATTTACCAATAAGATTAGGCGTAAAAGTAGCTGTAGCTGTATTCGGATTTACAAAATAAGGAAAAGAAGATGCTATTGGTGATGTTAATGTATATGTTCCTTGGTAAGGAATAGTTACACCAGTTGTGGCGCAACCTGATGTGGTTCCAAGATCATTAGGCTGGCTATTTACAGAGTATAATGAATCATTATTGGGATCGAATGGACCGTTAAGAAAGAACGCAGGCTGGTCAATACATAAATATGGAATAGGATCAATTAAAAATCTTGGTGAACTCGCATTCCATTTTGCTGCATTATTTAAAATACACTCAATATACATCCCACGACCAGAGGGACCATTTAAATTTGAAATTAAGGCATTCCTACAACAAAGATTCCAAGAAAACTTCCAGTCAGTACATGCAGATGGAAGTGTGATAGTATCACTATATATTCTGCGTTCAAAACCAGGGTATTGAGAACCTGGAACACGACAAGAGTTGATGGATTTAAACGTATCGCATAGCTGATCTAAAGTATCAGGACCCTGTGTCATTGGTAAATTTCTATTACATGTACCAATAGGTCCTCCACAACTTGATGATATTTGAACATTTGCTGTATTTCCCAAACCTGCATTACCAGTCTCACATGCTTTGAATAATACTAATGTTACTCTGTATCTTAAATCATTGGGATGTAATCCAATAAAATCAACATACAAATCTGCAGCAGCAACGTGTGATGCAGATGCTTTGTTGGAAAATAAACAGAGAGACAACAGTAGAATACTGAAAAACTGGCTTCTGAGTGTTCTTAAATAATTAACCATTGTGTGTGCTTTTACTGTTAGTTGTAAATTTATTTTGAAAGTTTTTTATCGAATTAATGTAATGTTTCCTTGCTTGGTAAATCTTCTTCCATTTGGAGAAACAGCTTCAACTGTATAAACATAAACGCCCATTGGTTGTGCTTTTCCATTAAAATTACCATCCCAACCATCATTTAAGTTTGCTGTTTCAAATACTTTCTGACCCCAACGATTAAAGATTGTAAATGCAACCAAATTAGCATTGCCTAAATGATTTATTTTAATCAAACCATTTGGTCCTGCTCCTGGAGTAAATGCATTTGGCACTCCTAAGTCAGAATCATAAGACACATACACATCAATTGAGTCGACAGCAGTACATCCAGCCTCAGTAGAAGTTTGTACAAAATACCTTGTATTTACGTTTGGTGTTGCTATTGGGTTAGAAATGTTTGTTTCACTTAATCCTAATGGTGGGAACCATTGGAAATATAAACCATTGCCACCTGGATCCATTTGATAACTATCACCAGGGTAAAGTCTTACAGAGTCTGGTAATGTTAAAACAGCATCTGGTTTAACTTCTACGGTAAGATATGCGGTATCCTTACAATTATTTGTGTCCACAGCTATTACAGTGTAAGTGGTAGTAGTAACTGGGAAAGCAACAGGTGTTTTTGTATTGGCATTATAGAGGTAATAATCTGGAGACCAAGCAATTGAAGAGATGGTGTTTCCATTAGCTCTAATATGCGCTGAATCACGTGGACATATTGCTGTGTCGCTTGAAAGCTGCATAAACGTAGCATTGATTACCGTAAATTTCACTTGGTCACTTCCATTACATTTTGCAGGTGTTTTTACTGTTAATACAAGATTAGTAGTTTGTAATGCAGTAAAAATTGGATTTGGTGTATTTTGACTATTTAATCCTCCAGCAGGTGTCCAAGTATAAGAATAAAAAGGATAACTTGATGGTGTAACTATTGATTTTAAATGAACAGTATCACCCATACACAATATTCTATCAACGCCTACATAAACGGTTGGATTTGGCTGAACATCAATATAAATCTTAGCAATACTATCGGAACAACCAGGATAAGATGCTTTGATAACATACATGCGTGAAGTATCAGGTGAGATTCCTGGGTTAATGATATTTGGATTATTAACACCAATTGTTGGAGACCACTTATAAGTATAAGCAGTTTCTCCTATTGCTTGAATTTGAACTGTTTGTCCTTTACATATTGCTGTATCAGAATTGAACAGTGTAAAGCCTTGAAGAACATTTACGAAGAGCGTATCTCTACCACCACACTGCCCTACTCCGCCAGGGATTACGGTAACTACATAAGTAGTATCGTGCATTGGTTTTACCCAAGGATTGGCAATAGTATCATTGCTTAAGAAGGTACTTGGGAACCAATTGATGGAATATGAAGTATTAGGTGCAGGAATAAGATTAATATTTAAGTGTGCACTATCACCATTACAAGTAGTAATATCTGGACCTAAGTTAAAATTAGGTGGCGGTAAAACATCGACAGTAACCGTGTCGCTATGTGTGAAACAAAGCGTGTTGCCTGAAGTAGAAGTAACTACATACTGCGTAGAAACACTAGGAGAAGCCCACGGATTAGCACAGTTGGTACAACTTAATGAACTTAGGGGAGCGCCACCCGGTAATACATCCCATTGATAAGTAAGACCACCATGTGCCCAAAGTTGAATAGAATCTATACTACAAATGGCTGTGTCAGGACCGCCTTTGGTTGGACCCCATACAAAAAGTGGAATCGTAAACGTATTGGACAACAATATGCCCGGTGGTGTACAAGTGGAGTCTTTAACGGTAACGTTAAGCACTGTTAAACCTGTATCTGCCATTGTTGGGTTCCAAGTAAAACAACCTTGAATATTTGCAGAACCATTTCCTGTAAAAACAAGGTTAGAACCAGCTGCTATTGCTGCATTGTTTGCAGTGGCTACCAATACCGCTGTAGGATTGGTAGGCGAGTTGATATTGAAACAGAAATTAAATGGCTGACCTGCACAACCTTGCACCTGACCATTCACCAATTGAACACCTGTAAGTGTTGTAGAATCGGGAACTAAGTTAGGTGGGTTGCTCGAACAAGGCATTATTACCCATTGCATGTCGCGAATGATAGAACCAATTTTCATTCCGTTTTTCCATTCGTTTACACGAATTGTCAAAACTTGTTTACCCAGCAAACTTGGTGTTAATGTCAAGGCACCTGTAGTTGCGCTCAAAGAAAATGTATTGTTACAACCAATTGGATTATTCGTAAGATTAAATACAGGAAGTGTTCCTCCGGTTGCAAATGTGCAAGGTGAACTTGGTGTTGTACAACTTCCGCCACCATCGAGTGGCATAATCAATTCATAAGAAAGAGAATCATTGTTTGGGTCAACAGCTCCGTTATTGAAGATAAAAGGAGAGTTCACACACATATAACCAATTGGCTTTACTGTAAAGAATGGTGAGGAATTGCCTTGTGCATTCAAATTATCTAAAGTGGCTTCTACATAAAGTGCAGCACCACCTGGAGCATTAAGATTGACAATGGTAGAATTTCTTGCTGAAATAGAAACAAAGAAGGTCCAATAATTACATTGTGAAGGAAGTGTAACCGTTCCTGAGTATTTCCATTCTTTGTATCCTGGTGTTGTTCCACCACTACATTCAGTAGGATAGCCTGGACAACCCGGGCTTACATCAACACCATTTACACCACCGGATTTTTGCATCGTTAAGTTTCCTGTACCGCCACAAGTATTGTGATAGCATAAAGAAACGGATGTAGGTTCAGTAATAGCCCCTGGTTCGCAAGAGCGATAGAATGTATAAGTGAACTTGTAAGTAGAGCCACTTATCCAATCATACCTTAATTCGGCACCTGCTGCGTGCGATGCTTTTACCTGAGTATTGAACAAGAAAAACAAACCGACTGTTAAAAACAGAAAGGAGTAAATTTTATTTTTCATTTGCATAAAAATTTAAAAAAAACTTTGGAAACAAATATAATGGTAAAGTTCTGAAACGCAAGCCATTCCTAAAACTTCTTTTTTTATTGCTTCATTCATACCTAAGACAAGTGCTTGATTGATTAAGTTGGGTGATGATGGCTATTTTTTAAAAGAAATTCACAGGGCTTTAAGGTTTGAAGCCAAAAAGGAAAAATTTGTGCTCATAAAAAACGCCCTATTAAGGCAAAAAAACAGGCATTTAGAAAAATGCCCGTTTTTTTTTCTTAACCATAAAAAAATGTAGGACTATGCCACCACCTACAAAAAGTTTAATTGAATTTCTTTACTTAAAAAACTGTTTTAGTTCAGCGGCTTTAGTATCAAAGCCTGTGCCCGCTTGTGTATCAGCCTTATACTGTGTGTATTTATAATCAACCAATGCGTTTTGAAAATTATCATAGTCATGCAAACGACGAGTTTCAATCAATGTTTGAGTTAATGCTTGTAAACGCAAAATAGAAGCTTCTAAAAATTTCCTATCGAAGCCATCAGCCGCAAACTCTGTCCAATCTACATCGGGGCTGCGCAAAGCTGGTTGGTTCACAGAATAATCGCTTACTTTATTCACCATCAATTTGTTGGTTTCATCAATAGTGCCATACTTATTGTTTTCATCCTCGCTCAGGTTTTGCGTTTTTGCAGTAAAAATAGCTTCAACCGCAGTCATGGTTGTGTTGAAAGAAGTTTGGTCGGCAGCAACAAAATGCTTTTGAATTACATCTTGAAAAGGCATTGTTTAAAAATTTTAAAGCGTGATAAATAAAGTTTGATTAAACAAAGGTAGAAAGTCATAAATGCAGAATTAATGACGCTCGTCATTGCTAAAAATATAATTTTCAGGAATAAAAACCTGAGATTAACTAAATAAGATGTTGTTAGCACAGTGAAGTAACTTTGGCATCCAAGCTAAATAACTTGGATAGCCAAGCTAAATAACTTGGTCAGCCAAGCCAAATAACTTGGACAGCCAAGCCAAATAACTTGGACAGCCAAGCCAAATAACTTGGACAGCCAAGCCAAATAACTTGGACGGCGAAGCCAAATAACTTGGACAGCCAAGCCAAATAACTTGGATGTCGAAGCTAAATAACTTGGACAACCAAGTGAAGTCTATTATTTTTGCTGTTAAAAAGAAAAGTATTCATGAAAAACAAAACCATAAGAAGAGTTGCCACGATGAATTACGGAGAAATTATTGGAAAGCAAGTAGCTCTTCAAAAGGAAGACTTAGTGAGCCTTGCAGCAAAACTGAATGTATTGAGCGGATATGATTTAAAACTTATCTTCAAACGTCCGCGCATTTATGCCGACTTTTTTTGGGATGCAGGCATTGCCATGAACCACAATTTTTTCACCGACCTCGCAGCCCTTCATCCTGTGAAGCAAGCCACCGCCCGAGAAAAAGAATTGGAGCAAGAAAATGCCGACCTTAAAAAAGAAAATGAGCTGCTGAAGAGCTTGATAAGAAGGTGAGGAAATGAATTTCACCGCGAAGGTGTAAAGATGTAAAGGTGTAAAGGTGTAAAGATGTAAAGGTGTAAAGTTGTAGCGAATGTTTTTTAACCTTAGCGACTTTCAGCCATTCAACTGCGTATCAATATGCTTTTGATGAAGATTGTTCAAAAATGCCTCTCTATCAAAGTTTTTTACAAAGCCCGATTGTTCTCCTTTTATCAATTCGTTTATAAGTTCTGTCTTTTTTGTTTCTTCATATTCAAACAAACGCAAAGCTGCTCTTACCACTTCGCTAACTGAGGAAAATTTCCCAGTTTCAATTTGCTTATGAATGAAGTTATCGTAATAATCGCTTAACAATATAGAAGTGCTTTTAGCCATTAGAATGTTTTTTTCAAAAATAATATTTATTGGAATCACTTTTAGAATGACGGTTTAGAATTCTCACCCCCAACTCTTCTTCACAAAAGCCACTATAGCCTCCAAATTCAAATCGTTCATACACTTAAAATGTCGTTTGGGGCAGCGACCATAACCTAGTTTGGAACAAGGGTGACAAGAAATATTTTTGTTTTCGGCTATGAAGGATAGCGGTGCAACGATTGTTTTCAAGTTGTTGTAGCCATAATACGGAAACATGCCCATTTCGGGCGAGGTGTTTCCCCACAGCGACACCAAAGGCTTTTTAAAAGCAGCTGCAATGTGCATCAAGCCCGTATCGTTGCTAATCACCACACGCGCTTTTTCTACCAACCTCGCCGATTCGCTGAGGTTAAATTTTCCGCAAGCGTTATAGGTTTTCACGCTGTCGGGTTCGGCAATGAGGTCGCCCTCGTCGCGGTCGTCGGGTCCGCCCAAAAGAATGACGGGGTAAGGAATGAGCGCAATGAGTTGTTTCCATTTTTCCACTGGCAGTTTTTTGGTGCCGTAAGAACCGCCAATGACACAGCCCACATAGCCCGCCCAATGACTCATAGGCACATCTCTATTGGTAAGCTGAAATTTTTCGTCAATAAAATAATCAAGCCCTTGCCCATCGTTTTTCACATCAAGGGTTTTCACGGTTTCAAAGTAGCGCTCCACAATGCTTTGGTCGGGCATTCGGTTGATTTTAAGAATGACGTAGAGCCATTTTTCAATATTCAGTTTATTAAAAGAAAAAGCAGGCACTTGCAAAGCGCGTTTCACTTTAGCGGTGCGCAAGTTGTGGTGCAAGTCGAAGATGTAGTCGAACTTTTCTTTTTTCAAGATTTCGATAGTGGCATCAAGGTCGTTATCCAACAAATGAAGATAGTCGATATAGGGATTTGCCTTCAACACCGGCTCAAAAAAAGCTTTGGTGAGGAAGTGAATTTCCACATCGGGGCGCTGTAGTTTCAAACACCTGATGACGGGGGTAGTGAGTACAATATCTCCAATAGAAGAAAAACGAATGATGAGCGCTTTCATGGGGCGAAAATTAGTACATAAATTTTTCCCATCACTCAGTTCAGTAATTGAGCTAATTTCGAACAAGTAATTCGTATTGTGGCGCACAAAAGCGTCTTATTAAAAAACTCCCAACTCATGCAAAGACTATTTTGGTCTGTGATTATTTTTTTGCCTTTTCTTTTTGCAAACACTCTTAAAGCAAATCCTAACGACACGCTTAAAGTGGTGAATTGGAACCTTGAATATTTTGGCGATAAAGCATCGGAACTACCCAATGAAATGATTTATACCAAAACCATCATGGACAGCCTGAATGCAGATATTTATGCCTTGGTAGAAGTGGTGAATAAAGACTCTTTAATAAGCCTTGTCAATTCCTTAAACGGAGATTATGGTTACATGATAGCACCCTTTGGCACATTAGCAACATCAGAGTTATCCAGTTATTGGGCAAGCGACCAAAAGCAAGCAATTATTTATAGAAAATCGGTGGTAAGAAACGTTACAGGAAGAGCTTTTATGAAAACAAGCAGTAGTGCTTATAATGATTGGGGAAGTGGTAGATTTCCTTTTCTTGTCAATGCAGAAATTCTTGGGGCAGATAATAAATGGACTTCCATTCCCTTCATCATCATTCACGCCAAAGCATATAGCGACGCCACATCTTGCACCCGCAGAAAAGATGGAGCCATTGAACTGAAAGATTCTTTAGATCAATATTTTGCTAACAATCGCTTCCTATTATTGGGCGATTATAATGATGATTTAGACACCACCATTTGCAGCAATTATACCGTTAGCAACTATGAAAATTTTGTGAATGATAGTTTGCATTATTACTCACCAACACTAGCACTTTCAAGACAAGGAATTAGCTCAATTAAAGGCTACACAAGTTTCATTGACCATGTGATTATGAGCGATGAAATGCAAACCTATTATGTGCCTAATAGTACTGAAATGCTAAAAAGCAAAGTGAATAATTGGGTAAGCAATTACAACACTTACTTATCAGATCATTATCCGGTGGAATCAAAATACATTATTACAACACCAACATCAGTAGCTGCTGTTTTTGAAAATAATTTTCGCGTTTTCCCAAATCCTTCAAGCACGTTATTGAACATTGAACAAAAGCAAGCAAGTCCTTGTTTTTATGAGTTGTATTCCATGACCGGACAATTAATTTTCAATGCTAATTTTTCAACTAAAAGTGCAGCTATTTCTGTAGAAAATTTAGCTTCAGGCACCTACTTATTACGCATCACCAACCAACAAAAAACTGCTGCATTTTTTGCCCTAATTTCAAAGCCATAAACTTCCTTAAAAACCTTTTTGATAGCGACATCGAAGGTTTTTATTTTGCAGATAGGTGTATGTACATATATTTGCAGCATGAAACTGGAAGAAGCCTTAAAAACCGACCGGTTTAAAAACGAAAGTCACAAGGCAACACTTAATATTTTATACACCGCCTATTGGTTTAAAACGCACTTGAATAGCGTTATGAAAACTTATGGCATTACTGCTGAACAATTTAATGTAATGCGCATTCTTAAAGGCAAGCACCCTGAGGCTATGTGTGTGAAAGACATTGGTTCGCGAATGTTGGAAAACAACTCTAATGTTCCCCGAATCATTGACCGTTTATTGCTGAAAAAACTGGTGAAACGCACCACTTCAAAACTAGACAAAAGAGAAACCTTGATTTCACTAACGAATAGCGGCAAGGAACAACTCACCCAAATTAGCGAGGCAGTGGAAATGAAAACTAGCGACATTATTGGTCTTGAAAACGAAGAAGCGATTCAACTGAATTTATTAATTGAAAGACTTAGAAAAATAGATTAATTAACCAAATAAAAAACCAACAAAAATGGCAACAACAAACTGGAACATCGATTCCACACACTCAGAAGTGCAATTCAAAGTAAAGCACATGATGATTTCAACCGTTACTGGTCAATTCAACAATTTCACGGCTACAGTTGTTACTGAAGAAAACGATTTTAGTACCGCTAAGATTGATTTCACTGCAGAGATAAGCAGCATCAGCACCAACAACGAACAAAGAGATGGTCATTTGAAATCAGGCGATTTCTTTGATGCTGAAAACCATCCTCAAATTTCTTTCAAAGGCAATGGCATGACTAAAGTTTCTGACGAAGAATATCAATTGAATGGCGAATTGACAATGCGTGGCGTTACCAAACCGGTTTCTTTAAAAGCAGAATTTGGTGGCATTGCAACAGACCCTTGGGGAATGGTGCGTGCTGGTTTTACACTCGAAGGAAAAATAAACCGTAAAGATTTCGGCGTAAGTTTTTCTGCTATTACAGAAGCAGGTCATCTTTTAGTGAGCGATGAAATACGCTTGAACATTAATGCAGAGTTTGTAAAACAATAATTAATATTAAGAAAACTAAGAGCCACCAATTTTGGTGGCTTTTTGCATTCAATGAGATTACTTTTGCTTTATGAATCAAGACCAACCTATTATTCTTATAACCAACGATGATGGCATTACGGCACCGGGCATTCGCAATTTGGTGGAAGCAGTAAAAGACCTCGGTCATGTGGTGGTGGTAGCACCCGATAGTCCTCAATCGGGCATGGGTCATGCCATTACTATTGGTGAAGTATTGCGCCTTCATAAAGTAGCTGTGATGGAAGGAGTGGAATGTTGGCAAACAAGCGGCACACCGGCAGATTGTGTCAAACTTGCAAGAGATAAAGTGCTTCATCGAAAACCAACAATTTGCCTTAGTGGCATCAATCATGGAGCTAATAATTCCATCAATATCTTGTATTCTGGCACTATGTCGGCAGCTATGGAAGCGGCTATTGAGGGTATACCTTCAGTAGGATTTTCGCTACTTGATTATAGTTACGATGCCGACTTTACATTAGCGAGAAAAGTGGTGCGAACAATAACAAAGCAATTGCTGAAAGTACAAATGCCAGAGCATACTTTGTTCAACGTAAACATTCCAAAAGGAGAAGAAAAAGATTTTAAGGGTATTAAATTTTGTAGACAAGCACATGCAAAATGGCAAGAAGAATTTGACGAACGCACCGACCCTCGTGGCGAAAAATATTATTGGATGACTGGCAAATTCCTCAATTTGGATGAAGGTAGTGACACAGATGTAGCAGCATTGAAAGATGGATTTGCTTCTATTGTTCCGGTGAAATTTGACTTAACTGATTACAAAATGAAGCTAAGATTGGAAGTTGAGTGGAAAGGAATGAGCATTTGAGTTTTAGCAATAATCTCATGTTGTTATCTTTGCGGCTCATTCTCATTTCATGACCGACAACAACCGCTATAACCTTCGAGGAGTTTCTGCTAAAAAAGAAGACGTTCATAAAGCCATTTCAAAATTGGATAAAGGGCTATTCCCGAATGCATTCTGCAAAATTTATCCTGATTTTTGGGGCAACGACGATGCTTTTTGCAACCTGATGCATGCAGATGGTGCAGGCACAAAATCGGTTCTCGCTTATCTTTATTGGAAAGAAACAGGTGACCTCAGTGTGTGGAAAGGAATTGCGATTGACGCCATTGTAATGAATATTGACGACCTACTTTGTGTAGGAGCAACTGGGCCTTTTACTTATTCATCTACTATTGGAAGAAACAAGAATTTAATTCCAGGAGAAATTATTTCAGAACTCATTAATGGAAGTCAAGAATACTTTGAAACACTTAATCAATATGGGATTGAAGTCAACTTTTTAGGCGGTGAAACAGCAGATGTTGGCGATGTGGTAAGAACAGTCATAGTTGATGGAACAATGGCTTGCAGAATGAGAAGAGACAAACTGGTAACAACCGAAAAAATGATTGCAGGAGATGTAGTGGTGAGCCTTGCAAGCTACGGTCAAGCAAGCTATGAAACCGAATACAATAGTGGAATGGGTAGCAATGGCTTAACAAGTGCACGCCATGAAATGTTGCATAAAGATTATGCAAAGCAATATCCTGAAAGCGTTGACCCAAATCTACCAAGTGAAGTTGTTTACAATGGAAAATATCATTTGACAGACGCAACTACTACGCCTTTAAACATAGGCAAACTCATCCTATCCCCTACTCGCACTTATGCACCTGTTATCTTAAAGGTTTTAGAAAAACATTTCAATGCCATCCACGGCATTATACATTGCAGCGGTGGCGGACAAAGTAAGGTACTTCATTATTTGCCTAAAGCTTTGAAAGTGGTAAAAAACAATCTTTTGCCAATCCCTCCTTTATTCAATATGATTCAAGAAGCCGCTGGAACAGATTGGAAAGAAATGTATCAGGTGTTTAACATGGGACAACGACTTGAAATATATACTGATACAGAAACTGCAAAGTCAATTATTGAAATTGCATCGACATTCAATATTGAGGCTTGTATATCTGGGTATGTTGCTGACTCAATGGTAAAAGAAGTAGTTATAGAATCGGATACAGGAAGCTTTATTTATCAATAAAATTCTCTTAGAAATATTGAGAAAATAAAAAGCCAGGGAAGAATCCCCGGCTTTTTTAATAAACCTTATTAACAACTATGAGTTATACAAAAATACTAAAAAAATCATTCCACCAAATTATTTTGAAAAGGAAATATCTATTGGGCTATTGCTTCATTACTTTTCCAGAACCTATAAGGCTTCCATTGTCAGAAATAATGTTGACAAAATAAATCCCTAAAGGCTTTCCACTTAAATTAATTGTAGCCCTTCCTTCAACTTGATTGGTTAAAATTAATTTTCCAAAGGCGTCATATACTTCACACATAAATTTCCCTTTCAAGTTTTTCAATTCAATTGTCAATTCTTCTTTTATTGGATTAGGAAAGAAACTTACTAAGGCTAGTTTAGTGTTTTCATCTCCTACAGATAGATCAGTGTATTCTTGATAAAAGAAATAGTGTTTTTGAGAAAGTTGTGGCGTTCCTGTAGAATAGGAATAATATTCTCTTAGTGTTGGATTATTGTAATTGTTGTAAGTGAAAGCATAAACATCTATAGTATCATAAATAGCAAGTGAAGAATTCCACTTACCTATAGTTAGCGTATCCATTAGATTTTGAGGATTTAGATGACGGAATGTAAATCCGTCTTTCCCCCAAACTGCTCCATTTCTTAACCAAGACCAATTTTTTGTAGCATAATCGAAATTTGCAGAATAAGCCATTGAATCTCTACTATATAGTGCCAAACCTGATCCTTGATTTTGAGAAAATACAATTGTTTTCACTTTTTTGTCTGGGTAAAAAGTGAAGTCAGCTTTTAATACTCCAATCCAAATTGAACCAGTAAAATAATAGAAAATAGTCTGTGTTTCATTCCCAGATAAATCAAACACATGTTCTATAGAAACTGAAGGTGTCCAATCACCCAAATCGTAGCTAAAAATAGTATCGTGTAATACGTAACCTTGGCTATTGTAAACAAACACTCGTTTTTCTGATGAATCAAATTGATTTGTGTTGTAGTTGATTCGATAAGTCCACATAGTTGTAAGCTTATTGTTGGCATTATATTCATTAATAATTCTAAAAGTATCCTGATTGTAAGTATCCCAACTTTCAAAAGTGTTTATCTGACCATTACTGAAAGTTGCATAGTTCTTAGTATTAGCAACTAAATTTTGGTTTTGTTGATCGAGACCATACATCAGCATTGTATCTGCACTTACACCTAATCTTGAATAATTATTAGTATCAGATCCAAACACAATCATTGGTGGGTAATAAGTAATGAAATCAGTTGAACCATTTATAAATTTAGACCCATTATAACCTGTATAAATAAACTTGTTAGTATCCAACAAATATGGAGTTGATTGAAGGGAGTCATAAGAGCTCTCCGCAATTAGCCGTTGCTTTATAACGGTTGTTTTATTAGCATACTGAATTTGGTTTTTAGATGAATGGTCAAGAATCTCGTTTCTAAGTTTGGCAAGACTTACAGTCTTTCCATTAATTGAGATTATTTGTGCATTTGCAACTAAACAAAAGGAGAGAAATGCCAGAGTTAAAATATGTTTCATAAATTTTGGTGTTTGTATTACAAAGAAAGACGATTATCTACCAAAGGTTGGGCAGATATCCGTCTTTAATTGTAAAAGTTTTACTAAAAGTGCTCGAACTACTTTGCAGAATCGTCAGCAGTAGGACCATACATTCCGGGAAGCTTTACGTTAAGCAAACGAAGGTATACCGTTAATTGCCCTCTATGATGATACCAATGGTTTAAACACCAAGTGCGCACAACTGCAGCTTTGGGCATTGTAAAATAAATTTGATCACCATTGCGCATGGTCCATGGTTTATTAAATTCCTCTTCAGCAACATTGGATAAAATAACTTTTGCTTTTTCAACTAGATCATCATGTAATGCAAGAATTTCTGCAGTAGAAGTGATCACTTTGGGGGAATAATCACCCTTTGAAAAATCAAGCTCATCATTTGTTAAGCATTCTTTCCACCATCCCGAAATTTCGGCAACGTGCGTTGCTAACCTTTCAAGACTCATTGATTTTTCGTGGGGTTTGAAGTCTGCTTTTTCAAAAGGGACTACTTCTAATAATTTTCGGGTGCTAGATGCTTCATGTAAAAATTCTGCAAGAAGTGCTTCACTTAATTTCATTTTTGATTATTTATTTTAAAAAAACAAACTTAGCTTTTAAACAAACAGTAGTTTATAGGTTTTTTATTGGTTCCTATTTAATAGTTTTATGCCAACCATACTATATTAGGCAGCTTAAAATTCTAAAAACTAATTTGTAACCGAATATTGGCAAGCTACTTTACTTCCGCCTCAAACACTTCAGCAAACTTTTCTTTCAAAACCTGCTTCACTTCCGCTTCATCAATCTTGCTGCCCAATTCTTTTTGCATTGAAGTAACCGATTTATCAGTGATGCCACACGGAACTATGTAGTCGAAATACTTCATGTCGGTATTTAGATTCAATGCCCAACCATGAATCGTTACCCAACGACTACACTTCACACCCATGGCACATATTTTTCTTGCTTTAGAAGGAATATGCGGATCGAGCCAAACACCGGTAGCCCCTTCAAGTCTGTTGCCAACAATGCCCCAATGAGCTATTGTGCGAATAATCACTTCCTCTAGGCAACGCATATACCTGCCCAAATCCGTAAAAAACAATTCGAGGTCGAGGATAGGATAACCAACAATTTGTCCAGGACCATGGTAAGTAATATCACCACCTCTGTTCGTTTTATAAAATGAAATGTTAAGTTCTTTCAGTCGGGCATCATTCAACAATAGGTTTTCCATCACCCCACTTTTGCCTAAAGTGTAGACATGAGGATGTGTGCAAAACAACAAATGATGCGTAGAAGTTTCAGTGATATTATGTTGGTCTCCTGCTGCATATTTAGCAGCCTTAAGGTCCAGGTTTTTTTTCATCAAAGCCTCTTGGTAATTCCAGGCTTCGCCATATTCTATATTGCCAAGGTCTTCGAAATAAACGGTATTCATCATGCCAAAAATAGGGGAAGCCGTCTAGTTTTCTATTTGGTTTTTCTTAAATGCTGATTGGCTTTTTTTTAACGCTCAATCTGCTACATTTGTTCCAATTGATTTTAACCAATAGAACAAGTATGTTTCAATTCATGAAGAATAAAATTCTGATTCCCCTTTTTATTGTTGGAGCGCTTGCAGCGTTCTTTTCATTTCGCCTAGTTGAAGGCAGCAATGATGGGGGCGACCGCAAGAAAAAAGTATTGGAAACAGTCATGAAAACCATCCATGATGAGCACTTTGCTCCTAGAGCCTTGGATGATTCTTTTTCCACAAGAATTTATCATCGAGTAATTGAAAGCCTAGATTACGGCAAGCGTTTTTTCACACAAAAAGACATGGAAGCTTTAGATAAACATGAGTTTACGCTCGATGACGAAATCAAAGCAGACAATTTCGATTTCTTTAACCAAATCAATGAACTATTCACCAAGCGCATCAACGATGCAGAGGTTATGTATAAGGAAATCCTTTCTAAACCATTCAGCTTTAATGGTAATGACTCCATTATTCTTTCTGGCGAACGGCTTACTTTTCCAAAAGATGACAATGGACTCAAACAACGTTGGACTGAATACCTAAAATATGCTACACTTTCTAAGTTTGTGGATTTGAAAAAAGAACAAGAAAAGAGAAGTGAGAACAAAGACAAGAAAGCCGACACAGTGGCTATAAAATCTGAGGTTCAATTAGAAAAAGAAGCCCGCGAAAGTGTTACCAAAAACCAAGAATTGTTCTTTAAGCGCTTACGCAAAATAAAAGACGATGACCGTTTTGCTATTTACATCAACGCCATTACCCAATCTGAAGACCCACACACAGATTATTTACCTCCAAAAGACAAGCAGCGTTTCGACGAAGCTATGAGTGGTTCATTCTTTGGTATTGGCGCACAGCTAAAAGAAGAAGAAGGAAAGATAAAAATCATTGCTGTATTGCCCGGCACTCCTGCCAAAAAACAAGGGCAGTTGAAAGCAGGCGATGAAATTCAAAAAGTAGCGCAAGGCAGCGACGAACCTGTTGATGTTGCCGGATGGGATATTGATGATGTAGTACAAAAAATAAGAGGTAAAAAAGGTACGGAAGTTCGCCTTACTGTGAAGCACTTAGATGCATCAACACAAGTTATTCCAATCATTCGAGATGCGGTGCAAATGGAAGAAACCTTTGCAAAATCAGTTATCATCAAAGCCAAAGAAGGCAATATGGGCTACATCTATTTGCCTGAATTTTATGCCGACTTTAACCGCAGTGGAAATGGTCGTCGTTGTTTTATTGACGTGGCTATTGAAGTAGAAAAACTTAATAAATCAGGAGTGAAAGGTATCATTCTCGACTTACGTGGGAACGGTGGAGGTTCATTGGAAGACGTAGTGCAAATGGGCGGATTGTTTATTGATAAAGGTCCGATGGTGCAAGTAAAAAGTAGTGGTGAAAATGCAATGCACATGGATGATGAACGTTCGGGCACGCTTTATGATGGTCCACTCGTGATTATGGTAAATCAAGGAAGTGCTTCGGCTTCCGAAATCTTAGCTGCCGCTATGCAAGATTATAAACGTGCTGTGATTGTGGGCACACCAACTTTTGGGAAAGGAACTGTTCAACGTTTAGTTTCTTTAGATGATAAATATGCACGTAGCAACCCTATTGATGCAATTGCTGACGCAGCCACTTTAAATGGATCCGACAATAAATCGCCAATTGGAAGTATAAAAATAACCTTCCAAAAGTTTTATCGCATCAATGGTGGCAGCACTCAATTGAAAGGAGTGACACCTGACATTAGTCTACCCGACCCTTATTCTGAAATTGATATGGGCGAGCGCCGCGATAAAGCTGCTTTACAATGGGATGAAATTCCAGCTGCCAATTATGAAACTGCCCCACAAGCAGTAAGTGCCGCACCTTTGGCAGACTTAAGCAAGAAGCGTATAGCATCCAATCCTTCATTCAAACTTATTCAAGAAAATGCACAGAAAATAAAAGCAAGGGAAGACGACAATGCTTCTTCCTTAAATGAAATAGCCTTCCGTAAGTCAATTGACGAATTGAATGCTACTTCTAAAAAAATGGAAGAGATTGAAAAGAAAGGCAATCCACTTCAAATCATCAATGTAAAGGAAGACCTTGAAACTATTAATCAAGACAGTTCAAGAATTTCTAAAAATGCCGATTGGATAAAGAACCTGCAAAAAGACATTTATCTTTCCGAAACTGTAAATATTCTCAGCGATTTATATAAGCTGCAACCCCGGGTAAATATTTCCGGAGACATCAAAAAATAAATAAAAAGCCCCGCGATAGTGGGGCTTTTTATTTATCTAAGTTTATAATTAGCATCATTACCTATAAAAACTTAGTAGCCTTTTTGTTTTAATTTTATTCACTTAAGTCAAATGATTCAACATGAAAAACAAACAATTGCTGCTCACCTTTCTTGGCTTTCTCCTTTTTCAAATTTCTTATGCACAATCATTCACCGTTTGCAACTTAAGAGAGAACATAGTATATGTGGGCATTCCTAACCCAATAGAGGTAACAGTAGAAAACACTGACAACAAAGACATTTTGCTCACATCAAAAGATGCTACGCTTACCAAACAAGTTAATGGAACATATGATCTTGATGTTTCAAAAACAGGTAAGTTATCCTTAGTTGTTTGGAAGAAAAACAAAAAAGGCAAGTTAGATTCGTTGGGAAATGCTTTGTTTAGAGCTCATTCCATTCCTGAACCTATAGCTAAAGTATCGGGGATTCATTTTGGAGAAATAAAAAAGTCTGTGTTGACTGCAAGCAATGGGATAATAGTTTTGATAGAAGGAATGGATCTTGAAAGTAAATCTATAGTCACATCCTACAATTGTATCATCATCTACAAAAACGGAAATACCAAACTTTTCCCTTCAAATGATGCTTTGTTTACTGAGAATATAAAAATGGAGTTTTCTTTTCTGCAACCTAGCGAACAAGTTTTGTTCTGCAACATAAAATGTGTTGGTCCTGATGGCAAAGAAAGAAATATTGAGCCAATCGAATTGACCATTTCAAAATAATAAAGCCCCGCTTACGCGAGGCTTTTGTCTTCCTTTATTTCTTTTTACAGAATTGTCTTTTTCACTTCTTCTAAAATGTCTAAGGTTTCTTCCTTCGTGTTGCCTTCAGCATAGATACGCAATAAAGGTTCGGTGCCACTTGCACGCAACATCATCCATCCGCCATTATCGAGGTGATACTTCACTCCATCTATGGTTTCAATGCGATTGAAAGTATATTTTCCGAATCGAGGGTATCCGTTTTCGCCTGCTTTTTTTATGATGGCTTCCTTCTTACTGTTTTCAAGTTGAAGATCATTGCGCTCATACACAAACGTACCTACTACATCGTACACTTCTTGTATCAATTCCTTCAGCGTTTTGCCACTTTTGGTCATAAATTCATAGATAACCAAGCCATCGTAAATGCCATCGCGTTCAGGGATATGCCCTTTTACGGCAATACCACCACTTTCTTCTCCTCCCACCAATACATCTTCGTGCACCATGATTTCGCTGATATATTTAAAGCCAATTGGCGTCACCTCTACAGGCAAACCGTAAGCCTCGCACATGCGTTTCACACGGTCGGTAGTAGAAAAGGCGATTGCCACCTTTCCTGTCATGTGCTTATATTTATAAAGGTAGTGTGTGAGCAATAGAATGATGTGATGAGCATCTACAAAGTTACCATCTTCATCATAAAGACCTATACGATCGGCATCACCGTCGGTTGCCAATCCTATTTTCAGTTCCGGAGTGGTGCGAATGGTTTTAGCGAGCTCTTGTAAGTTTTTATCCAAAGGTTCAGGTGCTTGTCCATGGAAACCTGGATTATCATCGCAATGCAACAATACCGCACTAGGCAACAAACGGCGAATCACATTTTGTCCGGCCCCAAACATGGCATCATAAGCTAGCTTGAAAGGGGATTTATTTAAAGCTTCAAAATCAAATTTCGATTGCAGATAGGTCACATACATTTCTTCTAGGTTTACATACTCTAGCAAACCCTTACTTTCCCAATGATCAAGCCCTTCTGTAGGAATCGTTACATCATCTTTTATTAAAGTTTCTACTGCTGTTATGTCCTTAGGGCTTGATGGCCCGCCATGCGCACCCTTTAGCTTATAACCATTATAAGTAGGAGGATTGTGCGACGCAGTAATCACCACTCCTTGTTGTGCTTTCAACTCCAACACGCCAAAAGATATCATCGGAGTGCTTATAAAGCCTTTAGCCAATAAAACCTTAACGCCATTAGCACATAATACTTTCGAAACCACCTCAGTAAACAGCCCACCACCAAAACGACAGTCATGGCCCACCACTACTTTTGGGGAAGGATCTTGTGAATGAAGCCAATCTGCCAATGCTTGAGAAACACGGGCAACATTATAGACTGTAAAGTCTTGTGCGATTATTGCACGCCATCCATCAGTACCAAATTTTATTTTGTCTGCAATCATAAATTCTTAACAGTTTTTTTGAAGTGTGGCAAAAATAGAAAAACCTTTTAGGTCTGTGATTAATTAATTTTGAAGCTCAATAACATACCTGATGCAATTGCTTCAATCCATTAACCCCACGAATGGCAAGCTCCTAAAAACCTATCCCATTACTTCAGAGAAAAAAGTAGCAAGCAACATTCAGCTTGCAGAAACAACATTTGAAGAATGGCGACACAGAAGTTTAAAAGAAAGAGCTGCAGTTTTAAAGAAAATAGCTGTTGCGTTACGAAAATCAAAAACAAAGTTGGCATCACTAGCAAGCCTTGAAATGGGAAAACCCTATTTGCAAAGTGTTGCTGAAGTAGATAAATGTGCCAACACCCTTGATTTCTATGCAAACAATGGTGCTTCATTTCTTGCAGATGAAATAGTAAAAACAGAAGCAAGCAAAAGCTACATTAGTTACCAACCACTCGGCATCATTCTTGCCATTATGCCTTGGAATTTCCCCTATTGGCAAGTATTTCGGGCTATGGCTCCTGCATTGATGGCTGGGAATGTACTGTTATTAAAACATGCTTCAAACGTTAGTGGTTGTGCTTTAGCCATTGAAGCAATCTTACTGGAATCGGGCGCACCCGCGGGCTTGTTTCAAACCTTATTATTGCCATCATCGCAAGTGGAAAGGTTGATCGCTCATCCATCAGTTGCAGCAGTCACTTTTACAGGAAGCACAGAAGCTGGAAGAAAGGTAGCAAGCATTGCTGGTGCGCACATTAAAAAGCAAGTGTTAGAATTAGGAGGTAATGATGCCTACATCATTCTTGAAGATGCTGATTTAGATCTAGCGGCGACAACTTGTGTCAATGGAAGACTTATTAATAGCGGACAAAGTTGTGTGGCAGCAAAAAGATTTATTGCTGTGAAACCAGTGTTTAAAGCATTTGCCAATAAAGTAACTGCATTGATGAGTGCTGCAACTTATGGTGACCCTATGGACACTCATTCTACCATTGGTCCTATGGCAAGAATGGATTTGCGCGACCAATTGCACGAGCAAGTAATGCAAAGTATTGCCAAAGGAGCAAAATTGGTTTGTGGTGGATTAATTCCTGAAGGAGAAGGCGCTTTTTATCCTCCAACTGTTTTAACGAATGTCAAAAAAGGAATGCCCGCTTATCACGAAGAATTGTTTGGTCCGGTGGCGGTCATCATTGAAGCTAAAGACGAAACTGATGCCATTCACATTGCCAACGACAGTGACTTTGGGTTGGGCGCAGGCATCTTTTCTAAGAATAAAAAAAGAGCAGAAGCTATTGCTGCAAAAGAATTGCAAGCGGGTAATTGCTTTGTCAATTCTTTTGTTCATTCCAATCCTCATTTGCCTTTTGGCGGTGTCAAGCAAAGTGGCTATGGTAGAGAATTAAGTGTGTTTGGCATTCGAGAATTTGTGAACATCAAAACCGTTTTCATTCAATAATTTGCAAGCATTATGCTCACTTATCTTGCGCTCGGCGATTCTTATACTATTGGCGAATTGGTGCCAATGGAACAAAACTTTCCTTTTCAAACGACTCAGCTATTAAGAGCAAAAGGCATTGATATTGCCGACCCGGTTATTGTTGCCACCACTGGTTGGACTACTGATGAACTGGCAGCTGCCATAAGTGAAAGAAACATTCAGGAAAACTTTTCATTGGTCACGTTGCTTATTGGTGTCAATAATCAATATCGAGGCAGAAGCTTGGAAAATTATGAAGAAGAGTTTACCTCTTTACTCAATCAAGCCATTGCATTTGCAGATGGCAATCGTCATCACGTTATTGTCCTTTCCATTCCCGATTGGGGGGTAACTCCTTTTGCATATGACCGCGATAGGCAACAAATTGCTCAAGAAATAGATACCTACAACCAAGCCAAAGAAAGAATCACTTTAGCACATGGCTGTCATTATATAGAAATTACTGAAAGCACAAGAGCCAACGGAACTAATCCTGAGTTTCTTGCCGAGGATGGTTTACACCCTTCGGGAAAGGAATATGCGATTTGGGCGGAGAAAGTAGTGGAGAAGATATTAAGTGAAAAGTGAAAACCATTTAAGTCAATCAATCTATACGTTGATAATATCCAAAATCGAACGCTATATTTTAACACACAAGCTTTGTCCTTCTTATCCTGAAAATTTTTAGCTTGCAGTCCGCAGCATCAATTATTTGCGCACAAAAGTATGTCGAGAGTTATCATTGCCATTTTATTAGTTTTTTTGAATCCTTTCAAGTCTTCTTCACAAGAAGACATGGAGACGTTTAAAAAAAATCAACTCTCTTTTCCCAAAGTAACGAAGGCTTGGAATACCTGTAGTGATAGTTTGAAAAACATGTTTTCAAAAAAGGGATTAGCATTTCCACCCCATCAAATTTTTATTCGTTCTTTCAAAAGCAGCAACGACATGGAACTTTGGGCACGCAACGATGATTCCTCTGTTTATACATTGGTGAAGAATTATCGTATCTGTGCATTGTCCGGTTTTTTAGGACCCAAACGCATGGAAGGCGATAGGCAAGTTCCCGAAGGTTTTTATTTCATTGACGAGTTTAACCCACAAAGCGAATATTACATGTCCTTGCAAATCAACTATCCAAACTACTCGGATTTGCACTTGTGTAATAAACAACGTCCCGGTGGCGATATTTATATTCATGGTGGCTGTGTAACAGTGGGCTGCATTCCCATGACCGACGAATTGATTCAAGAGTTGTATATCATTTGTATGAGTGCCAAAGCCAATGGACAAACCAATATTCCTGTGCATATTTTTCCAGCTCGCTATGACAGAGGCGGCATGAACCTGATGGCTAAAAATGTGCAAGGCGACCCTGCCAAACAACGCTTTTGGAACAACCTAAAAGGTGCTTACGATTATTTTGAGCAGACGCATCAATTGATGCCTGTGATGTATGACAAAGACGGACGTTACATAACCAACTAAACGCAACAAATTTCCACATTGAAACCCCTAAAATTTCTTCTACTTCTTTTTCCTGTGTTTCTTTTTTCCTGTGTGAAAGAAGTGCATATGAACTTGAATACCGGAACACCTAAATTGGTAGTGGATGGACAAATTGAAACCAATGGTTTTCCATTTGTGATGCTTACTAAATCTATCGGCTATTTTTCGGTAGTTGATTTTACGGTGCTACAAAATAGTTTTGTTCATGGTGCAGTAGTAAAGGTTTCGGATGGTATTGATACTATTCAACTGAAAGAATATTCAGTAGATACTGGCTTAAATGGCGCCAATAAGTTTAGCATTTACACGATTGATACTGCAGATGCAAAGTCATTGTCGTTCAGAGGTGTAGCAGAAAGGAGTTATTATTTGCGCATTGAGTCAGAAGGGAAAGTATATGAATCCTCTACTAAAATCCCTTCGGTAAAACCTATTGACTCTATGTGGTTTCATAAGCCTAAAGGACAAGCACCAATAGCTGCATCTATGATGATGTATGTGCGTTATAAAGACCCTGATACCTTGGGGAATTATGGTCGCTATTTTACTAAAGAAAACAGCGCTCCTTTTTTACCCGGCTATAGTTCAACCTTCGATGATGCTATTGTGAACGGTCAAAAATTTGACAGCCTTCATCTATTGGCAGGTTATAATCACGAACGTAAAAGGAATATTGATTCACTTGGTTTCTTCTTCATGACCGATACCGTAACTTTAAAATGGTGCGCTATTGATAAAAGTGTTTTCAACTTCTTTAGAACATTTGAGTTTGCCACCTCAGGCGTAGGCAATCCTTTTGCAGCACCTACAAGTGTAATGACCAATATCAAAGGTGGTGGGTTAGGAATTTGGGCCGGGTATGGTAGTTTTTATATCACGGCTATTGTTCCTGTGGAATAGAAGTTTGCACTCCCATTTTTCTTTCGCATTTTTACAGGCTAAAATTCTCTTTTCAAGATGTCAACAAACGAAAAAGTTCACGTACTCATTATAGGTTCTGGCCCTGCCGGATATACCGCTGCTATTTATGCTTCTCGTGCCGGACTTAATCCGGTTTTATACCAAGGTTTACAACCCGGTGGACAATTGACTATTACTACCGAAGTAGAAAACTATCCCGGCTATCCCGAAGGTATAATGGGACCGCAAATGATGATTGATTTTGAGAAACAGGCGCAACGTATGGGGGCAGATATTCGTTGGGGCTTGGCAACAAAGGTTGACTTTTCTCAACGCCCTTTCAAGGTGGAGATTGATGAAGAAAAATGGATAGAGGCTGATTCAGTAATTATTGCAACCGGTGCTTCTGCTAAATGGTTGAATATAGAATCGGAGCAACGACTCAACGGACAAGGTGTTTCTGCTTGTGCCGTGTGCGATGGTTTCTTTTTCAAACAGCAAGATGTGGCCATTGTGGGTGCAGGAGATACGGCTTGCGAAGAAGCCCTTTATCTTTCAAAAATTTGCAACAAAGTACACATGATTGTGCGCAAAGGCGAAGATGGTATGCGTGCGAGCAAAGTGATGCAAGACCGTGTGAAAAACACTGCCAATATCACTGTTCATTGGAATGCTGAAACCGATGAGGTTTTAGGCGAACAATCAGTAAGCGGCGCAAGAATTAAAAACCTAGTGACTGGTGAACTTACCGAAATCAGCATCAAAGCTTTCTTTGTTGCTATTGGTCATAAGCCTAACTCCGATATTTTTAAAGGTTGGTTAGATATGGACGAAACCGGCTACCTTCTTACACAACCTGGCACTTCAAAAACCAATATTGAAGGTGTTTTTGCCTGTGGCGATGTGCAAGACAAACATTACCGTCAGGCTGTAACCGCAGCAGGCAGCGGCTGTATGGCGGCACTCGATGCCGAAAGATATTTGGGGGCTTTGTAAGTATTTTAGCTACTCCCTTTTCTTATTATAGTATTCCTCTGCAAGCATCTATGCTTTCGGATGATGTTGCTTTTGCGTACTGCAAACGACGCTCCATCGTCTACCATTTGAAAAGATGATGGTACTTTCGCTGCGAGTAGGGTTTGCATCATTTTACTTCGCAAGAGAAAAGTTCAAAATTCATCATTCCTTCACCACCTTCACCGTCTCACAAACCTCCCCATCTTCATACTGCAACAAATAAGTGCCCGATGGTAAACCGCTCATATCCACACTTGTTGTTTCGGTTTTTACGGATTGTTGTTTAAGCAACTTGCCTTCTATTGATTGTAGGCTGATGCTGCCACCCTTGCCTGTATATTCTTTGATGCTAACAGTGATTTTATCTTTTGCAGGATTTGGATAGACTTTGATAATAGAAGAAGATGGAGGTAATAACTCGCCTATACCAGTTGTAAATGTGCCATTAGAATCTAGGAAAGCAAGGAAGCCATCAAATAGACCAGGTGCCAAGGTATCACAATAAGAACCTTGTGTAGCAACTCCTGTATCAGATGCAGATACACCCGTAACAACAATATTACCATTGTTATCTAAATCCATTCCATTAATATCATCACCGGAATCTCCACCATAATAACTTCCCCATATACGCTGACCATTCGAATTAAATTTCTCAACGAATCCATCACCACCTCCTAATAGATTAGGATGATGTCCATTTAACGAGCCTATACCAACTGATGAATTAGTCCCTCCACAAAAGATAATATTATCATGATTATCAACTTTCATTTCATAAATAAATTGGTCGTTTGGTCCTCCAAAATAAGTACCCCAAATTCTTTGACCAGTGCTACTAAATTTTGCTAATATTAAAGGTTCACTACTATTTGTAGGAGGAGCTGCTTGAAAAGCACCAGGTGTAGCAAAAAAGTTTGAGTAACCACCCCTACCAGTAATATAAATATTACCAATAGCATCTACAGCAACACAAGTGATATTTCCCTCATCTCCAGGACTACCATAATATGTTCCCCAAAGCCTTTGACCTAAGCTATTAAATTTTGTAATAAATAAATCCCCTAACCCTCCATAACTTGTCTGAAAAATACCCATAGTTGCTATGTTAGTTGTCGACTCTGTATTTCCTGAAACTATTATATTGTCATTGTTATCTACTGTAATATTTCCATTTGACTCTACACCTAACCCTCCATAAAATGTAGCCCAAAACCTTATTCCATTTTGATTAAATTTACCAAAACATATATCATCTCCTTGATTTATGGTTTGAAAAGCACCAAATGTTATGCAAGAAGTACCCCAGCCAGCAATGTCACTTTCAAATAATAAATTACCTTGATTGTCTATAGCTAAATATGGTGCAATGCAAGGGTAATATGTACTCCATTGTTTTATTCCTGAATTGTTAAATTTAGCAATGAATGAGATATAATAAGTACTGTCATATAAATTAGATATTGTTGGAAATAAAGAACCAGAAGTAGCTAGATTTGATGATGTATCTGTAGAACCACTGATATAAAAACTGCCAGATTCATTACAATCAATATCAAAGCCCATATCATCTCCACCGCCCCCATAATAAGTACACCAAATAGGAAATCCGGATGAGTTAAATTTTCGCATGTAAACATCATAATTACCACCACCAAAAACAGTTTGATAGGCACCTGAAGTTGCTATATTCATTTGGTTGTTAGCTGTACCACAAACAATAATATTACCTGTTGCATCAATAGCTGGAATACCCGCAGTGGCAACATATACTGTCATAGAATCTTGCCAACCATAATAAGTACACCAAGGGTCAATGACTAAGGTTTGTTGAGGGTTGTAAACACTTGCATCAAAGCTATAAACATTGTTGCTTGATTGGGTGTAGTTTACTTTTATTTCCTTTCCTGTTTCTTGTAGGTAGCTTGTAGGAATTTGTTCCGTAACATTTCCATAAGCAGTGGCAATATTTAGGCTGCCCATTGCTGTCAGGTTAGTGCTGTTAGCACCGTTATATTGCAGTTGTATATCGCTCACTTTTCCGCCTGGGCGCACGATGAAGTTGTACTTATAAGGTTGTTGGTTGGTGCCGTCTAACACAAATTCTAAATCAATATTGGGGTAGATGTTCGTGTAAGTTACTTTGTTGTATTGATGCACCATCGTTACGCCTGCTTCGGGTGTACTAGTGGTGTAGTAATTGAGGTATTCTTTACCTGCTGTTCCTGTAATTATTTCAGGATGTTCACTAGCACCAAGTAGTGCCACATCTATACGATGACTATAAAAAACAACCGAATCATCGGTCATTGACGGCTTATTATGATTACCTTTTTTTGAAGTAGGATTTACAACAGGAATCACTCTTTTAAAGTGTGTTGCTTTCATCGCCTCGTAACTGAAGGAATTGGCTTTGAGTTGCACTTTCATTCCATTTCCCTTCCACAAGAATTTCACCGCAGGATTCAGGTTATTGTTTTGGTCAATAATCTGTCCTTTGTTTTCTATAAAGCTATAAGGGGTGTTATAGGTTTTGGCTTGCAGGCTTATTGCCAACAAGAAACCGAAAAGAAGAAGGTGTGGTTTCATAAAAGAAAAGATTTTAGAAAACTAAAGGCAACTATTTATTCATTTCAAAGATAAGTTTTCTCCATCATTCCTTCACCACCTTCACCGTCTCGGTTTCATTTCCATCTCCATACTTCACAAAATAAACCTCTGACGAATATCCTTTCATATCTATGATCGTTTTAGGCTTGGACAGACTCAGGCTGACAACTTCTTTGCCGGTAGCATCAAAGACCATAATCGTTCCTTTGGCAGATGGGCAAATGATTGTAAAACTTTCATTGAAAGGATTAGGTGAAACGCTAAACAAATGCCCAGCACTACTAAACGTAAAAAATAGGACATTAGAAATGCCGCTGCATCCGCTTGGTAAAGTTCCTTTTAAGGTATAATTCCCATTTTGAACTGGAGAGTAGATTTGATTTGAGGCACCTGCTATAGGCGAACCATCTAAATTCCATTGGTAATTATAAAATCCTTTGATTGCAGACAATGAATTGCCCGATTGAACAATAGTAACTATTGGAGTTGTGATAAAAGAATCGAACATTGGTGCTGATTGAGTGGAACAACCCAAAGCCCTAACTGTAACTGTATAATAACCTGTTGTATTAGCTTTGTAAAAATTATTGGTAGCACCTTGAATATTTTCTCCATTTTGTTGCCATTGATATGCCGGAACAACACTATTTGTATTTGCCAATATGCCTACAGTATCTCCTTCACACCAAATATCTATACTATCTTGATTCAGTGTAACTGTTGGTAAAGGGTTTACCTTAATTTCAATAGCTGTTGAAGTATCGATTGAATAACTGTTTGTAACTACTCTTTTATACCATGTTGTTGTATTAAGGGCTGTAGGTTGATAATTGGAACCATTATTAACACCAAATGCTGCTGAAAATCCACTACTGGAACTTGATGTCGATTTGAGCCAGGTATAGTTATATAAACTATTTCCTCCAATGGGTATATTTCCAATAATGATTGCCGGAATTGTATTTATGCAAATAGTTTGGGGAGCGCTAATGTTATTATAACAATCAGGTAAATCAACTACCAAAGTATTTATTACCTCATTTGTAAATATAGGGGGGTTATTATCGAAATAAATTGCTGCTTTATTTTTTATTGTGCTTCCTATTGATGTAGCATTCAAATAATTAACTTGAAATAATACATGACCTCTACTAGCAGAATCATTATTATTAATGTAAGTAAGGTTGATATTGTCGAAATGAAACTTCAACACATTACCTGTTAATACTTCGGTGTACATATTGTGTGACTTACCAATGACCGAAACAGTATTAATATCTAAATCTGTATCTAATGTATCTAAGATGTAAATTTTTTTTGCTGTGTCATTTCCTACGTTTTGAAAGTCGATTGTGTAAGTAAAAGTGGTATTAGGCAACACATAACCCGAATCACACACACCTTGAGGATAAACGGAAATATCATTTGGGTCAAAAGAACCTGTAATGACATAGCAATTTGTCTTCGCGTTGTTAGCAGGATTTGCATCTCCTGTTATCGGGTCTATGATTGTAGTTACACAAACTGTATCGCCCATATTACCCAAGGGATTGACAGTAACATGGGGTTGAAAATGAGGCGAATTGTAATTCAGATTTGAGTAATTCCAAACAACAGTATCACCAATTATTTGACTTGGAGTTGGGTAAGCACTATAATAAGTTAGAAGGCTGTCTAATACCATTTTTACGGTTCCTGTTTGTGGAATACAACCATCATTGAAAACATCTAATCCTATTGGTGAGTTTGTCCATGTTGTCAAACTGCCCACATTCACAAAATTGCTGTTGAGATCGAATCCTAAGGGATAATTTGCTGTGTTCATTAAGAGACTAACCGAATCAAAACAACCCACTGAATCATGAACAATGACTGAATAAATACCTGGGTTTGTGAATGATATTGCAGAAGTTGTTTGTCCTGTATTCCATTGATAAGAATAAGGCGAAATCCCACCTGTGGTTATCATAGATAAATAACCCTGTCCACTTGTATTGCAAAAGAGATTATTAATACTGTCTAAAACAATGTTTGTAGTCGCACAAGGGTCATCATGGAATTTTACAAAATTACCATAGTATATTTTCCCAACAACATAAATTTTCCCTGATTTATCTATAGCTAAAGACTTTATACTATTATCATTAAAAGAATCAATACTTGAGTAGGCCCATTTATAGTTTGCAGCCGTATCAATCTTGCAAATAAATTCAAAATAATTACTCCCGTTTGGATCTAAGAAACCTAAAAAATGAGTGTTTGGGCCCAAATCAAAATCTCTTTTATCTTTAAATTGGCCAGCTATTATCAAGTTATTTTCATTATCAAATTCAATTGAATTACTCACAGCTTGTGTATTTGCCCCCGTGTATAACATTTTAGCCCAAGAAAAACTACCATTACTATTATATTTTGCAAGTACTAAATCAAAGTTACCATAAATATAGGATGCATTCAAGACGATATTGTTAGGAAAACTCAAGTGGTGATCATTTGCAATAGCAAAAAACACATTGTTATATTTATCAAAACTTAAACTTGCATAAGGATTACAAGACGGAAATTGACAACCAATATGTTGGTCCCAAATAACATTCCCTAAACTATCATACTTTACTAAAAAAACGCAACCAACAGTAATATTTGCAAATGTATCTATTAGTAATATTTCTTCAGAAGCTCCTGCAATCACTACATTGCCAAAACTATCTGAAGCAATATCTAACCCTAACATTTCTGCACCAAATGTTTGATTTTGAAAATTCCTTGACCATACAAAGTTTCCTGTAGAATTTAATTTCAATAAAAATAAACTCCCTTGGGATGTGCCATCCATATTAAATACATTTGGACCAGGGTCAAAATCAACTGTATCGTGATAATTACCCAATACATACACATTCCCTGCGTTGTCAATATTTAATGACGTTCGATTGATGTTATTGAAAGCGTCAGTTGTTTTCTCAAATGTTCTTGCCCAAACAAAATTTCCATTTAAGTCTAACTTTGAAATAAAAATCTGTTTAGTACCATTCCCCATCATATAAATTGAGGGTCCAGGGTCATAATCACCAAAATTATTCATGCAACCAGATGTATAAATATTCCCCAAAGTATCAATTGTTACTCTAAATACTGTATCATAACTTACTCCACCAAGGCTTTTTGCCCAAATGAAATTACCATTACTATCTAGCTTGGTAATAAACACATCGCTTTGTCCATTAGATGTCATATTGAATACTCCTGAACCTGGGTCAAAGTGCAAAATCCGATGAAATTGACCACCCTTCGCCGATTTAAGTTGACCATGTAAAACCGATTTAAATTGACCACCCTTTGCCGATTTAAACTGACCAGTAATTAGATGAATAGAAGTTCATATTGATTGGGCACCAATAGTGTTAAGTTTCAAAAAAACTAGACACTAATGGCTAACAAACCAATAAGTATGATAAATATTAGACAAGTACTTCGCTTATATTCACAAGGGCGAAGCAAATTGCAGATAGCAGCCCAGACAGGCATATCTCGCAATACACTAAAGAAATACCTTAAGCAATTTGTACTAAGTGATCTAAGTTTTGAACAAATCAGCGTGTTAAGTGATAAAGAACTTGAAGCGTTATTTGGATCTACAGATGAAAGTCCACTTAGTGAAAAGCTACAAACCCTGTTTAACCTTTTTCCTACGATAGAAAAAGAGTTAAAGAAAAAAGGGGTTACAAGACAATTATTGTGGGAAGACTATAAGAAAAATCAACCTAATGGATTAGGACGCAGTCAGTTTAACCGCTACTATGCTCAATGGAAATCACAGGTAAATCCAACGATGCATATAGAGCATAAAGTCGGAGACAAGCTTTATGTGGATTTTGCAGGAGAGAAGCTAAGTATAGTGGATGCAGAAAGTGGAGAATTTAAGCCAGTAGAGGTTTTTTTAGCGGTATTAGGAGCTAGTCAACTCACCTACGTAGAAGCAGTAATGACCCAGCAAAAGGAAGATTTTATTGCTGCATGTGAAGGAGCATTATACTACTACCAGGGCGTTCCTGCAGCTATTGTTCCTGATAACCTAAAGTCGGCAGTTACAAAGAGCAATAAATACGAACCAACTATTAATGAAACATTTGCAGATTTTGCAGAACATTACGGTACAACGATACTCCCTGCTAGGGCATACCGCCCAAGAGACAAAGCATTAGTAGAAAATGCTGTAAGAATCAGTTATTCCCGCATTTTCACTAAAGTAAAAGGTATTGTTTACCATGCGCTCAAAGACTTGAATGCAGCTATCCTGATAGCCTTGGAAGATCATAATAATGCGTTATTGAAAGGTCGAAACTATAGTCGTAGACAACAGTTTGAAGAGATAGAAAGAGCAGCATTAATGCCATTGCCCCTCTTAAAGTATGAGCTCAAAAAGCAACTATATGCTACTGTCATGAAAAATGGTCATGTATCATTGGGACCGGACAAACATTACTACAGTGTGCCGTATAAATTTATTGGAAAAAAGGTAAAGATTCTATACTCCCACCACAGTGTTGAAGTCTTTTATAACTACGAAAGAATCGCCTTACACAACCGCACAAAGAGCGCTTACCACTACACCACCGACAAGGATCATTTAGCTTCTACCCATCGATTTATCAGTGAGTGGACTCCGCAAAGATTTATTTCATGGGGAGAAAGCATTCACGAAGATGTAAAGCTGTTTATCCTAAAAATATTAGATCAAAAACAGCACCCTGAACAATCCTATAAGTCCTGTATGGGCGTATTAGGATTTGCAAAGAAAATAGGCAATGAGCGATTGATTAAAGCCTGTCAAAGAGCGTTAGGGTATGGAACCTACAACTATAAGACGATCCAAAAGATACTCGAAAAACAACTAGACCAGACAGAGGAACCTACAGAGAACGAACAACTGAAAATGCCTTTTCACGATAATATAAGAGGCGAAGAATACTATCATTAATCTCACAAACTAAAACAACCATTTATGAATGAAGTAACATTAGAAAAAATGAAGAAAATGAAGCTCTATGGAATGCATCGAGCTTTCAAAATCAGCCTTGAATTAGGTAAAGAAGAAACCTATACCCCTGACGAAATTACTGCTCATCTTATTGAAGCAGAATGGGAAGATCGGCATAACCGAAGTATTGAACAGAAGGTTAAGAATGCACGCTTCCGGTATAAGTCTGCAATAGAAGACTTGCACTATCATACAGAGCGGAATGTTGACAAAAACCAAATGATGCGACTGATTGATTGTTCTTTCATCAAAAACAATGAGAGCGTTTTGATTACAGGGAGTACGGGAATAGGAAAGAGTTATATCGCTTCTGCTATAGGTCATCAGGCATGTAGCATGGGATTTAGGGTAGCTTATTATAGCACGCCTAAACTTTTTGCTAAACTAAAAATGAGCAAGGCAGATGGTACTTACCTAAAAGAAATCACCAAGATAGAAAGGCAACATCTGCTCATTTTAGATGACTTTGGTATACAGCCATTAGATGCACCAAGTAGGGCTGCATTGATGGAAATCGTAGAAGACCGATATGCTAAAGGTGCTTTGATAATAACGTCTCAACTCCCTGTACATAAATGGCACGAAATAATCGGAGAACAAACAATAGCAGATGCTATACTAGACAGGATCATACATCATGCTCATCGTTTAGATTTAAAGGGGGAATCACTAAGAAAAAAGAAAGAAGAAACCAATAAAACAGTGCAATAGGAACAATAAAATAAAAGCCTGCCGGCGGCTCCTATTTGTTGAAAGATATTTTTTGCAGCTTTGTACAAATATTGAGCTTAATCAGAAAAAATATCATTCACCAAATAGGTAAAACAACTAATTTTGATAACAGCTTAATGAATAAGAACTTCAAATCTTCGCCAGAAAATTGGATGGTCAATTTGCTTCGGAATTAGGTGGTCAATTTCATCGGTTTATGCA
>CAINUN010000080.1 GCA_903853805.1 uncultured Bacteroidota bacterium
AATTTCTATTTTATGAAGACCCAAGCAGCACAGAAATTGTTAGCGATTTATCAAAAGTTTGGACATTGCAAGTCAGGAGACTTGCGGCTTAATTCGTCATGAGTCGCCCCTGCGGGAAGACTCGCGCCAGACGGGTTATGAAGCCACATGAGCGCATAGCTTAACTGCCGACAATGGGAAGTGATTAAAAAAAAACGCTCCCGAAGGAGCGTTTTTTAGTTTTAAATTTGAAATTTCTACTACCTATTGTTTTATAATTTTCTCTGTCTTCAACAACATTCCTTCTTCATTCATTAATTGTAAGAAATAAATGCCTGAAGGGTTTTCTTTGAGGTTGATTTGATGCGTGTCATTTGTTTCCAATACTTTTCTTCCTTGAAGATCGGTTACAATGGCTTTGGTAGCTTCTGAGGCTTCTATGAAGAAGATATCACTACTTGGGTTTGGATATACTTTGATGTCTTCTTGATTGTTCATTGAAGCCAATGCTTCTTGATTCATCTTAGGACCGGTGTAGTTAATGGTCAAAGTAGTATCGGCAGTAGTAGCAGTACAACCAGCACCATTAGTGAAACGAACACTATAAGCACCTGTTTGAGTAGCAGTATAAGTCTTTGCAGTAGCACCCGTAATACTTGAGCCATTCAAGCGCCATTGATAAGTGCCTGAATTATTGGTACAGGTCAGTTTTTTAGAACCTAGCGTACCATTAGCAACTGTCATAGCTGGAACAGGTACAACCGAAGCTTTAATAACCTTAGCACCTGAAACTGCTGAACGACAACCAAATGAATCTACTGCTTTTACATAATAAGTTCCTATGGTAGCTGTGTGATAATTTTGACTAGTAGCACCTGAAAGAATGGTAGTTGTGGAACCCAATAACCAAATGAATTTGAAGGATGATGTAGTCGCATAAAGTGTAGTGGTATCTCCAGGACAAATGCTTGCCTTTGTTGCTGCTAATATTGGTTTGGCAGGTGGAGTTGTTAAAGTGAGGACAACAGCTGGCGAGGTTTTTACACCACATAGGGAATCAGTATATGTTACCGTATAGGATCCAATAACTGTTAATGAAATTACCCTACTTGTTTTTCCAGACATGGCAGCACCATTTTTCTTCCACTGATAATTGCTACCTGAAGGTGCTGTTAAGGTATCTGCTACACCTTTACAAATTACTGGAGTGATTGAAGCAACATTTAAGTCTCTAACATTCACTACAACCGTATCTTTATTAGAACAATTATTGGCATCTGTTCCCGTAACCACATAAGTAGTAGTTGCAGAAGGGGAGAAAGAAGTTCCATTAGTAATACCCCCTGTCCATGAATAAGAAACTGCACCCGATGCTGTTAATGATGTTGAAGTTCCAGGGCAAATTAATTTGTCAGCACCTGCATTGACGGTTGGTAATGGATTAACGGTAACTGTTGTTTGTGCCGTATTACTACATCCGTTGGAAGTTCCTGTGACTGTATAAGTTATGGTAGATGAAGGCATAAATGCTACATCATTGCTCACCCCATTATTCCAAGAATAGGTAATAGCACCACTTCCTGAAAGCGTAACAGATTGACCTGCGCATACTGCTTGGTTAGCAGGGGCAGTTACTGTTGGAGATGGCGTTATGGTTAAGTTTAAATTGGCAACACTATCACAACCTTGTGCATTGCCACCTACAAATGTTGTGGAATAACTACCGCTAGTTGAGTAGCTTGTACCATTCCAAACATAAGGCGAGCTATTACTACATATACTTGCGTCAGTTGTTGAACTTGTTGTTGTGCAAGGATTTTTATATACGTAAACAGTATAAGTTCTAGCCGTAGTTCCATCTGTTGAAGTAACAATTACATTTATCTCATTACTACCTGCGTTGATAGTAATTGGATTTGAGGCGGTATTGTTAGTAACAGTTATACCATTTATTTTCACTTGTGCATTAGCATCCGATAAAGTTGGTGTTAATGTAATTGTATTTGTTGCAACTGTATCCGTATAAATAATTGTAGTTGATGAAAAAGCAGGACTTAATGTTCCTACACTCACACTCAATCCTGTTAAGTTGGCATTAGCTGTTGCTGTTGCAATATTATGAGTAATACTTGCTAAAGATGTAACTGTAGTATTAACAATATCAGGTTTATTATCTCCATCAATATCTGCAATAATATCTCCATAAGTAGCACCTGTGTTTACAAGAATTCTAGGATCGAAACTTAAACTACCTATAGTACTTGTATTATGAAAAATAGATAATGAATTATTTAATGAACTAGGATGACATGCTGCAATATCAAGTTTTCCATCTCCGTCAATATCACCAACACTAAGGTTGATGGTACCTGGGAAAGCAGTAGCTAGTTGCATAGGTGTTGCAAAGGAGATATTACCATAAGTACTATTGTTTTTCAATACAGCTACCCAATTGTTATTTAAAGCAGGAACAACCAAATCAACTTTACCATCACCATCCATATCTGCTGGTATTACATAGTTATTATTAGCACCGCCGGTAACATCTATAGCAGTAGCAAAACTTAAAGTGCCATTTGTAGTAATATTTCTTAATAATGACAATTTACCGTTTGAATTATTGGCTGTAACTAAATCCAATTTATCATCTCCATCTAAATCAACAATTTGAACATCTCTTGGATTGCCTGTAGTAGTAATGCTAGTTGCTGTCGCAAAACTAATCGCTCCACCAGTGCCATTATTTAATAATATACTAATCGTATTGCTGTTATAATTTGCAACGGCGATGTCAGGTCTTCCATCTCCATCTAAGTCATCTATAGAGGATGCATATGGAGAAGTACCGACTGCATAACTCACAACACTTGCAAAGTTAATAGAACCTATAGTGCTTGTGTTTTTTAGCACACCAATTGTTGAACTACCCTGAGTATTGGTAATTACAATATCTAATTTACCATCACCATTTAAGTCTTTTAAAGTAACACCTAAAGTATTGGTACCTGTTGCAAAATCTACTTTTGCTGCTAACGACCCTGAATTGATGGTTCCTGTAGTACTAGTGTTTCTAAAAACGGATACTGCAGTATTAGAACCAAAAGTAGATACAACATCTGGTTTACCATCTCCATCTATATCTCCTACAACACAATTTGCATTATTCGTGGAATAACTTCCACTATTATAATTTACAATAGGTGCAAAATTAGCTGCAACAAAAGCAGTTTTATTTGGGCTATAAATCGGAATGAATTTATCTTTACTATATGCTGTTAAAGAATTTCCGGTATTTAATACACTTATGTTTGAAAAAGTAGCACATGTAGGCACTGTAACAGTCAACTTAGTTGCTGTAGCCGAATTGACAATTGCTTTGGTTGCACCAAAATAAACAACATTATTGCTAGCAGTTGTATTAAAATTAGTACCAAAAATAGTAACCGTTTGTCCAACTGGTCCCTTTGGTGGGAAGAAATAAGAAATGGTGGGTGCTTGTGCTCTTACATTTGAAGAAAAAGCTACCATAATCAAACTTACTGACATAAGGAATGCCAAACGTTTGTAAGGTTTCAGAAAACCCAGCTTTAATAATTTTGTGTTCATGTGGATCTTATTTTTAGATTGTGAGTGAGCAATAAAAGTCAGTATAAAAAACTTATGTTTTTTATTATTGGGACTAAACGTATGATTTCTTGTGGTTAAAACGACTTTTTTTGTGGTCGAAAAAATTGATTTACCTATAAATGCCTCATTTAGGTAAGCATGCAATCATCAAAAAAGCATAGGCATATTACTTTGCTGTTCCAACGGACATCTGGATCTTAGGGTAATAACTGGTCTTTTGACCGGGTAATGTATTCCCTTCAAAAGAAAGGCAGTCATATATTGCTACAATATACCATCCCCGTACTTACCCCGTAATTACCCCGTACTTACTGTATTCTTAGTGTATATAAACGGTATGGTATCTTCCTCTTTTCTTGTCGTCACAATTCAGTGGTCAGTAGATAGTTGCCAATGGTAAGGCTCGAATGCTTTTTGAAATAACTGACTTGACATGTAAATGCTTCTCAATGTTGAGGTTCTTATTCCTATTCTTTTGTCGTCACTATTCGACACTTCTATGCTTCGACTAAGTTCAGCAACCGAAGCCCAAACCCGCTGAGTGAGCTGCTCCTTGAGCGTAGTCGAAAGGTAGTCGAACTCAAGGGAAAACGAATATCGTTTCTTCGGGCACTTCGATGCTTCGACTCCGCCTTTAGTATTAATAAAAAGAGACTGTCCTTTTGAGACAGCCTCTTTATTTGGTTTGAAATTCTTTTTATTAATTTATTGTTTAGTTATTTTAATTGTTCCAACATTACCTTCAATGTCTTTATAACGAATAAAATAAAGACCTGAAGACCAGTTGGTCGTTGATAGTTGACAGTTGATAACTTTGACATCCTGAGCTCGGTTGCTGAGCGTAGTCGAAGCATCGAAGGGAACACTCACTACTAATTTCCCATTCACATCCATCACTTGAATCGTACCCTCTGTAGTTTCAATCCCTGAAATAGTCACCGTCAATACATCATTCACCGGATTAGGATAAGCACTCAACTCAAATACAGTTTCGCCTGTATTATTTGTGGTGCCTACTTCTTCCTTAGCACTTGCTTTGGTCAAATTCATTGCTATTGAAGTACCTGTGCAACCGAGTTTAGTACAAACAACAGTATAAGCACCTGCTGTTGTTGCATTGTAAGTTTTGGTTGTAGCACCTGAAATAGCATTGCCATTCAAGTACCATTGCCAAGTCACCCCACTCGATGGACTTGCATTAAGCTTGATATAAGAGTTCGTAGCAAATGCTATCGCTGTTGCATTGCCTGTTGAGATAATACCTGCTACAGGAATGGCATTCACTTTTGTGGTAATGCCTGACGAAAATTTACTCCAACAACCATTATTATCTGATAACATAACTCTCCAAATAGCTCCTACATTAACAGTACATGTAACTGAGTCTGGTGGGTAAAAACTAATAGGTAGATTAGTTGGTGTCCACCAACTATAATGAACAGCACTGGTTGATGATGATGCCAATAGTTTACAACTTTGACCTGCACAGAAAGTTGTAGGAGTACTTGGGTCTGCTGAAACCGTTGCTATAGGAAGCGGATTCACTACAATAGTTACAGGTGTTGTAGTTGTATCAGCACATCCTGCAAGTTTTGCAATGAGGGTTATATTGCCAGCAACTTTAAATACTTTAGTTGCCCCCGCACCTGCACTAACTCCATTATTCAACCAAGCATAAGTGTAGCCAGTAATTGTTGGCGCAGTAAAAGTTACACTTCCACCTTGACAAAAAGTTGTTGATCCACCAGCAGTGAAGCTAGCTGTAGGCAATGGTTTAACTGTAACTGTTTTTGCAGCTGAGTTTTTATAGCAGGTAGCACCACCGCTTACAGTAAGTGAATAAGCACCCGAACCATCGGCATTAAAAGTAGAATCTGTAGCGCCTACTATTGGCGTTCCTGATAATTTCCATTGATAATCAAAACCTGTAATAGAACCTAATGGGAGGTCAATTACAAATGGAATTGTTGAAGGGTCGCAAACAGAGGTTAACCCAACAACTTTGATTTTTATTGTTGTAGGCATTGCCTTTACACTCACAAAAACAGGATTAGACATAGCTGAACAACCTGCGGCACTTGTAGCAGTTACTGAATAAGTTCCAGCAGTATTGACAATAATAGATTGCGAAGTAGCGCCTGTGTTCCACATATAAGCATCTCCACCAGTAGCAGTAAGTGTAGTACTTCCGCCAGAACAAATAGTTTTATCTGCTCCTGCATCTGAGTTAGGCAATGCATTCACTGTTACATAAAAGGCTATAGTATCACTTGCTATGCCATCGCTTACTGCTATTTGAAAAGTATCTAAGCCATTGAATTGATTAGAACCCGCCTGATAATTTAGTCCTGATGCAAGTGCTGCACCGCCATTGGTAATATTGGTAGCAGGAAAACCATTGAGCATACCATGTACTGGTTGAGTAACCACCGACCAAGTAAGCGTTTGTCCATTATCTGCATCATACACATCCATTAAGCTATTGATGCTTGTGACGGCAAAAGCATTTTGGCAAAGACTCAAGTTTTGGCTAGCTCCTCCTGTGAAGTAAGGGGCTGTGTTAGTTGATGATGACTGTGATAGTTTAAGTATAAATGAAGAACCTGCTGATCCAGAAGGAGACAGATTATATATTGAAGCAGATGGGTCAAAATCAACCGTGTAACCTATGAAGCCTGTAGTATAAACATTATTTAGTGCATCAAGAGTAATTCCATTACCAGCGTCATTATCATAACCACCAAAACTTTGAGCCCAAGTAAAATTTCCTGATGCATTCAATTTTGAAATAAAAATGTCATTTCCACTATTGGATATTAAGTTATATACTCCTGAAGAAGGATCAAAATCTACAGAACCAGCAAAATGTCCAGTTGTGTAAACATTACTTGAGTTATCAAGAGTAATACTTAACCCATTGTCACCAATAAACCCACCAAAACTCTTTGCCCATACAAAACTCCCTGAAACATCGAGTTTAGAAACATAAACATCCCTATTTCCATTAGAAGTTAAGTTATTCACCAAAGAAGAAGGGTCAAAATCTACAGTTCCATCAAATGAACCAATGGTGTAAACATTACCAGAAGCATCAAGTGTTATTCCATTACCGGAGCTAGCACTTCCGGAGATATTCCCACCCATACCTTTTGCCCATACAAAATTACCCGAAGCATCTAGTTTTGAAATAAAAGCACTGTTTGCATAACCATATCCTACTGCGTAATTAGAATTCAATGAATTATAAGGAGGTAAAGGATTAAATAGCACATTACCATTAAATGAACCTGTTGCATAAACATTCCCTGATGCATCAACAGCTATTCCATTTCCTTGGTCCGTATTGATACCACCAATACTCTTAGCCCATAAAAAATTACCTGAAGCATCTAACTTTGAAATAAATATATCGGTATAACCATTAAGACCTGAATATGTTAGATTATAAACTGACACAGATGGATCAAAATCTACTGTTCCCATAAAATCACCTATTGTAAACACATTCCCAAATGCATCCACTGTTATTCCATTTCCTTGGCATAAACCCCAATTACTACCTTCTGTCGATTTTGCCCATAATAAATTACCAGAAGCATTAAATTTAGATACAAAAATGTCTTGCCCAATCGCAGTTAAATTATTTACAGAAACAGAAGGGTCAAAATCTACAGTACCTTGAAAATCACCAGTAATATATAGATTACCGATAGCATCAATGGCAATAGCCAATCCATTATCTTGTAAACTACCTCCTATACTTTTTGCCCATACAAAATTGCCAGAAGCATCTAACTTGGAAATAAATATATCCTGAGACCCATTAGACGATAAATTATACACCGATATAGAAGGATCAAAATCTACTGTCCCATAAAAATACCCCGTAGTGTAAACATTCCCAATAGCATCTGTTACTATTTTTTGAGTACTACATTGTGATGAGCCATCAAATTGTTTTACCCAAGCAAATGTCGGGTTTTGTGCCTGAGTTACTATCGAACTCATACAGAGCATGCTAAGAGCAAGCAGAATTTTTCTCATAAATTGTGTTTTTTCTGCCTACTCTAATTCAGTTTTCGGCTCTCCCTGTATAGGCTTAATAAATGCAATAAGAGCTATAAATCACTATAGTGATACTAATTCCATAAAAAAAGGTAACTAACTCATGATATTTGTCACAATACTACCTAATTTAGGCTGTACATTTTCATGATATAGGTCACTATAAATAGCGACCTATATCAACAGTTAATTAGTATAAACAGATAAGAATTGTTCCAGCAGCTAGCACATTCAGCAAAGCTTTGTGGGCAGCGTGCTTGCTTAGCTTGCTGGAACTAATAAACAAAGTTATAGAAATTAACTATTAGCACAAGTACCCTACCCGCATTGTTCACTGTCACCGAAGTTCAGCAAAGCGCTACAATGACTATCAATGTTCCATCCTCATACTGAAACCTTAAGTAGAATTATTAATTTTGCACCATTCGTAAAATAAAAATCAGTTATTTATAACCATATTTACTTGTGACTAAAAGCAAAGTTCAAGCATGCTAAACAAAAAGCCATGACTGCAAGAAGAAGCGAATGGAACCTGTAAATCTTATTAAGTATTTATACTACTATAAATGGAAACAAGAAAACACAACTGCCCTATTTGCAATCAGGAACTAAATTTTAACGCAAGGTATCCCAATCGTATATGTGCAGCATGTGGTGATAAAGCAACAGATATAGAGGGAGAAAAATTAGCATTTGGGAACATAAGTATGAGTGGTGGTTTTGAAGCATTTTATGTAGCCACAAGTGAACCCTACAATAGTCATATTTGTTATATAAATGGAATTGAGTGCGTTGCAGACGAAGCAAGATTTGGAGGAATTGTAATTGAAAAAATTATTACTCCATTGCAGATGATTGCATTAGAAATAATAAAAACACAAAAAGAAGACATTCTTAAGCTTCAGGAGATTAGCCGACAGACTTTCATAGAAACATTTGCAGACCAAAATAAGGCTGAAGACATGCAACTATATCTTGAAAACAACCTTAGCGTTGCTACCCTTCAACAAGAAATGAATGACCCTAATTCGTCATTTTATTTTGCGCTGCTCGACCAAAAAGTAATTGGTTACCTAAAAATGAACTTTGGAGAAGCACAAACAGAAACTCTAGACGATAACTCCGTAGAAATTGAACGCATCTATGTCTTGAAAGCATTTTACGGAAAAAAAGTGGGGCAAGCTTTGTATGATAAAGCATTGATGCTTGCTAATAAGGCAAAAGCAAACTATGTATGGCTAGGAGTATGGGAAAAAAATCAGCGGGCAATTCAATTCTATAAGAAAAATGGGTTTGCAGTATTTGACGAACATGTTTTTAAACTTGGCCACGACGAACAAACCGATTTGATGATGCGCCTAAATATCAATTAATTATTTTCACCCTTCTATTGCATTAAGCGTATTGAACCTTGCACCGAAGATGGGCGTATTTATGCCTTGCAACGTGGTTGTTGAAGAGAATGAACAAGGTAAGGTGGAAGTGACAATTGTGGACCCCTATAATGCTATGAATGCATTTAATAATGAAGCATTAACCCTCATTGCAAAGGAAGTGCAACAAAAACTTCAAAACGTAATGAAGGGTTTGTAAGCAACCTGTGTTCTGTGAAGGTCTCTTTCTTTAGCCAAGCTTTTTTAAAGATAGGAAGGATGTTTACGCCTTGTTTGTAGCTATTAGTATAAAAGTATAAAAGGCATTAATACACGCTTTGCAAGCGTTCCTTAGCCAACTCACAATGCTTTACGAGGTGACTTTTGATGAACTGGGAATATATATATAATCAGGGCTAAAAAGTTGCGTTCGCACTAGCGATGATGGCTTTGGCTATAGCAAAGGCAATTACTTTTTTAATTGGAAGATTGGAAAACGCGGAGAATTGAATAGAGGCTGGAGTAACAAGGGGATAAATGCTTGCAGAAAAATGTTGCAAGTGTTCAATAAGTTGATATAGAAGTAAGGAGCGACTGTTTGTTTGTTTTATATAACTGTTTGTTTTGCTGTTTGTTTTGTTTGTTTTAGAACATCGCTTTTGTTTTGTTTATGAAATTGTCTGTTTAGTTTTATAACTGCGTTTTGTTGTTTTATATATTGGTTTTGTTGTTTGTTTTGTTGTTTTTTTTGTTTGTATTTTGTTTTGCGATGCGTAGTAATTGTCTTTTATATAGAAAAGCAGTTTTGTCAAATTGCTTTTGTTTACTTCTTTGTAATTGGTAGTTGTTTTGTTTGATTGGATGCTACCCTATTCTATTACTTAGCTGAACTTTATCCCCCATAAATTAAGATCTCCTTACTGACACTATATTTACCAACCACGTGCCAAAACCATAAGTCATTGATAATCAGTAATTCTATTTTTGGGCACAGCCTAAATCATTCCGTATTTTGGAAAATGTTTCTAAAAAATGTCACACTTGCTAAGTAGAAAGGTTATGAGAATAGGCTTTGACAAGCTCAATCTGAATAGTGAACACAAGTAACACATAGTAATTTTGATTGTTCTTTTTCATTTGTCTTTACCCTTCAGTTGCACCTTTACTTTGCTCAGGGATCCGCGTGATTTGGTTAGCTCACGCACCTATCGCTTTAGGAGTGCAGCAACAATTTAGGCATAAAGTATTCGCATATCATAGAGGATAAACTGCTGAGTTCGCAGTAGCAAAGTTGGCTTTGGCTATAGCTAAATCGATGGCTAAAATGGAGTGGTCTTTTTTTGGTTCTTTTTGGGACAAGCAAAAAAGAACATAAATAACACCTATGCAAAACAACATCAAACAAATCTTATCTCAGCTTGATTAAAAATAATACCCATATTTGAGGTTTCTGTTCATTTTCTTTTGTCGTCACCCTTCGACTATGCTCAGGATAAGCGACAGAAAACGAACCAAAAGAAAAAGACACCAAATCAAAATGCTCTCCTTCGACAAGCTCTGGACAGGCTAAGTGATTTGGTTGGCCAACTCACCCAACGCAAAAGGAGTAAAGTAACAATTTAAGCAAAATGCTTCAGTCATTCTCATATCATCAAATCCTCATTTTCAACCCTAAAAGCAACACATTCGCTATTAAAAAAAACTTAAGGAAGATATCATTAATACCCGTTAAATTTGACTTTTAAGAGTTGTGTTTAAAATTTAAAAGAAATACCGAATGTAAATGAAAAAGTTATTCTTTTTTTTATGCTGTTTTTTTTCCGTTCAATCTTTTGCCCAACAAATATTTTTTGCTCAAGATTTTGAATCTTACACTTCATATCAAATACTTGGATGGGAAAATCAATTTTCAGGGGCGGTTCCCTGGCAAACAGGATTACCCTACTTGGTAGGTGGCTTGTGCAATAACTGGCCTGGTGTGAATAGAATAGCAGGCATTCCTGATTGCGGCATGTTTGATTATGATAATAGTAGTGTCTTAATAAAGTCACCCTATATCCATCTTTCTACAACAAATAGTGCATGGCTTCAATACGATTCATATTTCAAAGGAATTACGATAGGAAATAATACCGAAAAAGCTACGGTTGAAATCACAAAAAACAATGGATTGACTTGGGACACGCTGCAATTAGTACCAGCAGATACTACGCCATTAATGATTACTTATTACATTGACCTTGCTGCTTATATAGGCTTCGATTCTTTGAAGTTAGGATTTAGATATAATGATGGAGGTGGGCATTTAAAAGGTTGGGAAATTGACAATATAAAAGTCTTTAAGCCCTCACCAAAAGACCTTCAATTGCTCTATACAACCCCTACAGATTCGATGTTGTCTTATAAAGAACTGAACAATGTTATCATACATCAAGCGGAGGTATTTAATTATAGTTTAGACACCATAACTCAATTTACTGCCACTTACATTACAGGTTCAGGTATTGCCCATGCATATCAATTTACCAATATTCAAATATTGCCCTATACAAAATATGCCTTTACCCACCCAATACCCGATACTATATTTAGCATTGGCAAACAAAAAGTAACTATGTGGATTGATGTTGTTGGCGACAATATACATAGCAACGACACCGCTGTTACTTATATTAATGGCGCCAATTTCATTCCTCAAAAACTGTTGGTAATAGAAGAAGGAACAGGTACTTGGAATGTATGGGGACCTCGTGGTTGGGTGTTGATGAACACCATTTTTGATAATGAATATAATATCTGTGAAGTGTCTGCCCATAGTTCCGATTCAATGTCAGATGTAGATTATTCTGATTTTCTATTTTTCAAAGGCTATAATTATGTGCCTTTTTTTCTGTTTGATAGAAGAAAAAATGTATCGCCAGATAGCTTTTTAATGGAGATAGATAGAATGCAGCAATATTTTGGATTTGCCAATATTACATCCAATAGTATTTTGACAGGCAATGACTTAAAGGTAAATGTGACAGTATCGCCCGCCATTGAAATGACAGGAGATTTTAGAATTGCATTAATGATAACGGAAGATAATGTGCACCATACTTCAGCATCTTATAATCAAAGAAATAGTTTTGCAGGAGGGTTTTATGGACCTATGGGTGGTTTTGAAAACAAACCCGACCCCGTGCCTGCCAGCGATATGTATTATAATTTTGTAGCGAGAAAAATAGAACCAGATAATAATGGCGCACCCAATTCTTTGCCATCTACTTTAACCTTCCCCAATAGTTATTATTATACTTTAAATACTACCTTAAATCCTACTTGGAATAAAGCAAGATTGAAAGCCTACGTGTTTTTAATCAACAATGCCGATAGTACAATTCTTAACAGTAAAAGAATTTCTTTTTCGTCGCCTGTAGCAACACTTGCAGATGCTGAAGTGAAAATGGGTGTCTTTCCAAATCCCGCTAATGAATTGGCTATTTTCTACCTTGACATTCCAAATTCTGAAAAAATATCATGGAGCTTAACAGACCTTACAGGGAAAACTGTTTTATACCAGCCTCCTACTTTAATGAGTGTTGGCTACCATGAAATACAAATGTCCATTTTGTCGCTAGAATCAGGACTTTATTTACTAAACGCAACAAGTGATAACTTTAGAAAAACACTTAAATTACAAGTGATTCACTAAAAGGAATAATTGAGCAAATAAATTTCTCCATGTTGCTCTTATATTATCTGGGTAAAACATATTTCTACATTAAACCTCGTTTGTAGTGAGGATGCAAGCAAATGGGTTAGTGTCGCAAAAACAAATACATTAGCATTATAATGACTAACAAACAATTCAAATAAAATAGTAGCAAAATGAAAATACTTATACTAATTACATCCATTGCATTATCAATTAATTCAAATGCACAAACTGCATATATCACAAATGGAAATGAAAATACAATTTCAGTTATAAATGTTGCCACAAATACGATTATTACTACCATACCTGTTGGTAATTATCCTAATGGCGTATCTGTAAGCCCGGATGGCTGCAAAGTATATATTACTAATTATCTATCGAGTACTATAAATAAAATAAATACATCAACAAATACTGTTTCAGCTACAGTTAATGTAGGTACAGATCCATCGGGAATAATTGTAAGCCCTGATGGAAGTAAAGTATATGTGGCAAATTATGGTTCGAATACAGTAAGTGTAATAAGCAGTATTGCTGATACTGTAACCGCTACAATTCCTGTAGGTTATGGTCCAATGGGAATAACTATCACCCCGGATGGAGCAAAGGTATATGCAGCAATTGGTGCAGACCAAACTATATTTGTTATAAACACAGCTTCAAATACGGTAATAGATACTATTTCAATTGGTTCTGCACCTACAGGTATTGCTATAACCCCTGACGGGAGTAAGATATATGTAGCAAAAACTGACAATACGGTAAGTGTAATCAACACAAACACAGATTCAGTTTTAAAAATAATTTCGGTTGGTAATTATCCTGAGGGTGTATCAGTAAGTCCTGATGGAAGTAAAGTTTATGTAGCCAATTCAGTTTATAATTCTGTAAGCATAATAAACACTGCAACCAACATGGTCACAGATACCATTCCGGTTGGTCCTCATCCTTTTGGTACGTCTATAAGTCCTGATGGAACAAAATTATATGTAGCTAATAATTGGGATACAACGGTAACTGTAATAAATACAGTCAATAATTCAGTAGCTGCTACAATTAGAGTTGGCATTCGCCCAATAGCTTTTGGTAACTTTATTTCTTCACACGTTCCCACAGGTATTGAAACGTTTAATGATTCAGATAATGTATCTATATATCCAAACCCAACAAAAGGACAGTTTAGAATTTCTTTACAATCAGACAAAGCATTAATTACTGTAACAGACATACTTGGTCATGTTATTCTAATAACACAGGCAACACAAAAGACAACAAACATACAAGTTGATAATAACGGAGTTTATATTGTTTACATTTCGACAAATCAAGGAACAGCAACACGAAAGCTCATAGTAAACAACTATTAGAAGAGAAAACAAACAATTGCCCAACAAGTGACTAACTAAAATGCAGATTAAGACTGAAAACTGAAGTAAGGTTGTTAACTTTGAGCAGTTGTTCAAGATGTTCTAAAAATTCATTTTGAACTTAAAAATAAAACCCAGTCTCGAGACCGTAATTTATTGGGTTAGAGACAAAGTAAACGAAATATTATGACAACCGACAACAACAAAACTTTGCTAACAATTGACAACTATTTAGACAATCACTACATACACCGAAGTAACTGGTTAAGAGCTGCTGTTCTTGGTGCAAATGATGGAATTATTTCTATTTCTAGTCTTGCAATAGGGGTTGCTGCGGCAAGTTCGACAAGAGAACCTATTGTATTAGCAACTGTTGCAGGACTTGTTGCCGGTGCATTATCAATGGCAGCAGGCGAATATGTTTCGGTAAGTTCGCAAACAGACACAGAAAAGGCAGACATTGAAAGAGAGATAAAGGAACTAAAAGAAATGCCAAACGAAGAGCTCAATATTCTGGCACAAATTTATGAGCAACGAGGACTGAAAAAAGAAACAGCGATGCAAGTAGCTATTGAATTGACTGAAAAAGACGCATTGGGGGCTCACATTCGAGACGAGTTAGGCATTAATGAAATTAGTCAGGCAAATCCTATACAAGCAGCGATGGCATCAGGTGCTGCATTCACAGTTGGAGGATTATTACCACTCTTAGTAATACTATTTGCACCGGTCATAGGAATGGAGTATTGGTTATATGGGTTCACAACTATTTTCCTAATAATATTAGGAACAACTGCTGCAAAAACAGGTGGTTCAAGTATTAGAAAAGCTATTTTCCGAATTACTATTTGGGGAACAATCGCAATGGTGCTTTCTGCTGTAGTTGGTTACCTTTTTGGAGTAAATGTCTAATTTTAAAAGCCAAAACAGGAACAAGGTTATGAACTTTTCTCTTGCGAAGTAAAATTTTGGATTAGTGATTTTGAAGTTTGGAATTCCATATTTTGGTGTGAAACAATCTTAAATTGATTTTCAATTTTATGAATGATAGTGAGCAAACTGTCATAAATAACGAAATAAAAAACAAAGAAGAGGTATAGATTTAAGACACTAAGCAAAGAAAGGTTGGATAGAGAATACATGAAATAAATTTCAAGTTTCAATTGAATAATGAATAGCATTTTTATGTGCATTAATTATTCAACCTTGTTATATCAACCCTTAAACCCTGTCACACCTCATCGTCCTATGAAACTAAAATGCAATTGCGGTCTATCATTGACGCTATACTTTCATTCTTATTTATTTGCATCCTTTTACTTAATTTGCGCTCTATTATCAATGCTAAATAAGCAGTGAAGGAAAGTATCAATTGAAACAAAAAACAAACTTATTATATAACTGTGTTTAAGCATAGTACCATTGATTTTGAAATTTTAAAACATCGGGCTTTTAATCTCCGTTGGGCCTCGGTGCCTGAGGGTGTTATTCCTTTAACAGCGGCCGACCCCGACTTTAAATGTGCTTTAGAAATCTCGGAAGCCATTAGCAAGTTTTCAAAAGACCGGTATTTCTGTTATGGACAAGCAGAAGGTATGCCCGCGTTTAAGGAAAGTGCTTCCCGTTTTTTTCTTCAAAAAAGAAATGTTTCTATTGCCCCTGAAAACATATTGCCGGTGGATAGTGCCGCTTTTGGCATTTACATAGTTTGTAAAACCTTTTTACAAGCAGGCGACGAAGCCATCATTTTCGACCCTGTTGATTTTTTGTTTCGATATAGTATTGAAACTGTCGGTGGTATAGCTGTTCCGTTTGCAATACCTGCAGGAACAGAAAGAGTAGATTTTGAACAACTTGAAAAGCTAATTACAAAAAAAACGAAACTCATTTGTCTTTGCAATCCGCTAAACCCCACGGGAAAAGTATTTACAAAAGAAGAACTGACACAATTGGGGAATATTGCGTTGAAACATAAACTCATCATTTTGTCAGATGAAATATGGAGTGATATTGTTTTTGCCCCAAGCAAGTTCACAAGCATTGCAAGCATCAATGAAGAGATCAAAAACATTACCGTTACGGTTACAGGTTTTAGTAAATCTTATGGACTTGCTGGGTTAAGAATTGGACTTGTGGCGGCAGCAAATGAAAAACATTATCAAAACCTGTTCATTCATTCATTGCATCAATCCACCGTTCATGGTGCTAATGTGCTATCGCAAGTAGCGGCAACAGCCGCGCTTGATGAGTGTGACTATTGGTTAAATGATTTCGTGAATCATTTACATCAAATGAGAGATTTCTGTGTGGAGCAGTTAAATGCAATTCCAGGGTTTCAATGTATAGCACCCGATGGTTGTTATGTAGCTTTTGCCAACATCACTGCCACCCAAAAATCGAGCGAAGAAATGTACCAATATTTATTACAGGAGGCTAAAGTGGCGGTAGTTCCAGGATTGAAAAAATGGTTTGGCGAAGGAGCAGAAGGAAATATCAGACTTTGCTTTTCTACATCAGAAGAAGTTTTAGCTGAAGCATTTTCAAGAATTCAAAAAGCATTTCAATAAATAAACAAACAACTTAAACGAGTTATGAGAATCGTTATTTTAGGAGGAGGTGTAGCAGGGCTGTCTATAGCTATTTTTCTTAAAAAAAATAATTTCGATGTCATTGTCAATGAGCGCTCTCAAAATGTTCCGCTTACAGGTCATCCACTTTCAGGTCATGCCTTTTTGATTCAAGATGATGTGCAGAAAATATTGCACGAATATGATGATGACCTTTCAAGTGATTATCTTGGCATCAAAGTAGGCATGTATAATTTGTTTCGTCCTTCAGGAAGGGAGATAAAGAAAATTCAACTGAATGAATGGAGATGTGTTAAACGGAATGACCTCATCAATTATCTATACTCGCTTTTCCCAAATGAGTTGATTAAAGTAGGAAGAGCTTTTTCTCATTTCATTTATGAAAACGGGAAAATAGTAGCGGCTCAATTTATGAATGGCGACATTGAATACGGCGACCTCTTTATTGGTGCCGATGGTGCAAACTCTATTGCTCGTAAGGAGATTTTTGGTGAAGTAAACTTCACACCTGTTGAAGTAAAAGAAATTGTGGGCAGTGCTTATAGTGAAAAGATATACAAAACCTACCATGATGTTTTTACTAAGTTTCAAAAGGAAGATAAAGGGCTTGCATTTGGTTTAATTCCTACGGCAGAAAATGAATTTGTTTGGTTCATACAATATGATGCTGCCCTTAGCGAGACAGCAAACATCACTGCCGATGAGTTAAAGACTTTCTGCAAAGATTTGATGCATGATTTTCCAAAAATTGTGGACGATGTATTAGAGGCTACTGACTTTTCTCAAAGCTATATTTGGAACACACGCGACTTTGATTTGCTGCCGTCATTTCATAAAGAAAATGTTGTACTCGTGGGCGATGCAGCACATGTTGCCGTTCCTTTTACAAGTGCCGGCGTTACCAATGCCATCATTGATGCAAAGATGCTTGCAGACTGCATGATTGGCACAAGTGATTTTTCAAAAGCTTTTAGCAATTACTACGAGCAAAGAAAAGACCACGTAAAAGAACATGTAGAGATAGGACGAAAGTTGAAACATTTATTTCTTAACCCGCTTGAAACGGATGAAGATGACATTCCTGTACCCTTGATTCCTGAAAAGAAAGATTATACAGACCTCAATAAAAACAAACCAATTCAGGTAAAGTATTTCACTGACCCTATTTGTTCCACTTGTTGGATCATTCAGCCATCACTGCGTAAATTGAAATTGGAATATGACAAGTATGTGAATGTGGAATATCGAATGGGAGGATTACTGAAGTCATGGGATGTCTATCGTGAAAAGAAAGACATCATTCAATCTCCAAGCGATGCGGCAAAACATTGGGAAGAAGTTTGTGCTTTGCACGAAATGCCTATTGATGGAGATGTGTGGATTCAAGACCCTCCCGATTCTTCCTATCCTCCAAGCATTGCCTTCAAAGCTGCACAAATGCAGAACACAGAATTGGCAATTCTCTTTTTAAGAAGAATTAAAGAGATGATTTTCTTAGAAAAGAAGAACATCATTCGTTGGCATTTCCTAGAAAGTGCAGCATTGGAAGTTGGGCTTGATGTAGCGAGATTGAAGAGAGACTGTGAGGGAAAGGCAAAAAACCGTTTCAAAGAAGATTTGAAGTTGGCAAACGATTTTCAAGTAAACTATTTTCCAACATTGATTTTTTCAGATAAAAAAGGAAATCAAATTTCATTGAAAGGTTGTGATGAATTTTCAGAAATAGAAAACGTTATTTTGAAATTATTGCCTGATGCAAAAAAGGCAACTGTGGATTTATCTCCCGAAAATCTTTTCAAACATTTCACAACAATGACTAGCAAAGAATTTGCTTTCCTCAGCAACATGACAATCTCAGAAGCAGAAGAAATCCTCACTGTTCTTTACAATAACCAAGACATTGATAAATACCAAAGTAAAAGCGGCGTGATTTGGATTGCCAATTTTGGTAAAAGAAAGAAATAGACTGCTAACTTTTTTATACTCATTATCGCATTGCCTTATTGTCGCATTGCCTTAAAAACCTTTCTTTGCTTCATGACACGTTTATTGTTTATTCTCGTATTTGCTTGTTGTTGTTATCAAGCTAAAGCACAGGATATGATAACCCCTTTTGAAAAATCGGGAGGAAAAAAGACTGCTACCTATTTCGAAGCCATTGCTTTTTATAAAGAACTTGCCTCGCATTATGGCACGGTGCGCACATTGAATGCTGGAGAAACAGATGCCGAATATCCGTTGCATGTGGTGTTTTATTGTTCCGATAGAAAGTTCAATCCACAAAAAATTAAAGCACAGAAAAAATTAGTCATTCTCATCAACAATGCCATTCATCCCGGCGAACCCGATGGTGTAGATGCAAGCATGATGTTGTTGCACGATGTGGCCACCAAAAAAATAACCCTTCCAAAGAATATAGTATTGGCGGTGGTTCCTGTATTCAATGTTGGTGGCACGCTCAATCGTGGTAGTTGGAGCAGAGCCAATCAAAACGGACCGGAGGAATATGGTTTCAGGGGCAATGCTCAAAACCTAGACCTCAACCGCGATTTTATAAAAATGGATGCTAAGGAAACGCAATCTTTAGTGGAGTTGTTTCATCACCTCGACCCCGATTTATTTATTGACAATCATGTGAGCAACGGCGCCGATTATCAGCATGTCATGACTTTGCTTTCGGTTAATCCTAAAAAACAGGGCTATTATTTAGGTAAATATCTTGAAAACCAAATGGAACCCGCCCTGTATCAAAGCATGAAACAAAAGGGCTACGACCTTGTGCCTTATGTCAATCATTGGGGCAATACCCCCGACAGTGGATGGCAACAGTTTTATGAACCGCCTCGTTTTGCAAGTGGATTTGTTGCGCTGTTTCAAACCCTTGCTTTTGTGCCCGAAACCCACATGTTGAAACCATACCAACAAAGAGTGGATGCCACTTATGCCCTCCTCCAAACTTTTATAGATTATGCTGCGCAACACTTCGACGAAATAAAACAAGTGCGTGCCATGGAAAGAGCTTTGATGTTGGACAAGAATGATTTCACACTCGATTGGAAGGCGGATACTTTAAAAACCATGATTTCTTTTAAAGGTTATGAAGCGGCTTATAAAGAAAGCAAGGTATCGGGCAAGCCAAGATTGTATTACGACCGAACGAAGCCATATACCAAACTAGTCCCTTTCTACAATAAGTTTTTGCCGACAAGCACTGCCCAAGCACCCCAATATTATATTGTTCCGCAAGGATGGCATAAGGTTATTACCCGTTTAAAATGGAATGATGTTGCTATGACTAAATTAGCACACGACACCAATATGCAAGTCACGGTATATCGCATTGAGAATTATGAAACCGTGAAGAAACCTTTCGAAGGTCATTACCTACACCACCATGTTACTTATACCAAACAAACCGAAACGGTGCATTTTTATAAAGGCGATTACCTCATTGCCACTACCCAAGATGCCAAACGATATTTAGTAGAAACCCTTGAACCCGATGCGCCCGATGCCTTTTTTGCATGGGGATTTTTTGATGCGGTCTTGCAACAAAAAGGCGGTTATAGCGATTATGTTTTTGAAGACGATGCTGCCAACTTGCTCGAAAAGAATCCTGACTTAAGAAAGGCATTAGCAGAAAAGAAAGCAACCGACACTAGCTTTAATAATGATGGCAGGGCACAACTCGATTTCATTTATCGCCATTCACCCTACAACGAAACGGAGTTTATGCGCTATCCGGTTTATAGGATTGAATAAACAATTTATTCCTTCACCACCTTCACAGTCTCTACAGCACCCTCATTGCTGCTGAACCTTAGCAAATAAACGCCTTTGGCAAGCGAACTGATATCTAATATTTGGCTGCTGAGCGGAATCGAAGCTGTGTGTTGAAGGATTATGCGCCCCGTAATATCCATAAGACTGAGGCTGCCTGCCTGGGAGCATTGAACAATGATTTGGTCTTTTGCAGGATTTGGGTAGATGAAGAATTGAGGTAGGTTGTGAATATCACCAATAGCATTTAGTGAATCTATTATAATCGAAAGATTGGAAACAGAAGTACAGCCTAAGCCATACATATTTACTGTATAATTTCCACCTGCTGTTGTAGTAAGGGTATTTGTACCATTACTATTATATATTTGTCCATCTTTCATCCAAACATAAGTAGCACCAGAAAAATAAGTAGCTGTTAAATGAACAGGATTTGTTGGAGTGGCATAAGTAGTATCAGCAGTAAGTGTAATGGGGTAAGAATCGGTACATAACTCTTGAATAAAACCACCAGGTGTAGTAAATAAGCTAACCCCAGCTGTTGGATCTAAATCCACATTATTTCCATAGAAATAGCCAGATGTCAATAGCTTGTTTGAATGATTGAGTGCTAAGTTGTAGACCTGAGTTGCTTTATAAGATTCTGCCCAAATAGGTATTCCTTGTGAAGTCAGTTTTTGTATAGAAACTGTTGAGTCTTTTTGGCCAAGGCTATATATATTGCCTATGGAATCAAATGTAAAATCACCCACACTATAAGAAGCATATTGTTTAGCCCAAGTAAAAGAACCATTGTTGGTTAGTTGACGCAGAAACATGGTATTTGTTGAAGTATTTACGCCTTTAATCAAAATATTGTTTCCTTTATCTACTTTCCATAGACCTGGATTATAGGGCATAGAGCCTCCGTTATTATTTAATGCCCATTGATAATTACCTGATGAGTCAAATTTTTCAATAAAATTAGCAGAACCTCCTGGTACTGGTGTGCTCATATTTACAACGCCCAGACCCGGGTCAAAGTCAACAGTACCACTAAAATCTCCTTTTGCAAAAATGTTTGCATTGGTGTCCATGATGATGCTTCCAAGATATCGAGCACCATTGATTTGTTTAGCCCAATGAAAATGACCTGCCGTATCTAGTTTTTCAAGAATTCCTGTTTGAATAGCATTGATTGGCCAAGCATTTACGGTATCAGGCCCTGGGTCTATATCCACAGTACCTTGAATGTCAGCCGTTACGTAAATACTCTCATCTTTTAATAAAAAACCGCTAACATGTATGTTTGCATTACCATAAGCACGGTATTGACTTGCCCAAATAAAATCACCATTAGGGCTTAGTTTTAAGATAAAGAATGACCAACTATTAGAAGAAAAACCAATCCAATAATCGTTTGCGCTTGGGTCAAGGTCAAATGAATCATTCACTTGACCTTCAAGATAAATATTACCTGCCTTATCAGCAGTAAGATATTGAACGTAAATGGTTGGGATCAATGGAGCCCAAGGTCTTCCCTTTATTTGCCTTGCCCAAAGCAAATTTCCTGCGCTGTCTTGTTTTATTATGGCAATATTATTAACACCAACAGATGTAAGGTTATAAACACCTGCATTAGGGTCAACATCTACAGTCCCTTGAAAATTACCTACGCTGTATATGTTATCGCTATCATCAATTAGCATATTCCTCAGGTATGTTCCTTCAAATGTTTGTGCACGAATAAAACCTTGTGCATTGGTTTTATGATGAACCAATAAAAAGACGAACAAGAAAAAAACAAAAACTTTTTTCATAAATCCTTTTTTAGAGTCCTAAAGGTAAGAACATTTTAAAGATTCTGCTATTGTTGGTGATAACACTAACAACTGCTGTTCCAGATGTTAGCCCTTCAGCGCATCTGGAACCCAAGAATAATACCCGGTTTCTAACCGGAAATAACCTTGATACAGCATCTTTTTTCATAACCATTGCATTTTCAGAAAACATAAAGTTAAGCACATTCAAAATCCATCATTCTACTTTTTTCCAACCACTGACCAGCGTCATTGTTCAATAAGACATCGCTTCCTATCCTTGCACATTGCATTATTAATAAAACACAACTACAATGGCATACCTTTACACTTCACGCATCCGACATTATGGAAGCAGCAACTTATAATTGGTATGACCAGGAAGATAGTTTAATTTGTACAGGTAGAAATTTAACAGTAAGCCCTGAAGTTTCCAGTCATTATAGGTTGGAAGTCATTGCCGATGAAGATGGGTTTAAAAGCTACGATGATGTGACTGTAAATGTTAGACAGTACTTTATTTCTTCCATTTCACCCAACCCTGCGAGCAATAGTTTTGTCCTTAGTTATAATGCAGACAGTGCAGCCTCTGCATATATTATCATGATTCAACAAAATGGGTACGCCATTAATAGTCATATTCTCAATACCAACCAACACAACCAAACAATAACGCTCGCTAATTTACCTACAGGGGTTTACAATATTGTATTGGTATGCGATGGTAATATTTACGATGCAAAAACAATTACTGTTTACTAAAACCTATCCTATGAAAAAGATACTTTCAATATTTGTTCTAGTTTTATTTTGCTTATTGAATTCTGTTAAATCACAGACAATGTATAATTCCACCCTTACTTATTTACCTAATGATTCTGTAAGACTAAATACATCTGCAGCCTGGAGTTGTTCTCCAAGTACTTGTCCAACATTAAACTCTGGTCACATACAAGTAATAGGGGACACCATTCATGTTTTCTTGTATTATAACTCATTCCCTTGCATTCCTTTTTTCTGTAGTACATTAGATACTTTTGAATTAGGAGTCATCCATCCCAACACACTAAAAGCAGTAAAATTGGAGCCAGCTACTGTTGACTTAATCAATCCTCCAAATAGTTGGGATACATCATACAGTATGTCAGAACAATTAATTCTTACTTTTCTTTGGTCTGGTATTAATAATGTAAATGTCAAGAATTTTTCCATCAACCCGAACCCTGCCCAAGAAGAAATCGTTATTGAATATACACTACCCGGCGAAGCTATTCTAACAGACATAACAGGTAGAAGATTAAGCAATTATACCTTACCCGCAGGCAAGAACAAAGAAACCATTAACATCAGTAGCCTTGCCAATGGTATTTATTTAGTTCATTACAAACGTTCAGACGGGATGATAGCTACCCAAAAAATAGTGAAACAATGATAAGAGTTATCGTTTTCCATAACATCAATCATCTTTCCTGCAAAATATTCATTCGAAAATTGCCTCAACAGAAATACCATTTTCAAACCATCAAAAATTAAACAACGATGTCAAGAAACACAGATTACAACGGCAACCATGTAGAAATGATCACAGTAAGCGATATAGTAAGCCATAACGCGCTTGCCCAAATGGCTGTACTTCAAGAAAACGATGCCAACATCACGCCTAAGGTAGTCAACGACCTACAAGCAGATATTGCGAAGAATATGGCAAAACTATTGGGTACCGATAAAGCCAAAATTCTCCGTCAAAAAACGCAAGATGTCAACAACGTACAATCGCAAGCATTGCCCACTTTACAGTTTGTGAAAGACCGTGTGGATGCGAAATACAAAGAAGTTGCAACACGCCATAACGAAATATTGAACAGTTTGGGTTATAAAACCTACTTACTTGACGCACGTAAAGGCGACCAAGAAGCTTTGGTGCAACTTTTGTTTCGCTATCAGCAAAACATGACCAAGGATTTGAAAGACGAATTAAAACTTAAAGGCATTCCAGAAACTAAACTAGATGCTCCTGTTGCTTTTGCCAAAATTATGCATGATGCCAATACTGCACAGGAATTTGAAAAAGAACAAAAAGTGCAAATCTCAGATGAAATGCAGCAAGAACTCAATGCCCTCTATGCCCGTGTGATAGACATTTGCAAACTCGGTTTTACTTGCTTCAAAGGCGACCCTATTAAACAACGATTGTTTTCCTATGGTCACCTCTTAAAAACGCTCAATAATAAAGGCGGAGGTAACACTCCTCCACCTCCTCCTTCAAAATAACACGAAGCCTCCGAAAGGGGGCTTTTTCATTGTTGAATTGATACATGGGATTTCAATAGCAGGTATTGGGATAAAAAGCTTAGGTATTGGGACAAGATTAGTAACCCTTGGGATTGAAACCTTAGGTCATGAGATTGAAACCTTACCACTTGAGACACAAACCTTAGGTGTTGGGATTGAAAACTTTACCCTTGGGACTGAAACCTTAGGTGTTGGGATTGAAACCTTTACCCTTGGGACGGTAATAGTAACCCTTGGGATTGAAACCTTAGAAAAGATACGTCACCCCTTCACCTCAAACCAAACAGGCTTTTCATCATCCCAATCGCCGTTGTAGTTTATGGTCAGTTCTTCGCCTGCGGCAATGTCTCTTACAGTAGTTATTGATATTGTTGCGGCTTCATAATTCATACAATACTCACAGTTAGATTGATAACTGTGGTTGTAAATAGGCACATAACCCAATGCCATGCAACAGAGGGCTTCACCATTTGGTTGCCATTCAAAAATATAATCGTGCAAAAGGGTTTTGTCAATTAAATCTCTGTCTTTTTCGGGCAGCACAATCACCGGCGCAATTTCTATTACTTTACGGGCAGCAATTGGTTTTTTAGTGAACACACCTCGCCCCTTGGCATTCGTAGTTTGAAGAAAAAGGGAAGAAAGGCGCATGAAGCGAAAAAATTGTAAGCGAAATTAGGATTGTTCCATTAATGCAGGTTAGGATACCTTCTTTTTCTTAAAAATATTGAAGGTTAGGTATCCTAAAAAAGAAAAGTAAACAATGCTATTGAATGGCTTAGAAGAAATAATACAAGCACCTGAGGAACAACCCACAAATTTCCAATAGAAAAAACCAAAAACACCACCCAAAATAATGCCAGCAATGCTCAATTTATGATGAAGCAGCAGGTGTTTCATTTGTCTTTAGTTTCTTCAACAGAACAACTACCCGATGAACAATTACTTCCCGGAACACTACAACAACCCACATTGAAAATAGTGGCTACACCGAATATCAAACCCACGGAAGCAACCATGTAATCGTGCAACTGTATTCCTTGAATAATAGCTGCAATACTCACCCCCATTCTCAACATGCGCATAGGATGCCAAGTGGTTAAAAACTTTTTGAACATGTTGCAAATTTGAGTTTAGAATAGGGTTATCTTGGTAACATTAATCACAAAGGGGAAGCTATTTAAAAGCATACTTCACACCTAAGAGAATAGGAAACGTTTTGATGCGAAAATCAACAGACTTGTCACTACCGTTTTTGTTTTTATAATCGAAGTTGATGCCGTACATCTTGGGTTCAAATTCGATGAAAGCACTCCATTTGGTTTTTACTTTATAAACAGCACCAATGTGCCCACCTATTACATAACCCTTTGAAGATTCGTATTGCATGAATTGAGTAGTACTATCAATTGCATCTGCCTTGCCCATACAAAAGCCTGCTAAAACACCAACATAAACATCCACTTTTTTCAATCGTTTGATTTTATCTGCAAAGCCATAAAAGGTATGTTGTGGATTTCCAAAATGCTTCACTTCATTATACATATTGGTTCCAGATTCTGTATTTCTTAAGGCAATCACTTGTGCATCATAACCAAAGCCTAGAAGATATTTTGGATGTTGCATAGAAGCTCTTACAACCATATTGGTAGCCCAAACATTTTCGGTTTGAGGAATGAACTCAGCGTTCACCCCTTTTCCAAATGCGAATGAGATTTCCCAAAAATTTTCAAAGGGGATTTTGGTTTTAGCAGTATCAGGAAGAACAGGCATTCCAGCAATAGTGTTCTTATTTTGCGCTTGAATGTTGAAGGCAATTCCTGTAAGGAGGAGAAGGAAAAACAGCTTTTTCATGTGGGCAATTTACTACAAAATGAAACTGTGGGAATATTTTCTTCCATACTAAATTTGCACTCATGAAATCTTTCGATGTTCCGGTTCAATATCGCAGCCCTATTATTACTGCCATCAAAAAACAACGCAAGGAAGCGGATAAGTTGAAAAAAGACTTCTCCCCCACTCGCTTGCCAATTGGTTCTATTGAAATCATTCTTGCACGCCATTTTGGTTTTTGTTATGGTGTTGAAAATGCCATTGAAATCGCCTTTCGAGCAATAGAAGAAAACCCAGGTAAACATGTTTATCTACTCAGTGAAATGATTCATAATCCTGGTGTAAATGCAGATCTTGAACAACTTGGCGTTCGATTTATTATGGACACCAAAGGGAATCAATTAATATCGTGGAACGACATTTCTAAAGATGATATAGTCATTATACCTGCGTTTGGCACTACCCTTGAAATGGAGGCTTTACTTCGTGAAAAAGGCATTGAACCTACTCGATATGAAACCACCTGTCCATTTGTTGAAAAGGTTTGGAATCGTGCTGAGAAAATTGGAGAAGAAGGATATACTATTATCGTACATGGCAAGCCTAATCATGAAGAAACAAGAGCAACATTTTCACACAGCCGAGCACATACACCAACCATTGTAGTGAAAGACATGAAACAGGCAGAACATCTTGCAAAATTTATTACAAAGCAATTACCAATTACTCAGTTTTATGAAGATTTTAAAGGTCAGTATTCTGAAGGTTTTGATGTAGAAAAAGATTTGGTAAAAATTGGAGTAGTCAACCAAACAACCATGCTTGCCAGCGAAACACAAGCAATAGCAGATTATTTGAAACAAGTGATGATAGAATTTCATCAGCCAAATGAAATTGCAGAACGATTTGCTGACACTCGCGACACACTATGTTATGCAACCAACGATAATCAAAGTGCAGTATCGGGAATGTTAGAACAAGACGCAGATTTGGCAATTGTCATTGGTGGTTATAATAGTTCCAATACTTCACATCTTGTTGAGCTTTGTGAAGAAAAACTACCAACCTATTTCATCCGTGATGAGCATTGTTTGAATAGCAAAAACAGCATCAATCACTTCTTACTACATGAACATAAAGAAGTAGAAACAGAAAATTATTTACCAGCCAATGAGAAGATAAAAATCATGATTACATCAGGCGCATCTTGCCCAGATGCATTGGTAGAAAGAGTGATGGAAAGGCTCAGCTTATTGACTGGTAATCAAGAGAGATTTGATCAGCTAAAAGAATCAAATGTCTATTAGTATTTCAACTTTTTAATGATTTTCTTCCATTTAGGAAGATCATAAATACATTTGATATTAACGAAGCTATAGCTCCAAGGATTATTTACATTGAATTCGTCAATAATAACAAACTCAAGACCTAAGTTTAATTTCTTTTGGTAGAGGTAATTCAACCCTGGTCCATAACGAAAGCGATAAAAATTAGGTTGTTGATTTTTCCATTTCACATAAGGGTCAACATAAAAATATAGTTCAAGTTTTTTATTGAATTTATAGTTGAGTGAAACCATATTCCTTGTTACAGGCCAAGAAGGGTTGTATTGCATATACTCCCTATCAAAGTACTCTACATCATATTGAAACAACGGACGCCATGTTAATTCAAATTTCTTACCAAGCCCTTTCTTTATTGTAGCATAAAACCAGAAACGATGAAAGTCAATATCATATTGAAAAGCATAACGGTACTCAAAGCCCAACTTTAGCCACTTGTTCATCTTTCTGTCAAACTGAGCAGAAATCATACTTCTTTCAAATTTGGTAGAATTGTCAACAAAGCCAATAATATACTTAAGAGAAAGGTTCGTTTTTTTTGTTAGCGGATAATTGACACCAACATTCGTCCAAGACTCAAAATCTTTGACATCCTGCCCCATTACCGAAATGGCAAAAAGGAAAAAAGGCAACAGCAATAATCTTTTCAATGGAGCAACCATATTAGTGTTGAAAAATCACGTGGTATCAAATATAGGGAAAGCAATTTGGGAAATGCTTTTTAGTGTGCAATCGCAATGTAATTGTTCATCAATAATTGTCTAAATACAGCAGTCCAAAACGTTTATAACGGAATCATTGGCATTATTGTAATTATTGTTTCTCTTTTAAAATAAAAAAACCGCCTCTCGAGAAGCGGTTTTTTCAATTAGTTATTATTGAATTAAGCAAGCGTAATGCTACCATCTAAATAAACATCTTGAATAGTATTCAACAATTGAACACCTTCGTTCATTGGTTTTTGGAAAGCTTTACGTCCGCTGATTAAGCCCATACCACCTGCGCGTTTGTTCACTACTGCTGTCATAACTGCTTCTGCCATATCACTCGCACCTTTCGATTCGCCACCTGAGTTAATCAACCCTACACGACCCATGTAGCAGTTAGCCACTTGGTAACGGCAAAGGTCAATTGGGTGATCAGTTGTCAATTCTTCGTACACTTTTTTGTGGGTCTTACCGAAGTTCAACGCTGTGTATCCACCATTATTAGTAGGTAATTTTTGTTTGATGATATCGGCTTGAATAGTCACACCCAAGTGGTTTGCTTGACCTGTAAGGTCGGCAGCAGCGTGGTAGTCCACACCATCTTTCTTAAAGCCACTGTTGCGAAGGTAGCACCAAAGCACAGTTGCCATACCCAATTCATGAGCATATTCAAAAGCCTTAGCTACTTCTACAATTTGACGAGCACTTTCATCAGAACCGAAATAGATAGTTGCACCAACAGCAGTTGCACCCATGTTCCAAGCATCTTTAATAGTGCCGAACATGATTTGGTCGAACTTATTTGGGTAAGAAATGAATTCGTTGTGGTTAATCTTTACAATGAAAGGAATTTTATGAGCGTATTTACGAGCCACAGAACCCAACACACCATAAGTAGAAGCAACGGCATTGCAACCGCCTTCCATAGCGAGCTTCACAATATTTTCAGGGTCGAAATAAATAGGATTGGGAGCGAAAGATGCACCAGCACTATGTTCAATTCCTTGGTCAACTGGAAGGATAGAAACATAACCCGAACCAGCAAGACGTCCGTGATTTTGAAGTGCTGCAATGCTGCGCAAGGTTTGAATGTTACGGTTAGAAGACATCCATACATCGTCTATTGCATTTCCTGAAGGAATGTGCAATTGAGATTTGTCAATTGTCTTAGACGAGTGATTCAAGTAATACTCGGCTTTGTCGGCGAGCAATTCTTGTATTTTTGTTGAAGCCATAATAGATGGATTTTTTAAAAAAGTAGCGCAAAGGTAATAATCCTAATTAAAAAATAACTGATGAAACTCACTTAACAACTTATTAAGCTACTAGGAGTCTCAATCATAGTTTTTAAAGTAAACAAGAACGAAGAAACTGAATAGCAATGTAACCTCATAAAAACAGAAAGAATAAATAACGGCATTGGAGGGTGAAAGCAATAGAAAACGCAAACAAATACTCAACAAAGTAAGGAAAAGATAGCCATAAGCCCCCCATTTCTTCATATCACAAATGAACAACCAACAAATGAAAAGTAATAAAGCCCAAATAGGTTGTATCCACCCTTCAAGTGTAAATGGCGACATCATTTCCGACCAAACACTAAACAGCAACATGATGAGATGAAAAAAGCCAATCCATGGAAATGCGATAGGTGGTTTATGAAGAATACGAGCAAAAAAGTTTGGCATGAGTTTTTTTGAATGAAGGCAAACTTACTTGAAAACACTCACAGGCATTTGTTTCAATTAGGAATGATTTTTCAAAAATTGACAAGAATCATAACATCCTAATTGCTTATCGATTAAATTTGCCGCGAATTTTAATTTTTTAACTTAAAACGTATCTATAAAATGAAAGTAACAGTAGTAGGTGCTGGTGCAGTTGGTGCCACATGTGCCGATAATATCGCTCGTAAAGAATTGGTAGAAGAATTGGTGTTAGTGGACATCAAAGAAGGTTTTGCCGAAGGAAAAGCTTTGGACATTAGCCAAACTGCTTCATTGCTTGGTTTCGATACTCGAGTAATAGGAAGCACCAATGATTATAGCAAAACAGCAAACTCAGATGTTTGTGTCATTACTTCAGGTATTCCACGCAAGCCTGGAATGACCCGTGAAGAACTAATTGGTACTAACGCTAAGATAGTTGAAACAGTTGCTAAGAACCTTTTGCAATATTCTCCAAATACTATTTTAGTGGTTATCTCCAACCCAATGGATACGATGACTTATTTAACTTTGAAAGCTACTGGTCTTCCAAAAAATCGTGTAATAGGAATGGGAGGAATTTTAGATAGTGCTCGTTTTAAAGTTTATTTACAACAAGCATTAGATTGTTCAACAAATGACTTGCATGCTGTAGTTGTTGGTGGTCATGGCGATACAACCATGATTCCTTTGACGCGCTTGGCTACTTTGAACGGAACACCAGTTAGTAACTTTTTGAATGCAGACCAATTAAAGCAAGTTTCTGCTGACACTATGGTGGGTGGTGCTACATTGACAAAATTATTAGGCACTTCAGCTTGGTATGCACCAGGAGCAGCAGGCGCAGCATTGGTTGAAAGTATTATTCGCAATGAGAAGAAAGTTTTCCCTTGTTGTGTTGCCTTAGATGGTGAATACGGTCAAACAGATATTTGCCTAGGTGTCCCTGTGGTTATAGGCAAGAATGGTTGGGAAAAAATTATTGATTACAAATTGAATGCAGAAGAAATGGAAGCATTCAACAAGTCAGCTGATGCTGTTAGAAACATGAATAGTGTTTTGGAAACTTTGGCTGTTTAAAATTTCAATTTTCACATTGAAAATGGGTTGTGTGAGCAACCCTTTTTTATTGCATAAAAAAAGCCGACCTGAGAACAGGCCAGCCCCTATAAACCCTATCAAATGCTAAATTAACTATACAAATTAGAATCCCAAACTTATTTGAAATTATTTTTGAAAATAGTTAGCCGTTTCTTAGAAAATAATTTTTACTACTCCTACATCAACTGTTTCTTTTCTTCCAGAAATTTCCACATTAGGTATTAATACTAATTTCTGTTTCCAGAGACAAGTATCACAGTTGCTATAAGTCCACACATCATAGCTTCCTTTTCTTAAAAACTTAAATTCAAAAGAGCCATCGTATGAAGACTTGATGTCGTCAAAAAAGTACTTATCACCTGCAACACTTATAAAAACATGTTGATTCCCTAGATAACCAGAATCCCTTACAGTACCCGAAGAAGTAACATCTGTTCCGTAAACTCTGCCTTTAATGCTAGCAAGTCCGCCAGGCCCTGCTTGTTTTTTACAAGAGAAAAATAATGTTGTAGCAATCAATATTATAATAATCGTTTTCAAAAATTTCATAGTAGCTATTTATCTGATTAAATTGATTTCTCCCTTAAAAGTTCTTTTCGTGTTTTGAACATCATTATCAAAAGTTGCTTGTACAACATAAAAGTAAGTACCTATTTCACACAATTGACCTTGATAAATGCCATCCCAACTATCATTAGGATTGGAGGTTGAAAACACTAATTCTCCCCAACGGTCATAAATCTTTAGATCTAGTGATTTGATGTCTTTCCCTTTGATAATTCGGAATACATCGTTTTTATTATCGCCGTTCGGTGAAAAAGCAGTTGGAAAAACTATTGATTGATTTAATTCGGGAGCATCAGGAGCATTTGGCATATTGCCAACTGGAGGCTCGTAAACAAAATTGGCAACAATGGTATCAGCTTCATTGAATTTCAAATTGGCAGTGCCATCAAATGCTGTTGGTAGAAAACTGGTTGTTCCTTTATTTTTGCGCCAAATAAAGAACTTGTAGTTATTAATAGGAGTTGCGCTGATGTTGTAAACAATTCTTCTATCAAGAACTGTTGTATAAGGATAAGATGGAATTGTAAACCCATTCAAAGCAATTGTTCCTTTATTACTAGGGTTAACATCAAACATCATCAAAACTGAATCAGGATTGAAGTATTTAAAATAAGCAATAACAGAGTCTTTCTTTTTAAAACTAAATGAAATAGGAGAAGTCAAAGAATCAGGTATAAAAGTATTTGTAGCTACATATTTTTCCCAATGGTCAAAGTAATAATAGCCATTAGTTGGAGTGGTCGCTAAATTGATTATAGTATCTGCATCTAAAGATTTTCCCCAAACATAAGGACCTACCGTTGTACCATTAATGCTAACAGTTCCTGAACCTGCAGGTTGAACGTTTAGGAATAATTTCTGAGGATTGAGCTGCATACAGCTATCTAATTTTTGAGCAATAACCTGACAACGTCCTAAAATCTGAGTGCGTAAAAAAGCAAGATTAGATTGCCAAGTAGAATACACACCTCCCCATCGATTACAATGTCTCTGCATTTCTGGTTGAATAATATTAATCATGGAATCTAGGTGAGGAATTGCATGGGCGCAATCAAGTGGACCATCCAACATCTCAAGAAATGTTTTTCTATACAGTTCATTAAAGGATTGATTGTTCATCAATCGTACAAGCATATCAGTGTGTTTGATGCTCGAGTTGTTTTGAAATAAAGTGAAAGGCTGACATGGGTCATTTTCATAAGTCACGGTTCCCATACCAGTATAATTTTGACCAAGTGCTAAAACATTGTCTTCATCCCACAAAGCATAACGCCACTTAACTCCTTGACCTTTTCTACCACGCCACCACATGGTATTCCAATTCAGCCAATCAGTATCTACCAACCACGTGTTGTAAATGAAGTAGGTTATAAAACTTTTAAGATCAAGAAAGTTGGAAACATGGTCATAATTAGCTTGAATTGCCATATTATTTGCAATTATGTAGTTGTACAAATTATTCCACCCAGTATCGCTTCCTGAACGAATTTGTAGTCCTCCCCAATAACTTAATAAATCCACTTTATCACTATTACTTTGTCCATAATAATAATCGAAATAATCGCCGTTCACTTTTTCTCTAATTTCATAAATACCCCAATATTGACCATTAACGAAAACAACTGTAGGTGAATAACGACGTTGGTCGAGGTCTAAACCATATTTCAATGAAAGTGTGTGAACAAAAGCATCGCGTAAGTGACAACTTGGACCACCATTGCCATTATAATTATCCGAAGCACCTGCTTTTAAAATAATTTCACTGAATGTATCACGTGTTGAATTGTTGAAGAATTTATACTTCATTGCCCAATCATAACCAAATTCATCTTTTGCATAAATCCTGAAGCCCTTTTGAGGGTACCACCATGAATCATTACCATGTTTATGCGCCATTCCTTCAAATTCGAACTTAAATAGGTGAGAAGTGAATTCAAAAAACTCGCAACTTGTATTAGTCTGTGGAAATGAATTGCCAAACATCCCATTGTAATCTCCTGCAACTGAAATGATATTCATTGTTGGTGCAATGACTTCATTGATGAAATAAGTATTTGTTTCGTTGAAGCTTGGCAGAATTAGTGGATCACTGCTAATGGCGTAAGCCCTAATAACTTTGGTTGCAGAAATGGAAATAGGCACTGTATAAACAGGAGAACCAATATTGGGTAAAGATCCATCAAGCGTGTAGTGTATCTGAACATTTGGATCTGGACTTGAAATCGTAAGAGATTGATTAGTTGTATAAAAACCTGGTGCAACACTAAAAATAGGTTTGGAAGCATAAGCATTTTTAGCACCAACATTTGCAACGTTTGGTGTCGGCGTATCAAAAACACCCCATTGATTGAATCCATCTGTTTTTCTTCCTCTTGAATGATTTGCTTGTGTAGGAATTAAATGAACAGAATCTATTATTACACCTGAAGGATTAGCAAGAACAAAGTATTCTCCCTTCATTTGTGTCAATGAAAAACTTGGATGTAATTGTGTGCCAGAAACTAAATTTCGGTTGCTACAAAAAACCATAATTCTTCCATTAGCGGGAATATTTACAGCAGAAGGAACCGCCCATTTTTGTGGCGTGTATTTATCGTCGCTTAAAAAATAACCAGCAAGATTCATTGCTGATGCAGAAGTATTGAACAATTCTACCCAATCTTCTCTTTGCCCGAATGCATCAGTTGGTCCATTAATATTGGAACAAGAATATTCATTGATGACAACTTGTGAAGTTGCCGAAAAAGAAAAAATAAGGGTTACGAACAGAAGCGTAATAAAATGTTTCATAACCAAAATTTGTTTAGTGGTTTTATCAAATTTAGAAGTAATTTTTGTTAACCGAAAATGATTTTTTACAACTTCAATTTTTGTCAAAAAATAAGACTTGAAATGAGACAAAAAAGTTGGTTTTCTTTTGTTTGAAAAACTTTTCCCTATTTTTAAAAAAAACAATCCACGAAAAATGAAATTGAAACATCTTTTTGCACTTCTCATTCTTTTTCTTTTGACAACATCAATTCATGCACAAACCATAACACAATCCAATCTCCCAATTCTCATACTAACATCGAGCGGAACAATTGGCACTAGTAATATTGAAGGTTCAATAAAAATCATCAACAATACAGTTGGTTTAAATCATCCTAACGATGCTGCGCAATTTCAAGGGACTATTGGTATTAAATTTCGAGGTTCTTCTATTAACCCAAAGAAATCGTACAACATTGAAACCTGGGTAAATAGTTCAGGGTTGAGTTTGGATACATCATTACTTGGCATGCCTGCTGAAAACGATTGGGTGTTGCTCGCTAATTATTCCGACCGTTCTTTTCAACGCGACCTTATTGGATTTTACATTCATAACATGATGGGTAATTATACTCCAAGGATGCGCCTAGTTGAAGTAATTTTGAATAATACATACGAGGGTGTTTATCTTTTTGGCGAAAAAATAAAACGTGATATTAATCGTCTTGACATCTCAAAACTTAGTGTAATTGATAATGCACCACCTCAAATTACTGGAGGCTATATTCTCAAGATTGATAACTCTACAGCTGATTATTGGTCAAGTCAAATTGTACCTCCTAATGCACAGTGGGGTCAAAAAATTAATTTCCACTACGACGAACCAGATGCTTCTACTATTTCACCTGTACAAAAAGCTTACATTAAAAGTTATGTTGACAGTTTTGAAACTGCATTAAACGGCACCAATTTTCAAGATACTTTTTCAATAGATGGTTGGAGATATTTTGCTGGAAAAGGCTCATTTGAAGAGTATATTATAACAGCAGAAATCATGAAAAGTCAAGATGCTTATAGACTTTCTACTTATTTATATAAAGACAAAAGCAAGAAACTGAAAATGGGTCCACCTTGGGATTTGGAATTAAGTCTTTTTAACACTGCCAATTGCAATACTTCAAAAGATACAGGGTGGGCATATAATTACGCTTCAACTTGTGGCGCTGATACTTTTCTTCCTTCATTTTGGTGGAAACGTCTAACTCAGGATTCACTTTTCATGAAAGAAATGAAATGTAAATACACAATTTATAGAGCAGATTTCTTAGACACTAATTCTATTTTCCATTTAATAGATTCCATAGGTACAATCTTAAACGCCGAACAAGCAATTACTCGAAACTTCACTAAATGGCCTACTTGGGGTACACAATTGGTAAATGAACCATTGCCTGTATCAACCAATTACACAGAAGAGATTACCAAAATCAAAAAATTCTTACGAAATAGACTCGCATTCCTTGATTCAAAATGGCTGACACCTGGTTGTACTTTAGGAATTGGAGATGTAGCAAACGAAAAGTCACAGGTAACGGTTTCACCTAATCCAGTTCATGAATCATTGACTTACAAAATCAATATTCCAGAAACAACAAACCTAGATATTTCTGTTAGCGATGTTTTGGGAAGAACATTTATTACAAAACACCTATCAAGTTTAACAAAAGGCACACATACTATTTCTCTTGACATGAGTTCATTGCCTAACGGCATCTTTTTTATTCATTCTATCTTTAATGAACAAGAAAGAAATTGCATGAAAGTAGTTAAGGAATAGTTTGTTGAGTTATTCAATACCATATACTAAGAGGTTGTTTTTAGCAACCTCTTTTTTTATTGTTTTGATTTAAAAATATCCTGTTCAATAGTCATTCCTTTTTCAAGATAGATGGTTTTGATACCTAAGGTTTTTGCACCTTCAATATGTTGAGGACTGTCATCAATAAATAGGGTATACTCTGCATTGAATCCACAATCATCCAATACTTTTTGAAAAACTTCAGGCATAGGTTTTCTTAGCCCGACACGATGTGAATAGTAAACCTTATCAAAGAAAGTTGGCAACATTAAATGATGGTCATTATGAATGATTTTGTTGAACGCAGCTTCATGTATTTCGTTTGTATTGCTCAACAAAACCAAGTCATGATAAATCCTTAACTGTTGCAAAACCTGCAATCTTCTCAAAGGAAAATCGAGCAACATAGCATTCCATGCATCTACAATTTGTTGGTCAGAAACAGAATATCTTGCATAATATTTCAAAGCCTTTATAAATTCTTGGTCATTTATTTTTCCTACTTCAAAATCATCAAAAAGATTTGATTGTTTCAATTGAGAATAAATCTCGTTAAAATTGGCAATTCCTAAATTCACAAAAGCTTTTTCAGTTAATGAATAATCAATATTAAGTAATACACCTCCAAGATCGAAAATGATGTGTTTGATGTCTTTTATCATTTGGCAAATGTATTTTCGAAATTTGGTTTGACGAACTCCATTAGTTTTTTTAGGTTTGCACTCTTTTAGCGAAAGCTAGGTCCTATAGCTCAGTTGGTTAGAGCACCTGACTCATAATCAGGGGGTCCTTGGTTCAAGCCCGAGTGGGACCACTTTTATAGGCTGCATTTTGCAGCCTATTTTTTTTTGAATTGTGCTGTTTGAAATTACTTTTATAAACTAATGCTAAAACTCAAAAGGTTTTAATTCAATAATCTATCAATCTAGGCATATGAAAAGAACATTCATGAAACTTTCTTTTTCAAGAATCACTACTTCAAGAAGATTTATTCCTGAAATTGACGGGCTAAGGTTTATTGCAATAGCAAGTGTATTACTCTTTCACATCAATGGCTCCACCAATGTGAAAGATATACACCAATATAGCCATATTCTCAACAATTCATTCCTATTGAGAGTATTTTCTCATGGCAATTTTGGAGTTCCATTATTTTTTGTAATCAGTGGCTTCATTTTAGGGCTTCCATTCGCAGAATATTATCGGTCGAGAAATAATCCTGTTAAACTTAAGACCTATTATTTAAGAAGAATAACACGTTTGGAACCACCCTATTTTTTGGTAATGACCCTTTTATTTTTGTTGACTGTTTACTTAAAAAAAACCATTCCACCGCAAGAGGGGTTGATGAGCTATTGCTCCTCATTGATTTATTGTCACAACTTTTTTTACCCTGGAAAAATGCCTAAACTAAATGTTGTGGCATGGAGCCTTGAAATTGAAATTCAGTTTTACATCTTAGCACCCTTTTTAGCAAAAATTTTCAGTATTAAAAACTTGAAATCAAGAAGAATTCTATTGACATGTGCAGTGTTTCTTTTAATTTTCCTCAACAACTTCTGTGTTGTTCAACCTCCTGTAATTAGTATTCTTAACTATCTTCAGTATTTCCTGACAGGTTTTCTACTTGTAGATTTATTTATTGAAAAAAGAGCATCAATTTCACATTCAGTTTGGTTGTCTCTTCTTTCTCTTTTCCTTTTCCTTTCTATTTATATTTGGAGTAAAGAGAATTTCTCCTCATCAACAGCTCGTTTCTTTTGGGAGTCTTTTCAACTTGCTTCATCATTCTTGTTCTTTTATTTAGTATTGTGTGATAAGTATTTTAGTTTGCTTTCAAAAAAAATAATCACCAACATAGGGGGTATGTGTTATACCATTTACCTCATTCATTACCCATTAATAAGCCTATTTGGAAATACTCTTGTTAAGCATGTGTTTGTAGATAATTTCATCTTGAATAGAACCATCTATTTTTTCTTGCTCATTGGTTTTGTTCTTTTGGTTTCAGGTATCTTTTTCTTGCTGATTGAAAAACCTTGTATGGATAAAAACTGGCCAAAAAAATTAGTCCGTAAATTACAATCAATAAATAGTTAGAATTTTATCTCAAAAAAATCAAGTAGCATCGAAGAAGTCTGATGAGATGAATATCTCTACACTATTGATTTCTTTCCTATTTTCATTAATTATGTAGTACAAAATCAGCAATTATGTCTTACCCATACCAAATAAAATCACTCGATCAATACAAACAAGTTTATCAAAACAGTATTGAAAACCCTGACCAATTTTGGGCTTCTATTGCTAATCATTTTCGTTGGAAAAAGAAATGGGATAAAGTGCTGAATTGGAATTTTAAGAAGCCAGAAGTACAATGGTTTCAAGGTGCTAAACTCAACATTACCGAGAATGCACTCGATCGTCATTTGCAATACAATGGTCATCGTCCTGCAATTATTTGGGAGCCTAACGACCCCGATGATCATCACCGCATTATTACTTACAAAGACCTTCATTTCAAGGTTTGTCAGTTTGCGCATGTGCTCAAAAACAATGGTGTAAAAAAAGGGGATCGTGTAGTGATTTATATGGGCATGGTGCCTGAACTCGCTATTGCTGTTTTAGCTTGTGCTCGCATTGGTGCGGTGCATAGTGTCATCTTCGGAGGTTTTAGTGCTCAGAGTATTGCCGATAGACTTCAAGATGCTCAAGCAGCTTTCATCATTACTTGTGATGGTGCTTTTCGTGGCAATAAAGACATTCCTTTAAAAAGCGTAATTGACGATGCTGTGGTGCAATGCAGTTTTGTAAAACGCATCATTGTTCTTACTCGTACACGCACTCCTGTGAGCATGATTAAGGGAAGAGATATTTGGTGGGAAGACGAAATCAAAAAGGTAGAAACAATGGGAAATCCAGATTTTCCTGCAGAAGAAATGGATGCCGAAGACCCTTTGTTCATCCTATATACTTCGGGTTCTACGGGCAAACCCAAAGGTGTTGTGCATTCATCAGCGGGTTATATGGTGTATACTACTTACAGCTTTGTCAATGTTTTTCAATACGAGCAAGAAGATATTTTCTTCTGCACTGCCGATGTGGGTTGGATTACAGGTCATAGCTACATAGTTTATGGACCACTTTGTGCAGGTGCTACTACGTTGATGTTTGAAGGCGTACCAACCTATCCAGATGCCGGAAGATTTTGGGCTATTGTTGACAAATTCAAAGTCAATACGCTTTATACTGCGCCTACTGCCATTCGCAGTTTGATGAGCTTTGGACTTGGACCCATTCATGGACATGACCTTAGTAGTTTGAAAGTATTGGGCAGTGTGGGTGAACCCATTAATGAAGAAGCTTGGCATTGGTATGACGAGCATATTGGAAAGGGGAAATGTCCCATTGTAGATACTTGGTGGCAAACCGAAACCGGTGGCATTATGATTTCGAACATGGCTGGCATCACACCTTCAATGCCTGCACATGCTACGCTTCCTTTACCAGGAATTCAACCAACTTTGGTGGACGAAAATGGAAAAGAAATAGAAGGCAATAGCGTCTCAGGAAATCTTTGCATAAAGTTCCCGTGGCCATCTATCATTCGCACTACTTATGGCGACCACGAGCGATGCCGCACCAATTATTTTGCTACTTATGAAAACCAATATTTCACAGGCGATGGTGCATTAAGAGATGAACATGGCAACTACCGCATTACTGGACGTGTGGATGATGTATTGAATGTAAGTGGACATCGCATTGGAACTGCCGAAGTGGAGAATGCCATCAACATGCACGCAGGTGTAGTGGAAAGTGCGGTGGTGGGTTATCCGCACGATATTAAGGGACAAGGCATTTATGCGTTTGTGATTGATAACAACCTTCATGGCGATGAAAACCTTACCCGACAAGATATTCTTATTACCGTAAGCCGAATTATAGGTGCAATTGCAAAGCCTGATAAGATTCAGTTTGTAAGCGGATTGCCCAAAACAAGAAGTGGAAAAATTATGCGCCGCATTTTGCGCAAAATTGCTGAAGGTGAATTGACTAACCTTGGCGATACATCTACCCTACTCGACCCTTCGGTGGTGGAAGAAATTATTAAAGGAAGGGTTTGATGGTTTGATTGGCAGTTGCCAACCTTCCAAACTTTTCCTTTTACACAATTGTTAGAAAAACTATATTTAAAATGGTTTTTCTAACAATTATTTTTTCTGAAAATACATTATTCGTCCACTTGCATTTAACAATGACACGAATAATCGCTTATTCATCCACTTGCATTTAACAATGACATGAATAAGACCTTATCTGCCCACTTACAATTAACAATGACATGAATAAGACCTTATCTACCCACTTGCATTTAACAATGACATGAATAAGACCTTATTAGCCCACTTGCATTTAATAATGACACATATACGACTGTATTTGCCCACTTGTGATTAATAATCATATTGTGAATATTTTCGCCGTGTTTGGTGTTATCACCAAAAACACTTTATTCTACTATTCACTAATCCTCTCTACCACCCCAACGTCTTGGCCCCATTGGTGGCATCATGTCTTCGCGTGGTGGTTCGGTTTGTGGGCGGTTAAAGTTCATCATGCCTCTAAACTTACGAATGGTGTAGGTGATGTTGAGCATGAAGTATTGTTGCAATACATTGGTGTAGCTGTCTTCAATATAAGTTTCGGTCACATTGCGGCTCACTGCTTTGTTTTGATTGAGTAAGTCGTAAATGTTGAGGCGCACATCGAGGGCTTTGTTTTTAAGGAACTTGTAACCCACACCCGCATTCCAAAGCCAATAGTTTTGATTGTAGCCAGCAGATAAGCCTGAATAAACCGTGTTGGTAATAGACGAGTTGAAGACAATGCGTTTTTGATGAATGTAGTTGAAACGGAAAGAGGCATTGTGGTTGTAATAGTTGGTGTTGCTTTGAAGTTGAATGCTGTTCTCCACAATGTTGTAATAGCCCGAGTAGGCAACGGTGAAATCGAGTGCTTCGCTGATATTGCTACTGAATACAAAACCGCTATTGGCAGAGTAGTTGTTAGAAATATTGGTAAGTCCATTCACAATTGCAGGAATACGGTTGTAGCCAATACTTGCATTGAGGTTGAGGTTGCTTTTGAGCTTCTTTACAGGAAATCCATAAGTCATAAAACTCCTCGTCGACCAATAGCCCGAAAGATTGACAGGCATGGATAGTTGCGACCCTTTATTTAAAAAGATGCCTTCGGCAACCGTAGTATCTTTTCGAAGAATGTAGCTTGCATTGCTAATGTAGTCTTTGGCATAGTTGGCATAGCACATGATAAAGAAGTTGGTGTTCTTCTCGGTGTTTGCATTGCTATAGCGGATGTTGAAGTAGTGTTGAAAATCTTGCACAAGACCCGTGTTTCCTGTCCTCACCAACAAAGGATTGCTGACGTCGTACACATTCTGCAATTGAGCAACAGAAGGAGCATTGATACTCGTGCGATACATCACCCGAATGTTTTTGTTTTTGTTGATTTTGTAATTGAGCATAGCATTAGGCAAAAGGTTTTCGAAAGTCCTGCTTGTGTTGAAGCTAATAGGATAAGTTTGGTCGCCTTTAAGCGTTGCACTTTGGAAGTTAAATCCTGCGGTCAGTTGAAGATTCAATTCGTTGTAGCGATAACTAACCCCACCTTTTTGAATGGTGTAATTGCTGTTGTATTTATTAGACAAAGCAGTGTCGTGCAGAGTGTATTCGCCCATGCCATTGTTGCGGTAAGTTTCTTTGTCCGATTCACTAAGGGTTGTTGAAGGTGCATAGTTCACCATCAGTTGTGCCTTTTTAGATAAAGGCTCGGTGTAAGTGAGGTTGGTGGAATAGGTTTTGGTTTTGCTGTTCAAATCATATCGTTGATCGAGTGTGATAGAAGTATCTTTATTCAAGCTGTCAATATGATATTGATTCAAAGAATAGTTACTGCCATTGCCAATGCGGTCGTTGTCCTGCGCACTGAAGTTCACGGAAACAGAACGTCCTAATTTGGAGAACTTGTGATTGTAAGTGAGGCTTCCGTTGAAGTTAACTGCGGTATTGTTGTTACTGTTTTTGTTTTGAGTTTGATTGAGCAAACTACTGTCTTGCAGCTTAGTATTCCCCTGAAGATTCTTTTCATACTCTGTATGTTGAATACTAATTCTCGGCGAAAAAATAACGGTGTTAAAAGAGTCAATGGTATATTCCATTCTCAGGTTTGCTCGATGATTGATGTTGTTGGTAATAGTGGTGTCATAAGATTTGTACACCATGTTTTTATCGTTACCTGTGAAATAATTTCTTGTAAGATTAGTAAGCGTAGTATTGTCGGTTTCATTGAAAAAATAACTTCCAGAAACCTGCACCTTCTTAAACCATTCATCGGAATAATTGATGCCTATGGAACGAGTAGTGGTTATCCCCGATTGCGGACCCACTAAAAAACTATTACCACCACCACCGAAGTTACCACCACCAAATCCCATTCCTCCTCCACCTCTTCCTCCGTCCATGCCGCCTCTTCCTCCACCACTTTGTCCCATAACACCCATCAAGTCTTCGGTGCTAAAGTTCTGCTGATTGACATTGTTTACTAAGCCTAAAAGAGAAATCCTTCTTTTACCGTTAAAGAAATTCATGTTGCCGCCAATTTGATAAAGCGCATCTGAATTTGATTTTTCTAAAGCGCCAATACCACCATACAATTTTCCAAACTGACCATTGTTTCTACCCGGACGGGTAATGATGTTCAACGTCTTTTCTTCCTGCCCATCGTTAAAACCGGTCAATTGTGCTTGGTCGCTAAGCCTGTCGAATATTTGAATCTTATCCACCACTTCAGCCGGAAGGTTTTTGATAGAAGCATTGGGGTCGTCGCCAAAAAATGGCTTTCCATCCACCAAAACCCTTTTCACATCTTCCCCATGAGCCTTAACAGAGTTGCCTTCGGTACTAATGCCGGGCATTTTGCCAATCAACTCTTCAGTAGTAGCATCAGGGTGAGTTTTATAAGCATTGGCATTGATAGTGGTGGTGTCGCCCATTTGTTTGGTGCGTAGTTGTTGAGCGGTAATGTTTACGTTTTTAAGAGTAGTTTCTGATGTTTTCATGTTAACCCCTAAACCGTTGATTGAATTATCGAGTTTAATGAACTTAGTAAAAGCCTCATATCCCAAATAGCTTGCTTTTAAAAGGTATTTCCCATTGTTAAGGTTATTGAATTGAAAGTTTCCCGAAACATCGGTGATGGCTATTTTCTTAAAGCTACTGTCTTTTACATTGGTAAGCACAATGCTTACGCCAATCAATGCAGATGCATCCTTACTGTCTTTTGCCGTTCCTTGAATGCTCATTGATTGTGCAAATAGGGAAGTAATAGGAAATAAAACCAACAATAGGAATAGCTTAAATTTTGGGAACATAATATTAGGTTTCAATAAAAACGCTGCAAAGGTTCTTTAATTCTATCTACTCATAAAATTGAATCCTACGAATTGGCTATTTTTAAGACTAAAACAACTTGTCAAATCCTTAGTTTTGTCGCCATGTCAATAAAAGTAAGCGGACTCACTAAAGTTTATGGCACTCAGGTTGCCGTTGATCATATTTCATTTGAATTGAAAAAGGGCGAAATCGTAGGTTTCCTAGGTCCTAATGGTGCAGGAAAATCCACTACCATGAAAATGATTACTGGTTACCTTCCTTGTACTGATGGTACCGCTTCGGTAGCAGGATTTGATATAGAAACTCAATCCATGGACGTTCGAAAAAGAGTGGGATATCTTCCAGAGTCCAACCCGCTTTATTATGACATGTATGTAAGAGAGTATTTAGAGTTTTCGGCAGGTATTCATCAAATCACCAATGCTAAACAACGCATTGAAACCATAATTACCCAAACGGGATTAGGAAAAGAAGCCCATAAGAAAATAGGCGCTTTGTCAAAGGGCTACAAGCAACGGGTAGGCTTAGCGCAAGCCATGTTACACAACCCCGATGTGTTGATATTAGACGAACCCACTAGCGGACTCGACCCTAATCAGATAATAGAAATCCGTGAGCTTATCAAAACCTTTGGTAAAGAAAAAACGGTATTGCTTTCCACCCACATCATGCAAGAAGTGGAAGCCATGTGTAGCCGCGTCATTATCATCAATAATGGAAAGATTGTGGCAGATGATAGCATTGAAAACCTGCTTTCTGGCAAACAAAATTTAGAAGAAATTTTCCGATCGTTAACTATGTAAAGTCAATGCCAGTAAAGGTTTAGAAACAACAAATTATTGTCTGTATTTTTCTGTTTAGTGATTCTCAATAAAAAGTTTGGTAGCTTAATTCTCAACTCCTACATTTGCACCCACATCGCGAGATAGAGCAGCGGTAGCTCGTCGGGCTCATAACCCGAAGGTCACAGGTTCGATCCCTGTTCTCGCTACAAAAAAAAAGAAGTCAGCAAAGTTGTTGACTTCTTTTTTTTTCAGATTAACTTCAATAAACAATTAACGTTGCTCTCACTTTTTAATGTACAAAACATGCCTATTACTCAACTACAGAGATAATTTGGCTACTACCAAACTGTGGCTTTGAAAAAATAAAAATACATGTAGTAAAATTTGGTTATCTTCATTGCTAAATGATTTTCAATTGAAGCTTTACATTCAAAATATGGTTAGTCTTCGTTGCAAACTAATGGTGAAGTCAGAATTAGAAAAACTGGGTTTAGAATTTATTAGCATTGAATTAGGAGAAATTGATTTGAAGAAAGACATTGATC
>CAINUN010000081.1 GCA_903853805.1 uncultured Bacteroidota bacterium
AACTGCAAATGCTACTGGCGGTTCTATCGCTTCTGGTTTCTCTGCAAGTGCTTATAACAGTTTGTCAGCTACTGCTGCCAACTTAATCACTAACGCAAGCTATGGTGGCAACCAAACTTTCTCTGTAAAGTATAAGGCTACTCCTGGTTTTGCATATCCTGCAGGAACATATGCTACTGATGTAGTGTATACTGCAACACAACAATAGGTTTTGTTTTGTTTTATATACAAAAAGCCCTGGTTTCCACCAGGGCTTTCATTTTTTTATTATCATCAATATTCGGAATCCTACCAACTCCCACCTGCTTCATCATGTCTTATACCTCATGAAATTTTCCATTCTACACCTCCTTGTTTTCATCACCTTATTCATGGGCATAGGCATTAAAGCCCAAACCATAGATTCTTCTTTTGCCGTTAATGGCATGATTCCTTACGGCACTACAGGCAACAGTCAGCAAAATTTAGGCGTGGGTAATAAAATGATTACGCAACCTGATGGAAAAATATTAGTGGCTATTGATAAGATGGACCCCAACGGACCAACTGATTTGTATTTCTATACCTATCGCTACAACGCAGATGGAACCACCGATACGACCTATGGCGTAGGTGGTGCGAGTAAAATTTTTACGGGCACAAGCAGCAAAAACAAAGACTTAAAGCTTCAGCCTGATGGAAAAATCATTGTAGTTGGCGAAAGCGAATATTGTATCATTGGCATTTGTGGTGCACCGCAATTTGTCATGATGCGTATTTTGCCTAACGGTAAAGTGGATAGCAGTTTTGGAACGAGCGGAGTTGTGTTATCCAATGATATTTTTGGTAACACAGGCACTTATGCTAGTCCTATAAGGGTTCAATTGACAAGCAATAACAAATATATTATTGCAGGAAAAGGACCTGCTTATACTCAATTTATAGCTCGTCTCAACAGCAACGGAACCAAAGACAATAGTTTTGCCAACAATGGCATTTACCTCGATAGCACGGTTCAAGCTACAATGACCGACCTCATCACCGATGCACAAGAAAATATTTATGCGCTCTACTTAAAATATTCTTCTCCGCTTGACACGATGAACTATGCGGATAACTATGTTTTAAAACTTACTGCTAACGGACAGCCGGTAACCACGTTTGGTACGAACGGAAAAGTAGTAATGAGTGTTGGTAACGACGAACGACCTTCAGCAATAGCCTTGCGCAATGATGGAAAAATTGTGGTGGTAGGAACCGTAAGGGCATTTCATTATGCTTACGACGTTTTAGATAAAGGCTATGTTTTAATATTAAACCAAAATGGTAGCATCAGTAATTTATTGAACGGTGGTAGTACTCTTCAAAAATTTGCAGGTGACAGCACCACTTTTTTTCAAAGCGTAACGTTGACACCCAATAACGAAATGCTCATTGGCGGTAATGTGACTACTAAAATTGCGGGCAACTATCATCAAAAAGCATTGCTTGTTTTAATGAAAGACGATGCGAGCCTTGATAATAACTTTAATGCAAATGGTTATTTGGTATTAGACCACGGTTTGCATGCAGGTATTGGTTCCCTTGCTTGTATATTAGATGCTCATTTGTTGCCCAATCAAAAGATAGTTTGTAGTGGCTACAGAAACCCAATTGCTGGTAATGTAAAACGAAGCGTTTATTTATTTCAATTAAAAAACTCAGGCATTGGCAATGCTTCAGGTATTGGTAACATTACTTCACAAGAGGAAATATTGATCTTCCCTAATCCATCCGATGGGCTTTTTTATTTTACCGAACCCGCAGACAGGATAGAAGTATATAACGTTATAGGGCACATGATTTATTCAGCTAACAACTCAACACAAATCGATTTATCAATGAGCGCAATGGGCGTTTATTTTGCACATGTTTTTTCAAATGGGAAAGAAAGAATAAGGAAAATCATAAAAGAGTAATTTTTTCTTTCTTAAAAATGTCTGCTATTCAATGATGCTACCGCAGCTTGATGTTCAAGATATTAGCAACGCGCATCATGAACTAAGGATAAGTTTGGGTCTATGTTTTCAAAACGGCTCTTTTAATGGGCATTGAGCTGAGCCGAAATGTAGAGAGGCAAGGACGTTTGGCATTTGTTCTCTATTAGCAAATGTCAAACCCTCCAATTAATGTCTTGGCTGTTATAACATTTGCAGAACAAGGTTAGTCAACTATTTTTTAATGACATAAATACATTAACTTTAATCTACAGGAAAATTCACCAAAATAGCTATTGTATTTATAGATGTTCCTCTTGCGTTGAGCGGCATTAAAGAAGACACCATCAATCCACAGGAAAAATCTACAAATTGAATATTGAGACCTGCATTCCAAATTTTGCCTACTGTGAATGCTGATTTTCCATAGAGTTTACTATTGTCAATTAATAGCCAACTCATTCCGATTCCAAATCCGCCCCAAATTCCAATTAGTGCATTAGAATTTTCAGTTGCACCGTTGCCAATGTGAAGCTCTATTGTTGCGGGGAGACTGAGGCAAAAAGGCGCATCATTCCCTGGCTTGTCGATATAGGATAGCCCACACCAATTTTACTACCAATGCCTATTGTAAAATTGTTGTTGCCTAATAAATTTTGGCGAACTCCCACCGTTAGACTAGGTGATACAAATCTTTTGTTGGAATTCAAATCAATGGCATGCAAGGCAATGCCCATAGTCTCAGGATTTCTTTGCGCTGCGCAATGAGCAGCAATCAAAACAAAAATCAATCCGATTGCTAAAATTAAACAATGTTTCTTTCCCATATTTTTTGCATAATAGTAATAGTACTTTAAAAAAGTATAGGTGTTGTAAGATATTTTTTACAGTTAGATGTCTGTGTTGATTCGTTTTGATCTATTAGCTAATCTAAGTTTTTCCAACATCTTGTAACCCGCTATCTGCTGTTCATTGATGTTAGTGCAGCGCATTTTGCAAACGGCAACGCTACCTTCAGGACGTTTGCAGGAGAGAGCCGAGCTGCTGAGTGAAGGCAGAGCCGAACTCAAGGGCAATGCATTCCGAAATAAAAAGAACTCCTCACAATTCTGCTGAGATAAAAACTTTCATAGCTTGATTGTAACATTAAGGTATTAAAGGAGCCATGAGTGGCAAATTCGTCAGGTTTTAACCTTTAAAAAAATTCGTAGAAATACCTTTATTGATAACGTAGTTTTTATAATTTATCTCAATCGTGCCCTTTTGTTTCAAAGTTTTTTTGATGTTTTCTTGTTTTTTGTTTCCATCATTGTAATCCATTGTCAACCCTTGAGGTAATTTATAATCTTTAAGATCCATAAATATTTTCACTTTATCGGGTAATGAGTAATTAACAAAATGGTTATATTCTAAATCCATAATAAGGCTACCTTCTTCATAGGTTGTAGTTTCTGCATGGATTACTAATAGGTTTTGTTCATCAATCCATATTTTAGTAAGCACAATGCTACTTTTTTCGTCATCCGGAACCACTTTGATTAGTCTTAAAGACTTCGCTTTATAGAGGGTTGTTCCCATATCAATTACCGTCACCTTTCCAGTGGGTATTAAATTGCTTAATGTTAGATTTATATTTTTTTTGGGTAAAATAGATATGCCCCCATTTCTTTCTAATTTCATAAGATCTGGTGCTTTAAAATATAGTTTCCCCTTAAGCAAAGGTACTTTCATATAAGCAACATCTATTTTAAGATTTACCTCTGCTACATAGTCTTTTACTTGCAATATTTTTTGGCGTAGTTCATTAAATAATTCATCCGCATTTTTGGCAAGAGCAAAATTGGGGCATATAAATATGGCAGTTAGTAACAAAAATATTTTAAGGGTTTTCATGATTTTATGTCTTTTTTATTGAAATAAATTATAGTCATTAATAATAGACCTAGGGTATAAAACGAAAGTACCAATGCCGAATTTCTTATGGCTTTATAGGGAACAGGGTCATCAAAAAAACCTTTCCAACCAATCATGTGAGTAGTAAATAAATAAGGTTTTATTAGGTTGAAAAGCGGCAATTCCAAATTTGATAATATAGTTAATACCACCACAATTGCCATTGTTGCCATAATTGGACCAATTGAATTTTCGGCAAAAGCAGAGAGCAATAAAGAAAGCGATACGATAGTGGTCATTGCTAGGGAAGCAAATGCAAAAGCACAAAAATACCGCCACATAATATCATCTTGAAGTAATAAAATAAAGGTATCGCTCTTCATATTAATCATATCACCTTTACCAAAAAGAAATAGGGATAAGAACAAAGCAACTACAGCAAGCCAAATTATTAGTAATAATGAATAGATTATACTTGCGGTAAACTTGATAATAACTAATCGGCTTCGACTTATTGGTTTTGTAAGCACTAGCCTTAGTGTGCCCATATTGGCTTCTCCTGCAATACTATCTCCGGCTACGAGTGCAATCAATAGCGGAATATGTATCAATAATGATTGCAGAATGATGTAAGCAACCAAATAACCATTTAATACATTGCCTTGAATAGCAAACTGTTCTGTAATTCCTTGCATTCCGAATGAAAGAAATTCTTTACCACCCGAGCACATGGCTAATTGTATCACTAATGCAATGGCAGTGACTAAGCCAAAGCTAATATAGGTTCTTGGGCGTTTAAATATTTTATAGAGTTCTAGTGATAACGGTTTAATCATTGGTAAGATTTAAAAAATAGTTTTCTAATGAGTTTTCACTATGGATGCCTGTGATGGGTACTCCTTTTTCTACCAAAAATTGATTGATGTAGGGAATGTTAGTTTGATTCATTTTTAAAACAATTTTATTGGGGTTTATTTCAACTATATGTTTCTCCCATGGAGTATTTTTTATTACATCTTCTATTTTTAAGTAGATAAGCATGGATATTTCAACAATTGATTCTTCGGGTTGAATAATTGCTCGAACAAGCCCTTCTTTAATCTTTTTGCCTTTATGAATAATAAGCATATGACTTGCCATTTGCTCTACTTCGTGTAATAAATGCGATGATAATAGTATTGTTTTATTGTGTTCTTTGCTTAGTTGTAATATCAAATTGCGAATATCTGCTATGCCTTGTGGGTCTAAACCATTTGTAGGCTCATCTAAAATTAGTAATGCAGGGTCGTGAACAAGGGCAATAGCTATGCCTAATCGCTGTTTCATCCCTAAAGAATAGGTTTTTACCTTGTCTTTTTCTCTACCTAATAAACCAACCATTTTTAAAACTTCGTATATTCTTTCCTTCTTAACGCTATGTCCGCTAAGGGTGGCGAAAAAATTCAAATTCTCAAATCCATCTAAATAATTATAAACATCAGGTCGTTCAATAATGGCACCAATATTTTTTAATAAATGCCTTTTTTTAGAATTGAATTGATCGCCCATAAGAAAAATATCCCCCGAATCAGGGAAAATAAGCCCGAGCAACATTCTAATCAGGGTACTTTTTCCTGCGCCATTTTGACCTAAAAGACCATATACTTGACCTTTTTCTACCCTGATATCTAAATCAATTACTGCATGTTGGTTTCCAAAAGATTTATTAAGACCCTTGGCTTCTAATACAATGTCCATATAACCGCCTTTTATATAAATATTCTAATCAAACTGATTATAATTCTCAAATTTTTTCAAAGTTATTTTTAATAAAATGAAAGAAGTAAATCAGTCTATTACACGAATCTATAACTATTGTCGGATTCTTGTTTAGCCTTTTGCTATGTTTGTTAAACAAGCTTACTGTTTTTTATCCTAAAAAAGAGAAATGAACACATCCCAAACAATTTTATTAGCAGGCGCTTCTAGTGGAATGGCAAAAGCAGCAGCTAGAATACTAAAAGCAGCTGGCAATGTCGTTATTGGCATTAGTACGAAGAATGATGTTGAAGGTTATGATGAATTTTATGTTGTAGAAAATTATAATAAACTATCGTATCCTAAAATTGATAAACCACTAGATGGGATTGTATATTTTCCTGGAACCATTAATTTAAAACCATTTAACAGAGTTAGCAATGAAGATATTGTGCATGATTTTAATGTTAATGTTCTAGGGGCGGTAAATTTTATACAGGAATATTTGCCTAATTTAAAAAAACGCAATGCAGCTTCCATCGTTTTTGTTAGTTCAGTTGCTGCCTCAGTGGGTTTGCCTTTTCATGCATCTATAGCTATTGCAAAAGGTGCGATTTCTTCCTTGACAATTTCATTGGCAGCCGAACTTGCACCAAACATAAGAGTTAATGCAGTTGCGCCCTCGCTCGTTAAATCTGAACTTTCGGAGAAATTATTAAATACGGAAGAAAAAATAGCGGCTATGAAACAGCGAAACCCAATGAAAAAAATAGGTTCTGTTGAAGATATTGCAGAAGGCATTTGTTTTTTGCTGTCAGAGAAAAGTGCATGGATAAGCGGACAAATTATAGCAATTGATGGAGGAATGAATAATTTGAAAATTTAAGTACCTTTTTGTTTTTACATTTATTTTCTAAAAAAAGCATATTGTATCTTAATGAATGTTCTAACAAAAAAACTTCTGTTCAAAATATTAGCAACGCGCAACTTGAACTAAGGATAATAATTTGGATGCTGAGCGTAGTCGAAGTATTGAAGTATCGAAGCACCGAAGTGCTGACCCAATAATGCCCCACTCGTTCAAGCATGCAGCGTGGGTTGCATCTAAGTAGGATTTTTGCATAAAGCTGCGTTGCAAACGCGAAACCGTTGCATCCTCGATTCAATCGAGGACGATGTGGGGCTTACGCTACCCTCACGACGTTTGCAGGACAGAACCAACCCGCTGAGTGAGCGTAGTCGAACTCAAGGGAAATGCGTTCCAAAATAAAAGTTCACTTCACAGTCTGCGCGAGACCCTGAAAAAGGAGACTCGCGCACGAAGAAAACTCAGGGAAAAACGTTGAAATGGTGGCTTCGACTCAGCCTCAGCCAACATTTTTTGAGCGTAATCGAACTCAACTTCTAATTACACTATTAATCAAATCAGCTTCCTGGCATTTAAGCACACACTCATTAATCGAGTTCCAATTCTTGGGATTAATTGTGTATCCTATTGTCTGTTCAATTTTCTCTTTTCCAAGTCTAATTCTAACGTAAATAGGCATCTTTCCATCTTTCTGAACTCTTGAGTGCCTTAAATAAAATGTTACATTTTGCATCAACATGTTCAAATCGTTTTAATGGTTGAAAATGAATGAGTTAGAAAGACATTCTTGGTCTCCCGGAAAAATAGCTTGGTCTCCCACTTGGTCTCCCGAATTGACACAAAACATGGTCTATTCTGCACTAATAAATCAGTAAAATTTGAAGAAAAGAAAAGGAAAGGAATCAGCTTAAAACCCTTTACAGTCTTTAGTTGAGGGCATAAAAAAAGGCAACCAATATGAAATTGATTGCCTTTTAGAAGTCGGGGAGACAGGATTCGAACCTGCGACCCCCTGGTCCCAAACCAGATGCGCTACCGGCCTGCGCTACT
>CAINUN010000082.1 GCA_903853805.1 uncultured Bacteroidota bacterium
AATGTCACCCTGAGCTTGTCGAAGGGTTATGCCAAAAGGGCTTCGACAATTCGACTCCGCTCATTGTCCGAAGCCTGACAACTAACAACCATCAACCATCAACCATCAACTATCAACCATCAACTGACAACTGACAACTGACCACCGACCACTGACCACTGACAACCCAAAAGAAAATGTCACCCTGAGCTTGTCGAAGGGTTATGCCAAAAGGGCTTCGACAATTCGACTCCGCTCATTGTCCGAAGCCTAACAACTACCAACCATCAACCATCAACTATCAACTATCAACCATCAACTATCAACCATCAACCATCAACTATCAACTATCAACTATCAACTAACAACTACCAACCATCAACTACCAACCATCAACCATCAACCATCAACTATCAACCATCAACTATCAACCGACAACCATCAACTATCAACCGAATCACCTATCCTCCCACCAAACCCCATTGTGGCTATATTTTTTAAGGAGTCTCAACAATTCTAATTTGCCCTTCACGCCTAGTTTTATATATATAATGGGCACTTGATTACTTACTGTTTTCGGTGATTTATCTAAGTGAACAGCAATATTTTCTGCCGTATAATCATTGTTTTCCCACATTACTTCTACAATTTGGCGCTCACAGTATGTCAGTTTTTGGGTGATACTGTTCAGGTGGGGTCGGGTGTCTCCCTCTTTTTTTAGGGTTAGTTTATCACACATTTGATAAAGAGGCAACTTATTTACCTTTGGCAATAACTTAAGATGCTCGGTTAAAGAGTCTATTTCATCCAACCCTATCGTACACTTCATTCCCTTTTGTGTAAACCTTAGTTTTTCTTCGTCATTGCACGAATGACAGCAGCCCAAAATATCTATCTGTGGCAATTCCTGCCTAAAAGCATGCAGCATTGCTACGCCCTCATCATAGTTGTTGAAACAAAGGATGGCGCACTCGGCGGCAATAGGTAAGGAGTTCTTTTTTCTTTTCTTAGCATTCAACGACCAAGCATAAAGCTCATAACTTTTGCAACGGTTCATTTTTTTCCTTACAAGGTCGGTCAATATTGGTTCTTCACCGACAAGAAGAACATGGACTCTATTCATTTTTATACTATTTAGATAAACAAATTCATGCAATGAACATGGTTAACTATCACTTATAAAAACATAGTAGGCGGTGGGTATTAGCCATTTGAAAATGACTATATACAATAATAAAGGTGTGCAATATAAATAACTATATCAATATACGCAATAGGTATCCGATACCTAATGGTTTAGGTAGGGGATACCTATATGGCTAATTCATAATGCCTTTAGCTTTGCAAATATTCCTTAGCGAACCAATGAAAAGGCAATTGGCAATAACTATAAAGCATCATAAGCTACAAGCAGTTTGGCAACAAAGACTGTTGTTGGCAAAGTTGCCTATGGTATTTGATTTGAATTTAGGGAAGACATTAAATAACTGTCAAGCTATTGCTGCAAAGAATGTGTTGAACGTTGCTCGTGCTATTAAAAAGCAAGTGTTTAAATGGCTTACCAAAGCACCTCATGTGACAAAATGCAAACACTATATTGTAAACGACGATTTCCATGTAGGGAACGATGATTTCCATGTAGGAAACGACGATTCCAATATAGGAAACGACGATTTCCATATAGTGATTAACGATTTCCCTAGGGAAAATGAAGATTTCCATAGGAAGAACGACGATTCTCATATGGTGATTAACGATTTCCCTAGGGAAAATGACGATTTCCATATAGGGAACGACGATTTCCATAGGAATGCCAAAAATTGCTACTTAATAGCTAATAACAACCGTTGGCATATCATAGGAACACATTGTAGAGGAAGTCCTGAATATCTAACATCTAACAACTAATAACCAATAACTAATAACCAATAACTGTCAACTGACAACTGTCAACTGACAACTAAACTAATAAAAAAATGGCAATAGTAGCTTTAAAATTAAAAGAAAAAAACGCAGGCGAAATCTGCTTTTTCGCACAGTACATTCACAACAAAATGGTGTCGAATGCAGCCGACTTTGTAAATCCACCCGTACTGATGATCGATTTTCAAAAACACATAACCGACCTATTGAATGCGCAAACCGACACCCACAGTGGAAGTAAAGATAGCTTCGATACACGCGACCTCAAGTGGAGTGTTGTGGTATCGGACCTCAATCAGTTGGCAAACTATGTGGGCATTACAAGCAAAGGCGAATTAGCCATCATCAACAAATCGGGTATGCCCGTTCGTAAGTCACCTCAAAAACTAACAAGCATCGATGCACCAATGATATTGGAAGTGTCGAGCACCGTTACTGCTCGAATAGATGTGAAATGCTCGGTGGTAGATGGCGCCAAGAGCTATGCTTTTGAATACAGCACCTCGCTCACCACACCCGATTGGAAAAATGGCATCATTTCTTCGGGCACCAAGGCAGCTATCAAAGGACTACCGTCCGATACCAAACAATGGATAAGAGTGCGTGCCACCGGCACCAACAATCTTATCAGCGATTGGAGCGATCCTATTTGCGGGATGGTGAAATAATAAAAAAGCCCTTCGGGGCTTTTTTAATTAAGGTTGGATTATGGATGTTGGATTGCTGGAATATCTGACCACCGACAACAATCAACTAATAACTATCAACTAATAACTATCAACTAATAACTGACAACTGAAAAGAAAATGTCACCCTGAGCTTGTCGAAGGGAATGTCACCCTGAGCTTGTCGAAGGGTTATGCCAAAAGGGCTTCGACAATTCGACTCCGCTCATTGTCCGAAGCCTGACAACTAACAACCATCAACCATCAACTATCAACTAAAAGAAAATGTCACCCTGAGCTTGTCGAAGGGTTATGCCAAAAGGGCTTCGACAATTCGACTCCGCTCATTATCCGAAGCCTGACAACTAAAAACTGACCACTGACCACCGAAAACAATTCCCCTCTCGGTCATTGAGCGTAGTCGAAATGGGTGTCCGTAGGACGGGGTGGTTAACTGACGAAAATCATTTTTTCAATTAAAAGAAAGTACTTAAATTGCAAGTGTAGGAATGAAATACAAAGCCCCTTTGATGATTTGGAGCTTTAATTATTAATTTTGTTTGGTTGGATAATGGCAGTATCCTTTCAGACAAACCTGCCGTTAGCCAACCAATTTGGGTAGTTAATAGGCAAGAAAAAAGAAAAGTACTGCCGTTATAAACAAGTTATCTGCAACTCTATTAGCACCCTGCAAACTTGAAACTTTACCGCTTTGAACGAACAGTTTTGGAATTACTTTGGACATCAACCGACACCGCTTCTAATGCCAACGCAGAAAATAAATTCAATAAAAAAGCCCTCGCTCAAAAAAGTTTATGCCACCGCACAAAACACACTTTCATTTTTTTTGCAACCGCACGAAAAATCCACCCCAAAAAAAATGAAAGAGTGTTTTCTCCACCGCTTTGTTCAGCACCGTGAAAATTTCTCAACAGTTTACGAAATTTGCAGACAAGAAAATACTACATTTGTGAGGACAGTTTTTGAATAATTATGATAGCAACAGAAGAACTTTTAAGCATCAAGGAAGCAAGCGAGTGGGCTACAAAGCACACCGGAAAGTTGGTTACGACTTCCAACATTTCTTATCTCATCCAATACGGAAGAATCAGGAAAATTGGGGACAACGGCTCAACGCAAGTTTCTAAAGAAGAACTTATCAAGTATTACAAATCCTACAACGGACACAGAGAAGTTTCTTGGAAAGAACAATTGGGAACGGACTTGAATTGGGCTTTATCTTTTGACCAATACAAAGAAGCAGAAACAACAAAGCATGTTCACCGCTTGCATCCATACAAGGGAAAATTCATTCCGCAGTTTGTAGAATATTTTCTTGACAACCACACCGACAAATTCAAAAAAGAAACTTATTTCAAAAAAGGCGACATAGTTCTTGACCCTTTTTCCGGCAGCGGAACTGCAATGGTTCAATCATGCGAACTTGGAATGAACGCAATCGGTATTGATGTTTCAGCTTTCAATGCACTCATTGGAAATTGCAAAGTGACGAAATATGATTTGGAAAATGTTCAGAAGGAAATCAATCGCATCACAAAAGCATTGAAAGATTTTTTGGTTGATTCACACACTTTAGAATTTGAAGAAAAACTTTTGAATGCACTTTATGAATTCAACAATCTTTATTTTCCAGTTCCCGAATACAAATACAAATTGAATCAAGGAGAAATTGACGAGGACAAATTCGGAGCAGAAAAAGAAAAAGAATTTCTACCAACTTTCAACAAACTTCTGAAACAATACAACATCAAGTTGCGACAAGACAAAGCTGACACTTTCCTTGACAAATGGTATTCGCAACACATCCGGGAAGAAATTCAATTTGTGTTTGACGAAATCAAGAAGATTAAAAACACTGACACAAAAAAAATTATCAGTGTAATTCTTAGCAGAACAATTCGTAGTTGCAGAGCAACTACTCATGCTGACCTTGCAACTTTGTTAGAGCCAATCACTGCAACATATTATTGTGCGAAGCACGGTAAAATGTGCAAGCCGCTTTTCTCAATTCTCAAATGGTGGGAATCATACACCAAAGACACAGTGAAACGACTTGCAGAGTTTGACACATTGAGGACACAAACTTTTCAATATTGTTTGACAGGCGACAGCAGAACGATTGATATTTTTTCAGAATTGAAAAAGAAAAATTCTGCTTTCGCAGAATTAGCAATGAAGAAAAAAATCAAAGGCATTTTTTCTTCACCGCCTTATGTTGGTTTGATTGACTATCACGAACAACATGCTTACGCTTATGATTTGTTCGGTTTCAAACGCAATGACGATTTAGAAATAGGACCGCTTTTCAAAGGACAAGGCAAAGAAGCAAAGTTGAGTTACATTCAAGGACTTTCAGATGTGCTGAACAACTGCAAAAAGTTTTTAGTTGAAGATTATGATATTTTCTTAGTGGCAAATGATAAATACAATATGTATCCGACCATTGCGGAAAATACAGAGATGCAAATAGTCAATCAATACAAACGACCTGTATTAAACCGCACCGAAAAAGATAAGGGTGCATATTCGGAAATCATTTTTCACTTGAAGAAAAAATAATGAAGTTACTACTTGATAAATTAGGAATATCCGTTGAACATCTCAAATGCCTTGATGAAGTTTTCGCTGAACACAACGAAGAGTATCAAAGAATAAATGCCTTACTGAATTCAGACGAATACAAACCTATTTATGAGGAAATTTCAAGAGAACTTTATGCAGGTGGTAAAACTGCTTCAAACAGTCATTTGAAATTAAATCGCCAAATGATTTTAGGCGATGTGATTGAATATATTTTTTCCGGTAGAGCATATTACAACGCTGCTAAATCACCGGAGCATTTAAAAAACTTTTACAAACTCATCTTCTATTCAGTAAACCAAATGTTATTGTTTGACACGATAACAGTCAATCCTGAATTAAGAAAAGCATACATTGAAAAACTTGAAGAAAAAATTCCGAATGAATTTTTATACGAGAAAGAAGGTGATGAGGAATTGGCTGCTGAAATAAAGGAAAGCGATGTAAAAATTTGGCAAGCTGAATGGACACCGGCAATTGATGATTTTGTTGACTCATTACTTCCAAAAACATTAGGTGCACCAAAAGAACTCATTGTGTTTGCTGAATTCATTCGTCTTCAAATTGGAATTATTATTCCCCTACTCCTTATCCAAAGAATTTTCGGAAATAAAAATCCTATTGCACCACCGGACTTCCTAATTCTCCAGGGCAATAAAGAAATCTATGGAATTGAAGTTGGTTACAAGAAAGAACTACAAAGCAGAGAGTTTTCAATTAGGACTTCCATTCCAACATTTGCAGTGGACTTAAAAAACAACATGCACAATAGGTGTCCAAAGTGCGGTGAGAACATTCTGTATTGCGATGTAGTAATTGAAAATTATGCTGCCGGAACTTTGACTGATGCAATTACCGAAAGGGATGGAAAAAGAAGATTGTTTTGTAGCGACTGTCCAAACTTTAATGATGGTGAATGTAAATTTTCAAATTATCATGGTTGGGTAGAAGGCGAAAATTTTAACGGGCAACCGCTTGAAGGAAAATCAAACAGACACTATCACACTTGTTGCGTGAAAGACGACACATATTCTTACAGAAGGCAACCAATGAATATTTTGGAAAATCATAGAGAAGATTTTTTTGCACAGCTACCGGAAATTGATGGTATTGAAAACCTAATAAATAAATAATGGCACTTCCTAAAAAACATAAAGACCAAATCACAGAAACTATCAAGGTTTGTTTGCGTCAAAAATTTTTGAACTACAAACCTGAAACGGAAAATATGCCGTTTCATTTTCGCTTGCTTGGAAAAGATAGAATGGCTTTGTTCTCATTCATTCAATCACTCAATACAACTTTTGGAATTTCAATTTACGAACCTGTTGCCAAAGAACTTGCGAAAGGAATTTTCAAGGAAGTTCATTCTCAATTTGTGCTTGGGAAAATAATAACCGATGCAGCACAAAATGAAATTCAGGAAATCATGAATGATTTATCTGTTGGTGGCGATGTAAACAAATCAGACGAAACAGAAAGGATTAGAAAAGTTGCACAGAAGGGAAAAGAGAAACAACTCAAGTCAGTAAAAGTTGATTTGTTTCTTGTTTCAAAGACAGACGAAATTTTCATGTTTGATTTGAAAACTGTAAAGCCAAACAAGGGGGATTTTATTTCTTACAAAAGGAATATGCTTGAATGGTTGGCAGTTTATTTCTATCAGCATCCGAAAGCAAAAGTGAATACACTCATTTCTATTCCTTACAATCCATACGAACCGGCAGAATACAAACGGTGGACAATGAAAGGAATGTTGGACTTGAAGAAGGAAGTAAAAGTAGCAGCAGAATTTTGGGACTTCTTAGCAGGTGAAGGAACTTATACAGATTTGTTGGACTGCTTTGAGCAAGCAGGAATAGAGTTGCGACCAGAGATTAATAAGCACTTTGACAAATTCAAAAAATAAAATGCCAACGCTCAAAAAAAATACACTCTTAAAAGCCGCTAAAGCCAACGCTGCGACCAAAGCTTTTAAGAGAGTATTTTTTTCTGCCACCCAAGAAAACTTTTTTTCCACCCTTCCTTTTTTATTGAATTTATTTTCGCCAACGCACGGGTTCACTGCGAACACAAACAGTTGTGCATCTAATGTAAATCGCTTTGAACAAAGTGTGTGCGAACTTCAAACGACACATCTTCGGACGGACAGCAGAGCAGCAGATAACATAAGATTAAAAGAAATTTTAAAAAGAAGGGCTTTGTTCGGTAATCAAACAGTGGTGCTTCTA
>CAINUN010000083.1 GCA_903853805.1 uncultured Bacteroidota bacterium
AAAACCCTTTACAGTCTTTAGTTGAGGGCATAAAAAAAGGCAACCAATATGAAATTGATTGCCTTTTAGAAGTCGGGGAGACAGGATTCGAACCTGCGACCCCCTGGTCCCAAACCAGATGCGCTACCGGCCTGCGCTACTCCCCGAACTAGAGTTTATTGATGAAACTTACCTCATCAAAACCAGTAAAAAGAACGTCCGCTTTTTCAAGCGGTGAGGGAGGGATTCGAACCCTCGGTACGCGGTAAAACGTACGACAGTTTAGCAAACTGTTGGTTTCGGCCTCTCACCCACCTCACCAATAATTTTCAGAAGTTTAAGTCTGAGAAACTATTAAAAGAGCTATAGCGTTTTTAGCTAAAGGACTGCAAAGATATAAGTCTTGCAGAAAAATCAAAATAATTTTCAAAACAGTTTTTACAGGCTTGCCAAATGAACTTTTTGTTGCACTTCCAACACTTGTTCTTTGTATTCTGTATCAGTATCCATCAGGTTTTCAACAGTTTGGCAAGAATGAATAACAGTAGTATGATCGAAGCCACCAAAATGTTCGCCAATGTTTTTCAAAGAACTCTTAGTAAATTTCTTGGCAAGGAACATGGTGATTTGACGCGCTTGAACCACTTCACGCTTTCTGGTTTTAGCCATCAATCTTTCGTAAGGAATATTATAGAATTCGCAGACCATTTTTTGAATGTTCTGAATGGTGAGTTCGCGAGCTTTTGTTTTCACAAAATTCTTCATCACCTTCTTTGCAAGATCGAGGTCAATCTCTTTCCTATTAAGCGTTGATTGGGCAAAAAGGGCTATTAATGCGCCTTCCAATTCACGTACATTATTATTGACGTTGTAGGCTACATACTTAACCACTTCATCCGAGATTTCTAAACCTTCTTGGTGCATTTTCAAGCGAAGAATTTGCTGTCTAGTTTCAAAATCGGGTGCTTGAATATCGGCATTTAAACCCCAACGAAAACGACTGATTAATCGTTCTTGCATGCCTTCCAAATCTTTTGGTGCGGTGTCGCTTGTCAAAATGATTTGTTTGCCACTTTGATGTAAATGATTGAAGATGGCAAAGAATACATCTTGTGATTTTACGGCGTTGATGAAGAGGTGAATATCATCGAGAATCAACACATCTATCAATTGATAGAAGTGAATGAAATCGTTAATTTCATTATTCTTTGAGTGATCAATAAACTGATTGATAAACTTCTCAGCACTTACATAAAGCACGGCTTTGTTTGGGTGCAAACGACGCACTTCATTGCCTATAGCTTGCACCAAATGTGTTTTGCCCCAACCACATCCACCAAAGACAACCAATGGATTGAAAGAAGTAGCTCCGGGCTTTTGGGCCACATGCAAACCGGCAGAACGCGCTACCCTATTGCAATCGCCTTCAATAAACTTATCGAAAGTGTAATTGCTATTTAATTGTGGGTCAATTTGTACACGCTTTAAGCCAGGAATGGCATAAGGAGTTTTGATGTTGTTCGGGTCATCCCACTTGAGTGGCATGTCCACATAATTGTTCTCTTTCGATGGTTTAGCATAGGCGCTACCTGGCATATTGATGGATACCGGATTGCGTTTAGTTGCTGCGCTTTCCATCAAGATTCGGTATTCCAATTTACCGTCTTTACCTAAGACCCGTTTAATGGTTTTACCTAGAAGTTCTACATAATGCTCTTCAAGCCATTCATAAAAAAACTGGCTTGGAACCTGAAGTGTAAGGACATTACCCGTCAATGCTACCGCACGAATTGGTTCAAACCAAGTTTGAAATGTTCGCCAATTGACATTATCCTTTATGACCTCTAAGCACTTTGCCCAAACTGCTTCAGAATCGCTATTAATTTTACCCTGTTTCGTATCTACCTGGTGTTGCTCCATAGTTTAATGACTACTATTATTGTTATTCCCTCCCGCCTTACATAATGATGTTTGGTGCAACGATTTATTCGTTCAATATTGCTCTTTTCTAATCAACTTAATCTTCTAAATGCTTCTTGCTTCTTCTAAAATACTTACTAACGCTAACGTTGTTGTTGTGTAATAATTGGTTCAAACTGCTTTTTTGAGCAGGGGAACGAAATTGCTAACATTTTGTTGAAAAAAAAAATCATTATCAATTTGTTTGTTTGCTAATTATTACAGATTGGGTTTGTAGCAGATTGGAGCTTTTTTTGTCATCAAAAATAAAATCCAAACGGCCTAATCTAAGTCCGGCCCAACCTACCTGATTTATCAACACTTCTTTACCTTTCTTGTTCCTAATAACCTTTGGCTCGTCTAAAAAAGTGTGGGTATGCCCGCCAATGATAAGGTCAATGTGTTCCGTTTCTTTTGCAAGAATTAAATCACTTACTTTATTGTAATTGTATTCATAACCAAGATGGGAAAGGCATATTACAAAATCGCAATGTTCCTGCTTTTTCAGTTTTTCGGAAATAGACCTGGCAATCTGTATTGGTTCTATGTATATCGTCTTTCCATAAGACTCATCAGGCACTAAACCTTTTAATTGAATGCCCAAACCAAAGAGACCGATTTTCAAACCGCCTTTCTTGATAATTGTGTATGGCTTTGTTTTCCCCTCTAAGGCAGTTCCTGAGAATTCATAATTAGCAACCAACACCGGGAAATTAGCATGAATTAACTGATTTGCAAATCCATCTACCCCTGCATCAAAATCGTGATTCCCCATTGTTACTGCATCATACCGCATCATACTCATAGCTTTCATTTCAGGCTCTCCCTTGTACAAGTTAAAGTAGGGCGTTCCTTGAAAGATATCACCTGCATCAAGCAATAAAACATGCTCTTCTTCACTACGAATTTGAGCTATTAATGCAGCACGCGCTGCCACCCCACCTTGCCCTTCATATTTACTTCCATCCATCGCAAAAGGTTCTAAACGACTATGAACATCGTTGGTGTGGAGTAGGGTAAGTTTGATTGGCTTTGAAGATGCAAAGCTTTCAAAAGGAAAACCACCCAAAGCAAATAATGCACTACCAGTAGCTGTTCGTTTAATAAAGGTTCTTCTATTCAACATACTCTATTCTTTTTTCAAGATTTGGATGTAAAGGCAAGTGTTGTAATTCAAGCTGTTGCACATATTCGATCAATGCATCGCGTAGAAAAATACTAGTGTATCTTTTCTTTAGCAGTTCAAAGAAATCGCAATTATCGCCGCCTCTTGCCAAGTAATCGCTAAGCGTAATTTTGTAAATAACATTGTCATTTATAGGTCTCCCATTCAGTAGAATATCTTGTGCTTCTTTGTCTTTTATTTTGAATGTGATTCCCGCTACTGGCCAGCCTTTCCCTTTTGCAATATGATTACACAAGCGTTTCAAAAGTTCGCCTGAAACTTCCAAAATTGTGACTGTATTATCAAAAGGCATTAACTCAAACATCTTACCTCTTGTAAGCACTCCAGGTGCTATATAATTGATACGGATGCCTCCATAATTTACAAACGAGGCGACAACTTTTCTATCTAATTTTTGGGCAGCAATTAATTGTGCATCTGCCATAAAATTCCCCAAAGTACTTTCGGGCTGTGCTTTTGTTAGCGGAATATCGGTGTGACCAATCACCACATTCATTTGTGTATCCACACCAACTTTATATGGGGCTAACATCTTCACCAAGTTACTATCCAATTTGCCTGTATTGTTAATCGTATAGAGTTGATGCGTTTTTTGCTGCAACACCAATGGATGATGGCAACTTGCAAAAAACAATGCAATGAGTAATAATTTTGCAAACAAAGATTTCATAAAGAAATAGTTGAAAATAAAGATTGCTAAAAGTAACGGATTTGATTTTTATTTTCTTTCCAAATCGGCTACAATAAATAAATTTGATGGTGGTCTATGCTCCCAAAAAAATTCGGAATAAAATTGTTTCTCCTTTGAAAGTCTTTATTGCTGATAGTCGTTCAACAGGAATCATTTTGATAGCCTGTACAATACTCTCATTGACCATTAGCAATTTATCGTTCGGGCAAGATTATGTGGCGTTTTGGCAACAGAAATTATGCTTCACTCAAATACTTCATTTACCAGAAAACTACCTACACATCATCAACGATGGGTTGATGAGTATTTTCTTTTTGCTTGTTGGTCTTGAAATAAAAAGAGAATTGTTGATTGGTGAAATTTCACAACTCAAGAAAGCATTGTTACCCATTATAGCTGCCATTGGTGGCATGGTGATTCCTGCATTAATTTATTTAGCCTTTTGCAGTAGTTCGTCCTTCTCCAATGGTTGGGGGATTCCAATTGCAACTGACATTGTATTTTCCTTGGCCATTCTTTCCTTGCTTGGTAATAGAGTTCCTCTTTCACTAAAAATATTCTTGATGGCATTGGCAATAATTGATGACCTAGGGGGCATTGTTACCATCGCATTGTTTTATGCTGTCGCCATTAATTGGTCGTACGTTTTATTATCGTTCGTAATCAGTTTCTTGATGTATTTTTTGGGGAAGAAAAAATATCTATGGCTTCATTTCTTAACGGGAATTGTACTTTGGTATTTTCTCTATAACTCTGGAATTCATCCAACAATTGCCGGTGTTATATTTGCAATGACTTTTCCTCTTTCTAGTATTGAAATGCTTGAGCGAAAGTTACATTTCCCTGTCAATTTCCTCATCTTGCCATTGTTTGTATTAGCGAATACCACCCTGATTTTCCCTGGAAATTTCACAACCATCTTTCATTCAAAAGTTGCTCTTGGAATTTTCTTTGGGTTAGTCGTAGGTAAGCCCTTAGGTATAGTATTGTTCAGTTGGCTTAGTGTACGATTAAAGATGGCAACATTACCACATGGTGTTCGCTGGCAACAACTGATAGGAGTGGGCATTGTTGCAGGAATTGGGTTTACCATTTCCATTTTCATTGCCACCTTAGCCTTTCAAGGGAATGAACAACAAACAATTGCTAAGATGGCAGTACTCATGTCGTCTGTTGTAGCAGCTATTTTGGGCTATGTTTTTTTGAGCAAACAAAAATCAACTTAATTTTTTAGGTTGAAAATTCAACTTAGAAAACTGCCGCTTCTTCAAAGCAAAATATTGCCAAATAATGCTCTTGTTGTAATTACCAATTGTGTTTCGAACGGTGATGATTTTTTGAGCTTCCCTTCTTTTTTGCAGCCACATTGCTAACCCTCCATAAAAACTGAAATGTGCTTTGATGATTGTGACCATTTCTTTCCATTTACCGCCCGCAAGCATTTGCAATCCGGCAATGCCATCAAGAACTAAACGTAAAGGAAAGAGCCAAAGCAATTTACTTGCTTTCTCATTTTTGAGCAGAAGAATTAGACTATTTCGGAAATTGTAAAATAATTTTTGTGGACTGCCATAAGAAATCACACTGCCTCCAACATGAAAGACGGTTGAACTTCCAATGTAACCAATTTTGTAGCCCATGTTTTTCAGGCGCCAACACAAATCAACCTCTTCCATATGTGCATACAAATCTTTATCGAGACCACCGGCTTTATGATATAAATCTGCCCGTACCATTAAACATCCACCTGAAGCCCAAAAAACTTCGATATCATCATTGTATTGTTGGTTGTCTTTTTCCAAATCATTGAAGATGCGACCCCGACAAAATAGATAGCCCCACTTATCCATAAAACCACCTGCAGCACCTGCATATTCAAAGAGTTCTCGCTCGCGCCAATACCTGATTTTGGGCTGACAAGCTGCTAACCCTTCATAATGTTGCATAGCATGAAGCAAAGGAGGAAACCAATTTTGAGTCACTTCAAAATCGGCACTCAGCAAGACATAATACTTGGCTTTTATTTGTAGCAACGCTTCATAATAACCATTAGAAAATCCACGGTTAATAGCAATTTGAAGGGTTTTTACTGAAGGGAAATTTTCAAGAATATAGTCATGTGTATCATCTGTTGAAGCATTATCAACCACTACAACCTCATAACCACTAACAGCCTCCGCTACAATTGTAGGCAAAAAAAGTTCATGCCACTTTTTCCCATTGTAGCTTAGTATGACGACCGCAGTTTCTTGATCGCAAACAATCATGTTTTGCGAGGAGATTATTTATACTCGGGTTCGTATAAGGTGTTCTTAGGCACTTCTATTCCCTCTGTACTTTTATATCTGTGCTCCCACAAATTGTAACAACCTGCCCAGGAGAAAATGAATAGTCCGAAGAAGAACAAAAGAAAAAGAAAGCGAGATTTGGTTGGTTTGCTCAACTCAATATCCGCTGGATTATCAATTAAGTTTTCCTGAAAGTTGTTTTGTGCACTCATTGAGTAATTGAAAATTTTCGCTCACAAAAATATAGTTCTTCTTTCAAAATCACAATAATTTTACCTTGCTGACGTTTGTCAAAGGATTATGCGCCAATTTTTTAACTGGAAAACTTCTTTAAGTCTGATTGCGATGCTATTTGTGGTGACTTCTTTGAGTTACACCAATCAGTTAGCGCATCGGCTAGCCAAAGAAGAAAAAAAGAAGGTGGAACAATTGGCATTTAGTATCAAAACCTTAACTACTGCGACCAACAACGAGGAAATTAGTTTTGCTCAAACTTTCGTCAGCCAAAACAATACTATTCCTCTAATTATTACAGATGACAAAGAACGCATTAGTGACTATAAAAACATTGATATAAAAGGTGTACCCAACGTCAAGAATTATCTAAAAAAACAACTCCAACTCTTTAAGGAAATGCACGAGCCAATTGTGGCTGAATATGATGGTGGTAAAACCTATGTTTTCTACGGAGAATCTAATTTGCTTTACCAGCTCAAACTCTTTCCTTATGTGCAAATGACCATCATTTTTCTTTTTCTTATATTGGTTATTGTTTCACTAACTGCTGCCAATCGTTCTATGCAAAACCGTGTATGGGTGGGCTTGTCAAAAGAAACAGCACATCAATTAGGAACACCTTTAAGTTCCCTAGAAGCATGGATAGAATTGCTTAAAGAAAGTGAGTGTAGCCCAGAAACGGTCATTGAAATGCAAAAAGACATCGATCGTTTAAAGTTAGTTGCCGACCGTTTTAGTAAAGTAGGTAGCGAGCCCCAATTATTGCAAGAAAATGTTGTGGCTAGAGTCCGCGAGATGGTGGACTATATGCAAAAGCGCGCGCCAAAAAAAGTGCTTTTTCATTTAAAGATTCAAGAAGAAGATGTAGAAACTTTATTAAGCGGACCATTGTTCGATTGGGTATTAGAGAATCTAATGCGCAATGCCCTTGATGCGCTTGAGGGAAAAGGAAATATTTTCATAAATGTCACTAACCACCCGGATATTATTTGGATAGATGTGAAAGATGATGGAAAGGGAATTCAAAAACATTTACTCAACAAAATCTTCCGTCCAGGGTTTTCCACTAAAAAAAGAGGATGGGGGTTAGGGCTTTCTCTTTCTAAAAGGATTATTGAAAAATACCACCACGGCAGTTTGTTTGTCAAGCAATCGGAACTTGGTAAGGGAACTACCTTTAGAATAGTATTGAGGAGGTAATGACATCAATACGGTTTTATTTATTCTAATAGGGAAGGAAAATAATTTTACCACCCGCTTGCAAGGATATCTGCAATATGAATCGTTTGGATTGGGAATTGGTTTTTATCAATATAGGCTTGTATGTGCATCATACAGCTCACATCGGTGCTTATGATATATTGTGCACCTGTTGACAGAGCGCTTGCAACTTTAGTTTGTGCCATTCCCACAGAAATAGATTCAAATTTCACAGCAAATGTGCCACCAAAACCACAGCAGGTTTCTGCCTCTTTCATTTCAACTATTTCTAAGCCTTTTACTTTTTCTAGCAATTTACGTGGCGCTAGTTTAATGCCACACTCCCTAAGTGCACCACAACTATCGTGGTAGGTAGCCTTGCCTGAAAAAATAGCACCTATGTCATCCACTTTAAGCACTTCTATAAGAAACTCAGTGAATTCAAACATGCGTTTCACAACCTTTTGGGCATCGTTGTGCTCAGGACTATTTTCGAAAAGTCGCTCATAGTAATTACGTGAAAAACCTGTGCAACTACCGCTTGGTGCAACTATATAATCTACGCCTTCAAAATCGCTTAAAAATTTTTTAGCAACAGCCCTTGCTTCATCCCAATAACCCGCATTAAAAGCAGGCTGTCCACAACATGTTTGTTTTGTGTTGAAAGAAACCTTACACCCAAGTTTTTCTAAGATCTTCACCATATTCATACCCGTTTCTGGGTAAAGTTGATCTACAAAGCAGGGTATGAAAAGTTGTACGTTCATGTATTTAGTATGGTTGTTCTTAATAAGGTTATTTGGCGTTTTCTCTACAAAAATGAATCATTTTCAAAGCAGTTAATGCAGCTTCTTCCCCTTTATGTCCATGTATGCCACCTAGTCTTTCCCAAGCTTGGTTTTCATTATCAACAGTCAATACACCAAAGACTGTGGGAATAGGTAGCATAAGATTGAGTTGTGTAATGCCATCTGTTACCGCTTTACTTACATATTCAAAATGTGGCGTTCCTCCGCGAATGACTGCACCAAAGGCTATTATAGCTTCAGGTTGTTCTTCAATTGGTTTCAATGAAAAAGACTCCCAAGTCTTCTTGCATGCAAATGGCAACTCAAAACTTCCAGGAACCGCATTCGATACAATAACTTGGGCATCAAATTCATTTAGAATTCTTTTACAACCTATTAGTTGTTCAGAAACGATAAGATCATTCCACTCGGTAAAAACCAAAGCAACACGGGCTTTTTTTAAATTGCCAAGTATTACTCTGTCAAAAAGACTGGAACTGTTTGATGATTGAGCCATAAATCTTTAAACGGTGCGCTAAGATAGTTCGCTTTGATGTTTGATAAAAAAAAGGGCTAAAATTGATTTGAATTGCGACCTTTTGGTAGGTTAATGAACCGACTTCAGTAAAAGTTCTTTAAGTGATTAAAATGTTAATTAATGTTGTAAGCACTATTGATAGAAGTGCTCCAGATATTTTTGAGCGTATCTGACTATTATTTTTAAATAAAAATCACTGTTTATGAAATTATTTGCTGCAGTTCTAACAACTATTTTAGTTGCTATCACTTTTCAAAAAAGTATTGCTACCGTTAGAATCGTCAACAACAACGCAAACTCACCGGCCCAATACACAAACTTGCAAACTGCCATTGATGTCAGTGCTGTCGGAGATACTGTATATATCCAAGGTTCGCCAAATCCTTACGGTAACATTACTATCAATAAAAAAATGGTACTAATTGGTGCAGGTTATGCTACCAATATGTCAAGCAATATTGGTAGTATTTCATTGGATACGAATATTAATGCTGTTCCTGCTCAAATTGTTTCAGGTATGCGCATTGTTGGATGCCATATTGATGGACTTTCTTTTGCATCGGCTGCAAATGGTTTGATTCACAACGTAGTTATTGAAAGAAATTACATTGGGAGTATGAATATTGGTGGGAACGGATGGGTCATTCGTAATAACACCATTAATCAAGGAACTATTTACTTAAATGCTTACAGCAATTTTGTTATTAGTAATAATGTTTTTGCGCCTGGACGAATTAATGGTACAGGTTCCTCGACAGGAATTATTATTGCCAACAACATTTTTCTTGGAGACTTGAGTGGTGTATGTCTTTACAACCTAAATAATGGCACTATTATCAATAATATTTTCTGGTATTGTACTTCAGGTTTTATTTCAAGTGTAGCAGGTGCTGTTTTCAATAATAATATTGTTTATGGAACAACTACTACATTGCCACCACCATCTAATACTGGAATTAACAATCAAAATCAAGTGAATCCGTTTTTCCTAGCAGTACCTTCATCGACAACGGCTGCTGCTGTACCGAATTATAACTTTGGGTTTATTTCAAATTCTACAGCGATTAACGCAGGTACTGATGGAACTAATATTGGTGTTACCGGAGGCGCATATCCAATGCAATTCTTCAATGGACTTGCACCGATTCCGCTTGTTACTGAATTCAACATCAACAATCCGATTGTATATCCGAATCAATTACTGAACGTAAATTTTAAGGCTAAGAAAATTAACTAAAGAAATAGCTTCAAAGCCATGCGGATTTCAAGAAAAAAAATAAGAATACTACTAACTGTATTTGTGAGTTTGTTAGTGTTTCAAATAAAAGCACAACAAGTCAATTACGGCGAATATTTCTTTGATCAGGATCCCGGAATTGGGTTTGGGTTTCCTATCGGTATGGCTGCTGCAGACTCTGTGAATATCAATTTAAACATCAGCAACACGAGTTTGACACAAGGATTTCATACCCTATTTGTTAGAGTAAGAAATAGTGCCGGCAAATGGAGTTTTTTTCAGGGAAGAAAATTTTTTATTCGCCCTGTTGAGCCAATAGTTTCACCTAAAGTAGTTGCTGCAAATTTCTTTATTGACTCCGACCCTGGTTTTAACGGTGGCACAACAGTCAATTTTTCTCCAGCTGATTCGGTAAGTAATAATGCAACAACACCAACGAGCACACTTACAAATGGTTTTCATAAGCTGTATATGCGCGTAAAAGACAGCCTAGGCAATTGGAGTCTTTACAAAAGCATGGATTTCGATGTTGATGCTTTGGCGCCTGTTGTTCCTGCTAAAATTGCTGGAGCAGAATATTTCTATGATACGGATCCAGGTTTGGGAAATGGTGTTTCAGTAACAACGCCGATTGATGATTCAGTAAGCGTGAATACTGGGTTTAACTTTAATAATGTTCCTGGCATTTTTCACTCCATATATTTTCGGACCAAAGACAGTAATGGTGTTTGGAGTCATTATACACAAGGTTTTATGTATAAAGACATCAACCCAATGATCCAATCATCTAAAATAACGGCGGCAGAGTATTTTCTTAGCCATGATCCAGGAATGGGTAACGCAACACCTGTTTCCTCTTTTGCAGCAGCAGATAATATTGACATCAACTGTTCGGTTGCAACAACAGGTTTAGGATTTGGGTATGATTCTCTTTATATCCGTGTAAAAGACAGTAGTGGCGTTTGGAGTTTGCCTGTAAGAAACACCTTTAAAGTAGTGGACCCCGCTAAAGTGAATGATGTTGTTTTTAATGGCGATTTTGATGCAATTATTACACCTAATCCTGCAAAAGAAAATACTACTATTCAAATTAATTCTACAGAGCCTGTAATTGTTACCATTAAGGTATTTACAACCGTAGGTGCTATAGTTTCTGAAACTGCGACTTCAGTTCATGGTTTACTACAATACCCGCTCGATGTAAATAACCTTTCTTCTGGCACCTACTTTGTAGAAATTAACGCAGGTGAAAACAAATTGGTGAGGAAGTTGGTGAAGCTCTAAATTAAAACTAATTCTTTTAGGGTTTTTTCAACAAAACTTTTACCCCTCCTTAACTATTCCCTCCTTTATCTTTGGAAACATGATTTCCATTGCCATTATCAACGGTCCCAACTTAAATTTGATAGGAACGCGCGAACCTGCTATTTATGGCAAGGTGTCGCTAGATAATTATTTACAATCGCTTGCGGAAAAATATAAAGACAAGGCTTCGTTTCATTGTTTTCAAAGCAATGTGGAAGGGGAGTTGATTAATTTCTTGCATGATTGTAGGGGAAAAATGGATGGCATCATCCTCAACGCAGGAGCTTATACCCACACAAGCATTGCCATTGCCGATGCTGTTGCTGCCATTGAAATCCCTACCCTTGAAGTTCATATTTCTAATGTGATGGCAAGGGAAGACTATCGCAAAACTTCTTTTATTGCTAGTAAATGTGTAGGGGCTATCAGTGGTTTAGGGTTGTATGGTTATGAGGCTGCTATTGGCTATTTTTTAGCTAAGAAAAACTAAGATAAAAAGTATGAGAATAGAACGCGCAACATCTTACAACGAATGGCTTGCCAAGCTGTTGTTTTTGCTGCTGCCTACCTCTTGCATTCTCTATTTCCTTTTAGGAAACATCTCCACTTATTTCGGCATCATTGGCGATCCTCATGCGGGTTTGTTTTCATTCTTGCCGGCTATCAACAATATTAGTTTTGAGTTGTGCTTGTTTATATCGGCAGGCATGCTTGCAAGCAGTTTGTTTCATGCCTTTCGATTTCGGTTTTTGCCGGGATTTGTGTTGGTAGTGGGCTTGCTATATGCAGTGTTCGAAGGGTTGGACAACCTATCTACAGGAGAGTTTGATGCATTTTTTATTGCCGTTCAATTTTTGAGATTCACCATTTTATTTTCTGTAGGATGGTTGTTGGGTTATGGGTTTACGAGGCTGCGCTATTTTTCTATTTTGGTGAGTGGCGTCTTATTGGTGGCTTGTGTGTTGCTCATTGCCAAAGCCAACAACGACTCTGTGATGAAACTGATGCAGGCATTCGCTCCTGCCCTACTCTATTCGGTTTATATTGTATTCACCGCCGAACAGATTTATAATTACAACGACAAGTCGCAACAATTTTGGTGGTTTTTAAGTAGAAGAGTGATTTTGTTTGGCTTGCTTAGTTTGTTATTGCTTGTAGGAGTCTACTTTAAAATGCAAAAAGAGATTGAAGAAACGGTGGCAAATTATGGCGGTGGTGGCAAAGGTGGTAAAAACAGCATGCTGAAACAAAACAAGGACGGCACGTTTGACCTCAACAATTATTCTCGCCTGTCGAGCAGCTTAGGACGAAGCAATGAACTCCTTTTTTGTGCGCATATCAACAATTATTTTCCAGGAACAGAAGTGCCCAACCCCTTGTACCTTACGGCATTTTACTATACCAAATTCGACACTAGCACCGAGACTTTTGAACGAGATGAAAAAATACCGAACAACGATTTATTTTTACCAGACCCTTCTAAAATTCCGCTCTTTTTTACCAAAGTAGATTCGTCAGTTATTAGAAATAGCTTGAGTAATAAATTTCGCCATACTGTGGATGTAGAGATTTATTGCAGGCAATTATCGCCCAATACTTACCTCGCCCCACATACTGGATTTTTTGTTCAACCCATAACTGTAGAAAAAGATTTTAAAGATGCTTTCAAAACAGCCTATCGTTCCAAAGGATTTGTATCGGATTTAAACAGCGCCTATTTCATTTACAATGCGCCCGACTCGGCTATTCGTAAGTTTCAACAGCAACGATTTGATGTGCTTCGTTCGGTAAAAGATTATGATAGCCTCGATGAAAAATTCATGCGCTATTATACGTTTATGCCATCGGATGCTAAGTTTCAAAACATATCTAAACTAGCCCTTCAAGTAACCCAAAAAGCAACTACGCCTGTTGACAAAATAATTGCTATTCGCGATTGGTTTTTATCGAAAGATGAGAATGGCGAACCCTTGTTTAAATACACCGATAATCCCGGTATTCCAGATATTCCTAGTGCTTCGAAACTGACTTATTTCTTGTTTGAAAACCATAAAGGCTATTGTGCTTATTATGCTGGCGCCACTTTATTTATGCTGCGCGCTTTGGGTATTCCTTCACGCATTGCAGTTGGTTTTTTAACTGTTGACCGCAGCGATAAAAATAAAGGTTGGTATTGGTATTATGCCGATCAGGCACATGCTTGGGTTCAGGTTTATTTTCCTGGATATGGTTGGTTAGATTTTGATACTACGGTTGGGAATAGCGATGCGCAAGAAAGCCCGAAACCAGATGGAACACCACCTATGCAACCACCAAGAGCCTGGTTGGCTGCCGATGGATGGATAGAAAATGTGGACACGCTGAAAAAGCAAATGACCTTCCACTTCAACCACATGATTTTTCATGATAAAGAATACAACAGTCAAAGTGAAAAAGTGGTGATAATGGACATGAAAATTGCCTCTATAAAAAGAGACAGTGTGGATGTGCTTTTAGCTTCCATTCAAAAAGGAGATAGCGCAACTGTAGTTTCCTATGCCGAAGCATTTAAGAAAATGGAACCCGGCAATGAAAACATGAATAGCATTGTGTCTAAATTTCCAGTGCCTTCCCCTGTTGATGAGGTATATTTAAAGCATAAAAACGTTCATGAAAAAATAAAACCTCAAGCCAAGGAAGCAAAAGAACAACCCTTCGATTGGAAACACGCATTCTTGATTACTGGGTACGTTCTTTTAGGCTTAGGCTTAATATGGCTCTTGTTGCCGTTAATTGTTTTTGCGTTTTATCTATTAAAAATCAAACAAGCCAATGTTAACCAAAAGCCCTACTGGATTTACCGAACCATCTGTTTTTACTTGCATCAATTAGGGATTCACCGAACTGAGCAAACCCCGATGCAATTTGCCCGCAAAACTGTGGATAGCAACTACAACACGAAGTTTGCAGCTTTCATGAATATTTATCTGAAACAGAAATATGCAAAACAGACCTTGAACACCAACGAAATGAATTGGATTGTAACCTTTTACCCTGAGTTCATGAAACAAATCAAAGATCATTTCAATTGGAAAAAGCGATTGATTTCTTTCTCAAAACCGTTGGATACTGTTCGGTTTTTTATGAGCATTGAATATGAAGATTGATAGATTTATTATCAGCAACTATGCTTAACTTTACGGTAGATTTTTTTCAAAAACCCTAAAAATCATTTCACTCATGGCAATCAAAGGAAAAACAATTGCTGCCCTTTTAGTTGGTGCTGCAGTCGGTGCAACTGTTACATACTTACTCACTACAGATAAAGAAACCCGTAAGGAAAACATGGACAAGTTAAAAAACAAAATTGCAGACCTAAAATTAAAACTCGCCAAGGATATGCCTCAGGATATTGAGAGCGAAATCTTTAATTCTTAGTAGCATACCCTATGGATTTTGTAAAGAAATGGACGGACAAAATCGCTCGGTATTTTGATTTAAAAATCAGCCTACTTAAGCTTGGACTCATCGAAAGAATTTCCGGTGTTTTTAGTACGCTTGTGTTTGTGCTGATTGCTTTTTTTATTGGGTTTTGTATCCTTTTATTCTTTGGACTTACATTAAGTGAGTGGTTTTATTCTCTAACAGACAGTAAAATTCTGGCTTATCTGATAACCACTTTTGTTTACTTTCTATTATTCATTTTGTTGCTTGCTTTCCGAAAAAAAATCACAGGTTTTTTCAGTGGCATCTTCATTGGGATTTTGACCGAAACAGATGAGGAAGAACCTAAAATTTCAGATTCAAAATGAAGCTTTATTCTAGGCAACTAAATTCTGTTAAGGAACTCAAAACAGAAAAGCTACTCCTTCAAAAGCAACTGAAGGGACTAGAAGATTTGTCGTTAAATAATTTAATGGAAGATGGATTGAAAGAGCTCAATGCATTTGGAAAAAAAGGACTCATAGTTGTTTTTACTTCGCTCTTTAAAACCAAGAAAATTTCGCTGCTAGATGAACTGATTGGGTTGGCACCTTTTATTATGAATGTATTTACTAATGAAGGTGCAGAACAAGAAAAATCAAAAGAGCAAATCCCGGATGAAATTTGGGATAGCTATTTGAAATGGGAAGCAATGAGTTGGGTTTTTACATTGTTTGCAGGCTTGTTCAAGAAGAAGAAGAAAAAGTAACCAATTTCAAGAATTCCACTTTCATTTATTGTTTCATCAGCGACAATCCCACGGTGCAGTGTAAACACTTTTTAGGTTCACAATAACGATGAAACAACTGAATCATTGATTGGGAATGCAATGCATTTTCTGCTGTTTTTCCTGCTTCGTTCCAATGTCTGATAATGCTGTTTTGTTCTGGTTTTATGGATTGTAATAATTGCAACGCTGCTTCTTGTTCGCTTTCCTTGCCTTGATATTGCGCATACAAAAACTTGACTGGCGCAATGGTGTTGATGATGATGTTATCTACACTGGTTTTCCCTAAATTTTTGATAGCTTTTTTATTGGGTTCATCATCCAATCTAAAATGCGTTTGCCAATAGTCGCTTGCATGAACATCAAGCAGTTCAGTCATTTCTTGATAGGAAAAACTTTCTATCATTTTAGAAAACAAATGAAGCGACCGATGAACCAACGAAGCAAATTGTGCGATGCGAATAGTAGGAAAATTTGCGGGACGTAATCGAAGGAATTTCCACAAATGAGCGGAAATGGGTTGTAGTTTGTATTTCTTGCGGAGGTATTGGTATTCTGCTTTAAGTTGGTTGGGATATTCATCCTTAAAATCTGCATTAAGCATGCCTGCTTGTCCAAATAACAATGCTTCAATTTGAAGGAGTTTTTCTTTATGTTTAGAAAGAGTGTTTAAAGGTATAGATTGTGCTAACAAAAGAAAGGGGACAGCATTGGTTTTAAATCCAAAATTCATTGCCATTCTCCAGTAAAAAAGCAAACTCCAATCGCCAGCAGATTGTTGCAATTGAGCTTTCCAATCAATCAGTTTTTCTTCCCATCTTTCTGCCAACAAACTATGCAACCAACCTTCCCAAGTTATGGATTTCACATTTTGCAATTGCCCATTACAAGCTATGGGTTGCAAGTTGCCAATCAGGTTTTGATATTGCGCAATAGTGTTGGGAGTAATGGCATTTTTCAATTCAAGTGTCGGAAAAATATGCGAAGAAAGTTCTGCGTCATTTTCATAAACAACATGCAATATCAAGTTGTGATATGCTTGGTCGTTGTCATGCCCATGTTTCAACCAATCGCTACAGCGCACATGCAATTCAATATTGCCTACAAGAGTGGTGTTGCCAATTTTTATTCTTGCTTCGCTAAAATCAGGTCCAGCATCGGTATTCTTTTTCCCTGGAAAAATAATGGTGATTTGTTCACCCTGAGTTGAAAATAGTCCAGTAGGCTGAAACAAACTGAATTGCCAAATGAATTGTAGCAGCATTTCATTCATAACCGATTCATTGAAGTCAAAAATTAATGGTTCTTGGTCTTAAAAAAAAGCAGCCATTTCTTGTTGGTATGCAATTGCAGCATCGTGCGCTTTTGCTGCAAAATCATTTCCTGATGAGGAATAAATAACAGCGCGAGAAACATTAATAAGAATGCCACCATCTTCGTTCAATGTGTTTTTGCAAACCGTTGGCACATCTCCACCTTGCGCACCCACACCAGGAATAAGAAAAAAATGTTGAGGCAACAAGGAACGAACATGCTTTAATTGGTCTTCACGAGTGGCACCAATGACAAACATGATATTGTCGGGGCTGCCCCAAGTAGCTACGGTTTTCAACACCTTTTCATAAAGAAATTCATCGCCAAAGGACTGCAACTGAAAATCTTTGCTTCCCGCGTTAGAAGTCAATCCAAGCACAATTGCCCATTTGTCTTTAAAACCAAGGAAAGGTTTCACACTGTCTTCGCCCATATATGGCGCAACTGTGACACTGTCATAAGGATAGGTTTCGAAAAAAGTTCGCGCATATTGCTCAGAAGTATTGCCAATGTCGCCACGTTTGGCATCGGCAATAGTGAAGATGTTTTGAGGAATGTATGCTAGTGTTTTTTGCATAGTGAGCCATCCTTCAATGCCTTGTGCTTCATAAAAAGCAGTGTTGATTTTATAAGCAACCGTTACTTCTTTGGTAGCATCAATAATGGCTTTATTGAAGGCAAAAGCAGGGTCTTTTTCCTGTAAAAGATGTTGTGGAATTTTTTGCAAGTCAGTATCTAAACCAACACACAGCACCGATTTTTTTTGATGAATTTGCTGAACAAGCGTTTGACGATTCATAATAGGCAAAGATAAAAGCAATGCTGATTTACCGATATAACAATGTTCTTTATTTCTTATCTAATTTTAATTTTTTGAACAAAATTTTCTGAAAGGAATTGCTATTTTGTATTTCGAACTTCATATTTAGGATTTGGCGCTTTTTTCTTGCTTAGCAAAATTTCTCAACCATTATCTTTGCTATCCTTCAAAAAATACGAAGCACGAATCATTATCTATGGAATTGAGCAAGAACTTTCAGCACCGAGAATCGGAAAACAAATGGTATGAACACTGGGAAAAACAAGGTTACTTTAAAAGTGTGCCTGATGGCAGACCCGCCTATACAGTGGTCATCCCACCACCCAATGTTACCGGTGTGCTGCACATGGGTCATGCCCTAAACGATACCGTTCAGGATATTTTGGTGCGCCGCGCCAAAATGCAGGGCATGAACACTTGCTGGGTCCCCGGCACCGACCATGCGTCTATTGCCACTGAAGCAAAAGTGGTAGCGATGTTGCGTGAAAGAGGTATTGACAAGAAGAATTTGAGCCGCGACGAGTTTTTGAAATATGCTTGGGAATGGAAGGAAAAATATGGCGGCATTATCCTACAACAACTCAAGAAACTGGGCTGCTCGCTCGACTGGGACAGAACCACCTTCACCATGGATGAAGATTACTATGCTGCGGTGATTCGGGTGTTTGTCGAATTGTATGAGAAAGGTTACATCTTTCGTGGCGTGAAGATGATTAACTGGGACCCAAAAGCCAAAACTGCACTCAGTGATGAGGAAGTAAACTACAAACAAAGCAATTCAAAGCTCTATCATGTTCGCTACCGAATTGAAGGAGATGAAGAAGAATACATCACCATTGCCACGGTTCGCCCAGAAACTATTTTAGGGGATACTGCTGTGTGTGTTCATCCTGAAGATCCGCGCTATGCGCACCTTAGGGAAAAGCACTGTTTCATTCCACTCATCAATCGTAGAGTGCCAATCATTTTCGATGAGTACATTGATATGGAATTTGGTACAGGTGCTTTGAAAGTAACGCCTGCCCACGATATCAACGACTATAATCTGGGTTTGAAACATCACCTAGAAGTGATTGACACCCTCAATGAAGATGGCACGATGAGCGCGGCAGCCCAATTATATGTGGGCGAAGACCGTTTTTCCGTGCGCAAAAAAATTGTAGTGGATTTAGAAGCAATTGGTTGCTTGGTAAAGGTGGAAGAATATGTGAATCAGGTAGGTTATAGCGAACGTACCGATGCAGTTATTGAACCCCGCCTTTCTATGCAATGGTGGTGCAAGATGGAAGAGCTGGCAAAACCTGCCTTAAACGCAGTACTTTCTGAAGAAATAGAATTTTACCCCGGTAAATTCAAAAACCTCTACCGTCATTGGATGGAAAACATCAAAGACTGGTGCATAAGCCGTCAGCTTTGGTGGGGACAAAGAATTCCGGCATGGTACGATGAAAAGGGCAATATTTACGTTGCCCAAAACGAAGCCGATGCTTTGGAAAAAGCTGCAGCAAAAAGAAACCTTCCTAAAGAAAGCATCAACCTTCGTCAAGAAGAAGATGTGCTCGATACCTGGTTTTCTTCATGGCTCTGGCCCATGGAAGTTTTTAACTGGAATGAAGATGCCAGCAATAAAGACCTTAACTATTATTACCCCACCAACACCCTCGTAACCGGTCCGGATATCATATTTTTCTGGGTAGCGCGAATGGTGATGGCAGGTTATGAATTTATGGGGCAAAAGCCTTTTAATCAGGTTTATTTCACAGGGATTATTAGGGATAAGCAAGGTAGAAAAATGAGTAAATCCCTAGGCAATTCTCCCGATTTGTTAGAACTTATCGAAAACTTCGGAGCAGATGCCCTAAGGTTTAGTATCATGATTTCCTCACCTGCGGGCAATGATTTATTGTATGATGAAAGTCTATTGGATCAAGGCAAGTTCTTCTGCAACAAAATGTGGAATGCCTTAAAACTCATCAAAACCTGGGAAGACAGAGCCGATAAAAACTTAACAGACGAACAAGCTGAATTTTCAATTGCTTGGATGGAAAGTAGAATTGCTGCTACTTCTATCCAATTGGAAGACATGTACAAGGACTTCCGTTTAAGCGAAGCGCTGAAAACCATCTACTCCCTGATATGGGATGATTTCTGCAGTTGGTATTTAGAATGGGTGAAGCCTGCCATGGACCAACCTATTGCCAACAAGGTTTATCAAAAGACGATTGATATTTATGAGCGCCTTATGCAGTTATTGCATCCTTTCTTGCCCTTTGTTACCGAAGAAATTTATCAGCTTTTAAGAGAAAGAAAACAAGGCGATGATTTGATTGTTCGCCAGCTGCCTGCAACCATGCATTCGGATGACACTATTTTGAAAAAAGGTGTTTTATTACAAGAAGTGATCAGTAGCATTCGTGATACCCGCAATAAAAACCAGCTCAAACCCAAAGACACGATTCAACTTTGGATAGATAGCAACAATAAGAATTTCTATGAAGAAATTCAGGGAATCTTAAAACGTCAGGTCAATGCCGAAAGTCTTGCTTTTACGAATGAAACGGTGCAAGGAAGCATTTCTATTGTTGTACAAACCGATAAGATTTATCTTGGTGCAGAAGCAGCACCTGTTAATAAATCGCAACAAAAAGCAGAGATGCAAAAGGAAATGGATTACCTCAAAGGTTTTTTAGAAAGTGTGGAGAAAAAACTGTCTAACGAACGCTTTATGAGTAATGCAAAACCTGAAGTTATTGATGGAGAAAGAAAGAAAAAAGCCGATGCAGAAGCAAAGATGCGTGCATTGCAAGAAAGTTTTAGTTTATTGTAAATTAGCAATATGAAAAAGACCCTGAACCTGTTTACTGTTATTGTTTTGATAGGTTTTAGTCTGCACCTTTGGGCGCAGACTAAAACGAATACTGGCAATAAACTCGTTACTGCTAAAAGAGTGAAGCCTAACCTGATTTACGGTTATCTTGGACACTCTAACCTTAGAGAGGGGAAAATCAGTAAGAAGGTTTTTGATTCTTTATTGAAGCAAGGAATAACAGCTAAAGACTCTTTGGGTTTTTCTTATAAACTCGATGAATTTGTGTTCAGCTACGGCGAACGTTCCTTGTATGAAGACTCTATCGGAAACCCGATTATCCTTACCGACATGCTGCAAGAATATTGCCTTGGCGATACCATTACACCAATACTGAAACAAAGCATTTTTAAACGCACTAAACCCGGCGACACTTCATACCTCGAAAACATTAAAGTACAAACACAATGGGGGCAAATGCCAGCAAAAAGCATGCGTCTGATTTTGACTAAGTAAGTAGCTTTAAAACAAAAAAAACACCTTGAGATAAGGTATTTTTTTATTGACGTATTTAAAAACTCAGTTTCTTCTGTTGCCAAAAAGGCGAAGAAGGAAAAGGAAGATGTTGATGAAATCGAGGTAAAGATTGAGAGCGCCAAGGATGGAAAGCTTTTTTACTTGCGCTGCCCCTACGCCTTCATATTCTACACCTGCACCAATTCTTTTTAGTTTTTGCACATCATATGCAGTGAGTCCTGTGAAGACCATTACACCTATAAAGCTAACGATGTAATCCATTGTGCCGCTGTGCATAAACATGTTGATGATGGAGGCAATGATGATGCCTACAAGTCCCATCATCATGATGCGACCAAAACCGGTTAGATCTTTCTTGGTAGTGTATCCCATTACTGCCATTACGCCAAACATTGCAGATGCAGAAAGGAAACAAGTCATGATAGAGCCTGCGGTGTAAGCCAAAAGAATGAAGCTAAAGCTGATGCCGTTAATAGCAGAGTAAGCAAGGAATAAACCTGTGATGGCAGTTGCACTCAAGCGATTGAAGGCAAATGACATGAGCATCACAAAGCCAAGGGGTGCAAACATAACGACCCAACCAAGTGGGTTCATTTTGCCAGTGGAAAGGTCAACTAAATAGCCCAACAAACTTTCGTTGGAAGCAAAGAGATAAGCCATTACAGCAGAAAGACCTAAGCCGATGAACATCCACAAGAATACATTTGCCATAAAGGTTTTGGCAACGGTTTGGGAGTCATTAAGAACGTAGGTTTTGTTGAAGAATTGATTTTGGTCGTTCATTGTTATTGAATTTTTATTTTTAAAAGTAGTGAGTATTTTTTTGTTTAGTCAGCTTGATGAAAAGCATAGCGATAATCGGTTACAGGAACATAAGTTTCTTTAATCGTTCTAGCGCTTAACCAACGGTACAAATTCAATGCCGAGCCTGCTTTGTCATTCGTTCCTGACGCTCTTGCACCTCCGAATGGTTGTTGTCCTACCACCGCGCCTGTCGGTTTGTCGTTGATGTAAAAGTTGCCGGCAGCATTTACAAGCTTACTTGTCATGACTTCAAGGGCATATCTATCTTGTGCAAAGATGGCACCGGTGAGTGCATAACCTGAAGTTTTGTCAACAACGGGCAACATTTCTTCCCATTTATCAGCATCATAAATATGAATGGTCAACACCGGACCAAAAAGCTCTTCGCACATGGTTGTGTAATTAGCATCGAAGGCTTCGATGACCGTTGGCTCAATGAAATAACCCTTAGATTTATCATAACCGCCACCACAAATGATTTGTGCTTTGCCGTTGCTGTTTTTTACTTCATCAATATATTTTGCAAGGCTGTTGAAAGAAGCTTCATCAATCACTGCATTCACGAAATTGGTGAAATCATCCACAATTCCCATCTTCATCGTCTTCACTTCTGCCACCAATTTGGTTTTGATTGCTTCGGCAAGATTGGAAGGGATATATGCACGCGAAGCCGCGCTGCATTTTTGTCCTTGATACTCAAAAGCACCGCGAGCAAGATTGGCAGCTACTGCATCGGCATTGGCTGTTGGGTGTGCAAACACAAAATCTTTTCCGCCTGTTTCGCCAACAATGCGCGGATAGGTTTTGTATTTATGAATATTGTTGCCAATGCTCTTCCACATGTTTTGGAAAACGCCTGTTGAACCCGTAAAATGTACGCCTGCAAAGTCAGGATGACTGAAACAGATTTCGCCAACAACCGGACCGCTCGTATAAACTATATTAATGACGCCATCCGGCAAGCCTGCTTCTTTCAAAATCTCCATAAACACACTTGCTGAATAAATTTGGGTATTGGCAGCCTTCCAAACCACCACATTGCCGCACATTGCAGGCGCAGTTGGCAAATTTCCTCCTATTGCTGTGAAATTAAACGGCGTTACGGCGAGCACAAAACCTTCTAACGGACGATACTCGGAGCGGTTATGAAATGCAGGAGTGGATATAGGTTGTTGCTTATAAATTTCTGTAAGAAAATGAACATTGAAACGAAGGAAATCAATCAATTCGCAAGCGCTATCAATCTCTGCTTGATAAGCATTTTTGCTTTGAGCGAGCATCGTAGCAGCATTCATGCGAAAACGATATTTGGTAGCCAACAACTCTGCCGCTTTTAAGAAAATAGCCGCCCTATGTTCCCAAGGGGTAGCCGCCCATTTTTCTTGCGCAGCCAATGCCGCATCAATTGCCTCACGAACATGCACATCTGTGCCCACATGAAACTGTCCCAAAACATGAGCCGTTTCATGAGGAGGATGAATGGTTTTTGTATTGCCCGTGCGCACTTCATTTCCGTTGATGTACATCGGAATATCGCGCTGTTGCGCTTTCAATTCTTTAAGGGCTTCTTGAAGGGCTTTTCTTTCGGCAGAACCCGGGGCATAATTGAGCACAGGCTCGTTCTTGGGTTCAGCGAAATTGAAATAGGCGTTATGCATAAAAAAGGTTTTTTTAAAATAATGCTGCAAAGCTAAATTAATTCAATTGTTGGCAAAGTGATTATTGACACAAGGGAAGGTTAATGTTGAAGTAGTCGTGGATTGTGATTGTTGAACTACAAATTTATTTCACCTAATATTTGCTACTATTTATTCAATTTTACCAACTAGAAAAGAAAAAATGTACGAACATAAACACCAAAAATTAGCTCCTCACGCTGTCTTTATAAAAAGAATAATTTGGAATCTTACAGTTGCATGTTTTTTATTAGTAACCTGTCTTACTATTGGTATCTTGGGTTATCATTTTAGCGATGGCATATCATGGATAGATTCTTTGCACAATGCCTCGATGATACTTAGCGGAATGGGTCCTGTTGTAGAGATAAAATCAGTTGAAGGAAAATTGTTTTCTTCGTTCTACGCCTTGTTTAGTGGCGTCGCATTCATTACGAATATTGGCATCATACTCACACCCTTAGTACATAGACTTTATCATAGCCTTCACGTGGAGGAAGAAGACTAAGTAATATTTAGTTTTTCAATTGCTTTTTGTGCAGCTACTTGCCCAGCATCTTTTTTATTAAAGCCGTTGCCAGTAATTATTACTTCACCATTTAGAACAATACCAACTGTAAATACCCTTCTTGTTCCTTCTGTTTTCTCTTCAATGGATTCAAAGACTAAAGTGTGTCCTTTTTTCTGGGCCCAACTTAAAAGTTGATTTTTGTAGTTGGTATCAGTGCTTTCAATGTGTTCAATGTCAATGTATGGTTTGATGATTTGCTGAATGATAAACTTCCTGGTTTTAATAAACCCTTTATCAAGATAAACAGCACCTATCAATGCCTCGAGTGCGTTGCCAAAAATATGACTGCGGCTCAATCCTCGGTCGCTGTTGTTGTATTGAACTAGTTTCTGTAATCCCATTCGCATAGCAACATTGTTCAACGACTCGCGGCGAACGATTCTGCTGCGTAATTCGGTAAGATATCCTTCTGGCTGGTTCGGGTATCGTTTAAAGAGGTATTCGGCTACAATAGCCCCAAGAACAGCATCACCTAGAAACTCAAGACGTTCATTGTTCTGCTCAACCTCTTCAAGCTTTGAACGATGCATCAACGCAAGTTGATAGTAAGGAAGATACTCGGGGATAAAACCCAAAATATGTTCCAATTGCAACACGAGCTGCTTGTTTGGAGAAAAAAAACTGAAAATCTTAGCGGTGATTCGCCTCAAACTATTCTTCGAATTTTTTGAAGATCACGGATGCATTGTGACCTCCAAAACCGAATGTGTTACTTAATGCAGCACGCACTTTGCGGTCTTGTGCTTTATTAAAAGTAAAGTTTAGGCGGGCATCAAATGCCGGATCATCGGTAAAGTGATTAATTGTTGGTGGAATTTTGTCGTTAATGACAGCCATGACGCATGCAATAGCTTCAATCGCACCAGCTGCACCCAACAAGTGGCCGGTCATGGACTTAGTAGAACTAATGTTCAAGTTGTATGCTTGCTCACCAAATACTTTTTGAATTGCTGTCACTTCACTGATATCGCCAAGCGGAGTAGATGTTCCATGAACATTAATGTAATCAATGTCTTCAGGTTTCATACCAGCATCGTCTAGTGCATTCAACATTACATTATAAGCGCCTAATCCTTCAGGATGTGGTGCTGTAAGATGATAAGCGTCGGCACTCATGCCGCCACCTGCTACTTCTGCATAGATTTTAGCACCACGACGTTTGGCATGTCCCAAATCTTCAAGAATCATACAACCGCCACCTTCACCCATAACAAAACCATCACGGGTTACATCAAAAGGACGACTGGCAATTTTCGGTGCATCATTTCTTTCAGACAATGCTTTCATGGCGTTAAAGCCACCAATACCAGCTTCTGTAACTACAGCTTCTGATCCTCCACAAACAATAGCATCAGCTTTACCCAAACGGATATAGTTCAGTGCATCTATTACAGAGTTGGTAGAAGAAGCACAAGCACTTACTGTAGAAAAATTGGGTCCACGAAAACCATACCTCATAGAAATGTGTCCAGAGGCAATGTCAAGGATGAGTTTTGGAATGAAGAACGGGCTAAAACGAGGAGTACCATCACCAGCATAGAAATTTTTCATTTCTTCAATGAAGGTAATCATACCACCAATACCCGATGCCCAAATGACACCAACACGGTCTTGATTAACAACTCCTTCAATGTTGATTCCAGCATCTTCTACTGCCTGAATAGCAACAGCTACGGCAAATTGAGAAAAGCGGTCGAGCTTTCTAGCCTCTTTACGATCGAAATAATTTTCAGGGTTGAAGCCTTTTACTTCACAAGCAAATCTAGTTTTAAACTTGCTTGCATCAAATTGTGTAATGAAATCGGCACCCGATACACCATTAATCAAGCCTTCCCAATAAGCTGGTACGGTATTGCCCAATGGAGTAAGGGCACCGATACCGGTAACGACAACGCGTTTGTGCGGTAAATTCATTAACAATCTTTAAAAGTTCTGGATGACCGAAAAAATTACTTTACGTGTTCTTCGAGATAAGAAATAGCTTGTCCCACAGTAGTGATGGTTTCAGCTTGTTCATCAGGAATAGAAATGTTGAATTCTTTTTCAAATTCCATGATCAATTCTACTGTATCCAGGGAATCAGCACCAAGATCATTGGTGAAGCTGGCTTCAGTCAAAACTTCTGATTCGTCAACACCAAGTTTGTCAACAATAATTTTCTTTACGCGATTTGCAATTTCAGACATAGCTAATGCAATTTAAATTTTAATGGTGCAAAAATATACTTTTTGACAAATTGCAAAACTAATTTCCAATCTTTCTTGAAAAATGGTTTAGAAAAATGTGAATAACGCTCATTATTAATGGTTAATGCGCTCTTCAACTATCCTACCATCCCTCATAATCAAAATTCTATCAGTCAATTTCGCCAATTCTTCGTTGTGAGTAATCATTATAAAAGTTTGGGTCAATTCCTTCCTCAGGTTTAAAAATAGCTCGTGAATAGTTTGTGCATTGGTGCTATCTAAGTTTCCTGTGGGCTCATCTGCCATTACAACAGAAGGATTATTGACCAATGCACGGGCAATTGCAACGCGCTGTTGTTCGCCCCCTGAAAGCTCCGAAGGTTTATTATCCAATTTATTGCCCAATCCTACTTTTTCAAGCATGGAAACTGCCTTTTTCAAGGCTTCTTTTCTTCCTGTGCCATTTATCCAAAGTGGAATAGCTACATTTTCTTCGGCACTAAACTCAGGCAATAGATGATGAAATTGAAAAACAAAACCAAGATGTTTATTGCGAAACGCTGCCTGCTTTTTTGCAGTCAATTGGTTTAACTGAATGCCATCTATCGAAATTCTGCCACTGTCTGTTTTGTCTAATGCGCCTAATAAATGAAGCAATGTGCTTTTTCCTGCGCCCGACGGACCAATGATAGACACCACTTCTCCTTTGTTTACATGCAGTGAAACATCATTCACCACCAAAAGGGAACCATATTTTTTTACAAGGTTTTCTGCCTGAAGCATGGGGTAAAATTAGTTAATAGTATCTTCCGAAAACTTGAAAACTTCTTAATAATTGTTGGTTAATTATCCTCCAATCAAATTAAGCTCAAATAAATTTGCTTTTGTGGTCTGAAAACCTACTTTTGCCAAAATTGACAAACCCATAAAATTACTGCGTTATGTTTTGGACTTTAGAACTTGCTTCCCACTTAGAAGACGCTCCGTGGCCAGCCACTAAAGACGAGTTGATTGATTATGTCATTCGCTCGGGAGCACCACTTGAGGTAGTAGAAAACTTGCAGGAACTCGACGATGAAGGTGAAATTTATGAAGGTGTAGAAGACATTTGGCCTGACTACCCAACACAAGAAGATTTCTTCTTCAACGAAGACGAGTATTAAACTGAAAAACTGAGGGTTACATCCTTAAACTGCCCCGATATTTTCGGGGCTTACTTTTTTATTATTTTTTAAGGTTAAGGTCAGGAATGAGCTCCGCTAAAACGTTTGACTTTCTTTTTGATGGCACTAACAATGGCGTAAAGTAGAGATGCCACATATTCAGACATAGCACGACAATATGTTTTTTTGAAACTGAAAACGTACTCAGTGACTGGATTGATTTGCCCAATTCCTCGTCAATCGTAACGAATGACAACATAGAATCGAGAAGTGACTCGTCAGGAATATTGTTTAGCAATAAACATTGAAAGTCAATGTTTATAAATGAAAAACTTCGGCTATTAATTTACCAATTTGGGATTGGACAAGAGAGTGAAAACTTAATCATCTCCCCAATCTTTGCCAGTTACTTTATGTAAACTATCAAAGTAAATGACAGGGATATCGGACTTTAAATTGTCAGTGTTCATTATGAACTTAAAATAAGTATTGCTGGTATCTAAAGCTAAAGGTTCGCCTACTAATTCTTTCACTTCTTCAATACTCATTCCGACTTCAATCTTTTCGAAACTTCTTTTTGTAAAAAATGGCTCTAAAAATATTTGGTACACGAATAATCCAATGGCAAAGACAAATGTTATGGTCAGAATAATAGCTTTCCTAAATCTTTTGAAAAAAGAAGACAAATTCATTTTCTATTTTTTTACAAAAAAGCCCTTACTTATCTGCCACAATTCCACCAAGCCCTACCGTGCTCGATTTCACGATTGGGTTGCCACGATAGCGAATTTCTCCGCCACCATTTACAGTGCCATCAAGAGTTTTAATCGCAGTAACTTTTATTTCGCCAGCACCTGCAATCTCTGCTATTACATCTTGAGTTTGTACACCAAAACCTTTGATGCTACCAGCCCCTGAAATAGTATAGTTAGCATGGTGAACCGTTCCTTTCTCAAAACTCACATCGCCAGCGCCATTGATTTCAGTTATCAAGCTTTCAGCGTTCAACGATTGAATTTTGATATTGCCTGCACCATTGATGGTAAGGTGAAAATCCTTGCTTTGAAGATTGCCATCAATAGTCACATCTGCTGAGCCATTAATTTCTAAATCCTCTAAAGAAGCTACTGTGATATCCGCAACGATGTCTTTATCCGAATCAAAATCAAGTGATTCATCTAACTTATGAATTTTCAAAGTATTGCCTATTACTTGAGTTTGAATTTCTTTCAACAAGTTCTTGTATCCAGAAATTTGAACAGAAGCTTTTGCACCTTCTTTGATATGAATATCAGCTTCGAGCGGAACGCTAATTTCTACTTTATTAAAGTCACCGGTTTCGCGTGGGTCAACTGTAGACTCGCCCTCTCCAATTGTTAGCTTGCTGCCGCAAGAGGCAAAGAGAATTATTGAAAATAATGCAGTGATAATCTTATTCATTGTGTGTTTCATTTTTTTGAGATTTCCAGTAAAGAAAACCAATGGTAAGCATAATCGTAAGAGGAAAAGCAGCGAGGTAAAGAATTCCATTATTCATACCCTTAGCTTTTTTATCATTCAAGCCATTGGCAACTTTGGTGCAAACACTACATCCCTGAGCAAAAACTTTTGGTGAAGCAAAAGCAAGCAACAAAACCAACAAGAAGCCTTTTCTCATGCAATAAAAGTAGAGTTTTCGTATCAATAATAAGGCGAAATCAATAAATAAACCACTACACCAGTGATGCTCACATACAACCACAATGGAAAGGTGTATTTCGCCATCTTTTTATGTTGTTCATACTCGCCAGTCAATGCACGATAGGCAGTAAAAAGAATAAAAGGAAGAATGATCGCTGCTAAAATGATGTGTGTGGTAAGTATAAAAAAATATAAATAACGGATTGTGCCCTCACCACCAAATTTTGTATCTCCTGCAAAAAGATGATGGGCGATGTAAGAAACTAAAAACAAAACAGAAAGCAAAATGGCACCAAACATCAGGTTGCGATGAAGGGTAAAGTTTTTTTGTTTCACAGCAGCTAATGCCGCAAAAAGGGTGATGGAAACAAGCGAGTTGATAACTGCATTGATTTTAGCAAAAACATGCACTTCAAAACCAAGATCAACATTGAGTTTAAATTTGGAAAGCAAGACAACAGCTGCAAATACTACGAAAGAAACTGTAATGATAAGTAAGCGGGCTGTTTTATCGTTTTTCTTAAAAACAGGTTGTAACATTTAGTGAAAAATTTATTTGGTTTGTTTTTTCTTTTCCATGGTCAATAATGAAAGGTCGTAAGCACACTTAGAAATTTCAAAACTATCTAAGCCTGCATAATAACCTCTAATGAATCGGTCGCCATCGAGGATGGTTATTTTCTCTGTATGAATAAAATCTTCAGCACCCCCATCGCCTTCACCCACTGTAAGTTTCAATTCGTAGCGAGCAAAGTCATAAATTTTTTTCTTATCGCCCGTAAGCATATACCAATGATCGTGGTCCACACCATATTGGTCGGCAAATTTTCTAAGTTGTTGAAAAGAATCTCTTTCAGGATCAACAGTAAGTGAAATGAACTGTATTTGGTTGTCTAATTGCTCTTCCCTTTTTGGGTCTTTGCGAAATGCACGCAGCAATAGCTTCATGTTTTTGGTAAGCTTTGGACATACAATAGGGCAATGACTGAAGAAGAAATCAACCACAAGTATTTTTCCTTTCAGGTCTTTATTTAAAGAAATTGATTGACCTAATTGATTGACAAGAACCAAATCGGAAACCTGATGATATTCCGTATCAACAACCTGTTTACCTTTCACTGTTTTAGGAATTATACTTTCAACTCCATATTTTCTTGGCAATAGCAACTTGTCTTTATGCAATAACTTGGCAATAAGAAAAAAAGATAGCGGCACTATGGAAGTAACCGCTATCGCTATTAATAATTTAAGCAGAAGATTTTTACTTTTTGGTTGGCTCATTAATTAAGAATGAGATTCAATTACTTGAGTTGTATTATTTCTATTTGGTGAGGTATTGTTCATATCTAACCAAAATCCACCATCGTAAAGGAATGCTATAATAAACCAAATGAAGAGAACCAATGGAATTAATACAGCAATCATAAAGTTTTTCAATTCATCACCAAGATGCATGAATACAGAAACAATATAGCCTGCCTTTAATAAAGTCAGCCCGAGGAAAAAAGTGGCAACCAATGCTTTTGGCATTGAGTGGCTAAAAAACATACCAACAATAACCTCAGCAATAGTGATGGCTAATAAAAACCAGAATACTTTCCAGATTCTACCAACTTGTTTTTTGCTGCCTTCCGATTTCAGGTCATGTCCAAAATGATGGTTCATCAAACCAGAGTATAGAGCCGATTGATCACCTTCGTATAAATGTTGTGTGCTTGATTCGTTATTAAGTTGTGACATTTTTATTCTTTGTTTTTAGTAGTGGAATCTTGTTACAAAAAATTTAGAGTAGATAGAAACAGGTAAATACAAATACCCAAACCAAATCTACAAAGTGCCAGTACAATCCGATTTTTTCAATCATTTCATAATGACCTCTTTTATCGTAAGTACCGTTCACCGTATTAATCAGAGCAATGATTAAAAAAACAACACCGCTCAAAACGTGACCTCCGTGGAAGCCCGTAATGGTGAAGAAGTAGTTATAGAAATCATGTGTAGCTTGCAAGCCAGCACCTGTTTTAAAGGCAGGATTATCAATAGTTTTAGAATTAAAGAAATGTTCGAAAGTTTCTTTTGCAGTATTGATATCTGTAAAAGAACCCCACCAAGCACCTTGATGGCTTAAGTGAGTCCATTCCCAAGCTTGACAGCTAAGGAAACAAATACCACCAATGATGGTAAACAATAACCACTTAATCACTCCTTTTCTATCACCATAATGCCCAGCGTGAACAGCTAATACCATTGTAACCGATGACATGATAAGGATGAAAGTCATTAAACTCACAAATAACAAAGGAAGGTTTGCTTCACCCATAAACGGGAAAGCATGGAACACTTTGTTAGGATCTGGCCACACTGCACTAAAGAAGCGAGTTGTACCATAAGAAATGAGGAAGGAGCCGAATGTAAATGCATCTGATAATAGGAAGAACCACATCATCATTTTACCGTAGCTGACGTTGAAGGGAGATCTTCCTCCACTCCATACTTTTCTTTCAGCATTTGCTGCCGTTGCTTGTGCCATAATAGATTAAACAGTATTAGTTAGGTCGTAAAAATTGAGTGCGAATTTGCGGATAATTTTATTGATTTGCTATAAAGAAGATGAATAAATATATCCACAATAAGTCCACAAAGTGCCAATAAGTGCCAATTACCTCCCAAGCAACCAAAGTTGGAGGGGTCATTTTTTTCCAAGTTGCCTTCATGTAAACAATGCCCAATGCTATTATTCCACCAATAATATGAAGGAGATGAAGCCCAGCGATAACAAACAAAAAAGATTCACTTGGGTTGCCATTTACTTGAACTGGCAATGAAAGATTTTGTTGTTCACCACTTAGAATGACTTGTTGTGGTTGATTGTATAATTGTTGAAATCCAAAGTATTGTAACACAACAAAGACGATGCCCAGCACCAAGGTAAGGAGCATCCATTGCTTTAATTTGGCAGTTTCTTTTTTCTTAAATGCGCTTATACCCAATGCTAAGGTTACGCTACTTGTAATAATTACCACTGTGCTAACCCAAAATATTTGAGGCAATTGATAGCTGCGCCACATCCCACCTGATTGTTTCACCACATAAGCACTTGTCAATCCTGCAAACATCATCACTATACTTGCAATGGCAAGCCACATAGCAAACTTATGTGGGTGGATTTTTTTATTTTCTACAGTAGAAGTCATTATTGAAATAGTTGTTACAGTTTGTCAAATAATAGTGCCAATAAAACAGTTGGCAAATACACAAATGAAGTGTACATCACCATTTTTGCGCTTTTTTTATCGTTTTTTCTAAAAAAATTATAGGAGGCAAGGAAATACAATAAACCTAATGCCATGCTTACCCACATACCAATATTCCCGCTAAGCTGAATGGTTCTAGGCATTACGACTAATGGTATTAAAACTAGACTATAAAACATGCATTGTAAACCTGTGAATTTTGTTTTACCTTCTTTGCTTGGCAACATAAATATACCTGCTTTGCAATAATCTTCATATCCCACCCAAGCTATAGCCCAAAAATGTGGAAACTGCCAGAAAAATTGAATGAGGAAAAGTATCCATCCACCAATACCAATACTTCCTGTTGCTGCTACCCAACCAATCAATGGTGGAAATGCACCGGGAATAGCACCAATAAACACAGCAACTGGGTGAATTTTTTTCATCGGTGTATAGGCAAAGGCATATAAAAGCAGCGATAAAAAACTAAGTCCGCCAGCAAACCAATTGAAATATAACCCAAGAACTATAGAGCCTGAGAACCCTGTAATAAAAGCAAATATCCAAGCTTCAGTAGTCGAAATTCTTTCTTGAGGAAGTGGGCGTTGTTCGGTACGCTTCATGAGCTTATCGCTGTAACGCTCCAATACTTGATTGATGGCATTAGCGCCACCTGTTACTAACAATCCACCAGTGAAAAGAATTATTACTTCTTTCCAAGCAAAAGATATTCCTGGAGCAATAAGATAGCCCACTACACTACTAAAAACCACCATAAAACTAAGGTTAGGTTTCAGCAATTGCGCATAATCCTTCAATCGAGCAACGAGGATGAAATACCATTTTGCCTTCATTGATTCTTCCTGCAACATGAATAGTTAATGAAATTTATTTTAAATGCGCAAAGGTAACTTTTCGCAGTTTGACTGAAATATTTTTTTGAAATACTACAATAAAGGCTTCCAAATATTTCTTGTTGGCTCCAAGTTGTTAGCACTTTTCAACAACACTAATAAAAACTCGTTTTCTGATTTTTTACTTCTCTTCAACATTCGCTGAATAGATTCTGTTGTTTGTTCAAAAGTAGAAGTCAGATTCATTTTCCAAACATTATTTTCTTTGTAGAAATTCATGAATACAGGTGTCTTTTGTTTGTTCACCAACATTTGTCCGCGAGCAGAGACTTTATCAATAGTAACCTCGCCCAAATCAGTTCCTTGCAAAGAAGCCTTGCTTATCAATCCTTTTTGAACAGAGAGGGTAAAAAGTCCTTTACCATCTTTTCCCTGCAATTCTTTTTTAGTAAGTTGGTGTCTTACACTTAACACCATCAGTCGGTCAAATAGGCTTAAGTGTTGAAGTTTTATACTGTCGTCATTTCGTACATGTTGCAATACTTCATTATAGTAATTAATGGTTTTGCTATCCACAAAATTTACCGCATCACCACCTCTATCTTGTAGGATTGCGTCGCGGTAAAAACCAAAACATTTTTTCACTTCATTGGTTTCGTTTTGTGCAAAAACCCAAAGAGGAAATAGCAAGGCAACAATTGTCAATACTCTTTTCATTGTTTTTCTTATTAAATATTATACTCCAAACTGACGAAGATGATGATCCATATGTTTATACATCGAAATGCCCCATTGTTCGGGAGTAAGGTGTCCAAAAAAACCATGCGGATGACGCGTTACTTTTTCTAAACCACCACGAACAAAATCGTTCATGATGGCTTTCAGTTTTTGTTTTTCGATTTCAAAATCGCGTTCATTGGAAATAATGAAGTCTTTACCTGTTGGCGAATTTTTATCAAAAGGTTTTTCACTCAAATATTTCCCTTTTAAAAGGGGACCTAATATTTTTCCAATAAACAATTGTGGAGTGTTTTTATTTCCAATTGCCATTTCAAAAGTTTCGGTGCAATGTGCCATCATTTGTGATACATTCATCTTACCCCATTTGCGCTGTGATTTTGGTGTGAGATTATCCATACGTGCGTTGATTTCTTCCAACACACCGTTTTGAAATAAGGTATTCATTCCTAAGATTAATTTCTGTTCGAAAGTAAATTAGATTTTGGTACAAAGTCGTAAAGATTTTCTATGAAATTAAGTGACGCAGCAAAGATGTATTGAAAGAAAAAAATTCAAATTATATGAAGCCACCTTAGTCTGAATGATGGTATGATTTAGCCTTTGATCGCATTTTGACAATTTGTTTTTATAATAGTTGAATACATTTTTAGAAAAGAAAAATACACGGAAGCCCCTATAATTTTAAGAGAAAATACAAACCGCTGGTGTCCAATAAGTATTATTGTTTCAAAGATTTTTAAATGCGGATGATAACAATAAACAAAGAAACCCCATCAACGAAAAAATCACTCAGCAAGAATGTTTCCATTACTTTTGTGGACAAATGCCCAAAGCATCCATGTATCCACTAGACTCTATTGAAAGTGCTTTAGAAGACCTAAAAAAAGGAAAACTCCTAATTGTTGTTGACGATGAAGATCGTGAAAACGAAGGAGATTTCATAGCAGCAGCAGCCAATGTGACCCCAGAAGTCATCAACTTTATGACCAAACATGGTCGTGGTTTAATATGTGCACCCTTGCCCGCAAAGCGTTGCGATGAATTACAACTGAACTTGATGGTGGATAAAAATACGGAACTTCACCAAACTCCTTTTACTGTATCTGTGGATTTGATTGGGTATGGATGTACGACTGGCATTTCAGCTCAAGATCGTGCAAAAACTGTTCAAGCATTATTAGATCCCAATATCAAACCCAATGACCTCAGCCGCCCTGGACATATTTTCCCTTTAAAAGCAAGAAACGAAGGAGTATTACGTAGAGCAGGACATACCGAAGCTGCGGTTGATTTGTCGAGAATGGCAGGTTTTGAACCTGGAGGCGTGATTGTTGAAATCATGAACGATGATGGTTCGATGGCAAGATTGCCACAGTTGATTGAAATTGCTAAGAAATTTGATTTGAAAATCATTTCTATTAAAGACTTGATTGAATATCGTTTGCGCACTGAAAGCCTCATTGAAGAAGAAGTGCGTGTGCTAATGCCAACAAAGCATGGTGATTTTGAATTAGTTTGTTTTCGTCAAACAAATACTGGGGAACAACACATGGCGCTCATTAAAGGAAAATGGGAGAAAGATGAACCGGTGATGGTACGCGTTCATAGTAGTTGTTTCACTGGTGACATTTTACACTCCCTACGTTGCGATTGTGGCGATCAATTACAAAAAGCTATGGAAATGGTGGAAGTTGCTGGTAAGGGTGTGGTATTGTACATGAATCAGGAAGGTCGTGGCATTGGGTTGCTCAACAAACTAAAAGCTTATAAATTACAAGAAGAAGGTAAAGATACTGTTGAAGCAAATCTTGCATTAGGTTTTAAAAATGACCAACGCGATTATGGTGTTGGCGCTCAAATCCTTCGTTATCTTGGTGTTTCCAAAATAAAACTCATCAGCAATAACCCAAGAAAACGTGCAGGTTTGAATGGTTATGGCTTGGAAATAGTAGATGCATTGCCTATTGAAATCAAACCAAATCCACACAACGAATTTTACCTTAAGACGAAGAGAGATAAACTTGGTCATGAAATCCTAAAATAAACAGTTGTTGTTTTGAAACTGCTTTTTCTTGCAAATAGAATTCCTTATCCTCCATATCGTGGCGATAAACTCAAGATATTTAATCTAGCAAGTAGGCTTGCTGAAAAGCATGAATTGTTCTTACTGACATTTACTGAAACCGATGAAGACAAACAATATAAAAAAGAACTCGAAAAGGTTTTTAAGGAGGTTCATCTCGTACATTTTCCAAGATGGAAATCTTTATTACAATGCCTAAAACATTTGTTTAGTGATTTACCTTTTCAGGTTGCCTATTTTCAATCATCTGAATTAAGACATAAGCTCAAAAATTTGTTGCAGCAACATCAGTTTGACGGTATTCATGTACAACATTTACGAATGGCACCTTATCTCATGAAGAGAAAAGACTTGCCTATCATACTTGATTTGCCAGATGCTTTTTCGCTTTATTGGGAAAGACGAAAGAACATTCATCGAGGTTATTTTCAAACTTTGTTTGAAAATGAAGAACAAAAACGTGTGTTGCTTTTTGAAAAAAAAGCATTGAAGGAATTTAAGTATTCACTTGTTTGCTCACGAGAAGACTTAGAATATCTAAAACAGAAACATAAGATTCAAAATCTTAGGCTTTTGCCTAATGGTGTGGACCTAAAAACGTTTAAAGCAGACAAACATGATTATTCTCATAACCACACTTTGCTTTTTACTGGCAATATGGATTATGAACCCAATGTGGATGCTGTGATTTATTTCACAAAAGAAATTTTGCCGTTAATTCATAGTCAGTTTCCTCAAGTGAAATTCATGATTGCGGGACAGAGACCTATTTTAAAAGTGCAAGAGCTTGCAAATGACAAAGTAGAAATTACTGGCTTTGTAAAAGACCTTGCAAAAGTTTACAATAGTGCAAGTATTGTGGTTGCCCCGTTAAGATTTGGAGCAGGCACACAAAACAAAGTGTTAGAAGCAATGGCAATTGGTATTCCAGTTGTTTGTTCTAACATTGGTTTTAAAGGATTAGGGATTGAAAGTGGAGAAGGTGCTTTTATGCAAACGGAGGCAGCCTCATTTGCACAGTCTGTTTGTGCATTATTAGCTTCAGAAAATCTCCGAAAGCAAACAGGAGAAAAAGGGAAAGAAATAATCCAAAAAAAATTTGACTGGGATGTAATTGCCAATCAATTGGAATTATTATTTAAAGAAATATAGTCTTATTTCTTTATGAGCTACCATATTAAATCATCTTCAACAACAAAATTGGTCTGCTTATTTTCAGTTCTTGATATTGCTTTTTGAAGTTGTCGTTCATAAATGAGAAGAGCCAAATTGTCAATTGCATGCTCATTATCAAGCAAAGCCAACTTTGTTTTTTGTTCAGGAATATCAAGTCTATAAAGCGTTTGAAAAAACGTTTCAGCATTTCCATGAAGTAACTCTGATATTTTAAGCTTAAGTAATTGAAGAATCACGTCTTCATTAATCGTTTCTGGAATTGATAAATAAAAATCCTTCTGAAGCGCAGCCAGTATTTCTTCTTCAATTGCCATTTACTTTTGTAATTTGAATAGTTAAAAATAAGAAAAGAGCCGTTATCACGGCTCTTTTCTTATTTAAGCAAATATATTTAACTATCGAAGAAGCGTCACATTGTCTTGATATTTTTCTGAATTTCCATCTTTAAAATCTACACTAATCAAGTAGATGTAAACACCACTTGGTTGGTCTTTGTCATTAAACTTACCATCCCATCCACGTCCGTCAATTTTGGTTGTTTCAAAAATAAGTTCACCCCAACGATTGAAAATAGACATCTTGAAATTTGTAGCTCCTCTAGATAATAATTGACGAGGAAGAAAATAGTCATTCATACCATCTCCATTTGGTGTGAAACTATTAGGAATATCAAGGTAGCAATCTTTAAATACTTCGATGCTGTCTGAATTTTCGCATCCATCTAGAGTAACTTTGGTAGTATAAATACCGGGGTGTCTTGCCATAATAGAAGAAGATGTTTCTCCAGTATTCCAAAACCAAGATGCAGTTGGATTTCCCGCATTGATAAAGTCACCAATTAATAATGGTGAACTATTTGGACACATGGTTGTGTCAGGTCCAAGGTTGATAACGGGGAACGGTCTTATAACCATACTTTTTGTAAAAGTTGCATCAGGGCAATTACGGTATTGAGCAATAAAATTAATCGAGAAATTACCAGCTGTATCATAAGCATGTAAAATATTTTCTTTATTAAGGAAGAAATTACCATCACCAAAATCCCAAATAATCCTAGTGAGTCCTGACTTAAGGTAATCGCCAAAGAACGTTATACCTTTTCCTTCACAAAGAATTGAATCTGACATTGTAAAATTGGCATAAGGGATTGTATCCACTACAATTGGCATATAGAACGTATCAAAACAAGGGATATCATCTTTAACAACCATCATCACTTGATAAGTTCCTGGAATTGGATAAACATGAGTAGGGTTAGTAGACGTTGCTGTAGTACTGTCGCCAAAATCCCAATAATAAGTAGCATTAGTACCTGAAGATTGGTTAGTAAAAGTCAAAAGCTGATTAGCACAAGCACTATCATCATCTACTTTGAACAATGCTTTTATTGGATGCATGGTATTTACTTGGTGAGTTACCGAGTCTTTACAAATACCATTTGTAACTACAAGTTTTACATTGTAAACCCCTTGTGTTAGGTAAATATGAGTAGGTTTTGCGGCTGTATCGCCAGTACCATCTCCGAAATACCATTTATTAAAGGTGTTTTGAACAGAATTATTTTTAAAAACAACGGTATCTTCAGAACAACCTTTATGCAACTTAAAAGTAAACGCAGCAATGACTGGAGGGTCAACTAAATTGATGGGACCCACAACATTTGAAAAACAAAGTCCTTTGAAAACAATAATGCTATCATAAACACCTGCTGATAATCAACCCATGCTGATATAACCATAGATCGTTGAGGTAACTGCTACAGGCGGTTGCTGAACTCCGTTCTTTTTATAATGAACACTATAAATTTGGTTTGGGTCTAACCCATACAATGTATAAAAGCCGTTAGTTCCTCCACAAGTGGTAGGATTCCCTTTAGAAGCAGGAAAATTAGGATTATTAGGTTGAGGATTAATATTGGTGATAGTAGGACCGCCTCCGATTGATACTGTAACTGTATCTCTTAAAGTATCTGCACATTTAACTGTCTCTGCCACATAAAAAGTTGTATTTGCTGGAGAAACAGAAATAGATGTTCCTGTACCAATTAACGTTGTACCATTTGCATACCAACTAATTGTTGAGCCAGGTGATGGGATTGGTGCGTATGGGATTGGGATTATATTAAAGGTTGAAGTCGAAATAGGGATAAATCTATGACTACTTTGAACTGCAGACCATTGAGTTGGATAATTTCTTCCGGTAACCCAATATGCTAATGTACCTGTATTATCTTGAACGCCTTCTATTGCAGCGCCTGTATTCCATGTTGGACAGTTTGGTGCATTACCTATATGAACTTCAATTTCATTACTAGTTTCGTAAAGAATAATTTGGAATGAAGCTAGTAAAGTTGTGCAACTAAACATGGCACAACCGCAGAAATTGATAACATATTTTCTATTTGGGGCAGTTCCAATTGTAGCAGTTTCAATTACACCAGGTGATGTTGTAAGTCCAGGATATATGTCGCAATAAAAACCCATAATGGAGTTAAGAACATTTGTATTTCCTGGAATTGCTGAAGTGATAGACCATGGAGAAAATGCACTCGCGTTTGCAACATTAAAACTGATATAACCGTTCTGAGAAACTACACAACTTGTATAATTATTCCCAAAGAAATTAAATGAGAAGCCTAAATTCTGTACTGGTGAATAGGAATCGTCTAATGAAGGAAAAGCAAGAGGTGTCAACACCCCTGAACCAATAGTTGCTTGTAATGTTGTACTTGTATTTGGACAAATAGTAGTGTCTGGTGTAGTTATTTGCAACTGAGCCTTTGTTTGAATGCTCATAAAAAACAGCACAACAATTAGGCACTGGGAATAACGTATCATTAATCGCATAGTTTTACGAATTAGCTTAGTTAAGACAGAAAAAATGATGTTTTCGTTGGCTCTAAATTAGTTGATTTTGAAATAATAATTCAAAAAAACATGATAATCTTATTTTAATGCCTCTATATCCTTCTTATATCCTAACATTTTATCTCTCAAACGTGCGGCTTCCATAAAGTCAGTTTCCTTTGCAGCTTTCCCATTTTCGTTTTTGTTTGAATGATAAGCTGCTCTAATTCAGCTCTAGTTTTATAAACCGACTCTTCTTCTGCAGCAATATTAAAACTGTCATCAGTAATGGCATATTTGCTGTTTTCATCGAAACCTTTGATGTCTAAAACAGAAGTTTGTCCAAAAATTTGTTGTTTACTTTTTTGAATAGTTGTTGGCGTAATGCCGTGTACCAAGTTATACATAATTTGTTTTTCTCTTCTGCGTTCAGTTTCGTCTATGGTTCGTTGCATGCTTTTAGTTATTTTATCAGCATAAAAAATAACCATGCCATTTACATTTCTTGCAGCTCTTCCTGCCATTTGGGTAAGCGATCGTTCATTTCTTAAAAACCCTTCTTTATCAGCATCAAGAATAGCCATCAAAGAAACTTCAGGTAGGTCCAAGCCTTCTCTTAAAAGATTCACCCCAACCAAGACATCAAAAGTTCCCAATCTTAATTCTCTTAATATTTCTACTCGTTCAAGTGCATCAATTTCAGAGTGGATAAATCGTGAATTGACGTCAATCCTTTTCAAATATTTATCCAATTCTTCTGCCATTTTTTTGGTGAGGGTGGTTACCAAAACACGATCACCATTTTTCACTCTTTTGTCAATTTCATCCAGTAAATCATCTATTTGATTAATACTCGGACGTACTTCAATAGGTGGATCGAGCAAGCCGGTTGGGCGAACAATTTGTTCTATCACCACCCCTTCACATTGTTCTAATTCATAAGGACCAGGAGTTGCGCTAACAAAAACAATTTGATTGAGCACATTTTCAAACTCATGAAAATTTAAAGGGCGATTATCTAATGCAGATGGCAATCGAAAACCATAATCTACCAAGTTCATTTTTCTGCTACGGTCGCCACCATACATACCACCAATTTGTGGAATAGTAACGTGGCTTTCATCTATAATCAATAAAAAATCTTTTGGAAAATAATCTATCAAACAAAATGGTCTTGTTCCGGGTTCTCTTCTGTCCAAAAACCGAGAATAATTTTCAACACCGCTGCAATAGCCTAATTCTTGAATCATTTCCAAATCATAAGATACACGCTCTTTGATTCGTTGTGCTTCTACATGCTTACCAATACTTTTAAAATATTCCGACTGAGCAAACATTTCATCTTGAATTTCATGAATGATTTGCGCCATTTGGTCTTTGGGTGCTATATATAAATTAGCAGGAAAAACAGCTGCGTTTTCCATAGGCGCAATTCGCTTACCAGATTCTATTTCAAAGCTTTCTATCTCATCAATTTCGTCTCCAAAAAAACTGATTCGATATCCATAATCTACATAAGGCAGGTTGATATCAATCGTATCTCCTTGCACTCGGAAAGTACCCCTTGCAAATTCCCCTTGACTTCGATTGTACAACGCATTTACTAAGGAATGAAGAAAGAAGTTTCTAGAAATTTTATCTCCTTTAGAAATGCGGATGATGCTGTTTTCATATTCAGCAGGATTTCCTATTCCATATATACAAGACACAGAAGCCACCACGATAATATCACGTCTACCACTCAGCAAACTTGAAGTTGCTCTAAGTCTTAATTTCTCCAATTCTTCATTGATAGAAAGGTCTTTTTCGATATAGGTGTTGGATGTTGGAATATAAGCTTCAGGCTGATAATAATCGTAGTAAGAAACAAAATACTCAACTGAATTTTTAGGAAAAAACTGACGAAACTCACCATATAATTGCGCTACCAACGTCTTGTTGTGGGTGAGAACCAAGGTAGGTTTTTGAACTTGTTGAATAACGTTGGCAATCGTAAAAGTCTTTCCCGACCCTGTGACACCCAAAAGGGTTTGAAATGGTTCTCCCATAACAATTCCTTCCGTAAGGTGATGAATTGCTGCGGGTTGGTCACCGGCGGGTTGAAAAGGACTTTCGAGTTGAAACATTGAGAATAAAATTAAGGGTTTTAGAAAATGTATAATTAACGTTGAAAGCCAATACTCGAATTTACTAACAGAATAAATAGTAAACAAACATAGCTTTGCAAACAAAATAAATTACTATGCCTACTAAATTTCTGTTTGTTTGTCTCTTAGCACTTTCTTCTTTTGCTCATGCACAAAATTCGGTTACAGTCAATGATTTTTCACAATCTCCAGCATTTGCTGATGCAAAGCTCACCATTAAAGAGGTGAAGGCAATTCCATCAGGAGATTCAGTAAGAATTACTTTTAGTTTTGACGTAAAAAACTATCAACTAAAAAATCAAACTGATGATGCTATAGGAAAAATGTGTAGCAATTCCGATAAAGGTCAACACATTCATTTCATTCTCGACAACAAACCTTACGTAGCACTTTATGAACCTAAACAAGAAATAATTTTAGCCAAAAACTCAGAACATTATGTGCTTTGTTTCCTTTCACGCTCTTATCATGAGTCTTTAAAACAAAAAGGTGCGTCTGTACTTTACCATTTCAAAATAAATGAAAATGGGAACTTGGTAAAAATGAAAGAACCTAAAACACCGATGGTTTTTTATAGCCGTCCAAAAGGGGACTATTTAGGAAAAGATGCAGTCAATGTGTTGTTTGATTTTTATGTTTGGAATGCAAAACTTGGCAAGCATTACAAAGTAAAAGCTGACATTACTTCTGCCGGTAATAATACATCTGTAAGTATTGATAATTGGAAAGCTTATTCGCTTAAAAATCTTTCTATGGGAAAGAATTCTATTAAACTCACACTTGTTGATAGTAAAGGGAATAAAGTAGAAGGACCTCAAACCGAAGTCAATCGCGATTTTAATCTTGCAGAGCAAGAAGGAAGGAAATAGTAAGCAACATTTCTTTTATTGGAATTTAATTTTCCGTTTACACTTCTTTCCCTTTCCATTTTTTACTTCTTAAATAGAAGAAAGAAATGACAAGAAGCGAAATCCAATAAACATACTCAGACCCCCACGCCCATGTAAGCGATAATTTCATTTTCTCAATGACAAAGTAACAATATAGGAGATATAAAAAGATAGCAGTAATTTCCATCGTGAGATTCATAATAGTATTACCAGTGCCCACCACTGCGTTAAACAATACTGTAGAAGCCGACATGATTATTGTAGAGCCTAATACAAGAAACATTGCCGGTTTTGCAAGCGCAATAATTGCAGAATCGTTTCTATAAATGCCAATAAAACTCTCAGAAAAAATAAAAACAAGCAGACAAATACTAAAGGCGTAAACAAAGCTAAGTGTAGCAATTTTTTTGACGAGATTCATTACTTGATTGCTTTTGCCTTGTCCAATAATATTGCTCACCATATTGTTGCTTACAGCACTGAATGCCCAAATACCAACCCAAATAAACCCAAACATGCTCCGTATTATTTGAGAAGCAGCCAATTCTCGATTGCCTAAATGCTCAACATAAAAGAAGAAAATCTGCCAACCACCGATGCTGAATAAATACTGGATAATCAATGGAGATGCTACTTTCAAACTGTTCTTAGATAAAGCAACATCAAAACTCATTTGTTTATGAATAGGATATGTATGATGAAACCTGTTGAAAAAAAACACAGAAAACATTACCAAACATTGAACCAACTCAGCGAGAATAGAAGCAACGGCTGCACCTACAATGCCCATGATAGGAAAACCTGCATGCCCGAAAATGAGTAGGTAATCAAAAAGAATATTGACTACTGTTGCGGCTAATGAACCATAAACCAAAAACCTCGACTGTTGAATGGAAATGAAAAACCCATTGAGCAATTGTGTGAGCATGAGAAAAGGTAAGCCCCATACTCTAATGTATAAAAAATTAACACTGCTTGAAATGTTTTGTTGGTCGTGAAGACTGAAACTAAAAATGATAGGTGCCAGCCAAAGACAAAGCATCATCATGCCCATACTGCAAAGAAATGAAAGTAATAAACCAGTAGAAAGAGAAGCAGCAAGTCCTCTACTATCTCCTTCACCAGCACGCCTACTAAACATGATTTGCATACCATTGCTCAAACCATAACCCACCATAGCAAAAGTGAGATAAAAGATTCCCGCCACTCCATTTACACGAAGCTCCAACTCTCCAAATTTCCCGAGGAAAATGGAGTTAGCCACAAAACTTATTTGCGGAATAATTTGCGCAAACAAAATGGGCAATGCAAGGCGAATAATGTATTTATTGGAGATGACTGCTTTCACAAAAATTGAAATCGGGAGTAAGATAAGCACAAAGCTTTGGTTGATGTCATGGCTTTTCTTGATTAGAATTTCACAAAATAATTCTACTATTGTATTGCCATTTTATGATAGAAACATCTTCCAGCGTAGTCAACTATAAAACATACAATGTGGTAGAGGGCGATGCCCTGCTGGCACAAGTATCAAAAATTATTTGTGTCATTCTTCCCAAAGGATTCGTAATCGGTGGATTCAGCGACCGTGGCGATATGCTCATGATTCGTTATAACGACTATCCAAAAGATTTACAAGATTGGGTTCCTGATTTTTTTGATCATCGTTTTGCTGAAGAACCTCTTTTACAAAGACCTGAATTGGTGGTGGCTATTTATGTACTTTCCCATAAAAACATGTTGGTACCTAATAACCTTTATGATCCCGTAACTGCTAGTACTTGGTTGAAAAAAATATTTTTTATTGAAGAAAGCGAATCCATAGACCAATTCAATATTCAAGAAGAAAAAGCAACTTACCTTTTTGCTTGGCCATCTGCCATCAAAGGACTTGCTGCTCGCTATTGTCCCAATGCAAGGTTCTTGCCATTAGGCGCTTTTCAATTCACTCAATTATACAAAGCTGAAAGTGCTTTTCAAATTGCTCTGACTGGCAATATGATAGCAGCTACCTACTACAAACACAGAACGCTACAATGGCATCAGGCTTTTCAATACCAAACGGTAGAAGATATTGCCTACAAATTGTTGCAAGTGTGCAAGGAGTTTAACCAACCAATTGATGAAGTGGAAGTGTTTTATACTACAGCATTTAACGACTTGAATAGAGTTGCAGATGACCTCACTCAATATATTCCCAACATCAAAGCAATGGAAGCAGGTGTGATGGTAACAAACCCTGATTGGGCATCAACCGTAAGTTTGTTTCAAAGACTATATACATGCGCATTGTAGGTGGCGAGTTTAGTGGCAGAAGATTCAATCCTCCTGCAAATATTCCTGCGCGACCTACTACAGATGTTGCTAAAGAGGGACTATTCAATACGCTTGAAAACCTCCTCGATTTTGAACATGCAAAAACCTGCGACATATTTGGTGGTACGGGCAGTATCAGCTACGAATTAGCTTCTCGTGGTGCAACCGATTTAACGCTTATTGAGCGAGATGCCACAAGCATTCTTTTCATTAAAAAGACGGCGCAAGCATTGGGGATTTATGATAAAATGAACATCATTAAGGGCGATGTGTTTCGGTTTATGAAACAAAGTACCGAACGATATCATTTTATTTTTGCAGGACCTCCTTATGCCTTAGAAAACATTGACGAACTCCCATTGCTAGTGTTCGAAAAAAACATGCTGCTTCCCTATGGGATTTTTGTATTGGAACACACCCCGCGCAACGATTACCAACAACATCCTCATTTTATGAGAATGAAAAATTATGGCACCACCGTTTTTAGTTTTTTTAAACAACCAACCGAAGCATAACATGGAACGCATCTGTTTATTTCCAGGAACATTTGACCCCATTACCAAAGGGCATGTGGATATTATTGAACGTGCTGCCTCTTTGTTTGACAAACTAGTGATAGGCATAGGTATCAATTCATCCAAAGAACCTATGTTTAGTGTAGAGCAGCGTTGTGCTTGGATGCAAGAGCTATTTCATGAAGACCCGCGTATCGAAGTTGTGGGCTATAAGGGCTTGACTATTGATTATTGCAAAGAAATTAATGCCCATTACATCCTTCGGGGCATTCGCTATATCTCCGACTTTGAGTATGAAAAAGCCATTGCCGATATGAACCGTATGTTAGCGCCCGATATCGAAACTATTTTTCTTACCTGCTCGCCAATTTATTCTACCATTTCATCAACACTTGTGCGCGATGTCATTCGCAACAATGGCAACATTAGTTTGTTTGTGCCCGATATAGTAAAGGTTGTATGATTTTTGTAACTGTCAACTATTTTTTTAACACAAAGAAAAAAGGTATCTAAGAAGTAAAGAACACAAAGTTCATTAAAAAATCATCTTTTAAGAGATGGGATTGATCCTAAAATCTAACAGGTTTCTAAAACTTTATAGATTTATTTAACAATTAATTGGACTTTGGTGCGCTTCTTCTTCTATTATCATAAAAAAAGCCGCCCAAATGCAGCTTTTTTAGATTTTAGTATTTTGTACTTCTAATTTTTACTTAAACATTTTTCAATTCACTCACCAAGTCTTGCAATACTTTCTTAGCATCGCCAAAAAGCATTGAAGTTTTAGGTTTGTAGAAAAGGTCGTTTTCAATACCTGCATAACCTGGTTTCATGCTACGCTTGTTCACAATCACATGGTCGGCTTTTTCAACTTCAAGAATTGGCATTCCGTAAATAGGACTTGCAGGGTCTTCTTTAGCCGCTGGATTTACTACGTCATTTGCACCAATAATCATCACTACATTGGTAGTGCTCATTTCATCATTGGCATCTTCCATTTCCTTCAATTTTTCGTAAGGAACATCAGCTTCTGCAAGCAGAACGTTCATGTGTCCTGGCATACGACCCGCAACCGGATGAATACCATAACTCACTTCCACTCCTTTTTCGTTTAATACTTTTTCAAGTTCATGACAAGCATGTTGTGCTTGCGCCACTGCCAAACCATAACCTGGAATAATCATTACTTTTTGAGCATAAGCCATTAACACAGCTGTGTCGCTCAAAGAAATTTCTTTGTAGTTGCCTCCTTCTTTTGAAACTCCACCACCAGCAATGGTTTTATTTCCACCAAACGAACCAATCAGTACGTTTTTCAACGAACGATTCATGGCGTTACACATCAAAATAGTAAGAATGGTACCCGCAGAACCTACAAGGATACCGCCTGTAAGCATAACAGGATTGTTGTATAAAAATCCTCCGAAAGCCGCGGCACAACCTGTAAAAGAGTTCAATAAAGAAATTACTACCGGCATATCTGCACCGCCAATTGGCATTACAAACAAGATTCCATAAAGAGCAGCAAGTGCTAACATGCCATAAAAGAACGCAGATGAAGTACTAAATCCGCCAATGAGCATTATAGCTAAGAATAAAAGTCCGCCAAAAAGCAAGAAGTTGATGATTTGTGCGCCCGGAATAGTGTGGTCGTTGATTCTTCCATTGAGTTTTCCCCAAGCAACCATGCTACCCGCAAAAGATACCGTACCGATAATCATTCCTAAAATAATGACTACGAGTTTGCCCGTTTCTGGATTGGGGTCGTGGTGGTATTCAATTAATGAAATGAGCATGGCACAAGCGCCTCCCATACCATTGAACAAGCTTACCATTTCAGGCATGGCTGTCATTTGTACTTTTTTGGCAGCAATCGTACCTACAAAGGTTCCAATAAGTAGTCCGCAAAAAATCCAAGGATAATTACCAAGAGATGCTCCTGCTTCATTTTTATACAAAAAAATGGTTGCGAAAATGGCTATGGTCATACCAAAAGCAGCCACAAGATTTCCTTTGCGTGCTGAATCAGGGTGAGAAAGCATTTTCAAACCCATGATGAATGTGACTGAGCCTATGAGATAGCTTAAAGGAAGCAATATTGATTCCATTGTTTATTTTATTTAAAGAGCTTTTCCAAAATTTGAAACTTTAGAAAAGGTTGTGAATTATTTTTTCTTCTTTTTCTTTTTATCAAACATTTCCAACATTCTGTCAGTAACCACAAAACCGCCAACCACATTCAATGTTCCGAGAATGACGGCAAGGAAACCAAGCGTAAGTGCCAGATAGTCATCAGTTGAAGCTTGACCCATAACAATGATAGCTCCGATGATTACTACTCCATGAATGGCGTTGGCACCACTCATTAAAGGTGTGTGTAAAACAGAAGGCACTCGAGAAATCACTTCAATTCCCAAAAAGATGGAAAGAATAACGATAGTGATTAAACGATAAGTTGCCGGATCTGTAAAAAGGTTCGTTAAGAAATCCATATTATTTATAAATATTTTACTTATTTATGAAATTAATGCTTGAAGTCTATCGTTGACAATCTTAGAATCGTGCGCCATACAAGAACCTTTCACAATATCATCTTCCCAATTAAGGTTAATGCTTCCTTCTTTGTTAATGATGAGTTTAAGGAAGTTCAACATGTTCTTGCTGTATAATTTACTTGCATCAGAAGAAGTTGTTGCAGGTAAAGCAGAATTACCAATGATAGTAACGCCTTTATGCATGATAGTTTCACAATCCTTTGTCAAATCGGTATTACCGCCAGTAACGGAAGCCAAATCAATGATTACAGAACCAGCACGCATATCTTCTATCATTTCTTTGGTGATGAGAATCGGTGCTTTTCTGCCAGGGATTTGAGCGGTAGTAATGATAATGTCTGATTTCTTGGCGTGTTCGTGAATCTTTGCTTTTTGTTTCTGTTGAAACTCTTCGCTTTGTTCTACAGCATAACCACCTGCTTTTGAAGCATCGGCAGCGCCTTCTACTTCTACGAATTTTGCTCCAAGGCTCATTACTTCTTCCTTTACTGCTGGGCGCGTATCAAAAACTTCTACCACAGCACCGAGACGGCGAGCAGTGGCAATGGCTTGAAGACCTGCAACACCTGCACCCAATATCAACACTTTTGCAGGAGCAATACTACCTGCAGCAGTCATGAACATTGGAAAATAACGACTGTATTGAAATGCTGCTAATAAAACCGCTTTATAACCAGCAATATTTGCTTGTGAACTCAACACATCCATTGCTTGTGCACGAGTAGTACGAGGAATCATGTCCATGCTAAACACAGTCCATCCTTTGCTAGCCCATTCTTTCATCATAACGCTTTGAAAAAGTGGTTGGAAAACACCAACGACTATAGCGCCAGACTTAATTTGAGCAGGAACATTTTGAGGATGGAAGCTGAGCAGGATGTCTGCTTCTTTAGCTACGGATGCCGCATCTTTAATGCTTGCACCAGCATCTGTGTAAGAAGAATTGCTGAAAAAAGCTCGTTCGCCCGCGCCATCTTCAATGTACACAGTAACATTCATTTTCACAAACTGTGCAACTACTTCCGGTACTAATGAAACTCGGGTTTCAGGAGCTTGCTCCTTTAAAACGCCTATGACCATAAGAATTTATGTCTTTAAATCGGGGCGCAAAGTAGGCTGAAATTCACTTTCTACCAACAAAGGCTGATATATGTCAGCGTTTTGAGCATTTCATCATTTCAAAACCACCTGAACTGTCTTCCTTGTCTTTTGCTCCAATAATATATACTTGTTTTTAGTTAGCTCGTTCAAAATATCAGGTGTGTAATGACGAACAGTAAGCAAACCCACATTTTCATTTCTCAATACCGAATAGTCTTTTTCCAATGTTGCAACCAATTGTTTGATTTTATCTGCTTTGTTATCAATACAGGCAACAAAGGAAATCGCAGCGTTTTGAATGAGGTTAATTTTAATTTTAAGATCGTGGAAAATGCTGTAAATAAAACTCAGGTTGTCTTCTGTAATAAAAGAAAAATCTCTTGTCGTAACTTGTAAAAGTACTTGGTCTTTTTTCAACACAATCAATGGTGGATAGAAAATGCTATTGACATCATTTTGAATCAAAGTGCCTTCCAATTCCTTATTCAAAAAGCACTTTACATACAACGGGATACTGTTGTTTTGAAGGGGTTTAATGGTTTTGGGGTGAATGACCTGCGCTCCGTAATAAGCCATTTCAATCACTTCGTGATAAGAGATAGCTTCAATTTTTACGGTGTTTTGAAACTCTTTAGGGTCGGCATTGAGGAAGCCTTCAACATCTTTCCAAATCGTTACGCTTTTTGCTTGTAACATCGCAGCAAGCATTGCCGCTGTATAATCCGAACCTTCACGACCTAAGGTCACGGAAACATTATCTTGGGTGGCTCCAATAAATCCCTGGGTAACTATTTTCTTCCCTTGAAGCAGCAGTCCTGCCATTTTCTCTTTTGCATTTGCTTCCGAAAAATGCCAATCTACTACAGCATCGCGGTAGGTATCGTCTGTACGGAAAACATCGCGGGCATCTATCCATTCCAGATTTTCGCCTTCTTGTTGCAGGTAATAGGCGAAAATTTTAGTAGAAAAAATTTCACCCAAACACACTATTTGGTCGTAGGAATAATCATACTTGGTAGCATCTACATCATCTATTGCCCAAAGCAATTCGGTGAAGAGCACATGGAAATCTTTAGCAAAAGTCAGATAGTTGGTTTCGTTTAAAATTTCATTAGCATATTGTAGGTGTTGCTGTTCTAATTCCTGCGCCAATTGCTTGGCTTCTTCATTATTGTTTTTGCAGGCGGCGTTTACAATAGCCTCTAAGGCATTGGTTGTTTTGCCCATTGCCGAAACCACCAACACCAATTGGTCTTTGGATTCTTTGATAATGGGCAACAAAGCCTTCATTCTTTCAGGTGTGGCTATGGATGCCCCACCAAATTTGTAAACCTGCATGTATTGTATTTAAGTATCGAATTGAGGTTGTAAAACTACTTTCAAAAAAAGGAATGAAGAAATTGGAGGAAAACAAAAAGGCGCTGAAGATGTATAGTCCCTTTTTTTTTAAATAAACACAAGAACCCAAAAAGGTTCATAAAACATAAGAATTGATCAAAACTCTAAAAGAAAACTCAGTGTGATCTAAGTTTCCTTTACAAACAAGAAAAACCAACTACAAACTCGCCAACGAACTACTAATAATCTCCACACATTCATCTATGTGTTCTTGGGTAATTATGAGTGGTGGTGCGAAACGAATTTTATCACCGTGTGTAGGTTTGGCAAGCAAGCCATTATCTTTCATCTTCAAGCATAAATCCCAAGCAGCTTCTTTGTTGGGATGATCAATAACAATCGCATTCAGTAACCCTTTTCCACGAACAATGGAAATATGAGGATGGTTTAAATCAAGCAATTTCTTCCTTAAATATGCACCTTGAATGGCTGCATTTTCTGCCATCTTTTCTTCTTTCAAAACTTGTAAAGAAGCAATAGCCACACGGCAAGCCAAAGGATTGCCACCATAAGTAGAACCATGTTCGCCAGCTTTGATGGTGAGCATAATTTCGTCATCGGCAAGCACCGCACTCACAGGCAGTGTTCCTCCCGAAAGGGCTTTACCAAGAATCAAAATATCGGGGCGCACCGCTTCGTGATCGCAAGCAAGCATCATTCCTGTACGTGCCAATCCTGTTTGAATTTCATCAGCAATAAACAACACATTGGCAGCTTGACACATGGCGGCTGCTTTGCTCAAATAGCCTTCATCGGGCACCACCACACCTGCTTCTCCTTGAATAGGTTCTACCAAAAACCCACATACATTTTTATCTTGCAAAGCTGCTTCCAAAGCATTTAAATCGTTGAAAGGAATTACTTCATAACCGGGCATAAACGGTCCGAAATTTCTTTTAGAAGAAGGGTCGGTGCTAAAAGAAACTACATTTAAAGTTCGTCCGTGAAAATTGTGTGTGCACACCAAAATCTTAGCATTGTTTTCGTCAATGCCTTTCACTTCATAAGCCCATTTACGCGCGAGTTTTAAAGCCGTTTCAACGGCTTCAACACCTGTGTTCATTGGCAACACTTTGTCGTAGCCAAAAAGCGAAGTGATGTATTCGGCATATTCGCCGAACCAATTATTATGAAAAGCGCGAGAGGTTAACGTAAGCGTCTGTGCTTGTTCAATAAGTGTTTGAATGATTTTAGGATGACAATGACCTTGATTCACTGCTGAGTAACCCGAAAGAAAATCGAAATACCTTTTTCCTTCCACATCCCACATAAAAACGCCCTCTCCTCTATCAATAACTACAGGAATTGGATGGTAATTATGTGCGCCAAAACGCTCTTCTTTTTCTAAATAAACTTGTGATGCGGAAGTTGTAAAAGCAGTAGAAATCATCCCCAAAACTAAGCAATCAATTTTGAAGTTTTTTTCACTTGCAATTGTTCTCCTATTTTCACTCTTGAAAAACAAGAAAAGATGAAAAGTTTTGCGAGCGATAATTATGCAGGCGTTTTGCCCGAAGTGATGCAAGCATTGCATGCAGCCAACAGCGAACATGCGGTGTCTTATGGCAATGATGTGCTGACGGAAAGAGTGCGCCAACAATTTTGTGAAGTGTTTGGTGCCGAGGTGGAAGTGTTGTTTGTCTTCAACGGAACTGGGGCTAATGTGTTGAGTATTTCAAGCGCCACACAAACCTTCAACTCTGTGCTTTGTGCCGACCTTTCTCATATTTACTGCGATGAATCCACCGCACCTGAAACCATTACAGGTTGTCGTTTTTTTCCGATTCCTATTAATGAAGAAGGCAAAATAGAAGTAGTAGCAATTGAACAAAGAATCATTCGAAAAGGCGATATTCATTATGCACAACCTGCAATGATATCCGTTACCCAAACCACGGAATATGGAACGGTTTATTCGTCCGCTCATCTTAAAGAAATTGGTGACTTAGCCAAGCAACACGATTTGTATTATCATATTGATGGCTCAAGGTTTTTCAATGCTGCAGCAAGTTTGGGTTGTAGTTTAAAAGAAATAAGCACTGATGTCGGCGCTGATATTCTTTCACTTGGAGGAACAAAGATTGGAATGATGTATGGCGAAGCGGTGGTGGTTTTCAATAAAAGTTTAGCAGAGAAAATTCGATTCAAACAAAAGCAAGTAATGCAATTGGCTTCTAAAACAAGATTTATTGCTGCCCAATTTGAAGCCCTTTTCATCAATGAACTCTGGAAAAAACCAGCCAATCATGCCAATCAAATGGCGCAAGTTTTATTTAATGGTCTAAAAGAAATTTCGCAAGTACAAATCACCAAACCTGTAGACGCCAATGTGGTTTTTACTATTCTACCCAAAGATATTATCCCCGCTCTTCAAGTTGAATATCCGTTTTATGTATGGAATGATTTCACCAACGAAGTGCGCTTGATGTGTTCCTTTGATACTAGTGAACAAGAAGTGGAAGCTTTTCTTATTAAACTGAAGAGTTTGATTTAAGTTGATTTATTTATAAACACAGCAACTGCCTTTGAGTAAATGTCCTGAAAGTTCCATGCGCTTTGCTTCATCAAGCATGTTAAACTCACGACTCATCAAACCAAAACCATCATCAAAACCAATCAAGGTTGTTGCTGCAAAATTGATAGTTTCTAAAGTAAGTTCTCGCAAGTGAATGCAACCTTCACTGCCACCTATGCGCAAGGAAATGTGTTTGGTAATTCCTCTTTCTATTTTCAACCCAACCAATAGTTTGGCTTTCTCTGCCACACAAGGACATTCGGTATGCGGATGACTTGCAAACTCACTCTTTGCATGAACTATTGTTTTTGATTGAGGCTCTACATGAATATTGAGTCGAATGAGATGATATGGGTCGAGGAAAGTTGCTTCCAACATAAGATGACCGTTTTCTAATTCAAATGCCTGGATGCCAATATCTCTTTTCGAGACCAATCTTTTTACAGGAATTCTTTCTTGGTTTGTTTCCATGGTTTCAAAGGTCAGTTTTTCTTTTTAAAAAAATATTTGGTCAGAAAAATTAGACAATATACTTTTGATATCAAATTGATATCATTAAATCAAACTTTATGGAAAAGATTACCAAACCAACCAACGGTTATCAAGCGCTATTCATTTCAATAGCCACTTTTTTACTCTCAGTTTATTTACTGTCACAAGTAGAACAAAACATCATGCTACTTTGGGGTGCAATTCCTTGCCTCATCATCACCGTTTTTGTTTGGAAAGGCTTGATGATTATTCAACCTAACCATGCAAGAGTATTGACCCTTTTTGGAAAGTATGTAGGCAGTGTAAAAGAAAACGGACTTTTATTTATCAATCCATTTTACACTAGCAGCAAACTCAGTCTTCGTGCACAAAACCTCGCAACGCCTACCCTGAAAGTAAACGACAAAATGGGTAACCCCATTGAAATAGGCGCTGTCATTGTGTGGCAAATTCAGAACACTTATAAAGCTGCTTATGAAGTTGCCGATTTCAACTCTTATGTAAAAACACAAAGCGAAGCTGCACTTAGAAACTTAGCGACTAGTTTTGCTTACGACAATATTGAAGATGAGCATGCTAACATCACATTGCGTGAAGGCGGTCAGAAAGTAAATGAACTTTTGGAGCAAGAACTAAACGAACGGTTATCAACAGCGGGAATTTTGGTGAACGAAGCACGCATCATGCACCTTGCATATGCACAAGAAATTGCTGGGGCAATGTTGCAACGCCAACAAGCTACTGCCATTGTAGCCGCTCGTTATAAAATTGTAGAAGGCGCTGTGGGCATGGTGGAAATGGCTTTGGAAATGTTGAGCAGTAAACAAATTGTGGAACTAGATGAAGAAAAGAAAGCAACGATGGTGAGCAATTTATTGGTTGTACTTTGTGGTGAACGTGGCGCACAACCTGTTTTAAATACAGGCACCTTGTATTCCTAACCCTAAATTTCAAATCATTTCATTTTGGCCGCAAAAAAAAGTTTTGTTTTAAGAGTGGACGAAGACACTTATAAAGCCCTTGAAAAATGGGCTGCCGATGAATTTCGAAGTGTTAACGGACAAATTGAATGGCTTGTTGACAAGTCTTTGAAAGATGCAGGGAGGAAGAAAAAGGAAACCACTCAAGATGCAAAAAAGAAAAATGATGTTATTTGAGACAATTCTTATAAATTATTGCCAATAACTCTTGTAGTCAATACATAAAAAAAATCATAAAAAAACTTCCGCCCCCAAAGCGGAAGTTTTTTTATGCCGATACTTTAGTTTGAGTTGTTGTGAGTTGTCTTTTAGTAGTCATTAATCTACCTTACTAAATCATTTATGTACTTTTCGATGTAATTAGTTAACCTTTTGCAATCATGAATTTACTCTACTATATCATTAGTTTACATTTTGAGATCATTAATTTACCTTACCATGTAATTAATTTACCTTTAAAGAGAATTAGTGTCTCTTTCTAAGTAACTAATTGTCTTTTTGAAGTAATCATAGTGAAAATCCATTAACCGAAGTTTGGCAAAGCAGTTTGTCAAAGCACCAATCCACTCCCCCATTAAATCCTCACTCATTATCTTCGCTTAGTGATTCTTCAATCGAGCATACAGGAAGTGATGAACCGCGCCGACATTATTGAAATTGTCGGGCAGTTTGTTCGTTTGAAAAAACGGGGTGCCAATTATATAGCTAATTGCCCTTTTCATTCTGAGAAAACACCTTCGTTTTCGGTGAGCGCATCAAAGGGCATTTACAAATGTTTTGGTTGTGGTAAGGCAGGCAATGTGGTCAATTTTGTGCAAGAGCATGAAAAACTCACTTACCCTGAAGCCATTCATTGGCTGGCTGACTATTATAAAATTGCGCTTGAAGAAACAGAGCGGTCTCAAGAACAAATTCAGCATCATCAAGTAGAAGAAGCTTTACGCATCTTAAACGAATATGCGGCTAAGTTTTTCAACGAATCATTGCTACAAACTGAAGAAGGGCAAAACATAGGACTATCTTATTTTAAGCAAAGAGGTTTAAGAAAAGAAATCATCGACCGTTTTCATTTAGGTTATAATGCCGAAGACGGACAAAGTTTTTATAAAGAAGCCACCCAAAAAGGATATACCACCGAACTGCTTGAAAAAGCAGGATTGATAAAAAACCGCAACGGTCAGTTTTTTGATAATTATCGTGGTAGGGTCATTTTCCCTATTCAAAACATGACGGGTCGTGTGCTTGGATTTGGTGCCCGCATTTTAAAAAGCAACGACAAAGCACCCAAGTACATCAATTCGCCAGAGAATGAACTCTATGTCAAAAGCAAAGTGCTATATGGCATGTTTCAAAGCCGACAGGCAATCAATAAGCAAGACGAATGTTTTTTGGTGGAAGGCTATACCGATGTTATCAGTTTACACCAAGGTGGCGTAGAAAATGTATTAGCGAGTAGCGGAACTTCGCTTACAGAAGATCAACTTCGATTGATTGGTCAGCTTACCAAAAACCTTACTATACTTTACGATGGTGATGCTGCGGGCGTAAAGGCTGCATTGCGTGGGTTGGACATGGCTTTGTCGCAAAGCTTCAATGTAAAACTCGTGTTGCTACCCGAAGGCGAAGACCCTGATAGTTTTATTCAAAAGCAAGGCTCTTCTGGTTTTCATGAATACGTGAAAAGCAATAAACAAGATGTCATTTCTTTTCGGGTACAAGTTGGTTTAAAAGATGTAGGGAATGACCCCATTGCCAAATCGAAACTTATTAATGAAATAGCCGAAAGCATTTCTAAAATCAATAAGGCAGAAGACTTTGCGTTGCAAGATTATTATATCCGCGAAACGGCAAGTAAACTACAAATTGAAGAAGCTGGATTAGTTAACCTTATCAACAAATTCATTCGCGATAGAGTTGAACAAGAAAGAAGAATTTCGAGAAGAGAAGAAGATAATCCTATCCCACAAGAAGCAACAACTGATTTTCCCGAACCCATTCTCTCCATTAATAAATTAGATGCAGAAGCATTGCAAGAATGGGAATTGATTAGAGCTTTGATAGAACATGGCTTCAAAAGTTATGCAGGATATGAAAGTGCGGCATCAATGATTTATGAACGTGTGGATCCTGAGCTATTTACCACCAAAGCAGTGAGCGAGATTTATGCTGCCTACTTCAATTTCAAGAAAGTTTATGAGCAATATCCGGAAATGAGTTACTTTCTCAATTATCCTGACGAAACTATTCGCAGGCAAATGATTACCATTTTGCACACAAGAAATGAAATCAGTCATAATTGGAAAGAACTATACCAAATTGAATCGCTGAATGGGGAACATAATTATCTTAATGAACTTGACAGTGCGCTATCTTATTTCGAGTTGAAAAAAATTTTGAAAATGCAAGAAGAGCTTACACAGCATTTCAGAACAGAAACCGATCCTGAAAAAATCCAATTACTACAAAGAAAGTTTTTGGCATTGCGTAATTCTGAAAAAGAAATTGTGAGCAAGCACGGAACGGTTGTTTTATCCTTAGTGAAAAAGAAATAATTATGGCGCGCATCCTTGCAATAGATTACGGAAAGAAAAGAACAGGCATTGCCGTGACAGACCCTAATAAAATAATTGCCACTGCATTAGAAACCGTTGATACAAAAGAACTCATTGGTTTTTTGAAAAAATATTGCAGTACTGAACCTGTAGAAAAAATAATAATTGGCTACCCTCTCAACTTTGATGATTCGGCTACAGATGCCACCCCACTTGTTGAGAAATTTATCCCCAAGTTTCAACATGTTTTTCCAAATATTCCTATTGAAAAAGCTGACGAACGCATGACTTCAAGCATGGCATCAAAAGCTATTGCTCAAATGGGATTGAAAAAGAAAGAGCGAGAACAAAAAGAGTTAATTGATGCTGTAAGTGCCGTAATTCTATTGCAAGAATATCTTGAAAGCCAATAGCTATATTTGCAACCTTAATTATAAAAATCTAATAAAAAATCATCAATTAAATGGTTTTACCTGTAGTAGCCTATGGTCATCACATGCTTCGAAAAATGTGTGAAGACATCACCCCTGAATATCCTGAATTGCAAAAACTCATTGAAGATATGTGGGCAACCATGTATCATACCAATGGAGTTGGCATTGCCGCGCCTCAAGTGAATCGTGGAATACGTTTGTTTGTAGTAGATACCGAGCAAATTGTAGAAGGATTTGACAATGAAGACAAACTTGAATACCCTGATGAAAAACCAATCAAGCAAGTTTTCATCAACGCACAAAAAATTGAAGAGTCAGGAAAACCTTGGTCATATAACGAAGGGTGCCTCAGCATTCCAAAAGTGAGAGAAGATATTAGTCGTCACGCTTCGGTTCGTATCAAATTTTTAGATGAAAACTTCCAAGAACAAGAAAGCATTTTCGATGGAATTACAGGAAGGGTCATTCTTCATGAATATGACCACATTGATGGTAAACTATTTATAGATTATTTGCCTCATTTAAAGAAAAGACTTATCAAGAAAAAGCTAGAAGATATTAGTACTGGAAAAGTAAGAGTAGACTATAGAATGTTATTACCGAAATAAAAAATCCCTGCTAACACAGGGATTTTTTATGCTTATTTCTTTTTGAAATTATTCCTCTTCACCTACATAAACACTTAATTGAGCTTCTGTCAACTCATCGCCCTCAAACCAAAGACTGATACCAGACTCTTCAACGATATATAAACTGCAACCTGGATCTTCACGAGATATTTCTTCGTCTTCTTCAGGTTCTCCGTAACCTTTCTTGCGAAAGTCTTCTAACACTTCTTGTTTGTTTCTGCCAATCAATGGCTTACCATCCAACAAAAATTCATCAGAACTGATGGCAACACTGCTGAGCAACCAATTGTTTTCTTCATCGAAAGAAAGAGAAAGCGAAAGTTCATCATAGTGCCAGGCTTCCGTTTCGTCACCTTTTATTTCAGATAGAGAATAGCGTTCAACTTCTGAGGGTTTTCCAAGGATTTTTTGCACTTGATCACGAGTGCTATCGAACAATAATTTTCCTAGACCTGTGCCTAATTGGATATTTTGAATTTCTGAACTCATAAAATATTATTTTAGGCAAAGGTAGGAACCTCTTACATAAACAATAAATTTTTAGGAAATAATTAAGTTGGAATTGTAAAAAGTGGAATTGTATCTTTACCTTGTAAAAAAACAGAAAGAGCAATTATATTTGCTATAAACTCTAAATTAAAAACATTCTCTTTTATGAATCTCTACGTTAGCAATCTGAGCCCCACAACTTCAGAAAAAGAACTAGATAAAGCCTTTTCAGAATTTGGTATAGTGGTTTCCACAAAAATCATTGTTGACCCTGCTACTGGAATGCCAAAGGGTTTTGGTTTTGTTCAAATGTCTGAAAAAAACGAAGGCAAAGAAGCAATTATCAACCTCGACATGACTTTTCTTGACGGGATGATTATCAACGTAAAAGAAGCCAACGTGACTAAAGGTGCTGGTGGAAGTGGCAGCTTCAGACCAAGTAGCGGCGACAGAAACAGAAGACCTTCAGGTGGCGGAAGTTATAATAGAGACTCTAACGGAGGAAGCTACAATAGCGACCCTAACGCACCACGGAGAACTTTTAATAGTGATAGACCGTATAACTCCGACAGAAGACCAGCAAGCGATAGACCTTATAACTCTGACAGAAGACCTTCTAGTGATAGACCATACAACTCCGAAAGAAGACCTTCTAGCGATAGACCATACAACTCCGAAAGAGGTCCATCTAGTGATAGACCATATAATTCTGAAAGAAGACCTTACAATTCAGATAGACCCTATAATTCTGACCGTAGTTCTAATGACAGACCCCATAACGCTGAAAGAAGACCTTACAATTCCGAAAGAAATAATAGCCAGCCAAAGACAAATAATGAGCCTAATTTCAATCGTTTAGACAACAACGATAACAAGCCGCTTAATGACGACAATAAGTGGAATAGTTTAGACTATTAATTCTGCATAAATTTCCTTTGAAAAACCTCATTGTTACAAGCAATGAGGTTTTTTGTAAATAGAAGAGTTCAATAAAAGGAATAAACGATTTGGAGATGATTATCGTTGGCAAGCAACCCTGGATTACAACCTTTAACCCCTTCAGGAATTTTCTTGTTTATCTTACGATAATAATCCTTCCAAGCAGGAAAAGACTTTTTAGTATTTGGATCTTTAAACGTCATGGGTTGAAGGTGAAAAAAGGCTGCACCATTGTTTGCAAATTTGTAGGCATCGAATATCAATTCACTACAATAGTATTTTCCGTTATTGGGAAGAAAAGCATCATCATAAAGAACCCCATCTTGATTCAATGCAAATAAGACTGCCTTTTCATTTAATTTTTCAAACTCATTTCGTAACCTACCAACAACAACTTTGGGTTTCCCTATGATATTTGTTTGTCTTTTCAGAAAATCGTTTACTGTAGTTAAATGAACTTTTTCTCCAATTGCTTCAACTACCCAAACCGAATCATTTTTCACAACCACCAAACCAACATGGGAAAAGTGCTTGTCTTTATATGCAGGCGTTACTTTTTCTATGGCATCACAAAGTGGTCCACAATCAATATCTTGAAAAAGAAAATCGCCGTTTTGAAAATGAAAAGACTCTGTATTTTGAGCTAAAATAAATTGAGAAACAGTAAGTAGAAATACAGTCAGAATTAGTTTCATGGTTTGTCTAAACAGTTTTTTTGGGGAAATCAAGGGACAAATCTATTTTGCAGACACAAATTTTACGTAAATTAAGCCTCTAAATATTTTTCTTCAATGAAAAAGAAATTTACTCAACCACTTTTCAAGTTCGTTTTTGCAGCATTGTTAGCGTTTGTAAATACAGATGTTAAAGCTGGGTTTACCCAAGTAGCACTAAGTGGGTTTAACCACGATGTAATTGCCAACGGTGTAGGTGTCCCCACGACTTCTACAACTGCATCCTTTGATAATGTAAACTACTGCCTTGTTGCACCAGATTATAAGCTAAATGCAACTAGTCCTTCACCAACATATAATTTACCCGCAAATGGAGTGATAAATAGTATGAGTACAACTGGTGTTTCGTGGCAACTTGCTAATTATACTGGAGCTAATTCTTTAAAACTAACTACTTCTGGTCAATTAGGAACGCTGTCTTTGTTGAATACAAATCTAAGAGGAGATATTTACTTATTAGTAGGTGCTGGCGATGCAACAGGTACCGTAACAGGTAACATTACTGTTACTTTTAGTGACAATTCTACCCAGATTTTTTCAAACATTACATTTACAGACTGGTTTGTTTCAGCTACAAATATTGCAATGCAAGGATTCGGAAGAGTGGCAAGAGCAACAGGGTTATTAGATGGTTCGACTACTACGTTAACTCCAAAATTGTTCGAAGTAAAATTGACAATGACTTTATTAAACTCATTAAAAGCCATTTCAAGTATTACCTTAACTAAAAACACAACAAATGGAAGTATCAATATTTTAGCTGCAAACGTTAATAATGTTACTTGTTTCCCAACTTTTGGTCTATCCTCTACAAATGTCACCTTAAATACTGCAACCTTAAAATGGAATTCTGTTACTTCTACTTTAGGTTATGAATATACCATTAATACTTCAGCTACACCGCCATCATCTGGAACATATATTTCTGACACATTTATTACTGCAAGCAGTTTAAATGTTGGTTCATCTTATTATTTGCACGTAAGGAACAAATGCAGTGCTACTAGTTTTTCAGCTTGGAACAGTATCTTGTTTTCAACTTTACCTTGCCCTGCTGTTGATACTCCGTTGACAATTACAAATAACAATCCAGGTTCAGCTACATTTAATTGGGTTGGTTCAAGCACTTCAGGTGTTGTTGGCTACCAATATGCAGTTACAACTAGTAATATGGCACCTACTTCTTGGTTACTTACGACAAGTTCTTCAGTTAATTTAACTGGGTTGACGCCTGGGACTACTTATTATGCTTGGGTTCGTACAAATTGTTCCAATACTACATCAGGTTGGAAGTACACTACATTTTACAATCCATATCCACCATGTGGTTTGCCTTCTAACGTCGTAGTTTCAAACATCAATATGCATGCAGCTAGAATTACTTGGACAAATGGAACCAACTATAATTCTTACAGATTTTCAGTTGACACAAATCCTAATCCGCCTTCAAATGGTGGTGCAACAATTTTTGATTCTACTTATGATGCCTTAAACCTTTCTCCAAATACACAGTATTATATTCATCTAAGAACACATTGCGGAGGATTAAATTACACACAAAATTGGAGGCTAGATTCATTTATGACCACATCGACTTGTATGAGTACTATTGTTCCTTATATTGACAGTTTCTTTGCTGATAGGGCTTACATTAGATGGAATAAGTCACTTGGTGCTAAGAACTATGAATATGTACTCAATTTCTCATCCACACCTCCAATTGGAAATGGCTATCCAGTCTTTGATACGACTGCGGCTCCTATGAATTTATACAGTGGAACAAAATATTATGTACATTTAAGAGTACGTTGCGATACAAGTAACGCTTCAGCGTGGGCAACCGATTCGTTTACTACCCCAACTCACTGTGTTCCCACAGCTATTCCATCTGTAACAACTGTTACTTCAACTAAGGTTACAATTACTTGGTCTTCTGTAAGTGTAGCCGCTTATTACGAAACCTTTCTTTCCTCTTCTCCTGTACCACCACTTGTAGGTGCAGCAACTTCCAACTTATCCTACTCCAGCAACACACTCATTCCAAATACAGTTTATTACTTCCATATCCGCTCATATTGTAGTGCAGGGGATATTTCTACTTGGCAAACAGTAATGTTTAAAACTGAACCAGTAGGGATTTCTTCAGTTGATGAAAAAGTATTTTCTGTAGAAGCTTATCCAAATCCAGTTTCCAACGACTTGCACATAAAGATTGTTGGTAGCATAAAAGAACATTGTAGCGTTTCTTTGTTTGACCTTTCAGGAAAGCAGCTTCTTGAAAAGGAGATTATTGAAGAGGATACCATTATCAATATGAATGATTTTTCTTCCGGCATGTATATTCTCAAATATTTTGATGAAGAAACTACAGGTGCAGTTAGATTACTGAAACAATAAAAATAAACAACAAAAAAGCCTCCTTCTGGAGGCTTTTTTGTTGTTTATTTTTTCATAAATTGGATTGCAGCATCAGCACAATTTTCCCCATCAATTGCAGCAGAAACAATTCCGCCCGCATATCCTGCACCTTCAGCGCATGGAAATAGTCCTTTAATTTGTGTGTGCTGAAATGATACTTTATCCCTTGGTATTCTTACGGGTGAGCTTGTTCGACTTTCTGTTGCTACCATGATGGCTTCATTGGTAAAATAGCCTTTCATTTTTTTTCCAAAATCAATCATGGCTTGCTTCAAGGAAAGATTCACTTCCAATGGCAAAACTTCAGACAATGAGACACTTGCAACTCCAGGTAAATAAGAGCATAGTGGCAAAGTAGAAGATGCTTTATTGCATGTGAAATCAACTAATCTTTGTGCTGGTGCAACTAATTTTCCACCCCCTATTTCAAATGCTTTTCTTTCTACCATTTGCTGATATTGCAAACCTGAAAGATTTCCTTTGAAACCATAATTTGCAAAATCCTTCTCATTTACTGAAACTACAGTGCCGCTATTAGCAAATGGATTATTTCGCTTACTTGGCGACCAACCATTCACCACAATTTCATTGGGTGCGGTTGCAGCTGGTGCAATAATTCCACCAGGACACATACAGAACGAGAAAACACCTTTATCATTTATTTGAGTCACTAATGAATAGCTAGCTGGTGGTAACAATTCATCACGCACTGAACATTTATATTGTGCTTGGTCAATCAACAGTTGTGGGTGTTCAATCCTAACACCAAGCGCAAAAGATTTGGTTTCGAGTTTTATTTTTTTCAACTCAAGAAGTTCGTAAATATCTCTTGCAGAATGACCTGTTGCTAATATCAAAGCTCTGCATGATATTGTATTACTGTTTTGAGTTTTCACTCCTTTTACTACGTCTCCATCCAACAGAATATCAGTCAACTTATTTTCAAATAAAACTACGCCACCACAATCAATAATTTGTTGTCGCATTGCCTGAATTATGTTGGGCAATTTGTTGGTGCCAATATGTGGATGTGCTTCCCTTAAAACATTTTCTTTTGCACCAAAATGAACAAAGAGTTGCAAAATACGCTTCACATCTCCACGCTTGGTTGAACGTGTATAAAGTTTGCCATCGCTATAAGTACCCGCACCACCTTCTCCAAAACAATAATTACTTTCAGGATTAGTAATTCCTTCTTTATTCATTATTGCTAAATCCCGACGTCGACTTCTTACATCTTTTCCTCTTTCAAGAATTATTGGTTTATAACCCAATGAAATCATTCGCAATGCTGCAAACAAACCAGCAGGTCCTGCACCCACAATAACAATATGAGGAGCATTGCTTACATTTTTGTATTGAGGGTTAAATGGAATTTCTTTTTGAAAAGGCTCATCAATAAATGCTAGAAGTTGGACAACAATTTTAGGTTGACGCGCCCTCGCATCAATAGACTGTCGTTCAATTTTGTAATCATAAATCCTTTTAATAGCGATACCCGTTTCGCTAGCTATTCTTTTTTTAACAACATTATTATCTGCAACCTCAGCAGGTAAAAAAGCAATCGTAAGTGTTTTAATCATGCGTTAGGTTTTCATCCTAAAGAGGCAAAAGTATTAATAACTGGTTGTAATCTTTAGTAAGTTATAATTGTTTTTGGGGAATATTCAATGATTACAAAAGAACAAAGTAGTATCAAGTTATTATTGCTATGTCCTCCACTTTAATATTCAAAAAGCACAAAGTACATTGTCGTAAAACTCACAATTGTATGAATGTACCGATGAAATATTAAACGTTACAAAAAACGATAGAACAAATCAATAGATTTTTGAAAGGTTACAAAAGAAGTAAAATGATCATTCTTCATTATAGAACAGAGTTATTATCTTGCCTTTATGAAAGCACTTAATAAATGGAAATTAGCATTTGCCATTCTTTATTTTATTGCTAGTTGTAACACATTCCAAAACCAAACTATAAACAATACTCCAAATCATTTACAAGATAGCCTTCAACTAAAAGACTTAGTAAAGCAATATTTGAAGTGGGCGAATTCAAATGCTAGTCATAACAGCACTATTTTTATCGAAGCAAAAAAACAAAAACCAACTGACACAAATTATAAGTCTGTTGATTGGGGTCAACTAACGAAAAGCCTAACAAAAATTGAAAATTCTCGCTTTTTTACTTTGCACTTTATAGAAAACTTTAAAAGTCTAGCTATGCATCTTGATTCTGAACTTAAAAAAGGCACTATTGTTTGGCACGAGAATGAAATCCCCAATTTTGCTGCTGCTGATATAGACTCTTGGTGCAATTGTCAGGATAAACCAGATAGCTTTTTAGCGAAAATAGCTTTATCGCCGATTGTTTATGATAATGAAACGGCAATATTTAGTTGGGCTTGGGGAGATGAATTCAATTATAAAATAGTAGCAAAAAAAACCGGAGTAAAATGGCAAATAGAATACCTAGAAGGTTTTGATATAAAATATTTTTCGGGGGATTAATAGAATGTTAATACCACACGCACATAGGTTCTATTATAAAATTGTTAAGCTGCACCTCACTCATGTGAATACAAATCTACATTCTAGGGATTACTATTATTCCCTTCAAACTCTTCAATGGAAATAGAAATTTCCTTTTCTATTTCCAAAAACTCAATTAGTGTCATTTTATCAACAAAAAACCACCCACCAAACTCTTTTTTATAAATCATAGGAAACAAAACTGTGTCATTTTGCAACCAAACCATATAACAGAAAACACCCAGTGCTAGTTCCTGTTTTTCCATTACTAAATCAATGCCATTAATATTCTTTCTTAATAAACTCATAAATGCTTATTGATGAAAATAATTCTTTCTAAAATTATTGGGAATTCAGTGTAAAAGTAAAATACTTAAGGCTGCCTTTTGGGCAGCCTTAAAAAAATGTACTCAGGTGCTAATTATTTTACTGTAGCAAGATAATCCTTCACTTTATCCTTGTGAACGATTCCTTCCTTAAAAGTATAAGCACCAGTCTTAGGGCTACGAACAGCCTTAATTACTTTTGTATAATTTTTCGCTTCTGCTGCGAGTTTCGGGTCTTTCTTGATCGCCGTTTTTGCTGCTTTTGCCATCTTTTATAATTTTGAATTTTGAATTTTGAATTTGGGATTAAGCATAAATTATCAACCTTAATCCGAAATCATCAATTATTTGATTTCTTTATGAACGGTTACCTTTTTCATAATTGGGTTGAATTTTTTCAACTCAATACGCTCAGGGGTATTTTTCTTGTTTTTGGTGGTAATATAACGACTGGTGCCGGCCAAACCGGTTCCTTTATGTTCCGTGCATTCCAAGATTACTTGAACACGATTACCTTTTCCTTTCTTAGCCATTTCTTATAAATTTAAGCTGGTGTAATAATGATTAAATATGCTGGCCTTGTGCACGAAGAGTCTTCACTACACTTAATAGTCCATTTTTGTTAATAGTGCGAATAGCATCAGCTGTTAGCTTCAATGTTATCCAACGGTCTTCTTCTACAAGGAAGAAACGTTTCGTTTGCAAGTTGGGCAGAAAACGACGTTTTGCCTTTTTGTTCGAGAAAGATACTTTGTGACCAGTAACTGGTTTTTTTCCAGTAACCTGACATACACGTGCCATGCTTAAAATTTTTGGAGGGCGAAGGTAAAGAAAAATCAAATCAAAAAAGTCTGATTTCTAAAATTTTTTTAAAAAAACTATAGAATTAGGCAATTTCAGGCAAAAATAATTTATCAAAATCACTAATTCCTGGTGTATTCTCACAAATAAATCCTTCACCGTATTTGCTCCCAATTCTTTTTCCAATTAAAGCATCACGTTGTTTCACCTGGTCAAGGAAGTTTTCGGTGGCAATGTAAGTAATTGGTTCATTTGAATTGGGATCGTGAAACTGGCTTTTGTAAGCTTTGATGGCATCCATTTTCAAGTCTTCTGCACCTGAAGTATCAACAATAAAACTTGGCTCTAACATTCTATCTTGTATCATATGAAAAATACGTTTAGGTCGCCATTGATTTTGTTGTTTTCCTTCATGATGTGTTTCAATTTTTCTTAAACCAGAAAGAAAACAAGCATCGGCAATCAAACGTCCTGCTCTGCCGTGGTCTGGATGTCTGTCGGTAAGAGCATTGGCTATTACAATATTGGGTTGATACTTACGAATGAAGTGAATAATGGTTCGTTGATTTGTTTCATCATTTTGAAAAAAACCATCAGCCATTCCTGCATTTTCTCTCACAATAATACCCATAATATCGGCAGCCACAGCTGCTTCTTTCAAACGCAGTTCAGGAGTACCTCTTGTGCCCAATTCTCCACTGGTGAGGTCGAGAATACCAACTAGTTGTCCTTTTTGTACGTGTTTTATCAATGTACCAGCACAACTCAATTCTACATCGTCTGGATGTACGGCAATAGCAAGGATGTGAAGTTTTTGCATGAAGCAAATGTAAAGACTTTACTACTTACTGGCGGAACGGTAGCGGTCCTGTTGTTGTTTAACGTAATAATAGCGATAATAGTTGGATGCTTCAAGTTCACGAACAATTGATTCCATCACTTGGTCATCGCCACTAGGGTCATATTCTCTTTTGAGGTTGTTGCTAAACAACAATGCAACCGACTGATAAATAAATGCATTGAAGCCACCTTTCATTCCCTTTAAAATATTATAGCAATTCTTTCCGGTTTGTCGATTAATGAGTTTCACGAGAATTTCGCCCTGTGTCATTGAAAGGTTTACAAGATCGTTTTTAAACTTGGATTTTAGTTCTCGTTCTTTTGATTTAATGAAATCCTTTCTTGCTCCTCTGTCAGGTAATGCTGCTAGTTGTTGGTCAACATCTTTTAGAATGCCGGCAGCCATAACGGCATAAGGGTAGGTTAAGTAAATATTGTAACGTAGTCTATTGTAATCAGATTGACGTTTCACCCAATTTTCAGGCAGCTTATCAAGCTTTTCAAATTCTGGGAGAAAAACCATTGGAACAGCGGCACCATTTTCAACAACAGCGCCTAACATAATTGTATCATTTGGGTTTTTGTCTTGGGCAAAAACAACTTTATTCCCCAAAAGAAAGTAGAAAAAAAATAGGCAGACAAAAACTGTTTTCATTATTCGTTTATAAAACTCCTAAAAATTAGTCAATTATTGTACCAAACGGTAACCTTTTTTTCGAGCCAAAAATTAGTTAAATAGTATAAACACACTACATAGCTTTTTATTGTGTAGCTGAAAAAGGGTTGTTTATGGTAGATTTGCTTTGTGAAGATGAAGAAGAAAATATGTTTCATTGCGTTGGGATTATTGGCTGAGTTAATAGTGGCATGTACGCCGCAAAAACAACCCATTCCAAAAGCGCAGTTGAAAAAATTGTTGGATTCTGTGGCTAATGCAAAAACACTGGAAATCACCAATGAAACAAAGGAGGATTTAGATAAAAGAAGAGCTATTGAAGTAAAACCTCTAGTTGATTCTTTTTTGAATAAAAACACGACTCAAAATGATACTTTAAGCCTATAAAAAATGTTATCGAAAAAACTATTGAATATTTTCACTTGTCTGCTACTAATAAATAATTTTTCAGACGCACAAGAAGTTATTTATGCACCTTATGAAAAATTTGATTTTCGTACGGGCGATTTTGCCGTAGTTGGAAAAGTTGCAGGGAACATCTATGCTTACCGAAGCAATAGTGATGGCTTTTTCTTAAATGCATATAATGATTCATTGGATAAAGTAGCAACAGTATTACTCGACTTTTTTCCCAACAAGGTTTATCAGTCTAAATTCATTGCTTATTCCAATAAAATAATAGCACTTTATCAGGCTTTGGAAGGAACAAGAGTAACGCAATATGCTGCCATGCTCGATGCTTCGGGAAGGTTGTTAAAAGGTCCTATTAATCTTGGTACTGAACGCACAGGCATTTTTGGACCAAGCAAAACCTATTTTACAATGGTAGTAAGTGACGACAAAAAACAAATCTTCATTTACACGCTTAAAAAAGATGGAAGCAGCCTTGATCTTTCAGGCATATGGTTGGACGATGAATTAACGTCATTGCAAAAAACTAAAACTACATTCAGCGCCGATAATGATTTAGAAAGCGGTGAAGGTGTGTTAGATAATCAAGGTAATTTTTACCTCAATACTTTTACCCCAACTGGTGGAAAAAGCTATGCCGACCAACTTTGGGTGCTAAAGCTGTCAAAAGGAAGTAAGAACTTTTTAGCCAACGAATACAAGCTAGAAAACAAATTTGCTGGTAGCACTTTTTTAAAGCTCGACAATATGAATAATAAACTTTTCTTAGCAGGGTTTTATTCTGGTAGAAAGTCAGGAAATTTTGAAGGTATTTTATTTGCCAACTATGATAATGCCGATAGTAATTTTCATGCAAAACGATTCATTCCATTCGACGAAAAATTGCTTTTGGAAACAGGGGGTAGAAACACGAAAAAAGCGCTAAACAATTATGAAATAAGACAGATGATTGTACGTAAAGACGGAGGTTTTGTGATGCTTGCTGAGGACTTTTATGTTTCTACAAGAATGACTAACTCATATATGGGCAGTTATTACGGAGGTTTTTATTCCCCTTTTTATTCTCCTTATTCTAACCAAAGTATTCGCGAGTATAACTACAACGATATTCTTGCTGTTTCCTATGATGGCGAAGGCAATAAACAATGGCATTCATTTGTTCGTAAAGAGCAATTTTCACAAGAAGATGGAGGTATTTTTTCATCGTTCGTTATGATTAATACTGGAGGTTCTTTGGGAGTTTTATTTAACAATCAATCTTCTAAGATGTCCATGGCTACCGTTAATGGGAAAGGCGAAGTCGAAATGAAAACACTTCAAATTGTAAACAATAACAACCTTGCTTGGATGCCAAGAACAGGGAAACAAACTGGATTAAAAGAAGTGATCATTCCTTGCATTGGCAAACAGCAAATTTGTTTTGCTAAAGTTGCGTTCTAAATTTCTTTTGATTGCTGAAACTCTTTCAAAATACAAAGCCAACTACGGTTTTATTGATCATTCTTCTTGGCTTCGTCATGAAGTGGCAAGCGTTTGTATATCCTATTTTTCCTGAAGTATCAAAAGGACATTTTATGTTCGATTTGATTTTGGGATGTTTGAAAATATTGTTTGGTAAATCAGCAATTAGTTTTTCATTTTTGTCAGTTAGTTTATTAATTGCTCAATCATATTATCTCAATTTCATTGTTTCTAAACACAAACTGTTTGTCTTAAAAGGATTTCTGCCTGCATTCAGTTTTTTATTATTGACTTCTCTTTTTCCATCACTTAATTATTTCAATGAGCAACTCATTTTGAATTTCTTTGTTTTGGCAGCATTTGAAAAAATATTAGGATTCAGTCATAGTTCAAATTCAAGAACTGAAATATTCAATGCAGGTTTTTTAATGACCATCCCATTTTTGTTTCAACTTTCTGGCTTTGGTTTTTGGGTCTTGTTTTTTGTATCACTTGCGCTATTAAGACCCTTTCATTTAGCTGAGTGGGTAGTAGGAATTATTGGCTTATTCACACCTATTTATTTTTTTGTTTGTTCACTCTTTTTGTTCAATAAAATGGAAGTATTGCATCAATTTCCGCTTTTAAGTTTCAACTATTTACAGTCAGCTGATTTTAAAAGATTTCACTTTGGTCTTTTGCTGGGATTTTTTCTTCTTATTGCATTTGGTCTATTTGCTTTACTACAAAATTTACCAAAAGTTACCATTTATGTTCGTAGAAGTTGGCTGATCGTTGTAAGCTACTGCATGCTTGCTATAGGAATCCTATTTTTAATCACGCCAACAGCAAATCAAGGGTGGATTTTAGTGCTTCCACCGTTATGTTTAATAATTTCACAAAGCTTTTGTCTTGAAAAAACTAAGTGGTTTAGTAGTTTTACATTCTATTTTTCCATTGTCTTATTCATTTTCAGCCAACTGATTTAAACAAGAAATACTTTTATGAAATTTGGAATAATCGTTTTTCCAGGCTCTAATTGCGACCGAGATATGATGCATGCATTGCAAGACGACCTGCAACAAGAGGTAGTAATGCTTTGGCATAAAGATAACGTCCTAAGCATGTTTACTAAAGATGATTGCATCGTGTTGCCTGGTGGTTTTTCCTATGGCGATTATCTTCGTTGCGGTGCCTTAGCTCGTTTTAGCCCGATGATGGAACAGGTAATCAATTTCGCCAACAATGGCGGAAAAGTTTTAGGTGTATGCAATGGTTTTCAAATTTTGTGCGAGTCAGGTTTATTACCGGGAGTGTTGTTGCAAAACGACCATCAGAAATTTGTTTGTAAAAATGTTTTTATCAAAAGTGAGAACAAAGAAAATATCATTGGTAAAAAAGTAGGTGGTGGCATTTTAAAAATTCCTGTGGCACATGGCGAAGGACGATATTTTGCCAATGCAAAAACTATGGAAGAATTGAAGCGTAACAACCAAATTGTTTTTCGCTATTGCGATGAAAATGGAGAAATAAATTTTGAAGCGAATCCGAATGGAGCTGTAAGCAATGTTGCAGGCATTTGCAACGAAGGTAGAAATGTTTTTGGCATGATGCCACACCCTGAGCGTGCTACAAGCAATGCCTTAAACAACATCGATGGCCGATTGATTTTAGAAGCATTTACTCACTTAAATTAATCAAAGCATGAACCTTAAGAAATCTATTTTGATTGTTGGCTGTTTGTTGGCTGTGTCTGTTTTTTCATTTGCTCAAGGAAACGACCCAACTACATGGACCTATGAAACTAAGAAAATTAACGCCTCAGAATTTGAAGTTATCTTTCATGTTGTGTTGAAAGAAGGCTATCACGTTTTTTCACAAAAACCAGGTGACGATTTTTTGATACCGCCATCATTTGCATTCAAAAAAAATAGTGCTTACAAACTCATTGGCAAAGTCATTGAAAAAGGAAAAATGAAAACAGAGAAAATGGATGGTGCCGATAATCCTATTCATTTCTATGAAGGAAGTGTAGATTTTATTCAAAAAGTAAAAATCACAAAGCCAATAACATTAACTGGCGAACATGAATATCAGGTTTGCAACGATAAAATGTGTTTTCCTCCTAAAAAGAAATCCTTCTCATTTGACTTGAAGTGATTTTTGGCACATTCAAACAAATACCATTTTCTTAATCTTGAACCATGCAACAAGCATCTAAACTTATCTCGTTCATAGCACTGTTGTTTTGTGCCACTTTTTCAAAAGCACAAATCATTCAAGACCCAACTTCGTGGAAGTATGAAGTGAAGAAACTAAATGACTCCACATTCAATTTGGTGTTTCATTTGAAGCTTCAAGAACATTGGCATATATGGTCTTTGAATCCTAAAGGTGATGGTTTAGAAATTGCCCCTGCATTTAATTTCGACAAAAATCCCGACTTAAAACTTGTGGGAAAAGTGCAGGAAAAAGGAACGAATCGTTTTGATGGAATTATGGATGGTGTAGATGGAGCAGTGGTTTATTTTATTAAAGATGTTGATTATACCCAAAAAGTTATTGTCAAAACCAACTTTACTATCAAAGGCAAACACTCTTATCAGGTTTGTGATGAATCGAAATGCCTGCCTAATAAAACCAAAACTTTTGAGTTTGCAATCACTGGTTTTGCCACAACTTCAAAAGATACTTCCACAATAATTGCAACTGCTACTTCTGTAACAAAGGATACTTCTAAACAAACTACTTCTACAACTTCTTCCAATAAAAAATCTGATGAGCATGGTTTGCTTTGGTTGTTTTTTATGTCATTATTAGGAGGACTTGCTGCAGTTATCACTCCTTGTGTTTACTCCATGATTCCCATCACGGTTAGCTTCTTTACAAAACGTAGTAAAACAAGAGCTGAAGGCATTCGCAATGCGATTTACTATTCACTTTCTATTATTCTCATTTTCACAATTCTCGGTGTGTTGATATCGGTGATGTTTGGCGCCAATGCACTCAATAACCTTTCTACCAATTGGATTGCCAACATAATTTTCTTTGCCATTTTCATTGTCTTTGGCATTTCCTTTTTAGGAGCCTTCGAAATCACCTTGCCTTCTTCTTGGACAAGTAAAACTGATTCGAAAGCAGGGGTTGGTAGTTTCATGGGCATCTTCTTTATGGCCTTGACTTTGGTCATTGTTTCTTTTTCATGCACCGGTCCTATAGTAGGTCCGTTGTTGGTTATTGCCGGACAAGGTGGTATTGCCGGACCTGCATTGGGCATGTTTGGTTTTTCTCTTGGTTTGGCTTTGCCATTTGCATTGTTTGCTGTATTTCCAGGAATGCTCAACAAAATGGCCACTTCTGGCGGATGGCTCAATCAAGTAAAAGTGGTGCTTGGTTTCCTTGAATTGATGTTGGCAATGAAATTCTTATCGAATGCCGACCTCTCACAAGGATGGCGCTTACTCGACCGCGAAATTTTCGTAGCCATTTGGATTGTGTTGTCTGTTTTATTGGGCTTCTATCTTTTAGGAAGACTCAAACTTTCGCACGATGACACTTCGCCTAAAAACATTTACGGTCAAGAATATGTTTCTATTTTCAAACTCTTTCTCGCCATAGTAGCTTTCGCATTTGCTGTTTATTTAGTGCCGGGTATGTGGGGCGCTCCGCTCAATGGCATGAGTCAGTTTATTCCGCCAATGGGCACGCAAGATTATGTTGTGAGCAATGGTGGTGGCAGTGGTAATAATCATTCTACTGATGCTGGTAATGCTGCAATAGCTCCTCAGAAGTATGTGCAAGAAATGAAGATTTACGAACCGCCAATAGTGGTGCAAAATGGGTTGGTGACTTACTACGATTATGAAGAAGCTCTCAATGCTGCTAAGATTTTAAAGAAACCTTTGATGCTCGATTTCACGGGTATCAACTGCGTGAATTGTCGCAAGATGGAAAGCCAAGTGTGGAGTAATCCTGAGGTGATGAAACGCTTGAAAGAAGATTTCATCATCGTGTCGCTCTACTGCGATTATGATAAAATTGAATTGCCTAAAGACAAACAGTTTTTCTCTAAAGAATTGAACTCACAAGTCTTGACTTTGGGCGATTGGAACGAAGCGCTTCAAGCATCTAAATTCAACGCCAACTCGCAGCCTTTCTATTTTTATATTGATGAAAACGGCAACAAACTCGCCGAAAATGGCTATTCCTTCGACCCCGATGCGCAGAAGTTTATCAAACATTTAGATGCGGTGAAGGAAAGGTATAAGAAAGGGGGAATTGTTCCTTAACGAAATGTTTATACTAAGGGAGGCTTCAACTTTATGAAAGAAATCTTTAGGTTTTGTGGAACAAAAAAAGCGAAACAGCGGAGAAAATAGAAGAGGGAGTGTGTTAAGTTGTTAGAAACAGCCAGAATGTAGAGAGGAAAAAGGGAAAGGAAGACCTGCTACAATTGCCAATTACTCCTTTAATATCCTTTTCTATTTTTTCACCTCTTCACCAATATTAAACAAGCGATAGGCAAAAGGAATGGCATCATCGGGTTGTTTTATCAAGAAGGTTTGTTCTTTAACTGCGGTGCCGCCAAAGGTATCGAAGACTTGATAAGTGACTTTGGTTTTATGACCTACGGCTGAAAATTGCAGATAGACTTTAGCTGGTTTTGTGGTGGCATTGTTCACCCAATTGATGTTGCATTCTTTCAGTTTTTCTAGAAAGCTTTGTGGTGCTTTTCCTTGTGTCAATAATTGCATATTCATTTTTAAACCCGAAAAAGGAATCAACTGAGGATAGAACTTATACAATTTTGCCATCCGGTCGTTATAGGCGATGGTGTTAGCGCCTTTCAAACACACTGCCAGCGCTTCGAGGGTTCTTGCAATGAGCAGTTTTTCATATTCTGCATCAAGTGTCTTGTCGAGTAAGATTTCGTTCAAGAGTCGGTTGGCTTCGGCATAATTTCTTTTTTCAATGTAGAGTTTCGCCACAAAAAACTTAAAGTATTTGCTGATGTTTTTTCGGTCATCATTCTTCAATTCTGATTGAAATTTTTGAAGAAAAAAGCCTGTGCTAAAATCTTTGATTAAAAACCAAACCTCATCCCAAGCCACAGTGCTTTCGGTTGAGAAAAGTTTATAAATCACTCGGTCGCGCTCGGGGTTTTGAGAAAATAAATTGATGAGCAAAAATTGTTGCGACCATTTTTCTAGCTCCAACTTTGCCATTTTCCACCAAAGGGTAGGGTGCTGCCACCAGTTTTTACATTCGAATTGAATAGCTTCAAGGGCATTCATTTTTTGTTGCAACTTCAATAATTGCAAACTAAAATCATAGTGCGTTTGTCCTAGTGTGGTGCCAATATGCAGTTCTTTAAATTCTGCCGCTTTGTTGATATAATTAAGCGTCTCATTGTTTTCGCCATCATATAAACGGCAACGAGCTTGGGCAATATTATACCAGCCAAAACCCGGTGTAGAACCATTGGCTTGAATCATGCCTTTCGAAAGTTCGACACCCGCTTTGGGATAACCTTTGTAAATGTTGAGGATAGAAAGATAGTAAGCCCACTCTTGTAATCGCTTATCAAGTCCGCCGTGAGAAGGTTCTTCTGTATATTCTTTTTCAGCAGTTCTAAAATCGCCGCAGGTTACTTTAAAAGTTGCATAATTGTTGTGAGCAGGTTGTCCCCCTTTTGCTAACGCATCATAATAATACTGCGAAGAATCGGTGTGAAATGCATAGCTGTGAATAAGCGCTTTGTAGTGATAAACAGAGAGCAAATCTGTTTTTTCATAGCCAGGAGGAAATATTCGTGCGTTGACTTTTTTATCTCTTTCAATTTTTTGCAAACCTTTATTTAGATAGCTGTTAGCCAACTGTTCATTTTCATCAATCGAGTTTTTTAAGAAAGAATATTTAGCGTGGGTATAAAAACGATTTCGGTGAACAATCCAAGCAAGGTGGTTGTAAACATCCATATAATAATCACGCTGAAAATTCCACTTTCTTACCCGATGCAGCAAGGCATAACTTTTTTCGGGCTCATCCATATTGTTGTAGCAAAAAACCAAGTAACTAGCAATAATGGAATACTCTAATTGAAATCTGTAAGCTGGGTAATACTGAATCAAGTCTGTTGACCTTGTAGCCAACAACTTTTTATAATCATGCTCTAAATAACGCAAAGCTTTCTCGAGTGGAATAGTTGCGTTTTTAAATCCTAAATAATCGGCGGCATGATTGTATTTATACACCCCTTCAAACATCCAACCCACATAATAACTGCTGTCAATTCTTTTAAATTCACGGCTGCGAGGAAGCGCATCTTCACTGTTCATGTCTACACCAATCCGTTTGGCATCTATCTCATAACGCTTTGCAGCATTAGGAACTGTAAATGACAACGATTGAGCATTGACTGAGGTAACAATCAATTGCAAACAAAGAATCAACAAACTGTTTATGATGCTAGTTCTTCTCATCAAGCGGTCAACTTCATTTTGGCTAGGCGCTCAATTTCTTTTTTAATAATGCCGTTCAGAGCATTAAGTTTTCCTTCTTTGTTTCTATAAATAAGTCGATGCTCCAAAACAGGACGAGCCAAATCTTTCACATCATCTTCAATCACAAAACTTCTTCCTTTTACTAAAGCATAAGCCCTAAGACAACGAAGAAAAGCGATGCCACTACGTGTAGAAGCACCTAATGAAATTTCAGGATGCGTTCTAGTGGCTCTAACAATATTGGAAACTGCTTTGATGATTTCCTGATGAACATAACCTTCTTCCGATTGTGCTTGTAGTTGCAAAATGGCTTGCATGCTCAACACTTGTTCTAAATCCACTAAATTCTTAGAAATGTTGAGGTAGTCTTTATAAATATTCAACTCCGTTGTTTCATCCACATAACCGAAGAATATTTTCATGAAAAAACGATCCAATTGAGCAGCAGGCAGCATATAAGTGCCTTCCATTTCAATTGGGTTTTGCGTTGCAATTGCGAAGAACATTTTCTCCAATTTCAATGTGGCATCACCAGCTGTAATTTGGTGTTCTGCCATGGCTTCGAGCAAGGCACTTTGAACCTTAGGTGACGCACGATTGATTTCGTCTGCCAATAAAACATTGCAAAACAAAGGTCCCTTTTTAAATACAAATTCTTTTGTCCTGTCATCAAAAATGTGAGAGCCTATCAAATCCATCGGTAGCAAGTCTGGTGTAAACTGAATGCGTTTAAAAACCACATGGTCATTGCCTAACTCACCGCTAATGCATTGCGCCAATGTCTTAGCCAACACCGTTTTTCCGGTTCCGGGGTTATCTTCCATAAGGATATGCCCTCCGGCGAGCAAAGTGGTAATTACCAACTCAATTTGGTTTCTTTTCCCGCGAATTACTTTTTCAATTTGGTCAATAAGTAGCTGAATAGCGGATGTATTTTGTGTGCTTGCAACAATATCTTCCATTGGTTTAAAAAGGTTTGATACAAGATTAGGAATTTATCCCATGAAGGGTTGATAATTTTTTGTGAAAAGCTGCTGCACTACTACTTCACAAACCGATAAGCACCAATATCAAACGTATCTGTTACACTCCAAGGTTGGTCATTAAGATCATTAGAAATCCCTAAAATAGCCATGCCTTTATGTATAACTGATGAAGCCGAATCAGGACTGAAATTCCATTTCTTATAATCCACAAAGCGAGGATTTTTGTTGAAGATGCAAAATTGAATATTAAGTTCACCGCTTGTTGTAAGGTCAGTGTTCAAAGCATCAATGGATTTAATAAGGCAATGATCGAAACTGGCATTATAAGTTGCTGTTCCTTTTTTGTAGCAAAAGAGTTCATTATCCATCGAACCGTAAATCAAACAGTTACGGAAATGGGCCGTCAAATCTCCTTGCCAATATTCAGTGTTACTTATTTGGTAGTAATTCAAAACTACTACTGTTGGCTCGTCATAATGACTCAGTTTTGAAGGAAAATAGTTGATGAAGTTGCAATTGTCAAATTGATAATTCCCACCTTGAACTAATGCTAATGCTTGTGTGCCGGTGGAGTGAACCAGGGTATTTTCTGCCTTCACATTTGCCTGAAAACAAAGTAAACCGAAACCAATAGAATTCTCGATAATTGTATTGGTCATAGTCAATTGATTGGCAATACCGGGCTTTCCAAAAACCTCAATGCCAAAAGGCAAACCCCCTTTCATATTGTTGCCACAATTTTTAAACACAGTCCATTTAATATTACTGCCTGTGCTAGTGCTGTCGAAATAAATTCCGCCCCATTCTCCAGGATAATCGTCATACCCAAAATAGGCTCGATCTAGTCTATCGCCTTGAAAAATAACACTGTCTTTTTTAGTGCCATTGATGAACAATTGCCCCCTTACATAAAGCCTCGAATCAGCGTTCATATAAATTTTACACCCGGCAGGGATAGTCAAAGTTTTTCCTTTATCCACCAAGGCACTATGAAGAATCACATAGGGCTTATCAGTTTTCCAAACATCACTCACTGCAAGTACACTATCTACCACGTAGTGCGCATCTTGACCATATGCTATAAAAGGAATGGAAAAAATCTGTCCGTTTAGGGTTGCTGTAAATCTATCTTCAATCACAAACGGATTGCTTTGATTTTTAGGATCAATTTTTACGGTGGCAAAAACATAAATGCTATCGTGTGCAGCCACTTCAATATTATTGATGTTGTTGCCTGAAAAACCATCTACATTCATCTTAAAAAAAGAAGAATCGCCTTTATCTAATTTCAGGTTTTTAATGACTATACGCTGATCGTTGGGATTGAAAATCTTAAAAGCAGTGGTAAAACTCCCCATTTCTGTAAACACTGTATCAAATGTGAGTGTATCCGTCGAAAATTTTAGGCTGCCACCATCCGTCAATAGCTTGTCTTTCTTACAAGAAAAAACAAAAAAGGATAAAAATACACTAAGGATAAAAATACTAGGACGGGAAATGCGCATGATTAATTTATTGTGGTAAAAATACGGACAGAAATAATAACGGATTGCCTGTGAAATTATTTCCTTTTCTATGGCTTTAAACTATTGATTAAATACTCAATTCATTTTCTTGGCTTTCAGCGCAATGAAAATTACTTTTGCCTGTTGCATGAGTTGTATCACCCTCTTATCGGATTTTGGCGTTAACGACGCGGCAGTTGCCACCATCAAAGGCACGCTGTTATTGTATGCACCACAATTGCCCATGATAGACTTGTGCCACACTGTTGAACAGAAACAAATGCAACAGGCGGCTTACATCCTTCGCTCTTCCTATAAAAAGTTTCCTGTCAAGACCTGTCACCTTATACTATTTGATGTTTTGAAAGAAGCGGAACCAACCATGGTTTTATGCCATCAAGACGAACATTATTTCATTGCCCCTGATAATGGCTTTTTGACACTCGCTTTCCATACTGATTTGACGAAAGTGAAAAAAGGGTTGGAGCTACCGAGAGATAAAAATTTTCATTATTGGGTACATTTTGCCGCTAACATCATTAAAGAACTACAAAACACTAGCTTCGATAATATTCTATTGCCTACCACTGAGCTGAAAGTTGCCCCTAAGCAATGGAAAGTGCTAGAACATGAAAATGTAATTGAAACCCATGTACTACACATTGACAATTTCGACAATGTTGTGATTGATCTCACCAAAGAAGAGTTTGAATCAATTGGACGAGGAAGAAATTTCCGCATTTTATTTATGCGCAACGAAGAAATTTCCTCAATCAGCCAACGATACAATGATGTGAGGCATGGACAAAAATTAGCACGTTTCAATTCAGCAGGCTATATGGAAATTGCAATCAATGGAGGTAAAGCTGCAAGTCTTTTCGGCTTAAAGTTATTCCACGAACAAAACCTTACTTACAGCACTTTTAAAATATTTTTCCAATGATTGTTCGAATCGTTCAAATGAGTTTCAGAGAAGAAGAAGTTGATAATTTTCTTGCTCTTTTTAATGAACGAAAACAGCGTATTCGCCATTTCGATGGTTGCAATCAATTGGAATTGTTACAAGATGCAAATCACCCCAATATCTATTTTACCTACAGCATTTGGGAAAGCAAAAAACACTTGGACCATTATCGTTTTTCAGAATTTTTTAAAGACACTTGGACAAAAACTAAAGCGCTTTTCAACGATAAACCACAAGCTTGGAGTTTAAATAGTAATGGGAAGGTTGAATAATTACGATCATCAACAACCCAACCATGACAATCCACTCGCTTCTTCAATGATTCAATAACTGAGCGGAGAAATATTGTTTATCTACAAAAACTACGCCTTCATCCAAACCCCAAGACAATACTCGAATAAATAATTTTACCTTTATACTGTTTTTTAAAGCAATAATTATGAATAGAATCATTTTATCCTTTTTGTCCCTTTTATTAATCTTCTTTTCGCTCGATGCAAATGCACAAAGAACCTGTGCTTCGCATGAGCATTTGATGCAACAATTGAGTCAGCATCCTGAAATGTTGCAAGCTCGAAATAAAATTGAAGCGTTTACTAAGCAATATGCTAAGTCGCAAAAGAATGCATTGCAAAAAACCACAACTGTTATTTACAACATTCCGGTTGTAGTACATGTTTTGTATAACACTACTACGCAGAATATTTCTGATGCTCAAATTCAATCGCAGATTGCTGTATTGAATGCAGATTATCAGAAATTGAATACTGATATTTCATTAGTGCCTTCTGTTTTTTCAAGCCTCACTACAGATTGTCAAATTCAGTTTTGTTTAGCACAACGCGATCCGAACGGAGCAGCTACTACAGGTATTATTCGCAAGTCGACAACAATGACTTCATATAGTGCTGATAATGACAATGCAAAATACACATCAACAGGTGGAGATAATGCTTGGCCTGCTACTTCTTATTTAAATTTGTGGGTTGTACCTCAAATCACAAGCGGTGGACAACCTGGAATTTTGGGTTATGCTCAATTTCCGGGTGGTACAGCCGCTACTGATGGTGTTGTTATTGGATACAATTATTTTGGCAATACTGGCACTGTATCTTCTCCTTACAACAAAGGAAGAACGGCTACACATGAAGTGGGTCACTGGTTAAACCTTTATCACATTTGGGGAGATGATGGAGGTGCATGTACAGGAACAGACAATGTTGGAGACACACCGAATCAGGGAAGTGAAAACTATGGATGTCCTACTTTCCCACATGTCACTTGCAGTAACGGACCAAATGGCGATATGTTCATGAACTATATGGACTATACTGACGATGCATGTATGTATATGTTTTCGGCAGGGCAAAAAACAAGAATGCATTCAGTATTGACTACAGGTGGGGCGCGTGCATCATTGGCATCCTCCCTTGGATGTGTGCCACCTAGTACTACTTCTTGTACTGTTCCTACTGGTTTAACTACAACATCTGTTGCAACAACTACAGCAACCTTAAATTGGGCAGCAGTTACTGGTGCTACAGGTTATAATTTTCAATGGAAAACAAACGCTTCAACTACATGGACAACAGTAAGCAATCTTTCAGGAACAACCTATAGTCTTAGTGGATTGACTGCTGGAACAACCTACAATTTCCAAGTACAAACCATTTGTAGTTCATCATCTTCAAGTGCATACAGTACTCCTTTAAATTTTACAACTACTGCAACATCAACTTGCAATTTACCATCAGGATTGGCAGCAGGATCAGTTACTACCACTTCAGCAGCCTTAAGTTGGGCAGCAGTTATTGGTGCAACAGGTTATAATCTTCAATGGAAAACAAACACTGCTACTACATGGACAACAGTTAGCAACCTAATTGGAACAACCTATAATCTTACAGGATTGACTGCTGGAACAACCTATAATTTCCAATTACAAACCATTTGTAGCTCTTCATCTTCAAGCGCATACACTACTCCTGTAAATTTTACAACTACAGCAACAATAACTTGCAATATACCATCAGGATTGGCAGCAGGATCAGTTACTACCACTTCAGCAGCCTTAAGTTGGGCAACAGTTGCTGGTGCAACAGGTTATAACCTTCAATGGAAAACTAACGCTGCTACTACATGGACTACAGTTAATAATCTTACAGGAACTACTTATAGTTTGACTGGATTATCAGCTTCAACAACCTATAACTTTAAGGTACAAACAATTTGTAGTGCAACATCAACAAGCGCTTATGCAACTGCTGTAAATTTCACTACTTTAACCGCATCTGTTTGTAATGCTCCTTCAGGCTTGATAGCAGGTTCAATAACTTACAATAGTGCTACTTTATCTTGGGCTGCTGTAACTGGCGCGACAGGATATAACCTTCAATGGAAAACAAACGCTGCTACAACATGGACAACTGTCAGCAATCTTACAGGAACTACTTATAGTTTGGCTGGGTTAACTGCAGCTACAACCTATAACTTCAAGGTTCAAACAATTTGTAATGCAACATCAACAAGTGCTTATGCAACTGCTGTGAATTTCACAACAACTACTCAAAGTTGTTCAGCTCCTTCAGGTTTAGCCGCATCTAACATTACGACAACAGGCGCTACACTAACTTGGACTTCAGTTACAGGAGTAACTGGCTATAATCTTCAATGGAAAACAAATTCAGCTACAACGTGGACAACCATTAGTAATTTAACTACTCCTACATATGCATTAAGTAGTTTGACCGCATCTACAACTTACAATTTTAAAGTACAATCCATTTGTAGTTCAACATTGACAAGTGCCTATGCAACTGCCGTTAATTTCACTACAACAACTCCATCTCCTTGCTCAGCACCAACAGGTTTAATAGCTTCAGGAATTACTTCAAATACAGTAACTCTTGGTTGGACAGCCATTAATGGAGCGGTTAGCTATAAATTACAGTATAAAAAGTCTACAGCTACTGCTTGGACTACAGTAAGCGGGGTTACAGCCACAACTTATTCTCTTACAGGATTAACTGCTGGGACTATATACAATTATCAAGTTGCTACAGTTTGTAATTCAGCATCATTAAGTGCTTCTACAGCTTCAACCTTTACAACAGGTGCGTTATGTGCAGATGTTTATGAGTCTAACAATACTATTGCAACAGCTTTTGTTATAGCTGCAAACACAACTATCATGGCCAAAATTGGAACTGCATCTGACAAGGATTACTACAAGTTCAGTAATACAACATCAGCTCCTAATATTAAAGTTCTTTTGACCAATTTGCCTTTCGATTACGATTTGAAATTGTACCAACCAAATGGCACAACTTTAATTGCCACCTCTGCTAATACAGGTACTACTAGTGAATCGGTGATATACAATACAACTACCATTGGCACATACTACGCCTGTGTCTATGGTTTCAATAGTGCTTATAGTAACTCATCTTGCTATAATCTAACAGCACAAATCAGTGCATCTAATTTCCGTACTGCTCAACCTGTAATCAATGAAAAAACAAATGAAGAGGGAGTATCAATTTTCTATCCAAATCCTGCTCAAACTGAAGTGTCTTTTGATTACTTCTCTATTGAAAATCAGGACGTAAATATTGATATTTACGACCAATCTGGCAGATTGGCATTACACTCTTCAATTCATTTGAACGAAGGAGTTAACCAACCGAAAATTGATGTTACAAATCTTCCTACCGGATTTTATGTTACTCGATTAATTACTTCACAAGGAAGTATTAGCTCGAAACTTATGATTCAGAAATAATATTCTTTAATCTTACAAAAAAAGAGGCTGTCTTAAACGATAGCCTCTTTTTTTTATAGAATAATCTCAAAACGATTATTTCAATGGAATCATTGCAGCTTGTGCTACTTCATAATCCTGTCCACTTTCGTTTTTAAACAAATAAGCAAATATTTTGCAGTTTGAAGAATTCCAAGCTGAATTTACTGTGTAAATAAAAGTACGCTCATAAACTCTCCCTGCAAATTTAGTAGTTAACGAATCAAGAACAGCACTACCGGATGCAGGGGTAAGAAAAGTGCGTAATACATGATTATGGTGATAAAATGTGTCAATGGAAGAAGGAAACTCTTGGGCATCAATAATATCGTTTTCAATTAAACCAACCATCAAGTTTTGATGATCAGAAACATCGGATGTATAAGCAACTCTTACTTTGATAATAGCTTGACGACTTGTAGTGTCAAACGAACTATTAATAGTTATGTTTTCCTTTGTAGGAACTGAAAAACGATTGCTTATTTTCTGTTGCCAAATGCCTTTATCCATAAAATAACTTCCTGCTTCTTTTATTCTGTCAATTGCTGCTGCAGGTTTTGATGGGGATTCTGAAAAAAATGACATTAAATCACTAGCTGCCTGGCTTTGAAAATTATATTGGGAAGCACCATCTATGGGAGAAGTAAGAAACCCAGTATGAATCCCAATTACAATTAAATTATTAGGATTGGCTTCTTCAATCGTTTTCAAAACTGCTGCACCATCAGGACAATTAACACACTTAACTCCTGTACATTCTTCAACCAAAACTTTTCTTGGTGTTGATGCTTCTACAATGCCTATATAGGTGGTATCTTTAGCAGTGATAGGTGATAAATCAACTGCAGGTCCAATTTCTTTACAACTCCATACAAAGGCGGAGCTAAAAATGCATAATCCTAAAACAATTTTTTTCATAAAAGTGCTGAAATAGATGGCTACGAAATTAGGGAAACAATTGTCAAACAAAAAGCAAATAGCTACAGCATAATTTCTACTAACTTTATCGCGCAAGAAATTGGTGAATTTTTATGGAAGAAACTAAACGTCAGAAACAAGTAGGCAAATTGATATTCGAAGAGTTGAGTGATATTTTTCAAAGAGAAGGATATAATATTAAAGACGGTGGCATGGTATCTCTATCTAAGGTTACTATGACTCCCGATTTGTTGGAAGCAAGGGTTTATCTTAGTCTTTTTCAAGTGAAAGAACCTGCTGTGTTAATGCATGAAATCAAGGAAAAAACATGGGAGTTTCGAAAACAGTTAGGCAACAGAATGAGGAACCAATTGCGTCGTGTTCCCGAAATTCATTTCTTTATGGATGATACGCTTGATTATGTCTTTAAGATGGAAGAAATTTTCCAAAAAATAAAAGACGAAAGAGAAGAAAGAGAAAAAGGAAATCTTTAAATAAAGGTAAATCTCAATAAGATTCATGACCATCATTCGACAGTTGGTTTGGCGTTATTTCAAAGGCAAACGTTCAGTGAATGTGGTGCCTGTGTTAGGTCGCATTAGTATGGTTGCCATAGCAGTGGGTAGCTGTGCTTTAATCGTTTTACTTTCTGTATTTAATGGTTTCGATGATTTGGTGAAAGACTTGTACAAGGCTTTTTACCCAGAAATAAAAATCACACCCAAGCAAGGAAAGTTCTTTTCTTTTACTCCAATTGAGCGTCAACAAACCAAATCCATCAAAGGCATTGAAGCCATTGCCTCCACCATTGAAGACAATGTGTTGCTGAACAATGAAAAAGAACAAATGGTGGCAACGCTCAAAGGAGTTGACAATAACTATTTTAAAGTAAACGGCATTAAACAGTTTATTTATGACGGCATCGACACGGTGAGCACTCAGCCAGAACCCACTGCATTGCTTGGTTTGTTCATTGCGGACCAAATGGGGCTGACCACCAAAGATGCTTTTGCAAAACTCACAGTCTATTACCCCAATACTCACTCATCAAACCTTGCCTTAAATCCTACCAATGCTTTTCAAAGTTTGGCGTTGGTACCTACGGGTGTTTTTAGGGTGCAAGATGAGTTTGATAGAAAATATATCCTCGCGCCAATTGCTTCAGTTCAAAATCTTTTGTTGCAAGAAGGCAAATATTCAGCCATAGAAATCAAATTGAAACCCAATGTGGATGCGATAAAAATTGTGGGAGCACTTAGTAGTTTAGATTGCTATAAAAATTGCAACATTGAAACCCGCTACCAACAAAACCGAACTATGTATATGGTGATGCAAACTGAAAAATGGGCAGTGTATACTATCCTTTTATTGGTGTTACTCATCGCTTCTTTTAATATGGTGGGCGCACTCACAATGTTGGTACTCGAAAAGAGAAAAGACATTGCCATCCTTCGGGTAATGGGTGCACAAAAATCATCCATAAACAGCATTTTTATTGCCGAAGGAGTGCTTTGGGCATTGGTAGGTGGTTTATTCGGTATGGGCATTGGGCTTGCGCTTTGTTACGGGCAAATTCATTTTCAATGGCTAAAACTACAAGGAGCATTCATCATAGATACCTATCCTGTTGCCATTCGTTGGGAAGATATTTTAGTAGTAATAATTACTGTCATAGTAGTAGGCTTTTTAGCCGCAATTTTCCCAGCTTTGAAATCAACAAGAGCAGAAGACCCAACATTGAAATCGGCTTATTGAGGTAAATACTCCAACCTTGAAATATATTCATCTGGATGGAGTTGATTAGCAGGATAAAAAGCAACTGTATCCGTTTCTATCAATACAATGCCGCTAGTATCTTTTATCTTCAAGTGAAAATCATTGCCTTTCAAACTAAGAGCATAAAACGTAACAGGCTTTCCAATCAATAATTCTGTCTGAATATAGTGTGTTCCTTTTATTAGAAAAGATGTGTCATGTTCTATATTCCCTTTTTCATTGCTTGTGTAAACGCCAATCCCATATGCAACAGATAGACTATCAACATTATCGTAAATTTCGTAAGTAATCTTTTTGAAACTTGTAGACTTTACTAAGTCATTTGTTTTATTACAGGAAAATGCAAACGCAACTACAATAACTAATAACCCAATTTTTTTCATGAAATAATATTTTGAAAACGATGTGAAGTTAGTTCTTTTTGGAATTTCGATAGTCAAACCCAATCATCAAAACTTCTTTGTCAATCTATTCCACATACTCAAGAAAAAGCCAAGTACCATCACAACAATTCCCAACCATAGAACATTGATGTAAGGAAACAACAAGGCTTTCATAACTATATAATCTTGTTTGTCATCCGTTTGTTTAATCATTAATTCAATTGCGTTTTTCTGTGGGAAAATGTTTGTAAATATTACTTCCAAATTCATAAGTGAAAGTTTTTCAGCTCCCTCACTTTGCAACGTATTATTTTGAATGGAAAATGCAGGATGTAACTCGCCTACAAGTCCTTTTAAATCATAAACAGATAGATTTGCTTTGACAGAAATATTTGTCGAGTCTTTGATGTCTGCCTTTTCAAAACTATTGAATATAAGATATCCTTTCGATAGAATAACTGTGTCTAACAACATTACTTCATGTACTTTGAAATCATTGTCTGCATTTTTTTGTGCAGGGTCTGGAACACTGGTAACATAAGTGAAAATGTCTTTGGTAAGGAAATGTTGAGAAGCAGGATTAGGCGTTAAACCCATTTGTCCTTTAGGGTTCACAAACGCATCGGGATAAAGCGTGAAAGATTCAAGTTTTTTTCCATTGGTTGAATCCTTTTGTTCATAATGTACTTTATAAAAAGTACGCGGGTCACTTGCGGAAGTGGAGTCGCCCAAAAAGGTTGCCCAATAATTGCCAATAATTGCAGGTGTGTTTTTATAGAGCACTACATTCTCTTGGCTTTCCTTAGCATTTTCCGCGTCCGATTTTTTACCAAAATCTATTATAGCGCCAATGGTGTTGATGGAAATCACTTCTTTTTTGTAAGAAGAAATAAGAATACCCAACATCACCAATCCAAAACCAAGATGAGCAACTGCAGGTCCCATTTTCTTCAATTTCTTTTGAATAAATACAGCATAATGGAGCATAGCAATAATGGCAAATACAGAACTGAATAAAAGCAAATCGTATTGCCAAGTATTAATCTTTTGGAGGTAGGCAATTGCTGATGAAATTATGATGGCAACAGCTGCAATCTTTAATAGTCTTTTAATAGCTGTTCCAACATCACTTTTTTTGAATTTTAAATATAGAACAGCGCCTGTCATGCAAGTAATTAATATAGCAACCCAAACCTGAATATTGTTGTAATGCCTTACGGGGTCAACAGGCGGGGCAATATCTTTTCCTGTCAACCATTTTGCTAAAGGCGACCAAACAGGAATAGAGGTACTTATGGTGATTTGAATAGCAGAAAGCAATAACACAAAAGCACCGATAAACATCCAAAACTCTCTAGTGGCAATTGGTTCTTCTTCTTTAATTTTTGGCAATGATTTCCAGCGATAAATCATAAAGCCAATACTAGCCAACAACATTACTGATAGCACTATGATTAAATGCCAATAAAGCGGTTTTCCCTCGCCTGTAAATGCATGAACAGAGGTATTGCCTAAAACACCCGTTCGGGTAAGGAAAGTGGAATACCAAACCAGTAAATAAGTAAGGATGAAAAAAATGACGGTAATGGGTAAACTTCTTTGGGTGGCTTTAAAAACAATGAGGGTGTGCAATCCTGCTATAAGGGTCAACCATGGAACCAGCGAAGCATTTTCTACTGGGTCCCATGCCCAATAACCACCGAAGGTTAAAGATTCATAAGCCCATGCACCGCCCATCATGATTCCTGTTCCTAAAACCGCGCCGGCAAATAAACTCCATACCCAGGTTGGTTTTAACCATAACTGATAATCGCCTTTCCATAAGGCAGCAAGAGTATAGGCAAAAGGAATAAGTGTAGATGCAAAGCCAAGAAACAAAACCGGCGGATGAATCACCATCCAATAGTTTTGAAGTAGAATGTTCAAACCGTTTCCGTCTTGAATCATGTTTAAGTAATTGGCTTGTTGGAAGATAGGTGCTCCTTGCATAGAATAGCGAAGCAAAATGAATGGCGTAGTGCCCACTTTCACATCGCCACCAAAATAAAAACCGAGCAACATCGTAGCAATTGCCACTTGAACCAAGGCAATGACTGTCATGGTTCTGCTTTCTAAATTTCTGGCAGTAAACATGACTATCATACCCAAGATGCTGTGCCAAAAAGCCCATAACATAAAACTACCTTCTTGCCCTTCCCAAAAACAGGAAAGCAGGTACTTCATTGGCAAGGCTTTTGAGGAATGCTGGAAAGCGTAATTGTATTCAAAAAGGTGATGGGTAATAATATAATAAAGCATCGAAAAGATGCCTATGATTGATACGGTGTGGAAAATGAAACTGCCTCTGCCCAATCGCAACCAAGAATTGGATGTAGTGAGTTCAACATTTTCTGTAACTGCAGCACGCCAATAACTGAATGCACTCAGTAGGGCACCCACAAAGGCGCAGATTACAAAAAAATGACCCAGTTGCCCGGGCCAGAGATGTTCGCCTATAAATTGTGTTTCCATTGTTTTGTCTTTATTTATCCTGCTTTGCCCTCAACCACTTGGTCTTTTTTGTACTTGCTTGGGCATTTCATTTGAATCTTTTTACACTTAAACTCATTACCATCCATATAGCCAGTCATTACTATTTGCTCTGACTTTTCAATGTCTGTGGGTTTGCTGCCACTAAACACCACTTTGCTTTCATTGCCAGCTTTGTCTTTCACAAAAAAAGTAAACCGATTAGGGTCTTTGATTGGGTCGTATTCCATTTGCTTGGTTTTCTCTAAAAATCCAATAACGTGGTATTGTTTACCGGGTTCTTTAGCTGCCGATGCAAAGGTTTCATAAGTGCTGAAATCGCCAAACATGCTCACTATCACACACACGGCTGCGGCAACGAGTACGAGTATAATAATGTGGGTACTTTTCATAAAAAGGTAAAACTACTTTATTTTTTCTTGCACCAAAGTTAAAACCATTAGGCATGTGCTTTTACCCTAATTTTGCGCCGTTAAAAATTATAAAATGTCAGCCGACCTCACTCATTTCGACCCCAATTCCGTAGGACTTAAATCCAATAATATTTTCGGGCTTCCTTTTAAAGAAGCGGAATCGGCGCTTGTGTTGTTACCTGTTCCTTGGGAGGTTACTGTTTCTTATCGAAATGGCACTTCTAGAGGTCCAGAGAAAATTTATGATGCTTCTATGCAAGTAGATTTATATGACCCTGATGTAGTTGACGGATGGAAAAAGGGTTTTTACATGATGCCGATTGACAAAAACATTCGGAAGAAAAGCGACTTTCTGCGTCAGTGTGCCGAGTTGATTATTTCTCATTTGATTGATGGTGGCATTGTGGAAGACAATCACCAACTCTGCGGCAAGCAAAAAGAGGTGAATGATGGTTGTGTAATGATGAAAAACTGGGTGTATGAAATGACCCATTCGCTACTGAAAAAAGGAAAGAAAGTGGGGCTGATTGGCGGCGACCATAGCACACCTCTTGGCTACATAAAGGCATTATCAGAATACCACAATGATTTTGGGATTCTTCAAATTGATGCACATGCTGACCTACGTGTTGCTTACGAAGGGTTCATCTATTCTCATGCTTCGATTATGTATAATGTGCTGAATGAAATTCCCGCTGTAACCAAGTTGGTGCAAGTGGGCATTCGCGATTATTGCGATGAAGAGTTGGACATTATTCAACAAAACCCCGAGCGTATTGCCACTTATTTCGACAAGCAAATAAAAGAACGCCAATATGAAGGCGATACTTGGAAAGTAATTTGCGATGAAATCATCAACCAACTACCACAAAAGGTATATATCAGTTTTGATATTGATGGGCTCGACCCAAAACTTTGCCCTAATACGGGCACTCCTGTACCAGGTGGGTTTGAAATGGAACAGATTTTTTATCTTTTTAAAATCCTAAAAGCAAGTGGTCGCCAAATAATCGGGTTCGATCTTAATGAAGTAAGCACAGGAGAAGCGGGTGCCGACAGCATTGATGGCATTGTGGGTGCAAGGGTGCTTTATAAGTTATGTAATTATTTGGTGGGATAAATCGTACCAAAAGTTTTGCTTTTGGGAACGATTTGTAAATGAATTCAATTCCTATGTCCTGTTGGGTTTAAAAACATAATGGGTTTCCACTATTTTTTACTGTGCATTTATTAGAATTACATATCCTATCTACCGGTTGATGAAGGGTTGAATTTTCCATGATTAAACTTAATTTCAAGAAAAATTTATAAAAAATACTGCTTTTATAAATAGACCTGTACAATAATTTCTATTCACAACAATATTTATACTAGCAAGTACACACTTATTTATAAATATTGCTGTATTAACAGTTACATGTACGTGTGTATTTCTAAATGCAATTGTTTGTATAGTTACATATACATCTATATTTATAAATAGACTTGTATATATAGTTACACGTACGTGTGTATTTCTAAATGCAACTATATATATAGTTACTTATCAGCCACACTATATAATTATTAGCTTAATTATATAGTGTCACAAGAAATTAGTTAATAATATAGATTTGTAGGAATAAGAAAAGGAGCACTTGGGCAAGAAATTGCTTAGAAATAGAGATGTAAACTTCGAATAAGTAAGGTAATAATTTGGGGTAGTAAGGGGCTTTTCTTAGTGTGACTATAGGGAATTTGAGGAGAAGGGAGATTTGGTTTGTAAGCGAAGATGCAATCTTCACTCAACTGGGGGGGAACTAGATTATTATTGATTCCTTTGCTTTTCTTTAATCAACTCATCAATATCAATTGCGTTCAAGTTAGCAATTGTATCTATTGTGTTTTTCATCGTAATTAGTAACTCGACAATAGCTTTGATGTTTGCATCTTCACAGCCTTGATAGACTTCAAAAGATGGGTTGTGCCATTCACCAATAGGAACTGTTTTACTCCAATCTTTTAGTTCTCCAGTAACAGCAATCTGAAATAATTGACCGTAAACATCATCACTCGCCATCATTAATCCCCAAAGGGCATCTTTTATGGATTGATGATAATTTTCATCCCTCATTTTTTGTAGCTTTTATGTTCCATGAAATACAATTTAGAATCCCACCGCCTTTTGCTATTTCATTAGAATCAATAGTTAGAATTTTAGTTTTTGGGAAAGCTTGAGTAATTTGTTTGTAAGCAATTTCATCATCAGAAATTCCAAAAGTTGGTAAAATAATCAGGTTCTCCATTTGAAGATAATTGATGTAAATACCTTTAGCATCATCCTTGTCTTTCATGTAGTTTGTATTGTACACAAAAGGTACTATTTCAAGATTAGCATTTTTCAACCTTTTATAGACTTCTTCTTTCAATTCTATTTCTTCTTTATAATCATTTACAAGAACAGTGTTATCATCAATGAATCGTACCATACCATCTGAATGACCAATTTCGTCAGCATTATCTAAAGGGATAAAAATGACTTCCTCGATTTCAAGTTTAGAAATCAGTTCATCAATGACTTCATCTTTTGAAAGGTTACTGTTTTCACTAAAAACTTTTTCTGTCATTATGACCTTATTACTTGAGCGAACAACATTGCCGCCATCAACTAATAATTTTGACTTGATAGTCTTTAATGAAATGGCTTCACAAATTGGATTTGGGTTTGAAATGAACCTGTGTAACTCAGGAAAATTTCTCAAGTAGTCTGGGTTGAAAACAAACTGAACAAAACGATTTTCAGCAGTTTGAATTGGCATAAAATCGACAGCCCAATAGTCATTTGTATTTGATAATAGGCGATAGTTGATTTTGTGTTCTTTCAGTAGGCTTTCAAAACCGTTCCAAAAGGTTTTCTTGTATGGCAAACAATCAGCTAAATAGAGAAAGTTTGTTTGGCTGTCGGTAATCATAAATTATCGAACCTGAAGTATTTGTGTAACATTCAAATCATGATTGAAATAACAGTATGGTATTTTAAGGTACTTTCTTGATAATTCATCTTCATAAAAAGTCAATCCATTTCTCTGTGTCTTATAAATAGGAACTGCAATACTATTATTCTCATTATCAAGTCTGAGTACCTGATTATTCTTATTAAATGCCTGTTGTCCGTGACCCAATGCGATACCACTTACATTCTCATTTCCAATGTTATCAATTAATGCCCTTGCTATTTTATTGATACCAACAATCATTTTCTTAGTTTCTACATTTTCAATTTTTCGAATCAAAATTCCACCAAAAGCACCTTCATTCCCGAAAGTAATATCAAGTCCATTTCTATTGTTTTTCAAAAATTTTTCTAATACAGTATATCTATGAAAATACCATTCTCCAAAAGTTCTTTGTCTTTCATGCTTATGCACATATGGGTCAGGATGAAATTCTTTATTATAAAAATAAAATTCGATTTCTCTGATGAAGAATTGCTCTTTGGGTGTAACAATTTTTGTTTGCCTAAGCAATCCTACTGCGATTTCATCAAACAATCTAGTTAATGATGTTTCATCATGGGGCTTTGAATAAATATCACAAAGTCCTTTCAACAAATCATGACATGTGTATTCATAATTGGCATTTTTTCTCATAATTGCCTGTAAGGTTTCCATAAAAGCAAAGTTATAAAAACCGTTGAAACGGTTACTGTATTGTTGGTTTTATTCACCCACGGTTGAAATCGTGGGGTATGAATTGCGTTATTCTATTTTTTCAGAAAATTTTAAGTAATCGTATTTCCTTTCTCAAAAATCGAACGATTACATTTGTCGTTTGGGAAACCGAAATTATTTCCATGTTGACTACTGCTGAAATACTGAAAAGGGTTAGAAGAATTGAAATTAAAACACGCGGACTGAGCAATCATATTTTTGCCGGCGAATATCATTCTGCGTTTAAGGGACGTGGTATGTCGTTTAGCGAGGTGAGGGAATATGCGGATGGCGATGATGTGAAGTTTATTGACTGGAATGTGACGGCTAGGTTTTCGCACCCGTTTGTAAAGGTGTTTGAAGAAGAAAGAGAATTGACGGTGATGTTGGTAGTGGATATTAGCAGCAGTTCTTTGTTTGGCACCTATGGTAGGTTGAAGCGTGATTTGATAACAGAAATTGCTGCGGTGCTTTCTTTTTCGGCTTCAACTAATAATGATAAAGTGGGTGTTATTTTCTTTAGCAATAAGATTGAAAAATTTATTCCACCTAAAAAAGGCAGGGGGCACATTTTGCGCATCATTCGCGAGCTGATAGCCCTTGAACCTACGGATACGGGCAGCACGAATGTGGAGGTGGCGCTGCAATACCTGAATAATGTGGTGAAGAAACGAACGATTTGTTTTTTGCTTAGCGATTTTATCAGTGAGCCTTATGAAAAATCGTTGCAACTCGCTGCGCGCAAACATGACCTTGTAGGGATGCATATTTTTGACCGTGGAGACAGGGATTTATTACCCGCAGGATTGGTTCAAGTAATGGATTCAGAAAAGAAAACAACTGCTTGGCTTGATACAGAAGACCAAACTGTTCAGGTGGAATATGCTAAGCGATTTGACATGCACAAACAATATTGTCTTCAAGCATTTAGAAAAACTGGAGCCGGGTTATTGAGCATTCGCACCGACCAGGATTATGTCAAGATTTTACAAGGCTATTTCAAAGGAAGATAAGATGAAGAAAAGACTCGTTTATTTTATTACCTACCTACTTATTGCTTTCTCTTTTTCATTTGCGCAAGCACAAAGCAATATCTCTATTAAATCGAGAATTGACGCGCAGCAAATGACCGTTGGCGACCAAGCCAAACTTTTTATTGAAGCGATTGTTTTTAATAAAAACATCAAAATATTTTGGGCACCTATCTCCGATTCTTTTGGGAAACTAGAAGTGGTAGAAAAAGGTAAAATTGATACCATTGTAGAAGGCACACACACAACTTTTCGTCAGCGTTTATTGATAACGGGTTTTGAAGCAGGCAGTTATAAAGTTCCTTCACTTTCCTTCAATGTAAAACACCCTGATGGCAATGATTATGTGCTGCTGACAGATTCTTTTCAGCTCAATATTGCTGCAATTCCAGTGGACACAACGAAACCTTTTAAGCCTATCAAAAACATCGTTGCTGTAAAAACTACTTGGCTTGATTACATATGGTGGATTGTGGGCGCTGTTGTTTTTATTGGCTTAGTTGCATTTGTAGCTATTTATTTCATTAAAAATAAAAAGGCACCTATTCCTAGCTTCATTCCTAAAGCACCTGCCGAAACTTTAGAAGAAAAAGCACTTCGATTGTTGAAGGAATTGGAAGAAAAAGAACTGTGGCAAAAAGATAAAATCAAGGAATACTATACCGACCTTTCGGATATTATGCGTGCTTATCTTGAAGCAAGATTTGGATTGACAGCGCTGGAACAAACCACTGACGAAATTTTGGCTCAGGCAAAAAGAAGTAGGGAACTCAACAAGTTTTATGATGAATTGGCTTCTATTTTGCTCACTGCCGATATGGCAAAATTTGCCAAAGCAAAACCATTGCCACAAGAGCATATTGATTGCATGGAAGAAACCAGAAGATTGATTGAAAACACAAGACCTGTAATCACCGAAACGAATACAACACCAAAACAATGATGAGCGAATTACTCGATTGGAACAGTCTCAGTTTTAAGCATCCTTATTTCTTTGCGTTGCTGTTGGTCATCCCCTTTATTTTGTGGTGGCAGGAAAAGAAAAAAAGAAACGCAAGCCCTGTAATGCGCCTCACAAGCATTCAGGGTTTAGAACATATTCGACCAACATTTAGGGTGCGCTTTCGCCCTGTTTTGATGGTGTTGCGAATTATTACTTTAACTGCATTAATAGTGGCTTTAGCTCGACCACAATCTAGTAATGTAACAGAAACGGTAGATAGTGATGGCATTGATATTGTGCTTGCCGTTGACGTATCGGGCAGTATGCTTGCAGAAGACCTTAGACCCAACCGTATTGAAGCAGCCAAAAAAGTGGCAATGGATTTCATTGACCAACGACCTTCTGATAGGATAGGTTTGGTTATTTTTTCTGGTGAAAGTTTTACGCAATGCCCCATTACTATTGACCATGAAGTGTTGAAAGAACAATTGGGTGAAATTAAAAGTGGTGATTTGGTAGATGGTACTGCAATTGGTGATGGATTGGCGACTGCTGTTGACCGTATTCGCCGTTCGAACGGCAAGAGCAAAGTCATCATTCTCCTAACTGATGGCGTAAATAACGTTGGAAAAGTGGGACCTGAATTGGCGCTGGAAGTGGCTAAGGCATATCAGGCAAGAGTATATACTATTGGAATTGGTACTAGAGGAATGGCCCCCTATCCAGTTCAAACACCTTATGGCATGCAAAAACAAATGCAAGAAGTGCAGATTGACGAAGCATTACTTCAAAATATTGCAGGAGAAACTGGGGGCAAATATTACCGCGCCACAAACAACTCTTCGCTCTCTTCTATTTACAAAGAAATTGACAAGCTAGAAAAAACGCGTGTTGAAGTAAGCAGTTATAAACATTATGCAGAACTTTTCTTTCCGTTTGCGTTTATAGCCATTCTTGCATTGGTGCTTGAAATGATATTGCGCTATACCTTGTTTAAAAGTATTACGACTGTGTAAGAAATTTCATTTATAGAACTCCAAAATCGTTTGTATTATTTTCTTATTTTCGGTGCAATACATTATTCATATGAAACCAATCTCTATCCGCTACCCCTTTTTCATTTTACTTTTCATTACCATCCCAACATTCAAATGTTTTGCACAAGATGCAATTGAGAGACTGTGGTTTAATGAAGAGAAAACAGCTAAGATTCAAATTTACAAAGCCACAGATGGTAAATTTTATGGTAAAATAGTTTGGTTGAAAGAACCGCTTAGAAATGGCAAACCCAAGGTAGACGACAAGAATCCTAAAGAAGCTTTACAAAAACAGCCTTTGATTGGGCTGTCACTTTTGAAAGGATTTAATAAGGATGGTGACAATGAATATGAAGACGGGACTATTTATGACCCCAAAAATGGTAAGACCTATAGTTGTATTATCAAACACAAAGGTACCCATTTAGATGTTCGAGGTTATATTGGCATTTCATTAATTGGGAGAACGACCACTTGGAGTTTAGCAGAATAATAATGCTTTTTTTCTTGAAGAATAATTGAGTAATTATAGAATTGTCAAGTACTTTCTCTGACTTATCTTTGCAACCTCATGTCTGATGTAATTCGCCACGAGTGTGGGCTGGCTTTTATCCGTCTTTTAAAACCATTATCTTTTTACCAACAAAAATATGGCTCGGCTTTCTATGGCTTGAATAAGCTATATCTTCTCATGGAAAAGCAACATAACCGTGGGCAAGATGGTGCTGGTTTAGCCACTGTCAAGCTCAATGTTACTCCTGGTCATCAGTTTATGTATCGCCAAAGGCAAAGTGGTAGCGGTGCCATTGCTGCTATTTTCCAAAACCTGAATATGGAGATTAGTGAAATGGAGAAAATGTACCCTGATTTCCGCAAACATTCAGGACTTATGAAAGGCTATATGCGTTTTATGGGCGAAGTGATGATGGGGCATTTGCGCTATGGAACTCAAGGCAAAAATAATGTAGAGTTTTGCCATCCTTTTATCAAGACACATATTAACCCTACCCGCAACCTTGCTATGGCGGGCAATTTTAATTTAGTCAATACCGAAGAACTTTTTGAGTTTCTTAAAAACCAACCCATTACTTCCATTCGCGAAAGTGATTTGGGGGCAATGATTGAAACTATTCATTATTACCTCTCTGAAGCCAACGAACAAAACCCTGCTGTACTCGATCTGAAAACCGTTTTGCAACAAGCAACTGCTCGATTTGATGGCGGCTATGTGTGTGGTGGTTTAGTGGGCAACGGCGATAGTTTTGTCATGCGCGACCCACATGGCATTCGACCAGCTTATTTTTATAAAGATGACGAAATTGTGGTAGCTGCTTCAGAGCGACCAGCTATTATGACTGCTTTTAAATTGCAGCAAGAAGAAGTGCAAGAAATAAAACCAGGGTATGCAGTTATGGTAAGCCCTACTGGCGAGTTTATACACACAGAAATTCTTCCTGCAAAAGAAAATAAGGCCTGCAGTTTCGAGCGAATTTATTTCAGTCGTGGTAGCGACCCTGATATCTATCAGGAGCGTATGAATCTTGGACGCAATCTTGCCAAAAAAGTGCTTGACATCATCAACAATGATCTGAAAAACACCATTGTTTCCTTCATTCCCAATACTGCTGAAACGGCTTTCTATGGTTTAATAAAAGGATTGGAAGATTATTTAAATGACATCAAAATTGACAGACTACTTAATCGCGAGCTTAGCGAAGTTGCCATGCGCGAATTGATTAGTCGTCGGGTGCGCATTGAAAAGATTGCGATTAAAGATGTAAAAATGCGCACGTTTATAACCGAAGATGCTTCGCGCAATGAAATGGTGCAGCACGTTTATGATATTACATATGGTACTGTTCGCCGTGATAAGGACACATTGGTAGTAATTGACGACTCAATCGTTAGGGGAACAACTTTGCGCGAAAGCATCATTAAAATGTTGGATAGACTTGGACCTAAACACATCATCATTGTTTCATCTGCTCCTCAAATTCGTTATCCCGATTGTTATGGTATTGATATGAGTCGCATGGGCGATTTCATTGCGTTTCAGGCTGCAGTGGGTTTATTGAACGACCATAATAAACAACACATTCTTGAAGACACTTATCAACAATGCTTACAGTCCGAAACCCAAGGAACACTTCATGAGAATAATTTTGTAAAAGCAGTTTATGCTTCTTTTACACCCGAACAAATAAGCCGGAAAATTGCCGAAATGCTCAAGCCAGAAGAGGTAAATGCCGAGGTGGATATAATTTACCAGTCTATCGAAGGTCTCTATGATGCGTGCCCCAACAACAAAGGCGATTGGTATTTCACAGGTAATTATCCAAGTCTTGGTGGCAACCGAGTTGCTAATCGTGCATTCATGAATTATATGGAGCACAAAGAAGGTAGAGGTTATTGATTTTTTATAGTTTTTCATTTGTCTAATTAGTATTGGAACCTCCATTACTAAATACAAGAAACTATCTTTAGTTCATGCCAACCGAAACTTTACTCATAGTTTTTTTCATTGTATCGCTGATGCAGTGTGGTTATGCTATCTTTTTTTTTGGAAGAATTTTTCAATTGCCTTTTCAAAATAAAAAGACTATTTCATGGAAGTTTCCAGCTTCAATAATTATTTGTGCTAAAAATGAAGCGGGAAATCTTGCTCAGTTTCTACCTTTGGTTTTGAAGCAAGATTATAGAAATAGGGAAGGGGAATATTTATATGAAGTGATAGTGGTTAATGATGAATCTGAAGATGAAACCTCTGACATTTTAAAGCAATTGCAAGCACAATATACTCACTTAAAAATAGTGGGAATTCATAAGAACGAACTCCGAAAATTTAAAGGGAAAAAACAAGCTTTAAGCAAAGGTGTTGCTGCAGCAAGCAATATTCATTTGGTGTTTACAGATGCCGATTGTGCTCCTTCCAACGAGCATTGGTTACAAAACATGATGCAACCCTTTTTTGAAGAAAAAGAAATCGTGGTGGGCTATGGTGCTTATCGTTTTCAAAAAGGGTTTTTGAATGCATTTATTCAGTATGAAACCCTGCAAGGTTTTCTCCAATATGCAACCTACACACTTGCTGGCAAGCCGTTTATGGCAGTAGGCAGAAACCTTGCTTGCACTAAAAACATGTTCTTAAAGGCACAACAAGGTGAGCTTTGGAATCTTCTACCATCGGGCGATGATGATTTGTTGTTGCGCATAGTTGCCAACAAAAACAACACTGCTGTAACTGCAAGTTGTCAAACGGTTTCTGTTGCAAAAAAAAATTGGAAAGATTGGCTTGCACAAAAACAAAGACACAATTCAACTGGAAAACATTACAAACCTTTAATCAAAATTTTGCTGGCTGGTTATGCCTTTTCTCATGCCCTTATATGGGTTTTGTTCATTACCTTGTTACTAACTAAATTCATAAAACTAGTTTGCCTGCTCATGCTACTTCGATGTTTGCTTGTATGGTTGCCGCTTGTTTTTCTTGCTCTAAAAATGAAGCAAAAGAAATTGCTTGCTTGGATACCTTTGCTCGACTTTAGTTGGTTGATATACAATCTGGCTTTGAGCCCTTTTATCTTTTTTAAAAACAAACAAACTTGGAAATAATCGCACAATATTTCAACGACTTCACACCAATACAAATACGGCAATTCAACTTGTTGCAAGATTTATATGCCGACTGGAATCAAAAAATAAATGTCATATCTCGTAAGGATATTGATTCACTTTATGAAAAGCACGTATTGCATTCTTTAGCAATTGCAGCTATTTGCAACTTTCATGATGGTGCACAAGTAATTGATATTGGTACTGGTGGTGGTTTCCCTGGAATTCCACTTGCTATTTTTTTCCCTGAAGTACATTTTTTGTTAGTAGATAGTATTGGCAAAAAAATAAAAGTAGTACAAGAAGTTTCGGTTGCTATTGGTTTGAAAAATGTGAAGGCTGTTCATGGGCGTGTAGAAAGTATTGAAAACAAAACTTTTGATTTTGCCGTATCTCGCGCAGTAGCACCATTAGCTGATTTGTGGAAGTGGATTAAACCAGCAATTCATAAAGGACGTGCAAGTGATGAGTTTGCCAACGGTATAATTTGTCTTAAAGGAGGAGATTTGCAACAAGAAATTGCTGACTCGAAGTTGAAGCCACATCTATTTAAAATTGAAGACCTTTTTCAAGAAGAGTATTTTAAGGAAAAGTATGTTGTTTATGTTCCGAAGTAAAAATGATTAGATTTAAATACTGCCTTACTAACACTTAAATTATAAAAACGACAACACTTCTTCTAATTACATTTGAAATGATTTTTCGCTTTCTATGAAAAGAGTATTTCCACTTATTGTTGTTTTGATTTCCTTGTCCGTACTTGGCATCATTTTCATCCAAATGTCTTGGATTAAAAATGCCATTGACTTACGCAAACAACAACATGACCAAGATGTGGAACACGGAATCAATCAAATAAGGGAATCTTTTTACGACCGATTTGCGGTAAAGAATGGATTGACTTTCAACGACGAAAACTCCCGCATGTATTACATGAAAGACTTCTCAGCAAACCTACTAACTGAAGAAGAAATTCGTCAAATCATTAACCAATCTTTGCATCGGGCAAATGTTCATAACAAGTATGACTACGTGATTATGGACATTTTCCGCAACACTATTCGCAATTCAAAAGGGTTTAAAAACGAGTATATACCTAATGCCATCAACACCCAAATAACTACGGAAAACTCGCCTTATAAAGAAACGCTGCTTCTTTATTTTTACGAAGACAACAACTACGTTTTACACCAGTTGGGATGGGTCATTGCTGCATCTATCTTGTTTACAATGGTGATTATTTCTGCCTTTTGGTTAACGGTGCGAACTATGTTTACTCAAAAGAAATTATCTGAAATCAAGTCGGATTTCATCAACAACATGACTCATGAATTGAAAACACCACTTGCTACGATATCTCTTGCTATTGATGCACTTACGAATGAAAAGGTTATTCATGACACTAGTAAAATCAAATACTATAGCGGAATGATTAAGGAAGAAAATAAGAGGATGAACAAGCAAGTAGAGAAGATTTTACAAGCTGCAAGAATTGAAAGACAAGAAATCAGTTTGAATTTACAACAATTGGATGTTCATGAAATTATTAGAAAAGTGGCGGATAATCTTGAATTGCAAATTCAAGAAAAACATGGAAGATTAGCGTTGTCGCTCACTGCTCAAAACCAAATTATTAATGCAGATGAAGTACACTTCTCCAACATCATTTTCAACCTATTGGATAATGCTATTAAATACTCCAACGAATCGCCAAGAATTGAAGTAGAAACGCTTATGAATGGCAATGCCTTATTAATTAAAGTAAAAGACAACGGCATTGGTATGAATAAGGAAACACAAAATCGAATCTTCGAAAAATTTTATAGGGCTCATACGGGGAACATCCACAATGTTAAAGGCTTTGGACTTGGTTTAAGTTATGTAAAAGCCATGGTAGAAGCTCACAACGGCAAAATAAAAGTGGAAAGTGTTGTAGGGAAGGGAAGTATTTTTACTATAACACTACCTATTGTTTAAAGTACATTAACCATCATTTCTCCGCCGTATAAAGCGTAGTGATGCCAAAGGTCAAAGGACGGGCTTTAGCTTGTTTAAATCCACATCTTAATAGGGTTTCACAAAATATTTTTCCTTCAGGAAACGCCATTACCGATTCAGGCAAATAAGTGTAGGCACGGCTATGTTTTGACACCAATTTACCAAGCGTTGGCAAGATGAATTTGAAGTAGAATTGATAGAGTTGCTTTACAGGAAAAGCTTTGGGATGTGAAAACTCCAATATCACTACCCTACCACCCGGGCGCAACACGCGATTCATTTCCTTTAAGCCGACTTCTAGGTGTTCAAAATTGCGCACTCCATAAGCACACATCACCGCATCAAAAGAATTGGTTTCAAATGGAAGATTTTCGCTGTCGCCTAGCTGCAGGTGAATGGTGTTTTGAAGGTTTAAGTCTGCTAATTTTTTCTTGCCCACTTCAAGCATTTGCGCTGCAATATCCACACCCATAATTTCTTTAGGGTTGGTTTTCATGGCGGCAATTGCAAGGTCGGCAGTGCCTGTAGCAACATCCAAAATTCTTTGGGGGTTCACGGCAGCCACTTCTTTAATGGCTTTTTTGCGCCATCCTTTATCAATACCCATCGAAAGGAAATGATTGAGAAAGTCATATTTCACGGCAATATTGTTGAACATGTCCGCTACTTGTTCTTTCTTGTTTAATTTCGAACCTGCATCGGGTAAGACTTTTTCCGCCGGATTAAAAGATTGGTTGGGCTGCATCGGGTGCAAAAGTAATAGAACAACAGCATGGAAATTCGTTCCTCGAAATATTTGATTTCAAGCCCTAAAGTAGAGGGCTGCCCCAAGCCCGACAAACCGGAATATGCCTTTATTGGGCGCAGCAATGTGGGCAAGTCTTCGCTTATTAATATGCTCACCCGCAATGCTAAGCTAGCCAAAACATCGGGCAGCCCAGGCAAAACGCAAATGATTAATCATTTTCAGATTGACGGCACGGTGAATATTGATAATAAGCCTGCCGAGCAAAGCTTTTACATTGTGGACCTTCCGGGATATGGCTTTGCAAAAGTATCGAAAGCACAGCGGGCACAATGGGAAAAAATGATTGAAAACTACCTGCGCACAAGAGAAAACCTGGTGACTGTTTTCATATTAATTGACAGTCGCCACGAACCACAAGAACTCGACCTTGCCTTCCTCCGCAAACTCGGCGAATGGGAAGTGCCCTTTAATATGGTGTTTACGAAAGCCGACAAAAGCACCCAAAAAGAAGCCTCCAAAAACGCCCGCAGCTTTGTAGCAGCCATGAAACTAGAATGGGAGTTTATTCCCCGCAACTTTATAACAAGCGCCGTAAAATTTCATGGACGCAAAGAGATTTTAGGATTTATAAAGGAGTTGAATGAGGAGTATTTTGAGGAGAAGGGGAAGAAATAAATGATACTAATTTATGATTAGGCTGTATAAATATTTAATCTATAGAGTTTATTCGTGGAGACTTCAGCAAAATGATGATAATCCAGCTTGGTCCGTTATTTTTTTATTATCTGTTGTCCATTTCTTTCAATTGCTAACTATCTTTTTTTTGGTTACAAAATACATTTATCCAAATAATTTTAGATTTTCTACAAATAGACTTTTCAATTTACTTTTTACAATTATTTTCACATGCCTTAATTATTTTTTATTTTACAATAAGAAGAGATGGGAAAAATATATAGAGGAATACGATTTTGAAAGCGAAAAAGAAAAAAACAAAAGAACAACAATAATAATCGTTTATATTTTCTTCCCAATTGTTTCTTTCTTTCTATTCTTGCATTTTCTTTGAAATAACACATAAACCCTTCATACAAGTTTGTTACTCTGTTGACAATGGACTAATGCCTGTTGACAGTCAACTAAAACCAGTTGACAGTCAACTAAAACCAGTTGACAGTCGTTTGAAGCCAGTTGATAGTGGTTTGAAACCTCATGACAGTGGTTTTTATTCTCTTAACAGTGACTTGGAACCAGTTGACACTCGTTTAAAACCTGTTGAAAATGGTTTGCAACCTGTTGACAGTCGTTTGCAGCCAATTGACAGTCGTGTTTTGCTAGTTGATGGTTGTGTATGGCATTTGATGGCTGTATTTTATAAGGTACTATCCAACTATCTCCCCCCAACCTACAAACCATGACATTTATAGAAAAAAGTTCAAAATAAGTAAAGCACAAAGAAGCCATAACAATTTCCAGAAATTTCTGGTTTATTATGGCTTCTAAAGAAACAGTATATGTGTTTCCTAAAAAAACTAATCAGAACCTGATGATGCAATCATTTTTTAAATGACTGAGAGCAAATTGATGCAAACTATTAAAGCTGCAAAAAGGTAAGTTTTAAGCGCCTTATCACTATTGAAAGCAATTGCTTTTCGATGATGAATTGGCGGATGAGAATACGTGATGTTCATTGTTTTTGTTCGTTTTTTAGTTTTTATCCGATACAAATTTGACTCTCTTATTAGCAGCATTATTAAGCAGTAAAGAGTTTAACGTCTTCTTTATTATAGCTTAACAACCGCTTATGAAACTGCGTGAAAATATTTTCAACAAATGCTATGGGCATTGCACACCACCGTTGATTAATCATTATTTTGCAGCCTTATTTCCAAATCCTCTTAAGCAATGATTCGTTTCCTGAAAAGGAATTTGATGGTATTGATACTGCTTGTTTCGGTGCTTGCCTGCAAACAAAAAACCATGCCTGGCAATTTCAACCTGAACTTGCCTGCATACCAAGACCCAGGCATAAAAGAAATCTGTCAGAAAATAGAAGTTAGCCCAGAAGATGCCAATTTGTATTTCAAAAGAGGGTTATTGCTTCATCGAATAAATGAAGATACACTTGCTCTGAAAGACTTTATGGAAGCCGTAAAATATGATTCTTCCAATGCTGCTTATTACAGTGCCGTAGGTGATTTGATGTTTGAACATAAAGACATCAACGGTTCGTTGCCTTACCTTAAAAAAGCTATAGACATTAACCCCAAGGATCCTACAGCGCACTTAAAAGTGGCTAAGTTGTTGTTGTTTATCAAAGACTACAAACAGGCTTTTTATGAAATCAACATTGTGCTGAAACAAAATTCTATGGTGCCTGAAGGGTATTTTTTAAAGGGCATGATTTACAAAGACATGAAAGACACAACTCGTTCTTTGTCGAGTTTTCTTACAGCAGTTCAAGTGGATCCAAATTATAAAGAAGCCCTGCAACAACTGGGTTTGATTTACAGCTCTCGAAATGATTCTACTGCTTTAAAGTATTTTGAAAACGCATTTCGATCAGACACTTCTGATGTGTTTCCCCTTTATTCCAAAGGAAAGTTTTTTCAAGACCACAATAAGCTTGAACAAGCAAAAAAAGAATACACAAATTGTGTGTTGCATGACCCCAATTTCTCGGACGCATACTTCAATATTGGATGGATATTAATGCACCAAGATTCTTTAGAAAAAGCATGGCGACATTTTGATATTGTTACAAGAATTGAAACCACAGCAGCCGATGCCTATTATAATCGTGGACTTTGCAGTGAAATGATGAACCGTAACAAGGAAGCCCTTGAAGACTACAAACAAGCTTTGGTTTTTAATAAAAATTATGCCGAAGCACAAACAGCAATAAAAAGACTTTCTGGAAAATAAACACACATTTATGCCAATCATAGCACCATCCATTCTTGCCGCCAATTTTCTATGTCTTGAAAAAGATATTGAAATGATCAACAACAGCGAAGCCGATTGGTTTCACCTTGATGTTATGGACGGAAGATTTGTTCCGAATATCAGTTTTGGTTTGCCCGTTATTGCAGCAATGAAAAAGATGGCAAAAAAGACTTTTGATGTTCACTTAATGATTGTGGAACCTGAAAAATATTTTGAGGACTTTGCTAAGGCAGGCGCTGATGTTTTAAGTGTACATTATGAAGCTTCCACTCATTTACACAGAAGCCTTCAAGCCATCAAAGCATTGGGCATGAAAGCGGGAGTTGCCATCAACCCACACACACCCGTATTTTTATTGGAAGATGTGCTGAACGATATTGATGTGGTGTGCATGATGAGTGTAAACCCAGGTTTTGGCGGACAAAAATTTATTCCAAAAACCTATGATAAAATCAAAGCATTGAAGAAGATGATTTTATATTCAGGAGCCTCTACACTTATTGAAATTGATGGCGGCGTTACAGTAGAAAATGCCCCTAAATTATTAGCTGCTGGTGCAGATGTTTTGGTGGCTGGTAATACTGTTTTTTCTTCGCCTGACCCTATGAAAACTATTCAAGAATTGAAGCAAGCAGGAAAATAATTTCCCAAAAAATCCGTTAAAGCTACCATGACTCAGAAACTGTTTTCATTTCTAATTCTATTCATTTTTTTCACAAAAATTGTTTGTGCTCAAAAGGCTTTTATTTCAGGTGTTGTGAAAGACGAACAAGGAAAAGGCTTGGAATTGGTAACAGTGGGTGTTGTAGGTACAACCAACGGAACTACGACCAAAGTAAACGGCGTGTATGAGTTGAATGTTCAATCTGGTAAACGAATCACTTTGGTGTTTAAAGCACTTAGTTTTTTAGAAGAAAAGAGAACCTTCAATTTACAATCAGGAGAAAAAAAGCAACTCAATATTGTTCTTCATTCTTCTTCAAATGAAATGAAGGAGTTTGTGAAAAAAGATGAACGCAACAGGAATGAAATTGGCAGTGTTCAAATGGATGTTAAGAAAGCGAACCTAATGCCAAGTACTATAGGAGGTATAGAAGGATTGCTTAAAACAATTGTGGGCAGCAACAATGAACTTACTTCACAATACAATGTTCGCGGCGGCAACTATGATGAGAACCTAGTTTATGTGAACGACTTTGAAATTTATCGTCCATTTCTCACACGTTCAGGTCAGCAAGAAGGGTTAAGTTTTATAAATGCTGATTTAGTTTCAACAGTCAATTTTTCAGTCGGAGGATTTCAATCTAAATACGGTGACAAAATGAGCAGTGTTTTGGATGTGACTTATAGAAAACCAACTGAAAAATCAGGAGGGGCTATGTTGAGTTTGCTCGGTGCAAACGCTTATTTACAAGGCATTTCAAAAAATAATAGGTTTACTTACTCCATTGGTTTTCGCCAAAAGAGCAATCAATATTTATTACAAGCTCAACCTACTAAAGGTGTTTACAATCCTTCATTTACCGATATTCAGGCTTTGCTGAATTATCAGCTTAATAAAAATTGGGAACTGGAAGTCATTGGCAATTACGCTCGTAACCGTTTCAACTTCATTCCCGAAGAAATGACTTCGAGTTTCGGTGTAATCAACCAAGCATTTCAACTGAGAGTTTTTTATAACGGCAGTGAAATTGACCAGTTCGATTCGCGCTTCGCTGGGATTTCTACTACTTACAAGCCTAATAAAAATCTTCGTTTAAAATTTCTTGCTTCCGGTTTTCAAACCAATGAAAAAGAAACATACGATATTGGTGGCGAGTATTTATTGGGCGAATTGGAAACAGATTTAGGAAAAGAAAATTTCGGTCAAATCAAAACCTATCTCGGAACAGGGTACATCCACAATTTTGCACGCAATTACCTTAAGGTAAACATGGGCAACCTAGCACATCGTGGTTCGCTGCATGCCGACAAACATTTTATTCAATGGGGGCTAGATGCGAGCGCTATTTCAATTTCAGACAAATTGCATGAATGGGAACGCAGAGATTCTTCTGCCTACAACCAACCTTACAACGAAAATCAATTGGTGATGAAGTCTTTTTATCACTCAACATCAGATTTCAACTATGCTCGCTTTAGTGGATTTGTTCAAGACAATTTCCGGTGGTGCGATTCGCTTGACCTTACTTTTTCTGCTGGCATAAGAGCTAATTACAACATGCTCAATGATGAATTAATTATCAGCCCGCGCATTCAATCGGCTTACAAACCAAAATGGAAAAAAGACATTGTTTTCAAAGCTGCCGCTGGTATTTATGCGCAGCCGCCCTTATACCGTGAAATGCGCGACCTTGAAGGCAACGTAAACAAACAATTGAAGGCTCAGAAATCCATGCATTTTGTATTGGGTGGTGATTACAATTTCAAGAAATTTGGACGACCATTTAAGCTAACTTCCGAGGTTTATTTTAAAAGCTTGTGGGACTTGGTTCCTTATGAATATGACAATGTACGCATTCGATACTTCGGGAAAAATGATGCTCGTGGATATGCCTATGGCACTGAGCTTCGTTTATATGGTGATATTGTAAAAGACGCGACATCTTGGGTGAGCATTGGATTGATGAAAACCTTGGAAGATGTAACCGATGATAAAATCATTTTGAAAAACCAAAATGGTGGCGATAGCATTACCATTTACCCAGGATTTGTTCCACGTCCAACCGACCAACGCTTTATGTTAGGAATGTATTTTGAAGATTATTTACCAAATAATAAGAACTTCAAAACTCACTTGAATTTGATGTTTGCCACAGGTCTTCCTTTTGGTCCACCAGATAAAGAACGTTATGGTGATACACTACGATTACCCTCATATAAAAGAGTGGATATCGGTTTCTCAGCATTGCTATTTGACCCAGCCAAAAAAGTGGCTCCAGCTCACAGTTATTTTCACAAATACTTGCAATCCGTTTGGTTGAGTGTTGAAGTATTTAATATGCTTGGCATTCAAAATACCATCTCCTATTCTTGGATTCAAGATCAAACAAGTGGGAAGACGTTTGCAGTGCCCAATCGCCTTACGACTCGTTTGCTAAACATCAAAATGGCTGTTAATTTTTAATTCCCTAAAAAAATATTTTTACTAAAACCCTTTACTGCAAACAATTTGAAGAGAAAGTCAAAAAAATTGTTTCAAAATTCTTTGCCAAAAGAGATAGATGTATATCTTTGCGTCCCGTTCGAAAGAACTAAGGGAGATCTCGTAGCTCAGTTGGTAGAGCAATACACTTTTAATGTATGGGTCTTGGGTTCGAGTCCCAACGGGATCACGAAGTGAGAAATAAAATTGCGACGCGTTAGCGTCGCTTTTTTTTTGACGTGTTTCAATACATTACTTCTTTATTAAAGGCTACATACAGGACAATAAAAATTGGGTCTAATTTCTTATTGTCCTATATTGAAGTTGTTATACATGTTTCACCAGATATCCAATTCAAGAAGCGATATTTTGAAGGACTTACCCCTTCTTCCTAACTACCACCCAATCTTCAAGGCTAACGTTGAAAGGAAGATTGCCAATGCGCACAATGCCTCGCTTTACTTTCATACTTTCTAATTTGCCTACTTGATGGTTGATTTTGTTTCGTAAGAGACATCCAATTTCTAGTTTGCCTCCAATGGTTTCATATTGTTTATCGGTCTTTTTTGCTGCCGCTTGATTGCCGTCAATTTGTTTCTTTTTAAACAACACATTTTCAGCAGCTTTCATCACTTCCTGCTTATTATCTACCTTCTTCCAATCGTGAATGATTTGCTTAAACTTGCGCTCCATATCACGTAGATAATCGAGCTCTTCCTTCTTTATTTTATTTTGAAGTTTAAGTGTTTCGTGTTGCTGTTTCTTTTTTTCTTTGTCAATGAGTTGCTCATATTTTTCTTTAAGTGCCTCATTCTCTTCCATCAACTTAACCAAACTCTTTTCTTTGTCAGATAGGCGCACACTTTGTTGCTCAGTTTGCAACAACATTTTATCGAGTTTGAAGTGTCCACGGTCGGTAATTTGTCGTGCCCGTTCGATTACTTTTGGCGATAAGCCTGTGCGTTGTGCAATAGCAAAAGTGTAAGAACTCCCTGGTTTTCCAATCACCAATTGATATAAGGGCTCAAGGTGTTCTTCATCAAAAGTCATGGCACCATTCATAATGCCTTGCACTTTTCCTGCCATTACTTTTAGGTTAAGGTAGTGAGTGGTGATGATTCCTAAAGCATGTTTGTGTGCCAGCTCTTCCACAATGGCCTCGGCAAATGCACCTCCCAAATTAGGGTCGGAACCACTGCCCAATTCATCAATAAAAAATAAGGTTTTTCCATTTGCAAAGTCCATGAAATATTTCATGTCATTGAGATGCGCACTGTAAGTACTTAGTTCATGTTCTATGCTTTGGGTGTCACCAATATGAATCATAATTTGTTTGAAAATACCAAACTCACTATTAGCATCCACGGGAACTAACAAACCAGCTTGCACCATGAGTTGCAACAAACCCACCGTTTTCATTGTCACCGTTTTCCCTCCTGCATTCGGTCCACTGATGATGAGCATTCTTTTGTTTCTATCAAGTAGAATATTGGTGGGGATAGTAGGTTTACCTACAGCTTTATTGTGTAAAAAAAGTAGAGGGTGAAAAGCCTTGATTAAATGACAACCCGGATGTGCACTAATCCTTGGTATTTGTGCATTCATCTCTTTAGCCAACAGGGCTTTCCCTCTAATGAAATCGAAGATCCCCATGATGTGGTAATAGCCTTCAAGGTGCTGGTGAAAACCGGAAAGAGTGGATGTAGTTTGTTGTAATATCCTATGAATTTCTTTGGTTTCAGCACGTTCAAGACTAAAGATTTCGTTATTCAATTCAATTACTTCTTCGGGCTCAATGAAAACAGTTTTACTCGTTTCGCTCTCGCCATGCAAAATGCCTTTTACAATTCGTTTATACTCGGCAGCAATAGCTACAGTTCTTCTTCCATTTAAAAATCCTTCTGAAATATCCGACAGATAACCTTGCTTACTAAGTTTGCGCAAAATGCTTTCAAAAGTGCGGCGTAAGGTGCTTCTTGTTTGTGCTAAGTCTGCTCGAATTTGCATCAACTCCCGGCTTGCATTATCGCGCACTATGCCACTTTCATCCACTGCAGCATCAATGATGGTGAGAATGGTTTTTTCATATTTTGCTTTATCGGTAATAGCGCGTAGTTGCGGGAAGAGTTCATTGTGGCGTTTAAACCAAAGCAAGACTTCGTGCATGTTTTGCGTAAGCGAAAAAAAAGCCATTAGTTGTTCGCCCGCTAAGACTGCACCTTTAAGACTGAGCAGTTTCAGTTCTTTATGAATATTCTTTGCAAAATTGATAGGCAATGAATCTGTACCAGTGAGTGTTTGACGGTATTCTTCGGTTTGTTGCAATGCTTGCTCCAAATAATCGAGTTTGGTATGAAAACGGAGATTTGCAGCACGCTCTTTAGCTTCATCTGTACGACAAAGTGCTATAAGCAAATCACTTACTTTATTAAACTCAAGGGCATCCGCGGCATGTGCCGGGTACAATTGCATCATTACTTAAATCAAAAATGAAAAGGTAAAGATAGAGATGGTAAACATTATTGCTAAAAGAAAAGCCGAAGAATGGTCTCCGGCTTTTCAAGAAAAAACTTATGGGAATTAATCAATATTCTTAGAGATAATTTTGAGATTGGTGAAACTTCCCTGCAATGTACTTGTATCGTGAGAGTCAAAGTTGGACCCTGAAGGAGATCTCGTCAATCTACTAACATGAATGGAATAATTGCCACTAATTGTAGTGTCTGTCATTGCTGTTATTTGAAAAACACTTCCCGGAAGATTGTTTGAAATATAGCCATATAATTCAGGGTCATTGATATTGGTGGTCATTCTTACTTGATGGTAGTTAATATCAATAGGGGTATGGTCATCAAATCTATCAAAGGTATCGGCATTACTCACTAAAAATCTGGCAATGGAATCAATACCAAAGCTAATACTATCGTTTTTGATTTCAAGAGAAGAATAAAACCAAGATTTGAATGGATGAATTTTAGTTGACTTGAAATACATATTGATTTCGCATTTCTTCACCGAATAATTTTGGGTAAGATTATAGTGTTGTGATGTAAAAAAAACATTCCCCATACCATTATTGAATTCACATGGGTCTGGCACATTATAAGGAGCTGTTTTTTCAATCTTTTGACAAGAAGCCAAAATAATAAAAGCACTTAAAATTGTGAGTAATTGTTTCATAAGCTGATATTTAAGTACACAACAAGTTGTGTTGGAAAATTTCTTTTAAGAAAAGATTTGGGAATAAAATTAATCATAAGGATTGTTTTATCAAATTCTTTATCGGGAAAAATCTTTAGGCGTTTAACTTTAGTAAATCATAACTTATCTAAAGATAGCCAATCCCTTTTTCTATTTTACCTAATTTCGAAACTTTATTTACATTCATGAAGAAGATTTTAGGCTTAATATTCATTCACTTATTTGTCCTTTCTGCCGTTGCCCAACAACCTTGTGTAACCGATAATGTTTATTGGAAAAGGAAAATTGAATTTCCTCAAATTAGTGTAACGGAACAACAATTGGAGAAGGATATTGCTCGACAAATCCAATTCATCAATTTAAATAATGTTGCTAAAACCACTATTGAAGACACAACTTATTACGATGTTCCTGTGGTGGTTCATATAATACATGATTTTGGTTCTGATTATTTAGCTGACGATGCCATCTACAATGCTTTTAAAAACTGGTCGGATGTTTTTGTGTGTAAAAATGCAGACACCAATTCAGTAATCACTCCGTTCAAACCCTATGTTGGCAATGCTAGAATCAGGCTCCATTTGGCAACTAAAGACCCTAATGGAAATTCTACTAAAGGGGTAACAAGGCATTGGTCCTATCTTGCTAGTAATGCCGATGATCAAGCAAAACTGGATTGGTGGCTGAATAGCCAATACATCAACATCTGGTTTGTCGGCAAATTTTCTACAGATCATACAGGAGCTGCTGCCTATTCTTATTATCCATCTACTGGTGCCTGGATGCCTTATTATGATGGCGTCATCAGTCTTGCTTCTTATTTGGATGTAGAAAAAACCATTCCACATGAAATAGGTCATAGCCTTAACCTTCAACACGTTTGGGGAAATAACAATAATGCTGGTGTCGCTTGTGGCGACGACCAAGTGCAAGACACACCACCTACAAAAGGTCATATAGGAGGCGGTTGTACCGCTGCAAATATTTTTGATATCACTTGTTCTACTGGTTATATAGCCAATGGAATTAATTATCCCGATACCAACAATGCTCAGAATATCATGGATTATACCTATTGTGAGCGAATGTTTTCTAAAGGACAAACATTGAGAATGAGAGCAACACTTACCAATAGTACTGCTGGGAGAAATAACTTAATAACTCCATCTAATCTTACTTCAACGGGTGCGTTAAGCACGATGCCTGATTTGAAACCCACTCCTTCTTTTTCGGTAGAGAAAGCCTTGTTTGCCTCCGAAAGAAGTTATTTTCTTTGTGCCAATAGTGGCACTCAATTTGTTTTTAAAAACAGAAGTTGGAACGATACCATTACAGAAGTTAAATGGAGCTTTTCTAACGGAGCTACATACCCCGACACAATTAACAGCGGTATGGTTTATAATTCTTTTTCACAACCTGGTTGGGTAACTGTTACGTTAAAAGCAACAGGAAATAATTCGGGCAGCAGCACGCTTACCAATACACAAGCAGTATATGTAGCTGACACCAACATGCTACAACCTGGTGGTTATCATCAAAATTTTGCTACGCTTAACGACCACAATAACTGGCCTACTTTCAACTATTACGAAAATACATTTCAATGGGAGTGGTATCAAGGAAAAGGTTATGGCGATAATGCTTGTATGCGCTATCGTGCTTTCGACTATCGTTCCACCCCTTTAAGTGCATCAGGAAGTCCTAATGGTGATTGGGACGACTTGGTTACACCCGGCTTCAACTTGAGCGGCTATAGCAATGGAAAGCTCAACTTAAACTTTTATAGTGCAGGCTCTTTTATAAATGCTATGTCCGACTCGATGAACATTCTTATAAGCGAAGATTGTGGAAGAGTTTGGAAAAAAATTGCTGTCATCAATGGGCAACAATTAACGAACAACAACAGTACTTCTTCTGAATTTATTCCTTTTAATGCCAATCAATGGATACCTCAAACCATTAGCATACCATCCAATTACTTGAATGTTACCAAAGCTTTTTTCAAGTTCCGGTATTTTCCTACTGATAATGGCAATGATTTTTACCTCGATAAGTTCTCGATTTCTCCTTTCTCAACGGAGGTGAATGAAGTAGCAGAGGACATAAGTGCAATTAAAATTTTTCCAAATCCATCTTCTGGGAAAGTGAATGTGGTGTTTAAATCAGGCAACGATGGCAATGTTTCGATTACGATAAGAGACATTACAGGTAAAACCATTTTTAATGCAATTGAAAACCTTGTACCAAATACAGTTTTCACCAAAGAATTGGACAATATTTTCCAAGCTAATGGAATGTATTTTATATCTGTAGCTAATGAAAACAATATTATTACAGAGAAGTTGATGATGATAAAATAATTGATTGAAAAATTTATAGAAATTTGAAGCCGAGCAATGTTGCTAGGCTATTTTGTAAGTAATTGTTATAGAAATATTGGTACACTAAGAGAAAAAGCAAGCGAGAAGTGAGTAATTATTGGGAATTCTCAATTGAAAAATCACCTTTTAATAATCACTTCCACTCTTCGATTTTTGCTTCGATTGTTTTCATTGTCGTCATTGGGGGCAATAGGGTTTGCTTCCCCCCAACCTTTTTGTTGCACCTGTAATTCGTTCCATCCAAGAGAAATGATTTCTTGGGCTACTAAATTGGCGCGAACCAGAGAGAGTTGTTCATTAATGATTGGCGTGCCAGAATTGTCGGTATAGCCATTGACTTGAATAATAATTCCTTTGGCATCGAGTGTAAAAGGAGCGAGGGCGTTTTGTAGTTTTTGTTTATCTGCTGGCGTAAGTATTGCCATGTTTTTGGGAAACTGGAAAGTTGCAATGAGGCTGTCGTTAATGGGAGCTAAATAATCATCGGGTAAGAGCGGGATATTGAATTCTTGAATGCTGCCAGAAAGGCTTTTGGGGTATTCAATAGTTTCTTCACGATTCATGTATGAGATGCGGTCCGTTGTCCAATTGTATTTTTTTCCGGATGGAAGTGTTATCATGAAACTACCATCGCCACGATTAGACACAAAATGATAAGAGGGATTGCCAGAATAAATTTCACGCACATAAATGCTGCAAATATTGAGGCGTTCTTTGGTGAGACTATCGTAAACATATCCATTTAAAGCTACCATGGGTTTGGGCTGTAATGGCAAAGGCATATTCATTTCATAGAGGTCGAAATTACCAACATGATTATATCGGTCGGAAGAAAAATAGATTTTTGTGCCCGAAAAATTGACGCAAAGACTGTTTTCATCTGCTGTGGAATTAAGCGGTTCGCCCATGTTAGTTACCTGAGACCAAAGGCTATCATTTTTTCTTTTAGCCATAAAAAAATCAGCACCTCCAAAACCATCATGTCCTGTGCTTGAAAAATAGAGTGTGTAATTGTCGGGATGAATAAAAGGTGCTGTTTCATCGCCACTTGTATTGATTTCAGGTCCAAGATTTCGAGGTAATTGCCAAAGTCCGTTATCGAATTTGGAAACCCAAATATCCATACCTCCAATTCCTCCTGGACGATTGCTGACAAAAAACAATTCGCGATTGTCGGGAGAGAGGCAAGCCATGCCTTCAAAAGCAGGAGAATTGATTGTGCCTCCAAAACTTTGTGGTTGAGACCAAACGCTATCTGCAGTGTAGGACATGTACAAATCGCAACCCCCATTTTCCCAGCCATTTTGAGAGCGATTGTCGCACTTGGTGAAGAATGAATAATGCCTATCTGCAGAAATCATTTGAGCTGCTTCTTGGTCAGGGGTGTTAGGCGGGCTACCCATGTTCTTTGGCTTGAACCAACCACCACAACTATCTTTTAAAGCATAGTAAAAATCTTCGTCAATGCCATTTACATTTCTTGTAAAATAAATCTTTTGTTCGTCGGTAGAAATGCAAGGATATACTTCGGCAAACGGAGAATTAGTTCTTTGTAAAACGGAAACCGTATCATTCCATGCCTTACCACGATGATTGATGATGAAATTGGCTTGCCTACGAATGGCTTGCCAGTTTTTATCTCCATTATTGGGGATGTAATTCAACGCTTCTTCTGCAAAGCCAGCATAAACTAGGCTTTTGGCTAATGGAAAAGAAAATTGTTTGGCGCCATTGGAACAACCATTAAAAGCACGTCGAAATACTTCTGCAGATTTTGAAAAGGCATGTTCATTGAAATACCATTCTCCTAAAGTACTATAAGCATTAATGAAAGATGGATAAAGTCGAATAGCACTTTCCATTTCTTTACATGCAGCATCGTGGAAATGTTTTGCTTCCAATCTTAATGCATGATCGAAAGCGTGTTGTGCTGCCAAAGGAATTTGTGCTTGTACAGATGGCAAGAAAAAAAAGGCACTGATAAATATGGGTAAAATGCTTTTCATTTAATTCCGTAAAAATAATAAGGACTTCTGTTTTACTACCATTCAATTTCTGACTTACTTTTAGCAGGTAAAAAAATAAGCATGTCAACCTTTATCACTTGCCCCAATTGCAATCATCAATTTGAACCAACTGATGCTCTTTCTAAAAGCATTGAAACCGAAATGCGAGGAAAAATGATGCTAGAATGGAATAAAAAAATGGAGGGAATCAATGCTGATAAAAAACAATTGGAAAATCTACAAAAAGAAGTTTTATCGCAAAAGGAATCAATGGAAAGCGAGCTGAACAAAAGAGTGGAAATTGCTAAAGCCGAGCAAGAATCGATGCTTAAAAAAGAACTTCGTTTGGAAATCCAAGCAGATTTTCAACACCAATTGGCAATGAAGGATGATGCCAAAAAAGAAACAGAAGAAAAACTGAAAGTTCAAAGGCAAAAGGAATTGGAGCTAATGAAAAAGATGCAAGAAATGGAAGACTTGAAAAATCATTTGGAAATCGAAACTCAAAAACAATTAATAGAAGAACGTGGAAAAATATTAGTGGAAGTAAAAACAATGGAAGACGCTAGATATAAACTACGCGAACAAGAACATCAAATGAAACTGAAAGAATTAGAAAAACAACTTGCCGACCAAAAAAGGCTAGCAGAGGAAGCCCTAAGAAAGGCAGAACAAGGCTCAATGCAGTTGCAAGGGGAAGTTCAGGAAATAGAGTTAGAACATTTGCTTCGTCAGAATTTCCCGTTTGATAACATTCAAGAAATAGGGAAGGGGGTTCGTGGTGCCGATTGTGTAATGAATGTTCGCAACAACTTAGGCACTGAATGCGGTACTATAATTTTCGAAAGCAAACGCACCAAAGATTTTGGCGGTGACTGGATTGATAAACTCAAGAAAGATATGGTTTCTAAAAATGCTGATTTGGCTGTTATAGTTACTCAGACAATGCCTAAAGACATGGAACGATTTGGTGAAAAACAAGGCATTTACATCTGCAACTTTTCCGAAGTTAAAAGTTTGGTAAGCATATTACGTCAGGCAGTAATTAAGGTTTTTGAAGCCAAGAAAAGCCAAGAAAATAAGGGTGATAAAATGGTAGCTTTGTATGATTACCTAACGGGTACAGAGTTTTTCTCACAATGGAATGCTATCAGAGAAAGTTTTCAGAATTTTCGCGATTCGCTTCAAAAAGAGCGCGATGATTTTGAAAAAAACTGGAAGAAAAAACAAAAATTACTAGATAATATCATCAATAATTCCCTTCAAATAAGTGGTAGCATCGAAGGTATTTCCGGAATGGAAAGTCTTGGATGGAATGAGGGAGGAAAATTATTGGATTAATACTTTGATATTAGAAAATACATTTTTCGCTATGAAAATAATTTTTAGATTCTTTTTAATTCTTCTTCTTTTGTTTGGAACAAAAGCCATAGCCCAACCGATTTATATTCCTATTCGTCCATTAGAAGGATATTTTATTGACCCGAAAATTCCATTGAAAGAAGGACTCAACTTTTTTGTTTTTAAAAACAGTAGACAGTTTGAAAAATTCTTTGGAAAAATAGATAAACCGGAGGCACCTGATTTTGAAATGGAAAGAGTAATTGCCATTATTCATTCACCAACAAAAAAACAAACTGCATTAGGGCTTTATCCTAAAGTAGCGAAAGCAGGAGATTATATGGAAGCCTATTTTCAATTTAGTCAAGAAAAACATAGCCTCACTTACACAACTTCACCTATAGTTGTAGCAGCTGTACCTATCCATTATGCTACAAGGAAATTCAAATTCTATGATGAGCCAACAAAAAAACTATTAGCTAGTGTTGACATAAAGTAAACTATAGCCAACGAAGTGGGTTTCTGCGGCTTAAACCAATATAGTTTTTCACATTTTTCCAAAAAGCTAAAACCATATAAACAACTACAGGAGAGCCAAGGGTAAGAAAGCTGATGTAAATAAACCAAAGGCGGATGCGACTAGTTGCAATCCCCAACCTTTCGCCAATAGAAGTACAAACGCCAAATGCCTGCCATTCAATAAAATTCTTAAAATTGTACAGTGGTTTCATAAATTGCTTATGTTGGTAAAAATAAGCAATCACACGATGTAAATATTTTTTCTTTGCAAAACATTTTGACACATTTATGGATACAAGCTGGTTAAGTAGAACTGAGCTATTAATAGGTAAAGAAAAATTAGAAAAACTCACTAATGCCCATGTGTTAGTTGTAGGTATGGGAGGCGTTGGTAGTTATGCTGCAGAATTTATTTGCAGAGCAGGACTAGGCACTATGACCATTATTGACGGAGATACAGTTGATCCAAGCAATAGAAACCGACAACTTCCTGCCTTAGCTACTAATCATGGTGAATATAAAGTAGAGATTATGGCGGAAAGACTAAAGAACATAAATCCAGAACTAAACCTTCACGTGGTTCGAGAATTCATCAATCCTGAAAGAGCTTCTGAAATTTTAGAAGAAAGGTTTGATTATGTAGTGGAAGCAATAGACAGCCTCTCGCCTAAACTCAATTTTATCAAAGCAGCTTATCATAGCAAAACCAAGTTTGTAAGTTCAATGGGTGCAGGTGCTAAACTTGATCCTACAGAACTTCAAGTATGTGACATTTCCAAGACTTATAATTGCCCTTTTGCACAACAAATCAGAAAGAAATTGAAAGAGGCAAAAATCTATAAAGGTGTTAAGGTTGTTTTTTCTCCAGAAGAACCAATAAAAGAATCGTTGATGTTGACTACAAATACACCTTATAAAAAGTCGGCTTACGGAACTATTTCCTATTTACCTGCAACCTTTGGTGCCTGTGTTGCTTCTGTTGCAATTCGAGAGTTGATGGGTATTAATGTAAAATAAAAAGCTGCCCCAATTAGAGCAGCTTTATTATATAACTCAACATTTAACTTAATTATTCACTGGTAGGAAACCATACTTGTTTCCATACTCAAGCATTTGTTGGAAGAAACTTTCAGGATAAGTAACATGCACATCTTTGATTTCTTTTCCGTTCATATCTACAGTCAATTTTGGTTGTATAAAACCACGGTAGGGTTTTACGCCAAGTTTTGAATAACGTTCCAAAACTTCTACATGTAAAGCAGCATCTACTTTCACGCCATAATTTTCTACAAGGTTCTTACCTGCTTCATAATCGCCTTCCGATTTGATGCGTTGAATTTCACGAAGTAGGTCGCCAAATAACTTTCTCAAAGCGTTATAGTCATTAATCTTCACGAAGGTTTTGCCATTCTTCATCACCAATTCTACAACACTTGAATCTTTCCCATTTTCAAATGCCCAACGTGCTACCAACTGACGGTTGCGCATGTGTGCTTCTTCAATATTGTCTCCTGGTTTGATACGGGTCAATTGGGTCATCAAACCATTCATCATGTAACTATAATATTCTGCTTTGCCCACTTCCGATGTAGGTGCAACACCAATTTTAACTAATTTTTTATCAAGGGCATAATACAATCCCACTAAGTCTGCACGTGCTTCTTCAAGGCAAGAAGCATAATTTTTCAAAGTCTTGTCAGTAGTTTCCACTCCAGGATTAATTTGACCAGAAGCATGTCCTATACACTCGTGCATATCGGTATGTAAATCGGAAGCAAGATTTCCATATTGACGAAGGCGTTCTTTTATTTTATCGTTGATTACAAATTCATCAAGCATACCGCTTTTAGCGCCTGCGCTATTGTATGAACTAATAATATTGCTTAAAGACACAGATTTAGAGCCATGTTCTTTACGGATCCAATCGGCATTCGGAAGATTCACACCAATAGGAGTAGTAGGTGCAGAGTCACCACTTTCAACAATCACAGTAATAGCTTTTGCTGTAATACCTTTCACCACTTTCTTTTTGTGTTGAGGCATCAACGGTGAATGGTCTTCAAACCATTGTGCGTTTTGAGCAATTGCAGCAATGCGCTTGGTAGCTTCCATATCTTTTATCGAAACCACACTTTCATAGCTACCTTTTTTACCAATTGCATCAAGATAAACTTCTATAAACCCATTCACTACATCAATGCGGGATGCCGTGTCCTGAGCCCATGCAATGCTGTATTCATCAAAGGTTTTAAGGTCTCCGGTTTTGTAGAAATCAATCAACAATTCCAGTGCTTTTTTCTGTTGGTCGTTTTCAGCAACATTCACCGCTTTGGTCAACCATTTCACTATTTCCATAATTGATTTACCATACATGCCATCAGCTTTCCATACTTTTTCAACAATGATTCCCTTAGCATCTTTCATGGTTTTGCTATTCAATCCCCAACTTGGCGCATCGCCACGGGTATCAAACTTGCTGTAAAAATTTTCCACTTCTTTTTGCGAAACGCCTTCATAAAAATTGTTGGAAGAATTCACCACATTATCAATATTTGGACGAAGGTCAACCACTTTTGACTCTACATTTAAGTCATAAAACAAAGGCTGAACACGTTTCCAAAAAGCTTCAACTTTTTCTCCTTTATTCATAGGAAGCTTTTTAGTGTCGCAGTTTTTCATCACCGATGCGAAGTAGTCAAGACTACATTCAGGAATAAATTTATCATTGCTATAATGATGATGATTGCCATTCGAAAACCAAAATCTACCGCAATAATCTTCAAACTTTTTCCAGTCGGCAGAGGTCTTGTCACCCTTATAAGTACCATACATAGCTTCAATGGTTTTACGCAACAAAATACCATGCTTGCTTTTTTGATCGTAGATGATGTCTCTGCCCGAAAGTGCGGCTTCGTATAGATAGTAAGCTAACTCTTTTTGTTTTGACGTCAACTCTTCAAAACCCGGAACTTGGTAACGAAGCACTTGAAGATCAGCAAAGGATTCGGCTTCTACTTTAAAGTCCTGCGCCTGAATATTTTGAGCAGTGGTTAATACAACCATCATAGACAATATCCATTTTTTCATTCTTGAAAATATATTTTTAGGACGTAAAAGTAGGGTAAAAACTCACTTCCTTTTCTTGAATTAGCAATAGAAGTCTATTTTTGAAAAAACACCACTAATGAGCATTCCAGTTGTTGACCTTGCACGTTTTCAAAACGTTCATGAAAAAGCCGATTTTGTAAATGAACTCGGGCTTGCCTTTGAAAAGGTAGGTTTTGTAGCTGTAAAAAACCACGGCATTCCAAATGATTTGATTACACAGTTATATAAACATGTCCAGTCTTTTTTCTCTTTGCCCGATGAAGTAAAACGTTCTTATGAAATTCCGATGTTAGCTGGGCAACGTGGCTATACATCATTTGGTAAAGAACATGCAAAGGGATATGATGCACCCGACCTAAAAGAGTTTTTTCAGTTTGGACAAATAGTTACAAATGATAGCCCTTTAAGAGCTGAATATCCTGCCAATGTATTTGTAGATGAAGTTCCCGATTTCACACCAACATTAGAAACAACCTATCAAAATTTCGAAACCTGCGGATTTCAATTGCTGCAAGCAATTGCTCTTTATCTTGGTCTTGATGAACAATATTTCAACCAGCATGTAACAAAGGGAAATTCCATTCTTCGTGCCATTCACTATCCACCAATTAAGCAAGAACCTAAAACATCCATACGCGCAGAACAACATGAAGATATCAATTTGATTACTTTACTTGTGGGAGCTTCTGCGGATGGTCTCCAAATCATGAACATGCAAAATGAGTGGATAGCTGCTACTGCTGCTCCAGATCAAATTGTAGTAAACGTAGGTGATATGTTACAAAGGCTTACTAACAATCGTTTGAAATCAACTACTCATCGTGTTGTCAATCCACCCCGAGAAATGTGGAATAGCCCACGCTTTTCAATTCCTTTTTTCTTGCACCCTAAAAGCGAAATGAGCCTTGCTTGTCTTGATAGTTGTATTGATGTACTGCATCCAAAATTTTATGAAGATTATACTGCTGGTCAATATCTTGAAGAACGCCTTAGTGAAATTGGATTAAAGAAATAGAGGTATGGTTTTGAAATGCTGATATACTATCTCAAAAAAACAATCAAAAATAGCTTTGGCTATCTTCGTTACCCATGATGTTACTTGGCTATTTTGCTGCAATTCTTATAGGTATTTCACTTGGCTTAATTGGAGGCGGTGGTTCCATTCTTACAATTCCAGTTTTGGTTTTTCTAATGGGGGTTTCTCCAACATTGGCAACCACCTATTCTTTGTTTGTGGTTGGAACTTGTAGTTTATTAGGTAGCTTCATGGTAAGGAAAGAGATAGACCTAAGAACCACTTTGCTATTTGGATCATCATCAATTTTTTCGGTTTTACTTACTCGTAAAATACTCTTTCCTATTATTCCCGATCATTTGTTTTCTGTTGGTAATATTTGCATAGAAAGAGATAGTTTGTTGATGATTCTTTTTTCAATACTAATGCTTGTTGCAGCCAATAGTATGATTCGACAAGCGGTGGCTTTAGAATCAACAAGCGAAAAGAAAATCCATTACTTACTTTTGTTGGGGTTAGGCGTAGGTTTTGTTACTGGAATATTGGGCGCAGGGGGCGGTTTTTTAATTATTCCAGCGTTAGTACTTTTCAACAAAATGGAAATGAAAACTGCTGTAGCAACTTCACTCAGCATCATTACCATCAATTCACTGATTGGCTTTTTGGGCACATTTCAAACAACTACCATTGAGTGGAAACTAATTTTACCATTTACTACTATTGCTATCTCAGGGATTTTCATAGGCACAAGTTTATCTAAAAAAACAAAAGGGAGTTCTTTGAAAAAAGGGTTTGGGTGGTTTGTAATGATGATGGGTGTTTTTATTCTCCTAAGAGAAATAGTATTGCTTGTTTAGTTTTCTCTATTTCTTACCGTGAAATTTATTGAAATAACCAAAACCAATAGCTTCAGCGTTTCCATTCTTCACGTAAGTCACTTTTTTATAAAAATAAAAGTCTGTGATAATAATAGATTGATTAATGTTCAGGTGAATCATGTTGGAAACATAACCATCATTTACTGCTGAGTTGGGAAGATTCTTTTCGATTTCTGTTGTGATGTATTTTTCAATATCAGACCTCAGCTGATCTTCAGTTGGATTGGTATAAACCAAGACACCCCCTGCTATCATAACCAATAGAACTACTATGATAATTACATTCCTCATGAAAAGTGGACACAGATTTATTAGTGTTTTATCAATTGCCGTGATAAAACTAAACAATAACCTTTAAAAATAATTTTTTACTACAACGGTATATTGCCATGTTTTCTTTTGGGTGTGTTTACAACTTTGTGTTCAAGCATTTTATATGCTTTTAACAATTTTACTCTTGTTTGTTCTGGGTTGATGACTTCGTCAATAAAACCACGAGCAGCAGCACCATAAGGATTGGCGAATTTTTCAGCATATTCAGCTTCTTTTTCCCTCAATTTTCCTTCATGATCATCAGCTTCAGCAATTTGTTTCTTGAAGATAATTTCTGCTGCACCTTTTGCTCCCATCACTGCAATTTCAGCACTAGGCCAAGCAAAATTCATATCAGCACCAATGTGTTTAGAGTTCATCACATCATATGCCCCACCATATGCTTTCCGTGTTATCACTGTCACTTTCGGAACAGTGGCTTCGCTAAGTGCATACAATAATTTAGCACCATTTGTAATGATGCCATTCCATTCTTGGTCAGTACCAGGAAGAAATCCAGGAACATCAACCAACACCAATAAAGGAATATTAAAAGCATCGCAGAAACGAGTAAAACGAGCCCCTTTTTTACTGCTATTGATATCAAGTACACCAGCAAGTGAAGCAGGTTGATTAGCAACAATACCAATACTTCTTCCAGCAAGTCTTGCAAATCCTACTACAATATTTTCAGCATATTCTTTATGTACTTCAAGGAACGATTCTGTATCCACTAATTCTTCAATCACCTCTTTCATGTCATAAGGTTGATTGGGATTTTCGGGAATGATATTATTGAGATGTTCTTTTATTTCGTTGCCAATTTCATAATCATAAACAGGTGCCTCTTCTTCACAATTCTGAGGCATATAACTAAGCAGTGCTTTCACGTTTTCAATGCAAGCCACTTCATTAGTGCATGCAAAATGAGTAACGCCACTCCTTGAAGCATGTGTATGTGCACCACCCAATTCTTCGCTAGTTACATTTTCATGCGTCACGGTTTTTACAACATTTGGTCCGGTAACAAACATGTAGGAAGTGTGCTCAACCATCAAGATAAAATCGGTAATGGCTGGAGAATAAACAGCTCCACCAGCGCAGGGTCCCATGATGGCAGAAATCTGTGGAATAACACCAGATGCTTGAACATTGCGATGAAAAATATCGGCATAACCGCCTAAAGAAACAACGCCTTCTTGAATGCGCGCACCGCCGCTATCATTTAAACCCACAACAGGGGCACCATTCTTCATAGCAAGGTCCATAATCTTGCAAATCTTTTCGGCATGTGTTTCCGAAAGGCTACCACCAAACACCGTAAAATCTTGTGAGAAAACATACACCAACCTTCCATTTACTGTGCCATAACCAGTCACTACACCATCACCCAAATAAATTTCTTTTTCCATCCCAAAATCTTGACAACGATGGGTGACCAACATGCCTATTTCTTCAAAACTACCTTCATCTAACAACAACTGTATGCGCTCTCTTGCCGTAAGCTTTCCTTTTTGATGCTGACTTTCTATTCTTTTAGCACCGCCACCCAATAAGGCTAGTTGTTGTTTTTGCTGAAGTAGGGTTTTCTTTTTCTTCATAGTCTAAATAAAAAATAGAAGACAAACCTAAGGCAAAGTTTTTGAAGAAGGTAAATGCGTGCTGAGAATCAGTGTTTTTGGATAGTAGCTTATGTTATTATTTTATTTAGCCACACCATATTTGCCTAAGTGTATTCATATCTTCATTGAGTATTTGAATGTCTTTAAAAGCTCTTTAAAGATGCTACTGGTATTTACTTAAGAACTTTATTTTTTAAAGCAAGGATTCTTCATTTTCGAATTTGAAAATTGAGTTTTCGAACTGAAATTGGTCGTTTTAAAAGTAAAAATTAAAATGTAAAGCTGAGATTCGCCGTATTTTTACTAAAAAATTATTCGTACTAACTGAAATTTATCGTTTTTGAACTGAAATTGGTCGTTTTTGAACTGAAAATTATCATTTTTAAACTGAAATTTATCATCAACTAGAAGTAAATTGCCTTTACTACTAACCCTTTATTGACATTTTTAAGGTTGCTATTCATCGCATTCTTATAAACATAAAAAAACCGCCCCAAACTGAAGCGGCTTTTTTTCTTAAAGCTTAATATTATCTTGCAATATTCACAGCGCGTAATTCGCGAATGACAGTCACTTTTATTTGACCTGGATATTGCATTTCTTTTTGAATCTTATCGGCAATTTCAAAAGATAAACGATCGCTGTCGGCATCTGAAACTTTTTCTGCTTCCACAATCACGCGCAACTCTCGACCCGCTTGAATGGCATAAGCTTTTTCAACTCCTGGATAAGTCATAGCCAATCCTTCTAGGTCTTTAATGCGTTGCAAGTAGCTTTGCATCATTTCACGGCGTGCTCCTGGTCTTGCACCACTAATTGCATCACAAGCTTGAACGATTGGAGAAATAATATAAGCCATTTCCATTTCGTCATGGTGGGCACCTATGGCGTTGACAACAGCAGCATGTTCGCCACTTTTTTCTGCAATCTTGGCACCAAGTAATGCGTGGCTCAATTCGCTTTCTTCGTCGGGCACTTTACCAATATCGTGTAAGAGTCCAGCACGTTTTGCAAGCTTCACTACTTTTTGACCCAAGCCCAACTCTGAAGCCATAATTGCGCAGAGATTGGCCGTTTCTTTAGAGTGCATCAAAAGGTTTTGTCCGTAAGAAGAACGGAAACGCATTTTACCAATCATGCGAACCAAGTCTTTGTGCAAACCATGAACACCCAACTCGATAATGGTGCGTTCACCAATTTCCATCACTTGTTCTTCAAGTTGCTTTCGAGTTTTTTCAACAATTTCTTCAATACGAGCAGGATGAATTCTGCCATCTTGAACAAGGCGCTGCAATGAAAGTCGAGCTAACTCACGACGAAGCGGATCGAAACAACTAAGGATGATTGCTTCAGGTGTATCATCAATGATTAAATCAACACCTGTGGCAGCTTCAAGCGCACGGATATTTCTTCCTTCACGACCAATGATTTGCCCTTTCAGTTCATCGCTTTCAAGGTTGAAAACAGTAACTACATTTTCAATAGTTTGCTCGGCCGCAGTACGCTGAATAGTTTGAATAATAATCTTCTTGGCTTCTTTGTTGGCACTTAGCTTGGCTTCTTCCATGATTTCTTTCACGTGAGCCATGGCTTTGGTTTTTGCCTCTTCTTTCACCACTTCCACCAATTCTGCTTTCGCTTGTTCAGCAGTAAGATTGGCAACTTTTTCAAGACGCTTGATGTGTTCTTCTTGATGCTTTTCTAACTCGTTGCGTTTAAAAGCAACTGCTTCTAATTGCTTATCAAGATTTAGCCTTAATGATTCATTTTCATTGATTTGCTTTTGAAGATTCGCATTCTTGTCATTAACGCTTTGATTTTGTTGCTTCAGTCTGCTTTCAGCTTCTACAAGCTTCTGATTTCGTAGGTTTACGTCTTTTTCATGTTCTGATTTCAGTTGCAAGAAATATTCTTTCGCCTCTAAAAGTTTTTTGTCTTTAAGGGTTTCGACATGAACTTTAGCATCATCAATAATTTTGGTTGCTTGTTGTTCAGCATCATCAATTTGCTTCTGAGTATTTTTTGCAAAAACAATTTTTCCAAGAAAAATTCCTATTAGAATAGCTGCTACCGCTACGACGGCAACTATGATTATCATTGTGGGTTCCATTTAGTCTTCAAATTTTTATGTAAAACATTATCGATCGTTCTCTCTTAATTGCACCACAATTCTATAAAAAGAAATAATAGGGCTCAGAGAGTGCGCAATTTAAGAAAAGATTTCGGGAAAGGAAATGAAGTAAAAGCTTATGCTTTGAGCATCGCATAAGAAACTTTATTTTGCAGCCATTCTTAATCGTTTTTCATGTTGTTTCCTTTTGCAATTTGCCATGTCTCTGTAGCCTCTTTGAAGAAAGAACCATCTCATAAATCGGAGCAGGTAAGTGAATTATTATTTGGGGAACGCGTAGAAATCTTGAAACGAAACGAGCAAGGCTGGGTTTATGTAAAAATAGATTGGGATGGCTATGAAGGTTGGTGTAGAGGCGGACAATTGACTACAATAACTAAAAAAGAAATTTCAAAAGAAAGAAAATGGCTGATTACAAAACCAGGCGATAAAATCTTGTTTGAAGAAAATGAAATGTGGCTGCCATTAGGTGCCGAACTTAATAAACAGAAAATATTAGTAGCTGAAAATGAGGGGAAATTTAAAGGAAAGAAGGCTCTTTTAAATGAAATAGTTTTGAATGAAGAAACAATTATTACTGCTGCAAAACAATTTCTTTATGCGCCCTATTTGTGGGGAGGAAGAACAGTAGCAGGAATTGATTGTTCTGGGCTTTCGCAGATGGCATTCAAGCTCTGCAATAAAAAACTGAGCCGAGATGCAGCACAACAAGCAATGGAAGGAGAAGTTGTTGATTTTTTACAACATGCAAAAGCTGGCGATCTTGCTTTTTTTGATAATGCCGAAGGGAAAATTATCCATGTTGGCATTTTACTCGACACACAAAATATTCTTCATGCTACTGAAAATAGTGGTAGCGTTGTGATTGACAAAATTGATGGAGCAGGCATCATTAGTAAAACGCTTAGAATGCGCACACATAACCTAAGAATGGTGAAACGCTTATTCTAAAAATTAGTATTCACTTCCATTATAAAAAACATGGTACATTTTCAAACCAACATTATACTTCAATACATCATAATTGAGTTCCCATGAAGGAGCTCCGCTTTGATCTGTACTGCTCATTAATGTAGTTACATCATACACTTCTCCTTTTGAAAATAATCGCAAAACTCCAGCACGATTTACATAAGCAATAGAGTTGTATTGCACCACATAATTATCAGGTACATAGTTCTCAAGCGGAATAATATCACCTTTGTAAAATGCCTTGAAAAAACCATTGCCATCCATAAATGCAACTACATTATCCCCTACTAAAAAATCAGCTTTCATTAATCCAAAATTGCGAATACTATCATCATAAAATATTTTCAAAAACCCTTCACTCGAAACATAGGCTACTAAATCATCCCCTGATTGATAAGAATTTGGCGGGAATTTTTCTGCATTAAAAGTTTTACCCTTGTGCATAATTTTGAACTCTTTGTTAGCATCTACATAGGCTACAATATTTCGTCCCACATCAAAGCTGTTTACTAAATACTCTTCTTGTGCAATTATATTTCCTTGGTAGAAAATACGAAATTGGTTAGCGTAATTATTATATGCCGCTATATTGTCAGAAACCTGAATAGCATCTAAACTTTGAGCGGCTAAGTAGTTTTCAATTGGGTAAACTTTACCATTATAATAAGCCTTGAATTCATTCTTAATGCCATCTTGAAAAACAACCAACGAATCACCAAAATAATACTCGTTACATACCTTTGTAAGATTGGTAATTGTTCCTTTGTCAAAAACATTTAGTGACTGTGCGTTAAGGTAAAGTATAAGATTATCGCTTGTGTAAAAGTCATTAGTAAAGCCAATATTCACTTGAGTAGCACCACCTTTAAAATAGATTTTAAAGTTTCGAGAATTATCTAAAAAAGGAATTGCAATCCTTCCAGTTTTAATTAATGTAGGTGGAAGAAAGTCAATTTTCCTTTCAATCCCATTGTCCCATACCATCAATTGGTTTTGCATATCCACATAGCTTGTAAGAGGTTGTGCAATTATTATCAGGTTAGAAAAAAGGGAAAACAAGATAAAAAGAAGAAGAGGTCTCAGAGGCATACTTTAATTTTATAAACGTTTTTAAAAGTAAATAAAAAAGCCGGACTGAGAACAGACCGGCCCCTATAAACCCTATCACTATGAAAACTATTGTAAAACTAAACTATTTTTTCGAAAAATGAAATCAAGATTAAAATTTAAGTAGAAATACTTAAATAATTTTTGGGGTTAAGCATAAAAAGAGAAAGCCAGTCTGAGAACAGACCGGCCCCTATAAACCCTATCACCATGAAAACCTCTTTATGTCGAGGGACAAATAGTTTTATTAAAAATTGTGAGTAAAGATAATTTCTTAAAATAATTCACCAAAAACATTTTACACCTACTTCTTTTTCTTAGGTGTAAAAATAGCAATCATACGTCTTCCTTCCATTTTGGGCATTGATTCTAAAGAACCAACTTCAGCTAACCTTTCTGCAAACTTAAGAAGCATCAATTCGCCTCGTTCTTGAAACATGATAGCACGTCCTTTGAATTGCACATAGCATTTCACCTTATCGCCGTCAATCAAAAACTTTTCAGCGTGTTTTGACTTAAAATCGAAATCATGATCATCGGTATTGGGTGTAAAACGAATTTCCTTAACCTCAGATTGTTTCGATTTTGCTTTTTGTTCTTTCTCTTTTTTCTTCTTTTCGTAAAGAAATTTTTGATAGTCAATTAAACGACAAACAGGTGGCACACCATTCGGTGAAATCTCAACTAAATCCACTTCAAGATCCTGAGCTAATTTAATGGCTTTGGCGATTGGGTAAACGCCTGGTTCAATGTTTTCTCCAACCACGCGAACTTCAGGCGCGGTGATTTCATCGTTTAGTTTATGTTCTCTTTGTACGACCCTTGGTCTAAAATTGGGGTTTCTACCTTTTTTCTGCATTAATATTTTTTAGGCGTGCCAAAAATAATGTATTTGATATTGAAAAGTGCAAAATGTTCAGATAAATCAAGCAATTGATTGAATTATCTTTCCAAAAGACTTTTATGAAAGGATTTTCTTGTGCTAAATTTACATTTTATGAACCGATTTTTTTTGGAAATCACTTATGATGGTGCAGCCTTTCATGGATCTCAATTGCAAGGGGAAATACCCACTGTTCAGTTGTTTATTAATAAGGCTTTGAGAATTCTATTTAATTTAGAAATCAGTTCTTTTGGCGCTAGTAGAACTGATGAAGGTGTTCATGCTTTACATTCCTACTATCATTTTGAAACTGAATGTGACCTAATTCCTCAATTACTTTATAAACTTAATTGCATCCTTCCAGAAAGCATTGCGGTAAAAGCCATTTACAAATGTGTTGGCGAACCCATTAATGCAAGGTTTGATGCAAAATCAAGAACATATCGCTATAGAATTTATTCAACCAAGAATCCTTTTAAATTAAAAAGAGCACATTACTTTCCCTATAGCTTTGATAGAGATTTGCTAAATGAAACTGCTGCTGTTTTGAAAAATTATAATCACTTCGAAAGCTTTTCAAAGAGAAAAACGCAATCAAAAACCTTTTTATGCAACATAATGGAAAGTTATTGGGAAGAAGATGGTGATGAATTGCATTATGTTGTAAAGGCAAACCGGTTTTTACGTGGAATGGTTCGGGGTTTGGTAAGTACTCAATTGCAGACAGCTCGTGCAGGTACTTTACAAGACTTCATAAAAATAATTGACGCAAACGATTGTACAAAAGCTGATTTTAGTGTGCCTGGGCATGGACTGTATCTTGAAGACATCGAATATCCGATTGAAAAATTAGTGCGCGTTTTTTAACTATTACTTTTCAAAATAATGATAAAAAAAGCCGCGTAATTAATACGTGGCTTTAAGAAATAATTTAAGAAAAAGCTCTACTTAGTTATGTCAAAATATCCCTTTTGAATATTTACAAAAAAACCTAGAGAATTACGAGGCATCATATAAAATAAACCTTTTATGTGCTGTCCATCATAATCAAGAATTCTTGCTCTTCCTTCTCCTGCGTAACCTGACACAAAAGAATATTTAGGTCTATTAATAACTGCATTGTAAACTGAGTCAACATCAAGATAATAATTACCACCATACACTTGTCCTTCATCATACCAACTAAGTCTTGCTTCATTTCCTGCCACAACATCTTGTGCTCTTAAGTAAAGATGAACACCTGTTTTAGCTACTCCATTTTTTGTGCCAATAATTTCAATGAAATCAGTTGCTTGACCTGATTGGCTTGTTAGTGTTACTGTTTGAAAAATTGCATCATTGGCTTGCCAATAACCTCCACTTAATTCGCAGGACATGGGTGCATTTCCACCCCAGTTAAAGCTTGTGTTATTACCACCTTTGGGGTTGCTTGGATTGACAAACATGCTTAAGTCTGTCGAAGGGTTAGCATCATACTTCCCATTATTACAGGATGATGCTAAAATTCCAACAGTAAGAACAAACGATGTTGACAAAAGCAGTTTTTTCATAAAGAAAATATTATTGGCTAAAGATACTAAGTAGGTTTTATTTTCAAAAAAATAGTCTTTGTATTTTGCATAAAGAAGGCATGTTGAATATTTCAACTGGTATACAATAATCATTTAAAATTACTTTAAAGTCCACTCTTTAGACTGTTAAATATTATCTATCGGTCAGTCGAAAAACAAATTTACTACATTTTTCAGTTACTGATTTTCAAGTTCCTTTCCATAGTTCGTTTAAAATATTGGCAAAATGTATTGTCTTTAATGAAGATAAAATTCAACGTGCGGCGAATAAAAAATGAGGTTAGTAGTTGCCTATTTTTTGCTAATACCAATAATATATGCTGCAATTTTTGCAAGAATCCATAATCCAACAAATGATGGTAGCAAAAAATGCAAAAATAGAAGCAGAAAAATTCAAGTCTGCATTCTATTAGTATTCCATGCAATTTTCAAAAAACGAACCACTGAAATCAATTAGCAACCTCTTCATTCTTATCCAACCTTTACATCATAAAATTATAAAAAATGAACCGAAAAAAACTTTCTCTAGGGCTAATGATGTTGAGCGTATTACTGTTTTCAACATCACTCCATTTATCTGCTCAAAACACTCCCAAGCAAGTTATTGCAGTCTTAAACATTGATAGCAAAGGCTTGACTTATGATGCCTCAAGTATGGGCAACCTTGTAAGAATTGAATTGGATAAAACAGGAATCTATTCAGTGTTAGACAAGTACGAAGTAGCAGAAGTACTCTCAAGAAACAAGATTGAAATGTCAACTTGTTTTTCTAAATCTTGTCTAGTTCAAACAGGAAAATTGTTGAATGCTCAAAAAATGCTTGGCGGAAGCATTGAACTTCTTGACGAGAAAATCGTCATCACACTCAAACTGATTGATGTGGAAACTGGGGATATTGAGAAAAGCAACGTAACCGAGTATCTCAATCTTCCAGAAATTCAAAAAATGGTTCGGGTTTCTGTCATGAGAATTGTTGGTATAGAACCTGACATAACTATGGCCAATCAATTGGTAGACTATGATGTGCCTATTCAAAGCCCCAAGAATGCATTGAGACTTAATGGTCCAAGAATGGGATTTGCAACAACAATGGGTGATGTAGGAAAAATATTGACCCAAAATAAAAACGTAGGTGGCTTTGAGATGTTTCCAGTCAATTTTGAATTTGGATGGCAACAAGAGTTTCAATATATCAGTGCTGGCAATTTTCAGGCGCTTGTAGAAAATGTTTTTTTGATTTCGGGTTTGGAAAGCGGAAGGGTCATTCCTACTTATGCGGCATTACTCGGTTTTCGTTTCGGTAAAAAAGCATGGGAATTTGGTTTTGGTCCATCCTTCCGTTTGGTGCAAAAAGCGAATGGATATTATGATGATAACAACAAGTGGAATTTGGTTGAAGATTGGAATCAATCCGGCACTATTCCTTATGAAATCATCAATCGTTTAGACAGTCGTGGTGATGTTAAATTATCAACTGGTTTGGTCATTGCTGTAGGTCGTACGTTTCATTCCGGCTATTTAAACATTCCGTTGAATGTATATGTTGCTCCAGGGAAAGATGGTACAAACTTCGGTGCCACTTTCGGCTTTAATATTCAGAAAAAGGATTTGAACGGAAGAAAGAAGGAAGCATCAAACAAATCTTCTGAACATTAAGAAGTGACTAATTTCCACAAATAAAAAAGAGAATTCATGTTTTCGGGGTTTCCTTCATATCTGTTGACTGGTAATTCACAAGATTATTATTAGAATAAAATATTTAATTATTTGATTAAAATACAAAAAACAACTTTTATGAAAAAGCAAGTACTATTAATTGTTGCAATACTGTTATTGGCAGTGAGTTTTGTAAATGCACAAACACCGAATTGGCTATGGGCAAAAAGCGCAGAAGGAGCAGGCAGTGATTTTTCCCAAAGCGTAACCACTGATGCTGTCGGAAATATTATTGTAACTGGTTTTTTTTATAGCCCCACTATCACTTTAGGAACCACTATTTTGACAAATGCTGTCAGTTCTAGCGATTCTAGCGATTTTTTTATTGTGAAATATGATGTCAATGGCAATGTGCTTTGGGCAAAAAGTGCAGGAGGAAATAGTAATGATGAAGGATATAGCGTAACCACTGATGTAGGTGGGAACATTATTGTAACTGGTTATTTCGCTAGCCCCACTATTACTTTCGGTACTACCACTTTGACAAATGCAGGATACGGCAATATTTTTATTGTAAAATATGCCAGCAATGGCAACGTGTTATGGGCAAAAAGCGCAGGAGGAGCTGGAAATGATGGGAGTGCTATCGTAACTACCGATGTGGGCGGCAATATTATTGTAAGTGGTTCTTTTAAAAGTAACACTATTACGTTCGGAACAACTACTTTGACAAATACTGAAAATTCCACTCATTTTAGCGATTTTTTTATTGTAAAATTTAACAGCAACGGCAACGTGCTGTGGGCAAAAAAAGCAGGAGAATTTTTTAATGATGGGGCATCTAGTGTAACAACTGATGCAGGTGGAAACATTATTGTAGTTGGTATTTTTGAAAATTCTACAATAACTTTCGGCACTACCACTTTGACAACTGAAGGTTGTTTCATTGTGAAATATGACGGCAATGGTAATGTGCTGTGGGCAAAAAAAGCAGGAGGACACCCTGATAAAGGCTATAGCATAACCACCGATGCAGGAGGAAATATTATTGTAACTGGTGAATTTTATAGTCCTACCATCACTTTCGGAACTATTACATTGACAAACGTGAACAGTACTAACTCTTTTAGCGATTTCTTTATTGTAAAATATGACGGCAACGGCAATGTGCTATGGGCAAAAAGCGCAGGTGGAATTATGGTGGATTATGGCATTAGTGTAACCACAGATGCAGGCGACAATATAATTGTAACCGGTTCTTTTAATAGTTCCACCATCACATTCGGAAGTACCACTTTAGTAAATGCTGGCGATTGTAATGTTTTTATTGTAAAATATGACAGCAACGGCAATGTGTTATGGGCGAAAAGCGTAGGAGGAAATGTATATGATTCTGGTGAAGGCGTAATAACTGATGCAATTGGAAATATTTTTGTAACTGGTTCTTTTAATAGCCCCACTATCACTTTCGGAACTACTACCTTAACAAATAATATGACTAATGTAAGCTCAGATTTTTTTCTTGCAAAATTAGATGCTACTAATGGTGTAAAAGATATCCCAACTTCCCAAATCTCCATCTTCCCAAATCCCACTAATAGTCAAGTAATTATCAAAGGTATCACTCATCCTACGGTACTGGTCTATAACCTTATGGGTCAAAAAGTAGCAGCTTCACAAGGTTGTAATGAAGTTAGTCTTGCAACCCTACCTCCGGGTATGTATATGGTGCAGGTTTTTAGCAAAGACATGGCGATGGTAAAGAGCGAAAAAGTAGTGAAGGAATAATATTACTCAACTAGATAAACAATAAAAAATAATTCTAACTAACAAATAAAAATAATTCTATGAAACAACATACATGCGTAAAAATAATGGTAGTGGCTTTATTGTTCCTGTTTTCTTGTAAGAAAAACGATTCAAATACCACACAACCAAGTTTAGGAAATGTTTATGTAGCAGGTATCTACCTAGACAGTTTTGGCACTGCGCTGCCAGTAGTATGGGAGAATGGTAAGGCTACGATTTTAGATTCAATTTCTGGAAGTGCTAATTGTGTATTTGTCTCCAATAATGATGTTTATGTGTGTGGCTTAGCAAATAACAATAACAAATCCTGTGCTGTTATTTGGAAAAACAATACAAAAATTTATGTTGATTCAACTAATGAAACTGATTTCTTTTCTCTGTGTGAAGATGGGAACAATGTTTATGCTGTTGGTTATTCAAATTTTGCTGGCTCATCCTGTCCAATATTATGGAAAAACGGAATTATTACAAAACTTTCCTCTGATAAAGGAGCTGCATCAACTATTAAGGTACATGAAGGCAATGAGTACGTAGTTGGATACATTGAGGTTGGTGGACAGTATAGAGCAGTTTGTTGGAAAAATGGCGTAGCCCAATATCTTTCAAATGATAATTCTTCTGCGTATTCTATTGGCTGTTCTGGTTCCGACGTTTACATTCTTGGAAGCACACAAGATTCTAATTTGCAAACACATAACGTAGTTTGGAAAAACGGCAACCTGATTAAAACAAGTGCTCTTAATGAAAATTATTCGTCTTTGTATGTTGTGAACAACGATATATATTTATCTGGAGAAGTTTTTCAAAACAACAATGATATACCTACTATTTGGAAGAATAATACGTCTTCTACTCTCCCTGGAATTTTATCGTATAACAACACGGATGGATTATGCGTAAATGGGAGTAATGTTTATGTTGTAGGAGATACATATTTCGATACCAATTTATCTAAACCCGTAATTTGGAAAAACAGAACTGCTACTCTTCTTTCGGATAGAATGGGTAGAGCCTATTCAGTTTTTGTTAACTAAAAAAACCAATGGGAAAAGGGAATCTGAATAATTAGATTCCCTTTTTCTTATTACTTATTTCATAAACAACCCCAATTCATCCAATTGTTTTTGATCAATAGAGGAAGGTGCATCGAGCATCACATCCCTTCCCGCATTGTTTTTAGGGAAGGCTATGAAATCGCGGATGGTTTCTTGACCGCCCAACAAAGAACAAAGCCTATCAAATCCAAACGCTATTCCTCCATGTGGTGGCGCACCATAATCGAACGCTCCAAGTAAGAAACCAAATTTTTCTTGTGCTTCTTCTTTACTCATGCCCAAGGCTGCAAACATTTTTTCTTGAAGGTCTCTTTGGAAAATACGAATAGAACCACCTCCTATTTCTGTTCCGTTGAGCACAATATCGTAGGCATTGGCTTTGATTTCTCCATATCGTTCGGGGGTGTTCATCAGTTCCACTTGGTCGGGGCGCGGAGATGTGAACGGATGATGGCGTGCTACCCAACGGTTTTCTTCTTCGGCATATTCGAATAAAGGAAAATCAATCACCCAAAGCGGTTTGTAATCATCAGGATTTCTAAAGCCTAGACGCTCACCCATTTCCAAACGAAGTTCGCTCATGGCTTTGCGTGTGCGGGTTTCTTTGCCTGCAAGCACAAGTATTAAATCGCCTTTTTCAGCGTTACAAAATGCTGCTAATGCTTGTTGTTTTTCTTCAGTAAAAAACTTGTCAACGCTGCTTTTGTAACTTCCATCGGTGTTGTTTTTAAAATACAACAAACCCGTCATTCCTATTTGCGGACGTTTTACCCATTCGGTCATTTCATCGAGTTGTTTGCGGGTATATTCGCTCGCTCCTTTTACTACAATGGCAAGAATGGATTCGGCTTCATTGGTCACTTTAAAGTCAATGTCGTTTAGTGCATCACAAAACACTTTCCCTTCCGGTTTTAGGTTTTGAATTTTCATTTCAAACCTGATATCGGGCTTGTCGTTTCCATAATGCCACATGGCGTCATCGAAAGTCATTCTAGGAAAAGCTTCTTGGATGTCAACTCCTTTGATGTCTTTGAAAACATGTTTGAATAAGCCTTCAAAGGTTTGCAAAATATCTTCTTGTTCCACAAAACTCATTTCACAGTCTACTTGTGTAAACTCAGGCTGGCGGTCGGCTCGAAGGTCTTCGTCTCTAAAGCATTTAACGATTTGATAGTAGCGGTCATAGCCACTCACCATCAACAATTGTTTAAAGGTTTGCGGGCTTTGTGGCAGGGCATAAAACTGTCCTTCGTTCATGCGCGAAGGCACTACAAAATCTCTTGCGCCTTCGGGTGTTGATTTAATAAGGAAAGGAGTTTCAATGTCCCAAAAACCTTTGGTGTCTAAGTAATTTCTTACTGAACGATTTACCCGATAGCGTAGTTCTAAATTCTTTTTCAAAGGACTGCGGCGAAGGTCGAGGTAGCGGTATTTCATGCGCAATTCGTCGCCGCCATCGGTGTATTCTTCAATAGTGAAAGGCGGTGTGGCTGCTGCATTGAGGATGGAAAATTCTTGCACTTCTATTTCAATATCGCCTGTAGGCAACTTGGGATTTTTATTGCTTCGTTCCACCACTTTTCCTTTGGCTTGCAATACAAACTCGCGCCCTAAAGGTGTGGCATCTAATTGGGTATTGAGGCTTTCATTGAAAAACAACTGACTGATGCCATAGCGGTCGCGGAGATCAACAAAAGTGATGCTGCCAAACTTGCGAACGGTTTGCACCCAACCTGCTAGGGTAACTGTTTCACCAACCTGTTCTATTCCTAATTGTCCACAATCATGTGTGCGATACATAAAATTTCTTTAAAACGCTGCAAGATACTATTAGGAGATATTATTGGGAAAAATGGTTTGCAGATGAAAATAGTTGCAACGTCAATATCAATTTTAAGGTTAAACCTCAAAAATTGTAAACCAATTGGTTAACTTTGCCATCGTCAAAATAAAACTTGTTGCAAACCTAAAAAATGAGAAAACTAAAAACATTTGAAGAACTACTCGACCAAAAATACGGTGAATTAGGCTCGGCTAAAAGAACTGCCTTTGAAGGAAAAGCCATGATTTTTTCGGTAAGTGAAATGCTCAAAAATGCACGCAAAGAGGCTGGCTTGACACAAGAGCAATTGGCATTAAAAGTGGGCACTCAAAAAACTTACATATCACGAATTGAAAATGGGAAATCAGACATTCAGCTTTCAACACTTTACAAAGTTTTTGAAGAAGGACTAGGAAAACGTTTAACAATTTCAATTGAGTAAAAATGGGATCCTATAGCATTGGTGAAGCTTTACAATTGCTTCTTGAAAAATCGAAATGGAAACCTAAGGTTCATGAACTACGCATACAACAAGAATGGGAGCAAATTGTTGGGAAAACTATTTCAAAATACACACGAAATGTAGTATTGAATGGTACTGTTTTAACCGTTTATACTGATGTGGCTGCGCTAAAACAAGAACTTCATTTTGGCAGACAACAACTAATTGAAAGAATCAACGAATATTTTCAAGAAAAAGTATTGACGGAAGTGGTGGTGAAGTAACCCATAAAAAAAATGCACAACCTTTGTGGGCTGTGCATTTATGGGGAAAAATTTAGCAACTATTTTTTAAGGATTTTAAACCCTTGTCTAAACTCATTAGCTACATGAATGAAATAATGACCGGGAGCAAATCCTTGTAAAGAAATAGGTGTTGTTTCATTTTCAATTATACCTTCTCCTACAACTTTCCCCATTCGATCTAGCACAATAAATTGTTTGCCTTTCCAATTAGCATTTGTTTTCAATATCACTTGGTCTTGAGTTGGATTTGGATAAACTTGAACGCTGTTTTCAACATTGTTGTTCTCAATACCATTTACCAAATTAAAGTTTGCAGTCCAGTTAAGGTCATCATAAAGAACAATGCTAAACATAGAATCAAGCAAAACAACTGTTCCATTTTCAGTCCACTCTTTAAATTCCCAATTAGGATAAGGAGTGGCGATTACATCTTTTTCAGTTCCATAGGGAAAGCTTCCTGAACCATTAAGTATTCCACCATTAGGTGGATTTGCAGTAAGAAGAATATTGTAGAAAATGAGTTGATTTAAAGGGCGTTTCCAAACACGGTCTGCAGTTGCAGCATATAGGAAAGTATCGCTTACTGCCAAAGAATTGACAATAGTATTGGCGAGCCCGGTATTAACTGGTTGCCAAGCAAAAGTAGTATCTGAAGTGTATTTCAAAACACCACCACCATCGCTACAAGAGGCGAAAATATCAATGTTCTTGATGCAGAAAGAAGATATGTCGTTAGTAATATTTGAAAGCGTCCATACAACACCATCATTTAAAGAATAATAAAGTCCGGTTTTAGTTCCAGCAAAAACTTTTCCATCAAAAATGGTAAGTGCATTTACATCAAGTAAAACGCCAGCATAATAGTTATTCCATGACTGTCCCCCATTAAGTGAACGATAAATACCATTGGTTTTAGTACCTACATAAATTGTTGAATCACTAACAGCCAAAGACAATACATTAGTTGACCAACTAGAATTAAGCATTATCCAAGAACTACCATTATCAACAGATTTATAAACACCATTGGTTGTCAGAACATAGGCTGTATTACCGAACATCTGTAATGAATTAATAGTAGCATTTTGTGAAATGGTTTTCAAATTGGAAGAACATTTCAGCCATGTTAAGCCGTGATTATTACTTCTGTAAACATCAGTATCATTACAAGTCATTATTACACCGCCTTTTGCTCCAATACTATTGAAACTTAAACCAACAGAGCTATAGAGATTTTTCCAAGAAAAACCACCATTGGAAGAATAAGTTATTCTAGTTTCAGAGAATGAATCAGTAAGTGCATACAAATACAATCCTCGTTGAACTACTTTTTTTACGTCCTGAGGATAAGGTCCAGAAGTTGGCATCCACTGTGCAGATAACTGTACAGAATTGACTGTAAACAGTAACATGAAAATAAGTAGAAGTTTTTGCTTCATTATTTCAAAATTTAAGGATAAAAAATTAATGCTTCTGAAAAGACAGAATGAACAAATTAATTGTTCCTAAAAATAGCAAGGCTTTTCAACGTAACCAAGAAAATGGCTTAGAAACTTTTTATTTTTTGCTAATAATCGATATTGGTTTTCTTTTTCACACGATACAAATCAAAAATATGCTTGTGTTTTGTTTGGGTTATAATTGTGGGTCCACCTATTGCTAAATCTTCAAAAGGTGTAAAAAGGTGTAAAGCTTTAATGTTACTAAGTGGCACCAACGTTCTTTCAGGTAAATTATTCCATCCTAAAATTAAAAAACCATTATTCCCTAAGCAATTGTAACAAGAGGTAAATGCTTTTTCTATCGCTTCTTTTTCGTCAAGACCCCAACCATAAATACCATTGCAAATTATTAAGTCAAAATAGTTTTCAGAAACATAATTAGCTAAATCTTCCAACTGCCCAATAATATGATTTCGGCTACCAAATTTCTTTTTAAGGGGGTCAGGTTCTAACGTCCAATATTCATCCTCTAAAAAATATTCTTTATAGTGAACAGTATAAGAATCGCAACCAACAAAAAGAACTTTTTTCACATCGTTTCTTGCAGCAAACCATGGCAAAAGTTTTCGGTCGAGAATCTTACGATCTTCAGAATGCAAACGATATGGCAAGCCAAAAAAAAGTCTAGTTTCTTTATCAAGTTTGAAGAAAACGCGAAATACGAAATTCAAGACATGCGGCATTTGTCAACCTACCTAAAATAATAGTCCTCACAAAGAAGGGAAACTTTTATCGAGATAAATAATGTCATTACTGAACAAGGATTGACTTAACAACTCGTTCTCCAAATTTGTTGGTAAGTTGAAGATAGAAAATGCCCTTTGCCCAGTCTTTAACATGAATACTTGTTTTATTATTGAAGGTTCCATTCCAAATAATTTGACCTATAGGGTTAATTATTGATGCTTGTAGATTTTGATCAAGTTTGCTTTCTATTATCAAATCTTCATTTGCGGGAATTGGGTAAACTAATACTTCATTTGTCCAATCAACATCATTAATTCCAGTATTGAACTCAATTCTGAAATTAGCTGAGTTGATATTGAAGAATACATTGTTTCTACCTTTTACTTTTACTCTGGCTAGGTTAGTAGCAGTAATTGGGTTGGGGATTTTCACCATTTCAGAACCATCATTTGCATAAGTTCCTCTGTAAAAAGGAAAAGTATATCCACCATCTATCGAAAACCAAATTTCAACAGAATCGCAGGATACTGGTGATAAATTGGTTTTTGCAACATTCCATGTTATGAGTTGCATTGATGACCCCATGAGGGTATCATTAATTGGTTGACTAGTTACTGTAAATGCACCATTTGAATCTACGTCTAAGTGAATAGTATCATCAGGGAAGTTGAATGTACCTAAACCATTATAAATATCCCTAACCGTTAATTTAAAGCGAAGGTATCGATTGGTGTCTGGAAGTTTTTCATCAAGGTAATTAATAACTCCTTGTACCATTTTACTCACCTGAGGAAACATTCTTGAGGGAGAGGTTGTTGGGTTAAAACTTCTAACAATAGGTCCATATTTTCTAACTGCTGAAATATCTTTTTTGTAATCTCCAAGATTCCATTGCTCCCAGCAATAAGTAAGGGTGTCGTGATCAGTATCAACTGCTGTAGGAGCTACTAATTCAAAAGGCGTTTTTTCAGGAATCCAGTAATTTTTAGAAAAAGCAATTATTGTAGGGATATTATTACCCGATGGAATTGTTGAAGGACAGTTGTTTCCGCCACCAGTTGTGATATATGTTGATATTTCCGACAAGCTAATCGCATGAAAATAAGGATTGCTATGAGGTTGCATATCATTAGCTGTTCCACAAATTCCAGCATATGCCATAATAGTGGTACCGCTGCCGGGCTCATAGGCAGTGTTTTGGTTTCCATTTCCACTACAACTTCCCGTATTGGCATTAAACGTATGATTGCCTCCAAACTGATGCCCCATTTCATGAGCTACATAATCAATATCATAAGAATCGCCAACAGGATTTGAACTACCTGTAACACCTTCAGCTTTATTTGTTCCACAAACACAACCTAATTGAGCAATACCACCACCACCTGTGCTGAACACGTGTCCAATATCGTAATTAGCTGAACCGATTCTTGCATTGCAAACTGTTTTGTTTTCATTGAGCATAGTACTGCCTTGTTGGTCATAGTATGGATTTGTAGTTGCATCATACCCAGAGGTACTAGTTCCTGGCACTAAAAAAATCAAGGTGTCTGTATTGTTTATTAAATTGAGATGTACCGTAAGCTCTCTTTCATAAACACCACTTACACGATTAACTGAAGTAATCATTTTACTGAGAACAGCAGGTTTGGTAGGGTTAGGACCAGCTACAGCAATAGCATATTGAGCAGTGCATGCAAGTGCTAAACGATATGTTTTTTTAGTGGTACCATTTTGTTTAAATTGAATATTTGGTAAACCATCTTTTGTCAAATTGATTTGCTCACTTTCAGCAATATTTTGTTCTTGACCCACTTCACATACCATAGAATGATTTAAAGAACGAGTATAATCTTTTTTGTAAAAGGTTCTATAGTATCCATCTTCAACATTGCTATAAGGTTCTATGAAAAAAGTGTTGCTTCCATCATAAATCATGGCATGAAAACCATAAAGTGTGAAATCTAGTTTTGCAGTTATAAACTTACTATCTGTTGAAACAGCAGTGAAGGTCTTAAAATCAGGATATTTCTGTGCTAAGCCTTCTTCCATTATTGGGTCTTGCCATACTCGAAACGTCTTGTAATTACCGTCGGGTGTAGGCAATTCAATGATGATAGCGTTTTCAGGATTTACTGAAACATTGAAAAGTAGGTTTTTGAAATACGGTGTGTTTGTAGAGTACACTTTGTATTTATCAGGAACAATTATTTGTTCGCCTTTAGTAGGAACATTATTAGCATTAATAGGTTGCCATATTCCATTATAAGCCTTTGATGTTGTTATGGAAAGAAAACAACTTAATAAAGAAACAAGAAGTAGCTTTTTCATTATTGGGAGAATCATATTTTTACTTATCAAATAATTGACCAGCAGGTTGCAACTGCGGCATGGAAACTTGTTTTTCGTTTGAAATCACTTTTAGTTTGTCAATAGTAGTCGAAGATTCTTTCTTGTTTTGTGATGGAACTATATTGTCTTCTGCAGTTACTTTTTTTGCAGAAGAACAACTCATGATACTCATAACCAAAACATAAAAAAACAGCAAAAAAACACTTCTGTTTATTTCTAAAATGCACATGCCTTCGAAATTAGGTAAACGCAGCCAAATGAAAAACTTTGTCGAGGAAAAACGACATTTCCCCGACAAAAATTATCTTGAAATATTTCTTATACCTAGTCTTAAAGAATTCATCACCAACACCACATCACTCAAAGCCATTATACCTGCACCAAATGTTGGAGAGAGAAAACCTGCGGCTGCAACTGGAATGGCAACCACATTATAGATGAATGCCCAAAATAAATTCTGCTTGATGGTTTGGTCGGTGTAAATGCCAAGGCGTATGGCTTTAGGCAAAGTAGAAAGTTGATTATTAGAAAGAATAAGGTTTGCAGATTGAATGGCAATTTGCGTGGATTCACTCAACGAAATACCAACAGTAGCTCTTGCCAAAGCTGGTGCATCATTGATGCCATCCCCTACCATTGCTGTTGGTGCTTGTTTCATTAATTCATCCAACTTCTTATTCTTTTGCTCAGGGTTTTGTTCAGCATAATATTCTTTGATACCCAACTCCTTTGCTATTTCTTCCACCTTTGATTTTTTATCCCCGCTTAAGAGAATGGTGTTGTAACCCATTTCATTCAGTTCTTGAATGGTGGCAACAGCATCAACTCTTAAAGTGTCACTAATTTTTAAAGAACCTAAATAGGATTCGTTTTTATACAAATACAAATCGTGTCCTTTTTCATCGGTTGCTTTTGCATGAAGCCAACTTTCAGAACCCAATTTCCAAATATTGCCTTCTTTGTCTTTTGCTTCCATTCCCTTGCCTTTTTGCTCAGTGATGGCTGCAAATTCAATATTGCCCGTATCGCTCCAAGTTGAGGTGATGGATTTCGCAATGGGATGTGAAGAATGATGTTCAAGTGCAGCAACCATTTGTTTAAAATGGGTTTCTTCCATTCCTTCTACTGTAAAAGAAGCTACTTGAAGTTTGCCAGTTGTAAGCGTTCCTGTTTTATCGAAGACTATGTTTTTTATGGTTTTTAAAGCGGCTAAAGTATCACCGCCTTTCACCAACATACCATTTCTTGCGGCTCTACCAAGACCAACTGCAACTGCTGCAGGGGTTGCTAATCCCATGGCACAAGGACAGGAAATAACCATCACCGCAATGGCGCGCATCATAGACTCTGGAAATGAAAGTTGTACAAAGAAATAATTGACTATCAAGGTGAGTAATGAAATGCCTAATACTGAAGGCACGAAAATGGCACTAATTTTATCGGCTAATTTTTGCAATGGTGGCTTTATAGCTTGCGCTTCTTTCACCATTTTAATGATGCTTGCCAACACCGAATTATTGCCAACTGCTGTTGCTTTTACTTTGATAGCTCCATCTAAAATCAAAGTGCCACCCACTACCGCATCATTCATTCTTTTATGAACAGGGACACTTTCCCCGGTAATCATGTGCTCATCAATCTGTGCTTCTCCAAAAACTATTTCGCCATCTACAGGCACTACATCTCCATTATTCACCATCACCACATCATCCTTCCTAACAAACTTGCTTTCTACTTCCATTACCGTGTCTTTACCAAGACTATCGGTCATTACCAATCTTGCTTTTTGTGGTTGTAGTTTCACCAAGGCATCAATGGCTACTGTCGTTGACTTCACCGTTGTATGTTCTAACCAATTGCCTGCCATTACCAACGTGATGATGGAAGCTGTAGTTTCGAAGAACAAATAATGATGCGCTTGCTCTGGAATGAACAATAAACCAATCAAAGAATAAACAAATGCTGCTGTTGCACCAATGATGATGAGCACATCCATATTGGGCAAACCATGTTTGAGCGAGCGATAGGCACTTGGAACAAACACATAACAGCCAATTGAAAAAACAGGAGTAGCCAATACCAATTGCACCCAAGGATGATGCAGCCAATGCCAACTAATGAACATGTGCAACAACAATGGAATGGTCAATGCTGCACAAACTAAAAGCAAGATGGTTTCGTGATTGTCGTGATGATCTAATGCCTGGTTTTCGTCCTTTGCATTTGTTCGTACAACGTGATAACCCAATTCGTCTATCGTATCATAAATCTTGTCAACATCCGTTGCTTCTACAGTAGTAAAACTTACATCGCCCGATGCGGCATTCACGGCAACATTCTTCATTCCTTTCTTTTCAAGGATTTTTGTAATAGTCAAAGCGCAATTGCCACAAGTCATTCCCTCCACTACTGCAGAAACATTCTTTTCCATAAAAAAACGAAGCGTGTATTTTCGCACCATGAACCGTGCGCCGCTGCTGCAAATTTCATTTAGTTTATCGAATATAAATAGTGACTTACATCACTTCTGGCAATTAGCAAATCATTACAGAGTATTGGCTTTCAGTGGTGAGATGGGTGCTGGCAAAACCACGTTTATTCGTCACCTCTGCGATTATCTTGAGGTAGAAGATGCTGTGAGTAGCCCCACATTTGCGCTCATCAACGAATATCATTTCCAAGAAAATGGACATGACCGCACTATATTTCATATGGATTGGTATCGTATCAATAGCGAAGAAGAGGCTATTAATGCAGGGCTTGAAGATGCGCTGTGGAATAAGGATGCTTATTGTTTTGTGGAGTGGCCTGAGAAAGCCCTGAGCCTTTTTCCAAAGCCTTATTTATGGATTGAACTGGAAGTGGTGGATGAGGAGACGAGGAAGATGACGGTGAGTAGCTGTGTGTAATACTTAAACGATTAGAAAGCGCTATCTAACACCAAGAAAGTGCTATCTGCAGTAGCTTCCCAACTCATTGCAGTAACTCGCCAACTCATTGCAGTAGCTTCCCAACTCATTGCAGTAACTCGCCAACTCGTTGCAGTGGCTTCCCAACTCTTTGCAGTAGCTCGAACACTCTTTGCAGTTAGAAAAAAACTTGTGTCAGTGGCTCTAACACCCGTTGCAGGCATAAAAAAACTGCAAGCAGTAAGGAGTTTTCTGCTTGCAGTAGAACGAACACTTGTTGAAGTAGGAAGTTTACTCTTTATTGTTCAATCTTTTTTATGGCAATCTTGCTGATTTGCTTAAACTCTGGAGAGGTTGCTCCAAAAGCTGATTTCACATAACTTTTTATGTCTGCCACTACATCATGAACGCCTGTTGTGGGTTTGTAAAGTGTTTTATCGCGGGCTATGCGCGCGTTGGAAACAGCAGTGTATGCGTTATTGACATTGGTATTGGCAGTTTTTAGTCCTGCCAATTGGGTGGTGAGGGTAGCTACTTTAAGGTCATTTTCGTTGGGCGCGTAGGAGGGTTCTGCTTTTACTATTTCTAACAAAGCACTGAAATGCTCTACTTGTTGGTCATAAGATTGTTGAGAGGCACTTATATTATTTGGTGCAGGAGCATTGGGGTCGGTAGGGGTATCTTTTGGTTTGGCGCGTTTGCCTTGAATTTTTCTAACAATAGTTCTTGCGTCTTTAATGGCTTCATCCGATGCATCGGTAGCAATAAATGCGTTGATGATGCGAGTGGCAAGTGGCTGCACCGGAGCAAAAATAATGGCACGTGCATTAACAGTATTGTTGAAGGCAACTATTTTGGTGCCTACGGCAGCAATATCGGCTCTTGCCTGCAACAATTGTGCGTTAAGTGCCGGGGTTTTAATGGAAGTTTTAGAGGGATTGAAATTGGCACCATATCCCATGATAAATGAAATGATTTTTTCGAAGTTGTCGGCATTTTTGGCGTGGCCGGTTTCACTGTTGGAAGGCATAAAATTTTGTGTTTGATTTAGGCAATTTTCGGGAGGATACCGCACAAGAAAGATGATTGGGATTGGCGGGAGGGCTGACGGTGGTCAGTGGTTTTGAGGAGGTGATTGGAATTTGAAAATTGCATGCTATAGGGTCGAATTGTGAATATTTCGCCTAGTGGGGAAAGGATAAAAAAAACGAACCTTATCAGTTCGCTTTTGATGATTTGAAAACATGGGTTATTGTTTAATTATTTTTTGGGTGGCTATTAAGCCATCTGATTGTTTAAATTTAACTAAATAAATTCCTTTCGCAAGATTGCAGATATTGATGGTTTCTTTGTTTCTGCCCATTGGCAAAGAATAAGATTCTAAAATCCTTCCTGTTATGTCGGTCAAAATAGCTTCGCCTGGAAATGAATATTCAATAGTGAAGTTGCAATTTGTTGGATTAGGATAAATGGAAAAGCTAGAATTATTAGGTAGCTCTTGAATAGCATTAGTTCCGAAATCAACAGAAAAACTATCAAGGTATAACTCACCAACAGGATTACTGCTAGTGTCAAAGGCAGTCAAGTAAATATACAAGTAAAAAAACCTTGGAGGAATGGAACCATTGACTGTATCTACATTAAATTCAAATGCTGTCCATTGGGTTACAGGAGAGAACAATATATACCCACCTGCAACATTATTACCAGGAATACTTCCAACAGTATCATTCCAAATGCCAAAACTAATTTTTGCTGACTTAATAAACGTGTCTGATATAAATTTATAATAGCCCTTTATTTTATTAGGTAGAAGGGTTGTAGTGTCTTCAATAAACGCAATATTCTGAGTAGGATATGCAGGATTATAAATAGCTTGTTTTCTTGGTTTAAGTTTGAGACTATATAAGCCACTAACTCTATCTGATGAACGAATAACTAAATTTGAACCATTAATGTTATTGGTATCATTTGTTTTAAATGTGGTCCAATCGTTTAAGTCATAGCAAGGTGTATTTCCTAATATATGCCAATCTTCAAAGTTGCTGTTTTTGAGAAATTGCTGAGAAAAACCAAAATAGCACGAGAATAAACAACACAATAATGAGAATGCTTTTTTCATGTCATTTTTTTTTAAAAGACAGCTAATTTATAAAAAAGATAGGGAGACATGAGCAAAGAGGTTTTCTACTGTGTATGATTTATACATAGTGTTTCATGACCTCAAATAAGTGAACTACCTACCCTACCATCAAAAACACCTGCCAATTCCCACCATCAATCTATCAATTGCAATATTGTCTTTGCCATATGGAGGTCGGTTGAGGAAGATGGGGAAATCGAGTCTTAAAGTGAGTGGCTTGGCTTTGTCGAAGGCGCCCCATTTTTTGATGGTGAAGGCACAACCAAGACCGGCATCAATTCTTATGTCGCTGTATTGCACAACAGGAGTGGCTTTGTAGTAAGTGCTTATTGAATTCAGCAAACTCAATTCCATGGTTCCGGCATCGGCAAAACCATAAGCATCTACATGCAGCCAATTGCGAAAACGCTTAGGATGTAGCTTGAAATAATTGTCGAAATCGACCTCAAGACTGGCGCTTGCGCCACTTCTTCCTTTGTAGGCAATATAGGTGTTGCCATCGCGCACATCGGCTACCATATAGCCTGAATATCCGCGAAGATTGAGCCCTCCACCCATTTGAAAGTTGTTGGTTCTATCGGCATTTATACCCATCAAATCTGATGGCACAAAGCCTGCGCTGCGAGTATATTTATTGTTCATCAACTCTTCGGGATTGGCTCCTGCAAGCCATAGCATGGATTCGTAAGGAATATTGCTGCCGGCACCATAGCGTGCGAAAAACCGCGTGCGTATGTCGAGTTTGCGAAGGTGAGTGTAATGATTGTTGGTGAATTGAACGAAGCTGTAGTTGAAATCGTCTTTTTCGTTTCCGGTAAAAAGGGGTGAACGAACATGAAATTGCCAATTGCCGTTGCTTTGAAACCCGTGGTAGGATTTTGCAATGATGAAGTTGGCAGAGTTGTTAGGGTGAACTTTGATGCTGCTCCATTCATTGGGATAAAGCAAGTAATCGAAGTCGGAAGTAAATGGTCGCCAAAAAGATTGGAAATAAAGCAACGAGCTCAGGTTGTCAGTTACTTTAATGGTGTGTCCTACTTTCCAATAAAACAAACCATCTAATAGGCTTGCACTGAGGTTTAGCTCATGAGTTACATGATTGAAGGTGATAGGATGATTGTAATGAAAGGAGAAATTGATGGGAAAATCGTTGCGATGTTGATTGTTGTTTTCTACAGGAAGATTATGCAACAGCCGAGTGTTCATCCAAACAGAAGCATCAAATCGGTGTAAGGTTCTCATGTAGTCGCCTTCGAAGTGATAGCCGAGTTTTATGCCGTCCACTTGATTCCACCACACATCGGGACGTGCATAAATTCGATAGTGCTTTCTGTCCAATGCTGATGTAAACCCACCATCGGTTTTCCATTGACAAACATCACTTCTAAAAAATCCTCGGCTGGATTTAAAGTTGTTCAAAGCATTGATATCGGCAAGTCTTCCGCTTGTATCAATTTGAATAGAACGAATGCCAGAAGGTGCTGTAACAGTTGCTGTGTAATGAGGTTGAATCTTGCTCCAACCATACCATTTAGGCAAAACAGTAGCGCTGGTTTGTTTGGTAAACCAAGTATTGGGAATGTGGTAATTGGTGATAGTGCCATTCTTTTCAGTCACCGTAAAATCAAGTGGCATTTGCATTTGCCCTTTTCTTGAAAAACGAATAGCAAAGTTGTGATCGGTGCCAAAAATTGGTTTGAACTTGTCGATGCTGTAATCAATTTTCTTAGTGGTTTCCATCCATTCATCGAAGAACCAATTCAAGTCCACATGTGTGAACTGAATGATGGAATTGCGGAAATCTTCGAAATATGGATGCGCCATTTTCCACTGATTGAAATAGTGTTGCATGGAAGCGAGAAACAAAGAATCGCCCAAAGTGTATTGAAGATTGTAGAGCATGGTAGCCGTTTTATAATAGACCATGCCATAGCCACCCTCGTGCCCCAACGCATCTTGAAAATCGTTGGAATGCGTGTTCAATGGAAGCTCTTCATTGTTCAATGCTGTCCATAAATAAGAGTTGAAAACACGAACATCTTTCACTACTGTGGGTTCGTAAAATCTTCTTTTGAATTTTGTTTTTGGCTGGGCTTCAGGTAAATACTTGCCATCAATTTTTTCCAAACCCCAGGCCGTAAGAAACTGTGTAAAACCTTCATCAAGTGCTGCACGATAAGTTTCGTTATTGCCTACCATGCCATAAAACCAATTGTGTCCTAGTTCATGCACCAACAAACCACGATATCCTGGGTCGGTGCCACCATCAAGCGTCAACATTGGATATTCCATACCATCTTGCGCATCAGCAGCCACCATTTTAGGATAAGCATACATGCCAAAATCATTAGAGAAAGTGCTGATGATTTTAGCCACATAATCCGCACTGTTTTGCCAACCTGCAGCATGAGGTTCTTGTACAAGACCTACACACTCAATGCCTTTCCAGTAAGTAGTAGCAATGCGATAAGTAGGATCGGCAGTAAATGCAAAATCATGCACATTCACTGCATGATATTTCCAGACTTTTCTTTCTCCTTTCTCATAAGGAATGATTATAGAAGGTGTTTCATTTAAAGGTTTGTTCTTGAAGTTTTTTACATCAAGTTTTGCTCTTAAAGTATCTGGCAATACCTCAGTTCTGTTTTGTAAAACACCCGTGGCTTCTACGATATAGTTGGAAGCAAAATCAAGATTGACATCAAACACACCATAATCACCATAAAACTCTTTATTGAGATGTTGGTAAGTGTCCCATCCGAACTTGCGATCATAAACACATACTTTAGGAAACCACTGTACTCCATTGAAATGTTTATTGCCCCAAGCATCATACATTTTCATTCGTCTACGAGTGCTGCCATTGTCGTAGTGCGTATAAAAAATCATGGAGAGTGTTACATGACTATTGGGTGGTAAAGGCTGTTCTAGTTCAACTTTTAGAATGGTGTTGTCGAGTTCTGTGGAAGCTATCTTTCCATTCACTTTCATTTCTTCAATAATAGTTCCGCTACCCATGGATTCATAGACGCCTAAAGTGGTTTTTTGTTTTTGCTCCTTCTCCAACTGATGTAAGTAAGAGCCTTTTACAAAAGCGTTTTGATAGAGGTGGAAGAAAATACAAGTCAACGTGTCGGGTGAATTATTCCAATAATCGAGGGTTTCATCCGCTTCGATGATGTTGGAAACTTCGTCAATTTTGGCATTAATGGAATAATGAACATCCTGTTGCCAATACATCGCATCAGGTTTTCTGTTTTTCCAGTATAGAGAATTGTTTGAACTTCTGTAGTTATCAAAATCCTGAGACTTTGCTTGAAAAAAAAACAGACAAAGAAGGATTGGAAATATGCTTTGCTTCATGAAATATTTACGAAAAGGTTGAAGTTACGAAATGCAACGGCACACAGATTTATTCATTAAAAAAGGCTGCAGTAAATACTACAACCCTGCGGTCCTTAGCCCAAAATGTGCATGATAAATATTCCCTAACCAAAGGCTTCGCGTACTATTTCATTACCATAAAAAATGACGATTTACTTCTTACAAGTATTGATGCCAAACAAAGTGTACAACGGACAAAAACTCACAAGACTTGTCAGCAAGAAAATGGCAGAAACTGCTAACAACACAATACTAAGTGTTCCAGTAATGACTTCTTTAAAAGATAAAATGCTAATCAACACAACAATTGCTAAACGAATCATTCTATCAAGATTGCCCATGTTCTTTTTCATTAGTAAGAATTTTGCTCGAAGTTATTCCTTCTTAAATTATAGCGCTGTGATAAAAGTTACAAATGATATAAGTAGCTAAAAATAGATGCATTGTGAAGGATTGACAGTTGCGCTTTTATAAACAAGATTTCTAACAAAATCATTGTCTTGCATGGGTTCAAGATGTTGTTTCAGCTTATCTAAATTTTTCAATGCACTTGGTTCGTTGATATAACCAAACCCAAAAAAATTTCCTTTTTCAATCAAGATACAGCTTTGTTCAGCTGCAGTTCTTCCCTTGTCTAAATAGGCAAAACTTGGAAGATGCTTTTCCAACCAAACAACTGCCTTACTTACTTTCTTATTGTACGTTTTGAGTGGTTTATTGCAATTACCCACACAATCATTGGTTTCAATGGCAACAATGCAATCGTTGGTTTTTGCAAGGTTGCATAGACGTGGGCAAAGTCCAAATTCTTTAATCAATTCGCGCAAGCGCTGATGTCCTTCATAAATTGTGTTAAAGGAGTAAACAGGTCTTAAAACTTGCTTGTTTTTTTCAATTGCCAATCTTTGAAAGCCAAGCTGATCTTCATAAATATACAAGCCAAACTTTGGCAAATATCCTTTTTGACTTCTGTTATGAATTGGCCAAAGTTTTCGAATTTCTACACTTTCAAGAATATGGGCCAATAATTCTGTTGCTGTTTCTTGATAGGTGATTCTGTGAATATCTTTTAAGAAATCCTGTTTTTGTTTTCCTGTTTTATTGTTCGAAAAATGATTCTTTACTCTTCTAAAAATATTCTTTGCCTTACCTACATAAATGATTTTGCCTGCACCATTATAGAAATAATATACCCCCGGCTTTTTGGGCAATTCTTCAACATGTTCAATGGGAAGATTGGGGGGAAGATATGATTCGCTGTTTTTGCCAAGAAGCATTTCAGCTATCACATTCTTATCGTCTTTTTCGTTTAGCAATGTAAACAAGTGCGCTGTTGCAGTTGCATCTCCTCCTGCCCGATGATGATCTCCATGAGGAATACCTAATTGATGACACAACTTCCCTAAACCATAATGCGTATAACCCGGCACTATTTTTCTTGCAAGACGAATTGTGCAGAGCTTTTTGGTTTGCAAATCAAATCCAGCCGTTTGCAAATGATGCTTCACAAATGAGTAATCGAAATTCACATTATGTGCCACAAAAACTTTGTCTTGTAACAACTCATGAATTTGTGCAGCAACCTCTTGGAACAAAGGGGCTCTTTCCACCATTCGTTCATTAATGCCAGTCAATCTTTGAATAAAATAAGGTATGGGTATTTGTGGATTGATAAGCGTTTCAAACTTATTCAAAATCTGCTTACCATCGTGAATGACAATGGCAATCTCCGTCATTCCATGCGATGAAGCATGACCACCGGTCGTTTCAATATCTACAATGGCATAAAGCATTTGTGCAGGTTCGAAATTAGGGAAGATGTCCATAAAAAAGTCCCGCTTCAGCAGGACTTTTTATGATTATTTTTTTAGGAAAAATCTATTTAATACCAAAAGCCTTCTTCACTTTTGTTACATAATCGAGCTTTTCCCAAGTAAAGAGTTCTACTTTTATTTTCTTTACTTTACCATCAGGTGTTGAGAATGTTTTTTCCACTACTTCATTCTTACGTCCCATGTGACCATAAGCTGCAGTTTCGCTATACATAGGTGTGCGCAATTTCAAACGTTGCTCGATGAAGTAAGGACGCATATCGAAAATGCTTTCTACTATTTTACCAATTTCACCATCGGTCATTTTCACTTTAGCAGTACCATAAGTATTGACGTTGATGGATGTAGGTTGTGCTACACCAATTGCATAAGAAACCTGAACAAGCACTTCGTTGGCTATACCTGCTGCTACAAGGTTCTTGGCAATATGTCGGGTTGCATAAGCCGCAGAACGGTCCACCTTGCTTGGGTCTTTTCCACTGAATGCACCACCACCATGAGCACCTTTACCGCCATAAGTATCAACAATAATTTTTCTTCCTGTCAATCCGGTATCTCCATGTGGTCCACCAATTACAAACTTGCCTGTTGGGTTGATGTGGTATTTGATATTGCTATTGAAAAGCTTGGCGTATTTTTTATACTTCGCCTTCACACGAGGAATCAAAATCTCAACAATATCTTTTTTGATTTTAGCCAACATTTTTGCTTCTGTGTCAAAATCATCGTGTTGAGTTGACACAACAATTGCATCAATTCTTACAGGCTCATTTTTATCGTTGTATTCTAAAGTCACCTGACTTTTAGCATCGGGACGGAGGTACTTGATTTGTTTGTTTTCTCTTCTAAGAGCAGCGAGTTCAATTAATATTTTGTGAGCTAGGTCAAGAGCCAACGGCATGAAATCTTCCGTTTCGTGTGAAGCATAACCAAACATCATACCTTGGTCACCAGCACCTTGTTCTTCTTTTTTCTTTTTGTCAACACCTTGATTTATGTCGGCAGATTGCTCATGAATAGCAGAAAGAATACCACAGCTATTTGCCTCAAACATATACTCGCTTTTGGTGTAACCAATTTTGCGAATCACACCACGAGCAATTTCTTGAACATCAAGATATGCCTTGCTTTTCACTTCGCCGGCAAGCACCACCTGACCTGTAGTAACAAGCGTTTCGCATGCAACCTTAGATTGTGGGTCGAAGGCAAGAAAATTATCAATCAACGCATCAGAAATCTGGTCGGCTACTTTATCCGGATGTCCTTCAGATACAGATTCAGAAGTAAATAAGTATGGCATCTTTTAAATGATTTTGATTTTAAAAATAAAGTTGAGTTGCAAACTTAGGAAAGAAAAAAAAAGCGCAAAGTTTTTCTCTGCGCTTTTTTAGTAATGATTTGTTATTTATGATGACCAACACACTTCGAGCAACTCTTTTTTCAAAAGAAACAAAAGAAGTATCAAACTCCTGATTACATAATCTGCTAGATAGTCTCTCAGTGAGCAACTTGAATTGGCAAGTTCGCCACTTATTGTCTTCAGTGCCACACTCAAGGGTATAAGTTTGAAAATGAAGGGTCCAAGTGCGCCACTTATTGTCTTCAATTCCGTACTGAAGGGTATAAGTTTTAAAATGAAGGATTCAAGTGCGCCACTTATTGTCTTCAGTGCCGCACTGAAGGGTATAAGTCTGAAACTAAGGGGTCTGAGTGCGCAACTTTAGTAGGTAAGTGCAAAATCACCCTGTTCAAAAACCAAAATATTGGCTCAAAAAGTCATTCCCTTTTAGTATTAGCTAAGTATTGGGCATTTGTAACCCCCATTTCAAACAATACTTACCTCAGCTAAACCTATACTAAAAAAGCGCTAAGAATTTCTTAGCGCTTTTTTAGTAAGATAGTTATTCTACAGTCACCGACTTTGCCAAATTTCTTGGTTGATCAACATTACATCCACGCATAATGGCAATATGGTAAGACAATAACTGAAGCGGAATGATGGTCACTAAAGGAGAAAGAACTTCTTCGGTAGCAGGTACTTCAATTACATGGTCGGCAAGCGAGCGCACATGTTTGTCGCCCTCATTTACCACCGCAATTACTTTTCCTTTTCTTGCTTTTACTTCTTGAATATTGGAAATGATTTTTTCGTAAGCACTTGCATTGGTAGCAAGAAAAACTACCGGCATGTTTTCATCAATCAAGGCAATTGGACCGTGTTTCATTTCGGCAGCTGGATAGCCTTCCGCATGGATGTAGGAGATTTCTTTTAGTTTCAATGCACCTTCAAGCGCTACAGGAAAATTATAGCCGCGACCAAGATAAAGGAAGTTGCTTGAGTCTTTGTAAATGGCGGCTATTTCTTTGATTTGCTCGTCAAGCTTCAAAGCACGTTCAATTTTTGCTGGAATGTTTTCAAGCTCCACTAAAATCTCGCGAAGTTTTGAAGAAGAAATAGTTCCTCTTGCTTGCGCCAATTGCAAAGCCATGAGGGTGAGAATAGTTATTTGAGCAGTAAAAGCTTTAGTAGAAGCTACACCAATTTCAGGACCTGCATGAGTATAAGAGCCTGCATGAGAAGCCCGCGCAATAGATGAGCCGATGACGTTGCAAATTCCATAAATCATAGCCTTGCGTTCCTTTGCCATTTCAATTGCTGCTAGAGTATCTGCAGTTTCACCTGACTGAGAAATGGCAATGATGACATCGTCTTCATTAATAATCGGATTGCGGTAGCGGAATTCGGAAGCATATTCTACTTCCACAGGAATGCGTGCGAGGTCTTCAATTAAATATTCACCAATCATAGCACTATGCCATGATGTACCACATGCAGAAAATATAATGCGTTTGGCATTAGCAAATTTGTTGAGGTATTCATTGATGCCACCTAATTTTATCCAGCCATCTTGTGCATTCATTCTACCCCGAACTGCATCGGCAATAACTTTGGGTTGTTCAAAAATTTCTTTGAGCATGAAATGTTCAAAGCCACCTTTTTCAATCATCTCCAAGCTCATTTCAAGCTTTTGGATAGCATGGGATTTTATAACATTCCCAAGCGTTTTTATGTAGAAACTACCGTCACGATTGATTACTGTGTATTCTTGATCATCGAGATAAACTACTTGCTTGGTGTATTCAATGATAGGTGAAGCATCAGAAGCCACAAAAAATTCATTTTCACCAATGCCAATTACCATAGGACTGCCTTTCCTTGCAGCAACTAACTGGTTTGGATTATTACGGTCAATCACAACAATTGCATAGGCACCAACCACTTCATTTAAGGCAATTCGAACAGCATCTTCAAGCGTAGCGTTTTCTTGTTTTCTTACTTCTTCTATCAGGTTCACCAATACTTCAGTATCAGTGTCTGAATGAAACTGATAACCACGTTTGATCAATTCTTGTTTGATGGAGTCGTAGTTTTCTATAATGCCGTTATGAATAATTGCAAGATTCCCTGAGTTGGAAAGATGTGGGTGAGCATTAATGTCATTTGGCACACCATGAGTTGCCCAACGAGTATGACCAATTCCAATGGTTGCGGATACATCTTTACCAATAGTATAGTTTTCCAATTCACTTACTTTACCTGCTTTTTTATAAACATGCAAAGCACCATTTAAAACTGCTACACCAGCACTGTCATAACCTCTATATTCTAATCGTTTGAGTCCCTTAACAAGAATAGGATAAGCTTCTTTAGGACCAATGTAGGCTACAATTCCGCACATAATAATAAAGTAGTTGGTTTTACTGCTTCGAATATACAATATTCAGTTTAACACTCATCAAGCTATTACTAAAACTTTTCCCTCCTGCTGTAATCAAACGATAAGCACCTGGGTAATTTGCCGCGCCAGAAATTCTTAAATGAAGGGTATCTTTTTGAAGAACTATTGCACTTTGAACTTCACGAGGAATATTTAAAATATACTGGTTCACTGTAGTACTACCCAATTGCATTGTACGAATATTTCCATCCATAAACACCAAAGGACTACTATAAGTAAGTGGGTAACGATCGAGTATATTATAAGTCTTACCCGTATCATTAACACCGACAGGGTAAACTCTTGATGGATGAAAAAAAATGTCTTTATTATCACCCATAAATGAGTATTCAGTAATGATCAACTCTGCCTTATTAATTGGTGTTTTAGGAAGATTTTTGATGAAAGGAAATTTCAAATCTGCAACTAATCCAGGCTCGTTTTGAAGAACCATTATTGAGTCTGATTTGTTTGTAGAACTAAGTAAGCTGCCCAATTTTGACCCTGCATAACTCCTGATAATTCTATTATAATGTGCAGCATAAGTACTTGTGAAATAGAAAGAGGTGTTTTTAACTGTAGAAGTGTTGGTATTAGTATCTTTTTGGGTATAGTAAAAGAGAATGTTTGCTCGAGTATAATCTGTTCCACCATCAAGTCTGAAATAGTGGAGAACAGTTCCATTATTAGTATCAGGTTCGATATAAATACCTTTAAGAAAATTAAGGAATTTAGGGAAAGTGCTTAGAGCGCTGCTATCTGGTTTTTGAGATTCGTTATATATTTCATCTATAAAAGATTTTTTCAGTGGGATTTTTAAAACCCGATTCCAATAGCTTGCAAAAACATTAGAAGAGTCTTTGAAATCATTGTGCCGAACACAAACACTGCCAATAAGATTTGAACGATCAACTGCTTTACTAGTAAAGCTATAGTAGGAAGAATCTTTGCTTAATGTATCTGCAACTTTAAAAACTTTGAAGGTTTGCGTTGAATGAATTGTATCTCCCCAACTAAAACCAGAATATGGAAGCACAATAAAAGCTGAATCAGGTGCTGAAGGAAATTTATAATCGAGCGTAGGTGGCACAACTTGAAAATAGATCTCTGCATGCGTTTTTCCAAAATACTCATCATTAGTTACTGAGCCAAGTGCTTGATAAATGGGGATACCCGAATAGCTTTGGCTTGTAATTAAGGAGTCGCTGAAAAAAGTTTTTGTAAGGATAGTTATTGAATCTGTTTGTCCAACTTTTATGGTGTCACTTGAAGGAACAAGGCTAGCTTTTAAAATAATATCCTCTCGGCAACTATTAAACAAAAAAAGCATAGCAAGTCCGCTATAAACAAGAAAGTTTTTAAGTGGTAGTTTCAATCGAAATGTTTTGGCGAAAGTGAAAAATAAATGACTAAGACTCTGTTAAGCTTTTAAATAAATCCAAAAGCTGTGTTACATCTTCTTTCCAAGCTTCATCATACTTAATCACTTTTTTATAACGACTCGGTTTTACCTCATCTGTTATTTCAGTTTTCAAATTCGGTTCACCCATTACAACAATATCTGAATGTTTGCAACCACCTAACGTTAATCCAAGGTTGGTTCCTCCATTGAAAACTTCAAGGTCTTTTTCTTTTAGGTCGGCACTAATGAGCGCTTTTCTTACAAAAGCATCATTCAACTTTTCTTTAAATTGGTTTGGCTGTGCTGTATAAATCACTTTTGAATAACCAAAAACTGGCTCACGCTTGTAAACAGTCTTAATGTAAAGTGGTATTAAAGACGTCATCCAACCATGGCAATAAACAACGTGTGGTGGCCATCCAAATTTTTTCACTGTTTCCAAAGCACTCTTGCAAAAGAAAACCATGCGGTCAGCATTGTCTTCATAAAAATTATCCTGATCATCACGAAATACGAACTTGCGTTTGTAATAATCTTCATTATCCATGAAATAAACCTGAAGGCGAGCGTTAGGTAAAGATGCTACCTTAATGATAAGAGGATAATCATCTTTGTCAACAATGATATTAATACCCGATAGTCTTACAACTTCATGAAGGCGATGACGACGTTCATTAATCACTCCAAAACGAGGCATGATAATTCTTATCTCAATTCCGGCATCGAAGGTTTTGATTGCCAATTTATTCAGAATCTGAGCAAAATCCGTAAATTCTAAATAGGGAGAAAGCTCATTGGCAATAATTAATACACGTTTCTTTGTGTCTATTGACATGCAGTTTGAATTAAAATTGAAACAGAAAACCCATTTTGAAAAAAAATGGCTCGCGAAATTACGGAAATATTAATTCCCAACCGTTAATTTGCAAAGAACCTTTAAAAGCCGATATGATTATTTTTAAAAAAGCAGACGATATTTCCAACTATTTATTAAGAATTGCTCCAGAAAATCGAATAGGATTTGTGCCTACTATGGGTGCCTTACACGAGGGGCATCTTTCATTAGTTCGTAAGGCAAAAGAAAATGCAAGCATGTGCATTTGTAGCATTTTTGTGAATCCAACTCAGTTCAACGATAAAAATGATTTTAATAAATATCCTTCAACTATTGAACAAGATATTTCATTGCTAATTAAGGAAAATTGCGATGTTTTATTCCTTCCTTCGATTTATGAAATGTATCCAAACGGAACGGAAACAAACAATAAATTTGATTTTGGGCACCTAAATTCTATTCTTGAAGCTGCCTATAGAAACGGTCATTTCAATGGCGTTGCTCAAGTAGTATCAAGGTTATTGCAAATCGTTCAACCACATCATCTTTACCTCGGGCAAAAGGATTTTCAGCAATGTATGATTATCAAAAAACTGTTGGAATTTGATGGGCTTCAAAAAAAAGTTCAATTAAATATTTGTCCAACGCTTAGAGAACAAGACGGGCTTGCTATGAGCTCACGAAACCAGCGGTTGAATGAAGGACAAAGAAAATTGGCAGGCTTAATTTACCAATGTCTCGTTTCTATTGCTTCAAAGAATGGAATTGACCCTTTTGAAAAAGTAAAAAATGAATGCTTTGACCTTTTATCTGAAAAAGGCTTTGAAACTGATTATGTAGCGATTGCGAATGCTAACAACCTTACTCTTTTAAAAGATTATGATATTAACACACCAATGGTTGCACTTATAGCAGCTAAAATTGGTGAAATAAGACTGATTGATAATTTGTTATTGAATTGACTATTTAACCTTTGTAATTTTTAACATATTAGTGGGGAGATGCTCTTGAACAGGAAGACTGCCGGTATTGATGATTACATCTCCTGTTTTCAACAGGTTTTTCTTTTTCAAAAAATCAATTTGATCTTCAACAATATTATCGAGGCTTTCTTCTTTATCATAATAGAAAGCTTGAACACCCCAGCTTAAACTTAGTTGATTGATAAGGCTTTGAGTTTTTGTAAAAACAAATAAAGGAGAACGTGGACGATAGCTCGATAACATAAATCCTGTGTAGCCAGATTGAGTCATACCTATAAGCGCATTGGCTTTTACATCTCGGGCAATTTCACATGCATTATAACAAAGCGCGTCGCTCAAAAAAGATGGCGAATGTGGCTGTGGCACTAAGTTTCGGTTATAAATAATATCTTCTTTTTCTACTTCTGCAATAATCTTAGCCATTGTTTCAATTACCAGTTCAGGATATTGACCCATTGCCGTTTCTCCACTCAGCATTACAGCATCCGTTCCTTCAAGCACCGCATTAGCCACGTCTGTAATTTCACTTCTATTTGGGCGCGTTCGGTCTATCATGCTCTCCATCATTTGGGTGGCAATGATTACCGGTTTTGCTCTGTGAATACATTTGGTAATGATGGATTTTTGAATCATTGGAATTTGCTCTAAAGGTAATTCCACACCCAAATCGCCTCTTGCAACCATCACGGCATCAGATGCTAATATTATTTCCCGGAGATGGTCGAGTGCCTCAGGTTTTTCAATTTTTGCTATGATTTTGGCGTTGCTTTTTTTGCTAATAAGAATTGCTCTTAGCTGTTCAATATCTTCAGGTGTTCTCACAAAAGAAAGAGCCACCCAATCAATTTCTTGACTAATAATAAAATCAAGATCCCGCAAATCTTTTTCAGACAAAGAAGGCAATGAAATTTTTGTATCGGGTAGATTCACGCCTTTTTTAGGTAACAAAATGCCGTCATTCAACACTTCTACCCTTACAGTTTTTTGAAAAGTAATCTCTTTTATCATCACTTCAATCTTACCATCATCAAGTAAGATTTTTTCTCCCACTCTAACATCGTTAGAAAAGTTTGGATAGGAAATGTAAACACCTTCCTTGTTACCAATTCTTTTTTCATTGGTAAAAAAAAACTCATCTCCCTTTTTCAAAGGCAAAGAACCGTTTTCAATTTCCCCGACACGCAATTTTGGTCCTTGCAAATCAGCTAGAATGGCAATATTGAAAGGATAATCATCGTTGATTTGATTAATGAATTGTATTACTTGTAAATGTTCTTCATGAGTGCCATGAGAAAAATTAAGTCTGAAAACATTGACTCCTTTCTCTACTAAGGATAATAGTTTTTCATAAGAATTGGATGCTGGTCCAACAGTAGCAATAATCTTTGTTTTGCGAAGCATTGAACAAAGGTAAAGTCGTAATGCCCAATTCCAATTTAATTCTATTTCCCCCATTTTGATGTAGTTAAAGGTTTGATTACTTTTGAACCTAAGATGTCCGACAATTACATTGTTTCTGCCCGAAAATACCGCCCACAAACTTTTGACACAGTTGTGGGGCAGGATCATATTACTACAACTTTAAAGAATGCTATTCGCCATCAACACCTGGCGCATGCGTATCTTTTTTGCGGACCTAGAGGCGTAGGCAAAACAACTTGTGCACGCATACTTTCTAAAACCATTAACTGCGAACATCCTTCTGAAGATATGGAAGCCTGTGGCGTTTGTGGCTCCTGTCAAAGTTTTAGCAACAATGCTTCTTTCAACATTTTTGAATTAGATGCAGCGAGCAATAACTCGGTAGATGATATTCGCGAATTGGTGAATCAGGTTCGGTTTGCACCACAACAAGGCAAATACAAAATATATATCATAGACGAGGTACACATGCTGAGTGCTGCTGCCTTCAATGCTTTTTTAAAAACATTAGAAGAGCCACCATCCTATGCCATATTCATTTTAGCTACTACTGAAAAACACAAAATCCTTCCTACTATATTAAGTAGGTGTCAGATTTTTGATTTTAAGAGAATTACGACAGAACATATTGTTGGGCATTTGCAAAGTATTGCTGCAAAAGAAGCGATGATAGCCGACGAAGCTGCCTTACATGTCATTGCACAAAAGAGCGAAGGCTGTATGCGCGATGCACTTTCTATGCTTGACAGAATTTCGAGCTTTACCAATGGTCACTTGAATTATGCCCTGACCATGGAGCACCTGAATATGCTCGATGCAGATTTCTATTTCAAACTCACTGACCATTTATTGAGCCAAGATGTAAGTGGCAGTTTATTATTGTTGGATGAGGTCTTAGAAAGAGGTTTTGAAGGGAATGTAATTCTTCAAGGATTGGCAGAACATTTCAGAAATTTGCTCTTATGCAGAGATATAAGAATGGCTCGGCTGCTTGATGTACCCAACGACCATAAGCCTATTTATTTCGAAAAAGCCAACCAAACACCTCCTTCCTATATACTTTCTGCATTAAATCAATTGAATGAAAGCGAACTCAACTTCCGCAATGCCACTAATAAGCGCTTGCATGTGGAAATGTGCTTCATTCGGCTTTGCTATTTGATGCAGGCAACACAAGCCGAAGATTTAAAAAAAAACTTTAGCAACGACCTAACACTTTCTCAAAGTCTTCCTATAGCCCCTAAAACTGCACCAACACAAGTTCCATATTCTGCACCAGCTGCTCCAGAATTAAAAGTGGAAGAGCCTAAAATTGTGCCCGCTAAAACGAATAGTCATTTAGCCAACCCAACTTCGCCAAACACTTCTAGGCGCATCAGTAAAAACTTGTTGGATGATATTGAACAAGAAATAAAATCGTCTATTGCTGAAAATCAAGGAAAGAATTTTGTGCTTGATGAGGCTGCTGTTTTGCCTGTTTTCGAGGCTTTTAAAGAACATTTGCGCAACGAAAGCAAGTCTTTCCTACTAAGTTTATTTTCTGTATTAAAAATTGAATTGTTGGGCAATGATGAGATAAAACTCATCGCACCAAATGAAATGTCGGAGGCAACAATTAAAGAACAACGCAACCAACTAATCGATTATTTCTCCGAAAAACTTGGAAGCAAAATACGCATCACAACAGAAGTGAGACCTGACCCTGAATTGGAAAAACAATTGCCTAAAGTTTTGTCTAAGCAAGAAATTTTTGAAAATATGGCACTGAAAAATCCTGCATTGAAACAACTTAAAGATACCCTCAATCTTCAGATTGATTTCTAGTTGCTCTCCTTTTTTACTTCAAATCATTTGCTTGAACACTCCAACGATAAAGTATCCAACCTTTATTATTGTGGAAAGTGATTGTTAGTTTTCTATTACTTTCATTTTCGTCGAATGAAAACGTAGCAAAATTGTGCACTAAGGTCAAGGAGCCTAGAACGCGATTGGGGTTATTTATTTCTTTCCCTTTTGGTTTGTCGCTTTGAGCAGTTAGAGAAGACGTTGTGATGTCGTACAATGGATAATTATTGGCACGTTTGAGTTGGGTGATTTCACCGAAATGCCTGTCTCCACTGAGGAAAAGAACACCCTTAATTTTTTGAGTATCGATGAATTGTAGCAATTCATTGTACTCCACCGGGAAATGAACGAAGCAATCTTTCTTAGAAATTGGGTTCAACATTTGGCTGCCGTTCACAATGATTTTAAAATCAGAATTATCTGACGCCAATGTTTTTTTCAACCAAGCCATTTGCTGGTCACCCAGCATTTTTTTGTTGGGATTTGGTTTACCTTTCATGAACGGTAATACGCTGCCCACATAACTCCTTTTCTTGTCGCGGTCACGCCACCAACGGTCGTCGAGCAACACAAAAAGCACGTTCTTGTAATGAAAACTCGTGTAGATGCCATCGTTATACAAACCATAAGAAGGGTTGAATTTCCACATGTTGATGAAGATATTTCGGCTCATGTTTTTTAGCGGAAAGCTTTTGTAGCTGTCGTTATCACCAAAATCATGGTCGTCCCAAATAGCATACTCAGTCATGTTCTGCGATATGCGTTGCAGTGAGGGGGAGTTACGCTGACTAACGGCTTTTTTCCAAAGACCGCCTACTGTTTTCGATTCATCTTTATCAAGGTACCAATTGTCGCCAAGCCAAAGCATAAAATTTGCCTTCGATTTGCTCATGCTGTAAAAAATAGACGTGTCGCCATCATACAACATACCATTGGCATCTTCCTTATTCCTGTCGAGATAGGCACACGAGCCAGTGATGAAACTAAATTTTTCTTGTGCTAGCAAAGTGTTAGTGAGCATCAACAACATCACCAACAAACCAGTCCATTTTATTTTTATAGCGTGCATCCTAAATCTTTAACTGCGCAAAGATTGAAGGTTTTTATTGAAAAAGAGTATTGATACTTGAAAATGTGGTTGCGTTTATTGAAGATCATCGATTTTCTTTCCCTAAAAACCTTCCTAATCGCCAACAAAAAAGCCGCTTCTGTTTGAGGCGGCTTTTTGATTATGGTTTGTTTATGATGATTTGTGATTGCTTGAAATTTTCAGACTGAACTGTTTTCATACAACCCTCTTTCTTCCATTAAAAAGATATACCAAACCAGCAATTCCTGAAAAACAAATGAAGGAAACTGTCCACAAGCCTTTTTCTTTTTCAGAAATTTGTTTTGAACGATTGACTTCTATAATTGCAGTAACAATAAACACGATTGTTGCAATCATGCCTATTGTCAATAGAATGCCAGCTGCATCTATTTTTTGAATTTTTAGTAGTGCCCCAATCAGCACAGCAATAATTCCGAACGAATAACTCGTTTTTACGAGGGTAGATAATTTCATTGTAAGTAGTATTTAAATAGCCTGAACACTAGCATCAGCATCAGCAAGGTAGCAATTCCAAATCCTATCCAAGAAAACTCTTGGAATAACCTTATCATGTCAATTGCAAAGCATAGCAAGACAATAAGCGTAATGGTGTTTTTCTTATTCATTTTTAGCGTTAGTATTTAGAAAGTAAGTAGTCTGTTTATGCCTCAAAGCCTATGGGCTCGGAGGCGTATTCCCTCCAGCTGGCGAAGGTGCATCTGTCAAAACATAATCATTGTATTTTGCCTCGTCCACATCTGCAAAAATTGTTTTGCCAATGCCTGCAAGACGAACCATTTCTGCCCAAAGTGTATTGCCTTTTACAATGCGGTCTTGCGTAGCCATGTCGCGGGTTTCAATAGCAGCGTGTTGTGTATCGAGCGCCGTGTCGAGAGCAGTGGCTAATGAAATAATATTGGTCACACCTGCAGCTGTCAATCCCTCACTTGCCAATTGTGCAAGCAAAGTATTGCCCACTCTGCCCACTTTTTTGCCTAGACGGTAAAGATCATTATGGCTCAAACTGTCCATATCTTCAAAACCAAAACTATTATACAAGCCTTCGCCCTTAAATTTATTTTCAGCCATGTTACGAATGGTGCGAATGCCCATACGCAAATTATTGGCAGCGGTGTCTAACTGAAGGGTGGCATCCATTACCGGTCCCAGCAATTCACTATCGGTGGGCGCGTCGTCAAAAGTTGTTATTAAACCTTTCAATGAAAGCACTGTTGCGCCCGTTACGTTTCGCGATGCAAAATTGGCAATGTCGCGGTTGACATTATAAACCACCATATCGGCTTTCTGTTTCAGGTCGCCGTCTGCCATGTTGTAATCGCGTTTTGTTTCTTTTTTCGCCATGGTAAAAAAAATTTATTATTTCAAAGTTGAAAACCTGTTTTGAAACAAACAATGACATTCGTCATTAGTTTTAAAAAAAGAGCCTACATTTTTGGCTATCGTATTCATAGCAGATAGAACGGCATTCATAGCAGCGACAAAAGTATTCATAGTAATGATAAAAGTTTTGATAGCAGTAATTTAAGTATTCATAGCAGCTATTATAGAATCAATAGCAGTGACAAAATAATTCATAGCAGTGATAAAATTATTGATAGCAGCGATAAAAGTATTGATAGTAGTAATTTTTGGAAACAATTTTTCTTATCTTGCAGGAATAAAAAGCCAACTACCATGCTTTTATTTAATTTAAACAGAGTTGTTGCCATAAAGGGCGAAAAAAAATCGAAAGCTGCCATCCTCGAAGCCGGTGTTCCCTATCAAACTTATTTAAGAATGATGAAAAACAAGGCATCTTTTGTCACTGCCGACATTTTGGAGCGCCTTTGCCTTGCGTTGAAGTGTACGCCCAACGATTTGTATCAATGGATACCTTCGGCAAACGCCCCCGAAAACCACCCGCTCGAAGCCATGAAATATGAAGGCCCCGACCTTCATACAAAACTTGCTAGCATGAGTGTAGCTGAGATTGATGCGCTGCGAAAGTTGATGGAAGGGAAGTAATTTTTGATAAAGAGCTTTTTTGGAATTGCCGAGTTTCATTCAATGAACACTCGCTAAAAGATGCATCTTCCCACTTCGAGTCTTTTAATTTTTATACTTTTGCCCCACTCTAAAAAATTCAAGCACTCAATATGGCCGAAGCAATAAGAATGCCCCTACTTAGCGACACTATGAAAGAAGGTGTCATTGCCGCATGGCACAAAAAGGTGGGCGACAAAGTGAAAGGTGATGATGTGATTGCCGATGTAGAAACCGACAAAGCCACCATGGAAGTAATGCCTTATGTTGATGGTGTGTTACTATACATTGGTGTGGAAACAGGAAAAGCAGCAAAAGTGAATGGTATCATTGCCATCATTGGCAAAGAAGGAGAAGATTTTAAGTCATTGCTCGATGCAGAAGTGCCAAGTGAAGCCCCCACTACTGCCCCCGAAGAAGTGAAGGAAGCACCCGCAGCAGCAGTAGTAGAAACTGTAGTGGAAGAAACCCACAGCGACGACCGTATTAAGGCTTCTCCATTAGCAAAAAAGATTGCACAAGAAAAAGGCATCAACCTTGTAAGCGTTGCTGGCAGCGGAGATGGTGGAAGAATCATTAAGCGCGACATAGATAATTATACGCCTTCGGCAACGAAGCAAACGGTTTTCAATGAAGCAAGTGGTGTGGAAGGATTTGTGGACCAACCCCTATCGCAAATGCGAAAAATTATTGCACAAAGGCTTTCGGATAGCATGTTTACGGCACCTCATTTTTATTTGAAAATGACGGTGAACATGGATAATGCCATGGATGCAAGAAAGGCAATGATTGAAGCAACAGGCACGAAGATTTCGTTTAATGATATCATCATTAAAGCAGTAGCGGCTTCGTTGCGTAAACATCCTGCCGTCAATAGCTCGTGGATGGGTGATTTTATTCGTCAGAACAAGCACATTCATATAGGCACTGCTGTTGCTATTGAAGATGGATTGATTGTTCCGGTCATCAAATTTGCCGACCAAAAAACCATTACACAAATTGCTGATGAAGCAAAATCTCTTGCAGAAAAAGCGAGGACTAAAAAACTACAACCTCCTGAATTTACGGGCAATACTTTCACCATTTCCAACCTTGGCATGATGGATATTGATGAGTTTACCGCCATCATCAACCCGCCTGATGCTTGCATTCTTGCAGTAGGTAAAATTGCTGCAACACCTGTGGTTAAAGACGGACAAATAGTGGTAAGCAATCTGTTGAAATTGACCCTCAGTTGCGATCATCGTGTGGTGGATGGTTCTGTAGGTGCTCAGTTTTTAAAGACTTTGAAGTTTTATTTAGAGAATCCGGTGGCGATGTTTATCTAGGATACTGATTAAAGAAAATTTTAGGAATAGAAATAAGAGTTGATTCGCGTCAACTCTTATTTTTTTTTGTACAAATAAAAGCTGCCCCAAATAGGGCAGCTAAAATCTAAAAACTCTGATTTAACAAACGACTTTATTCTTCTTATTGTTTCATTATTTTTTCAGTAATTGTATTCTCAGCAGAATGAATAGTGAGGAAGTAAATTCCTGCTGTCCAATCTTGTACTGAGATGTTGAACTTACCATCGTTATTGGTTTTATCAAGCTTAGTTTGGAAAACTGTATTGCCAACAACATCTCTTACTTCTACATCACTACCATCTTTTACTGCATCGCTCACCCAAATAGTTACTTCAGTAGTAGCAGGGTTAGGAGTGATATTCACTTTTGGTTGGTTGTGAACGTTGTTGATGCTATTGATAAGACCTAATCTCAATTCAAAACGGCTTCCTTGTGTCATTGGATTTGAAGTAACTGTGAAGTTGTATTTCATTCCTAAAGACAAAGCTTGATCAGTATTCAAGAAGTTATCGTGCAAGTAGATTTGAGATCCTGCAGGCACATCATAATCTTCTACTTTGATAGTATAGTTAGTTAAAGAATCAGCACGCAATCCCAAAGGAATGATTTCATTGCTTACATAAGGACGTTGGTCAATTGATAGATGACTATTGTCTGAAGCTACACTGTAAAAATCAAGACTTGGGTTGCTCATCTTCTTATTATCATGCTTGTCATAAGCAGCTTGTGCTTGAGTATTGAAGAACAACAACATTCTGTCCCAAGAGATAGAGTCATTGTTACTTAAGATGCGCAATTGAACAGCGTTGTTTCCGAAAGAACCAGTTGTTTTAAACAAATTTCCTGTTGGCGCTGTATTCACTTTAGCAGCTTCGTTGAAAGTAATGGTGTTGCTTGTGTTAGCACTTGCAGTTGTAATGAAAGAACTGTATGCAGGCAATACATAAGAATGATTAAATGGTTGATCAACATAAGCACCATAGATACCTTGATGTGGATCCCATACGCTGAAGTTTTCACCAACATTAGCACCACGAGAAGTCAAGCTCATGTCAATGTTTGCAGCATAAGGATTACCAACTAAATTGTATCCTTGGTTTGTATTTGTTTCCAATGTAGAAATCACTTCACACTGATTGATTGCACCAAACATGTCGATTGTAACAGGATTAGGAACACATGGAGTACAACCAAGACCTTGACCTTTTTCACCACGGATATACATACGTACACCTTGCATTGGGTTCCAAGCGTTAGCACCAAGACCGTTTGTATTTGTAAATGGAATCCAACCAGTACTATCATTTACTGCAGAACCATTTCCTGTAAGTGTATTATACCAGAAAGCAGATGCGTTATTGGTATTAGTAGTTGTGAAACCATTAGCAGAACCACCTTGACCAGTGATATCAATATCATCAGTTAATTGATCTAAACCAATTGCAGTAGAGAATGGATGACTCAAGAAACGGAAAGCACGACGACCACCAGGAATGTATTTCAATACAATAACGTTACCGTTGATGTAGTTTGTACAAGTACCGCTAAATTGGTGTTCCAAAACTGTTGCAGTTCCATTTTCGTCAGAAAGCAATTCAAGACCACCATTAGTATTCAACACACCATTTGATGGAGTGTAAGTCTGAGAAATTTTCAAAGTATCACCTGAGGTAATTGTAGCTCCGTTAGAATTGTTCAATTCGAAATTGCAAACAGTACCGTTACCAGAAATATTTTGAGCTACAGAACCATTAAGTACCAAAGTACCACTACAAATGTGTCCATTGTTTGAAAAGTCACCTTTTACACTCAATGTGTTTCCAGAAGTAATATCTAAAGATGCTCCAGTTTGAACTGTAAGATTTCTTAAAACAATACTAGAAGTAATTGAAGGTTGACAAGCAGCTGAAGAAGGAATCAACACATTGATAGTTGAATAAGGAGCAAAACCAGCATCCCAGTTACTTCCATTATTCCAATTGCTATTGCTATTACACTGCCAAGTAATGTAAGGCAATACAGATACAGCCATTGTTCTTGCAGCAGAAGTACCACAACCATTTGTTGCTGTAACTGAAAGTGTGCCACTTGTTGAACCTTGTGTAGGAGTCAAAGTGATAGCGTTTCCTGAACCAGAGATTGTAACACCTGTTCCTGAATAACTCCAATTGTAAGTTACACCTGCAACATTTGGAACAGTATAAGTGATTGGGTTTTGACCCCAGTAAATTGTTGAACTTGAAACTGTGAAAGCACCTGGTTGTGAAGGAAGTGGATTTACAGTCATTGTAACAGCGTTACTGGTAACTGTAGGTGGAACTGGAATTGGAGCGTTTGATGTCATTTCTACCGTGATTACATCTCCATTAGCTAAAGTTGTGGTAGTATAAGTAGCAGAGTTGGTTCCAACGTTGTTTCCGTTTTTCATCCACTGATAAGTAGGTGAAGTACCACCGTTAGTTGGAGTAGCAGTAAATGTTACTGATGTTCCAGCGCAAATTGTTGTTGCAGAAGCACTGATACTCACTGAAGGAGTCACAGCAACACCGTAAACTGTCAAGTAAACAATAGCTGTATCACAAAGTGAAGGTGAACCTAAATCACATACTTGATAAACGAACTGATCATTACCATAATAGTTATTTGTTGGTGTGTAAGTATAAGATCCATCATTATTAAAGTTTAATGTTCCATGAGCTACGTTACTAATAACTGTGAAGCTATTTGAATTCAAATTACCATCAACATCTGCATCGTTTGCATCAACAGAACCATTAAGAACAGAATTCATGTTTGTACCATCATTATCCCAAGTTGCAACAGGAGCATCGTTCACTGAATTGATAGTCAAGTAAACAATTGCTGTATCGCAATAAATAGGAGTACCTAAATCACAAACTTGATAAATGAATTGATCATTGCCATTATAGTTTGCTGATGGAGTGTAAGTATAAGATCCGTCAACATTAAATGTAATTGAACCATGTGCAGGGCTTGATGTCAAAGTAAATCCGTTAGGGTTAATATTGTTGTCAACATCAGAATCATTACCAGCAACAGAACCAGAAAGCGGAGTGTCTTCATTTGTAGAATTGCTATTCCAAACAGCAACTGGAGCATCATTTACACTTGATACAGTAACATAAACAATTGCTGAATCACAATCGCCATTTAAATCACACAATTGATAAACAAAATTGTCTGTTCCGTTGAAGTCAGCATCAGGAGAATAACTATAACCACCATTTGCAGTTACAATTACAGAACCATGAGCTGCACTTGAAACTAAACTCCATACATTACCACCATCACCGCTTAAAATATCATTACTTGAGAGTGTACCAGAAACTGAAACATCTTCTGAAGTTGACACTGCATCCCATGTAGCAAAAGGTAAGTCGTTAACAGAATTTACAGTTATATAAACTATTGCAGAATCACAATCACCATCAACATCACAAAGTTGATATACGAATTGGTCATTACCATTATAGTTAGCACTTGGAGTGTAAGTATATGAACCATTACTATTGAAAGACAATGAACCATGTGCTACGTTTGAAACTAAACTCCAAACATTGCCGCCGTCTCCGCTCAATATATCATTTGAAGTTACTGAACCTGATAACTGAGTATCCTCATTTGTAGAAGTTGCATCCCAAATAGCAATGGGAACATCATCAACAGAAGCAACATTTAAGTAAGCTATTGCAGTATCACAATCTCCGTTTACATCGCAAAGTTGGTAAACGAATTGGTCCTGACCATTGAAGTTTGCACTAGGAACATAAGTAAATGTTCCGTCATTATTAAATGTAAGCGCTCCGTGAGTTGTAGTAGAACAACTAGCACAAATATTTGAGAAAGTATTGCCACCATCTGCGCTTAAAATATCATTACTAGCAACAGTGCTGTTTAAGCTAACATCTTCTGTAGCTGAAATGTTATTCCAAACTGCTGATGGAAAATTATTTAAAGAAGTAGTACAAGATGCTGTACAACCATTTGCATCAGTAACAGTTACTGAATAAGTTCCTGAAGAAAGTCCAGTAATTGAATTTGAAGTTGAACCATTGCTCCAAAGGTAACCGTAAGACGAAGTACCACCGTTTACTGATACACTTACAGATGCGTCTCCAGCTCCATAAGAACTTGCGCTTGTGTTAGAACAAGAAACACTTAATGCTGATACTGGTTGTGAAATAGTAACCGACTGAGTAGTAGTACAATTGTTTGCATCTTTAATAGTAACAATATAAGAACCTGAAACTAATGAATTGAATGTACCAGAAACTTGATATGAACCTGAACCAATTTTGTATTGATAAGGAGCTGTACCATTTGCACCTACAACTGTAACAGAACCTGTATTATTACCATTACACAAAACATTTGTTTGTGATGAAATAGAAGCACCTAATGCAGCACTTGGTTGTGAAATTGTAACTGAAGTTGTAACAGTACAATTGTTAGCATCTTTCACTGTAACAGTATAAGAACCAGCAGCTAAAGAACTGAATGTTCCTGATGACTGGTAATTTCCATTGTCTAATTTATATTGATAAGCAGTTGTTCCGCCAGCACCTGCTACCGTTACAGAGCCTGAATAATTGCCATAACAAAGCACATTTGTTTGAGCAGTAATTGAAGCACTTAATGCAGCACTTGGTTGTGAAATTGTAACTGAAGTTGTAGCAGTACAATTATTTGCATCTTCTACAGTGAGAGTGTAAGTACCTGCTGCAAGCAAAGCAAAATTTCCAGATGGCTGATAATTTCCATTACCAATTTTATACACATAAATTCCTGTTCCACCAGCACCTGCTACTATAACTGCGCCTGTTGAACTTCCATAACATAAAACATCTGTTTGATCAGTAACACTTACACTCAATGCAACACTTGGTTGTGAAATTGTAACTGCTTGTGTAGTTGTACAATTGTTAGCGTCTTTAGCAGTGATAACATAAGAACCAGCAACCAAAGAACTGAAAGTTCCTGAAGCTTGATATGAACCTGAACCAATTTTATATTGGTAAGAAGGTGTTGCTCCTGAAGCAACTACTGTTACTGCACCTGTTGAACTTCCATAACACAATACGTTAGTTTGTGAAGAAATACTTGTTCCAAGGACTGAAGCAGGCTGAGAAATATTTACCGCTTGTGAAGCAGTACAATTATTCGCGTCTTTAACTGTCACTGTATAAGAACCACCGGCTAATGAACTGAACGTTCCTGAAGATTGATAAGAACCGTTATCTAATTTGTATTGATAAGCACTTGTTCCACCAACAGCTGCTACCGTTACAGCGCCGGTTGTGTTGCCATAGCAAAGCACATTTGTTTGTGAAGTAATTGAAGCACTTAAAGTAGCACTTGGCTGTGTAATAGATGTCGCTTGTGTTGTAGTACAACCATTTGCATCTATTGCAGTTATTGTATAAGACCCAGCAGCTAATGAACTAAATGTTCCAGATGATTGGTAAGAACCTGATCCAATTTTATATTGATAAGCACTTGTTCCACCAGTTGCAAGAACAGTTACTGAACCAGATGCATTGCCGTAGCAAAGTACATTTGTTTGTGAGGTAATGCTTGCGCTAATAGAAGAAACAGGTTGGGTAATTGTAACTGCTTGTGTTGAGGTGCAATTATTTGCATCTTTCAAAGTAATAGTGTAAGAACCTGTAGCTAAATTGTTGAAAGCTCCTGATGACTGATAAGAACCATTATCTAATTTATATTGATAAGCACTTGTTCCACCTGCTGCACCTACAGTTACAGAACCAGTAGAATTACCATAACAAAGAACATTTGTTTGTGAAGTAATTGAAGCACTTAATGTAGCACTTGGTTGTGTAATTGAAACTGCTTGAGTTGTAGTACAACCGTTAGCATCTTGGACAGTAACTGTATAAGAACCAGCTGTTAATGAACTGAATGTTCCAGAAGCTTGGTAAGAACCAGATCCAATTTTATATTGATATGCACTTGTGCCACCTGCAGCTGCTACTGTTACAGAACCTGTAGAGTTACTATAACAAAGAATGTTTGTTTGAGCAGTGATTGAAGCGCTTAAAGTAGCACTTGGTTGTGTAATCGTAACAGCCTGGGTTGTTGAACAACCGTTAGCATCTTGAACAGTAACAGTATAAGAACCAGCTGTTAATGAACTGAATGTTCCAGAAGCTTGGTAAGAACCAGATCCAATTTTATATTGATAAGCACTTGTTCCACCTGCTGCTGCAACGGTTACAGAACCAGTAGAATTACTATAACAAAGAATGTTTGTTTGAGCAGTAATAGAAGCGCTTAAAGTTGCACTTGGTTGTGTAATTGTAACAGCCTGAGTTGTTGAACAACCATTAGCATCTAAAACAGTAATTGTGTATGAACCAGCTGATAATGAACTAAATGTTCCAGAAGCTTGGTAAGAACCAGATCCAATTTTGTATTGATAAGAAGAAGTTCCACCAGCAGCAGCTACAGTTACAGAACCTGTAGAATTACCATAACAAAGAACATTTGTTTG
>CAINUN010000084.1 GCA_903853805.1 uncultured Bacteroidota bacterium
CGGAGCATGGCAAGGGCGACATTTCTGACCTTGAAGGTATGTGGAAATTGGAAGAGAATTGTTCCAAGATGCAGTAGAAAAATCGTGCTTAGACCCTGTTATTCCTTGTCCGTTGCTCACTTGAGCGATACCCAGAACAAGCGCTGCTGCGAGAATTAGCTTTCTATATTTCATATTATATATTTTATATTGTATTTTAGGTGTGTTGTTTTTGGATTATTTGTTATGACATGTTAAACAAAGAGCACTATTGGAGTTGCTGAATTTAAGATAAGTTGAATTCCAGCCGGTGTTAGAACCATGTGGATCATGACAACCAGCACACTGTAATTTGCCTTGCTTATCTAGCATGTCAACACCAATTGAATGTCCAAGAGGTGTGATGTATGAAGTATCTCTTAATCTAGGATTAGCCACCATTGCTTCTGCATAAACAAAAGAAATAGGATGGTCATCTGTCAAGTTAGTGGTTAAATTGGACCTTGTAATTGTTGAGGTTCTTGGAGCGGTAGCGCCACCAGTAGCAAGCGTAATAGAATCTTGTAGTGCAGGGCTTTTACCATTTACTCCATAAGAGTTGGCAGCAGTAATACCATCATGACAACTGAGGCACATTTTAGAGGAACCATCAGGTTGACCTGGGGTAAAGTGAATATTAAAACCAGAACCGCTTGCACCATACGGAGTAAAAGTTTGGGCTGTTGTGGTGTGGTTCCATAATGGGACAGAAGTTGCGTCAGTATTGTGTGGCGCATGGCATACAATACAAACTTCACCACTTGGGTTATATGCACTTCTTCTGTAGCCAGTGAAGTCATGTGCGGTACCTCTCATTTGAGCTTGGGTGTTAGGCAGAATACCTACTACTAGCAAGCCAATCAACATTAGTTTTTTTACTTTCATAAAATTAATTTTGTGTGTTAATTAAAATCTTAGGGCAAAGTTAAAACTGAGTTTATGACAATCTGGTGACAGCGGTCAACAGGTCTAATGTTTTTTGGCAAAAAAGAACATGACGAATGTTGGGTTTGTTAAAAATTTGTGTTGATTGATTGAATTAGCAATGCAGTAATCTCCTTCAATATCAACCAATATCCCGACATTTTGTCTTTCAAAACTGCTTGGCAAAATTCTTGAGAGTATTTTCGCGCAATGTTTTTTAAAAAAAATAAGACCATGAACCAACCCGAAATGGAACAGGAACAAAGTAATACCCAACAGTCCGACAATTTGACGGATACAACAAACGATAATAACGAAGAAATACTGGCACAAACATTAAATACAGACGATAGTGTGCCCGGTACTCAACACCTTGACGATGAAGTGGGCGAAGAAAGCGAAATTGAAAAGCTGAAAGAAGAATTGGCTGCCATAAAAGACAAATATTTAAGACTGGTGGCCGAGTTTGATAATTTTCGCCGCAGAACTGCAAAAGAAACCCTGGAATTGAGACTTACTGCTGGCAAAGAAATTATTCAAAGCCTTTTAGTAGTGTTGGATGATACCGATCGTGCAGCCAAACAATTAGAAACCACTGATGATTTACCTCAAATTCGCGAAGGAGTTGGTTTGGTCTTCAATAAACTGAGAACAACGCTTACATCCAAAGGTTTGAAAAAAATGGAAAGCAAAGAACAAGAGTTTAATGCAGACCTTCATGAAGCCATTACCGAAATTCCGGTACCTACACCAAAACTTGTTGGTAAAATAATTGATGAGATTGAACCAGGCTACTACCTAAACGACAAACTCATTCGCTTTGCAAAAGTGGTCGTAGGTAAATAATTTAGCACACATTGCTGACCTAAAAATATTATGGCAAAAAGAGATTATTATGAAGTGTTGGGTGTGGCAAAAAGCGCTGCTGCTGACGAGATAAAAAAAGCTTACCGAAAAATTGCTTTACAGTACCATCCCGACAGAAACCCGGGCAATAAAGAAGCTGAAGAGAAATTCAAGGAAGCAGCTGAAGCATATGATGTATTGAGCAATGCTGACAAAAAAGCACAGTATGACCGATTCGGTCATGCGGGTATGAGTGGCAACGCTGGTTTTGGGGGCGGCGGTCAGGGCGGTATGAGGATGGAAGATATTTTCTCCAACTTCGGCGACATTTTTGGCGATGATATGTTTGGTAGTTTCTTTGGCGGCGGTGGCGGTCGTCAAGGTGGTGGTGGCAGAAGACAGGGTACAAGAGGATCCAATCTTCGGGTAAAACTTAAATTGGATTATGGAGAAATAGCTAATGGCGCTAACAAAAAAATAAAAGTAAAGAAACACGTAGCATGCGAAACCTGTAATGGTAGCGGAGCTAAAGATAAAAATGCAGTTCAAACCTGTAGTGGTTGTGGAGGAAGTGGTCAGGTTCGTCGAGTAACAAATACTTTTTTGGGGCAAATGCAAACAGTGACTACCTGCCCAACATGTAATGGAGAAGGTACCCAAATCACAGCTAAATGTCCATCATGCAAAGGCGAAGGACGCCAATATGGTGAAGAAACTATAAGCCTTGATATACCTGCAGGTGTTGTAGAAGGCATGCAATTAAGCATGAACGGAAGAGGAAACGCAGGTGAGCGTGGAGGACCTCCTGGCGATTTGCTATTACTAATAGAGGAAGAAAAACACTCTGAATTGAAAAGGCATGAATTGGATGTAGTGTATCAATTACATCTCTCATTCCCTGAAGCAGTTTTAGGTACCAATGTAGAAGTACCTACGATTGATGGTAAAGCCAAAATCAAGATTCCAGCAGGCACACAAAGTGGTAAAATGTTCCGCTTGAAAGGAAAAGGTTTTCCAGCTTTTCAGAGCTATGAAAAAGGAGATGAATTGGTAGAGGTGAATATTTGGTCGCCACAAACTTTGTCCAACGAAGAAAAGGAAATACTAGAAAAACTGATGCACTCACCCAATTTTGTGCCTGGTCCTAATGCCCAAAGCTCAAAGGAGGACCGCAGTTTTTTCGATAAAATAAAAGATGCATTAGGGGGTTAATACATAACCCCCATTTTTTTGCAAACTAAAATTATTTAGTGCCTGTCTTTTTTGTGGAATGAAAAAGTCCTAACTTTTGCATCACAAATGTGCCCATGAAAAGGTTATTCCCACTATTACTTGTTTTTTCCTTTGCTTTTTGCAATGAGAAGATTCATGCACAGGTATTACCACCACTGCAACCAGAACAAGATGCATGTAATGCGCTGCAACTCTGTGGAAACACATTTTTTACTCCATATAGTTATCAGGGTGTTGGAAATGTATTTGATTTGACTAATACCCCTTGTTTTGGAGGAGAAATCAATTCGGTTTGGTTTAAGTTAAACATAAATACAAGTGGAACTGTTGTATTTTCCATAACGCCAGTATCTCCTCTCGATGATTATGATTTTGCTGTTGCAAATATTACAAATACAACTTGTAATAGCATTCAATCTAGCAATGTAATTAGTTGCAATTTCAACAATAATAATCCTGGGAGTAATGTAAATGGAGTGGTAGGTGTAAGCAATACAGGCATTATGCCATATGTGCAAGCAGGGGCATTTGGAAATTCTTTTTGTTCACCAATTAATGTGGTTGCTGGTGATGTAATCATGATTATGGTGAACAACTTTGGTAATTACTCTACCGGTGGGCCAAGTTCTGGTTTTACTATTGATTTCTCTGGTTCTACAGCTACATTCTTCGATAATATTCCTCCTACATTCAATGCTGTTGCCACTTCCTGCAATAGTAGCCAACAAGTAACACTTATAATGAGTGAACCAATAAAATGTAGTTCATTGGCTACAAACGGAAGTGATTTTACCGTTTCTGGTGGTGGGGCTATTGCAAGTGTTTCGGGCGTTAATTGTATTGGTCCAACAGGTTATACTTCCAATATTGTTGTCAACTTCACAACACCATTGCCATCAGGAGCTTATTCATTGAATTCGCAAATTGGCACAGATGGAAACACACTTCTTGATTTTTGTAACAATGCTACACCTGTTCCCCTTTCAATTCCATTTACAGTATTGCCTTATGTACAGCCTGCATTTGATATAATTGATACTCCTGCTTGTAATGAAATTAAAATCAAACTCAACACAAAAGTAAGATGTGATTCCATTGCTAAAAATGGTTCTGACTTTTTAATTAGTGGTCCACAATCAGCAACCATAAACATTGCATACGGTGTAGGTTGTGACACTTTGAACTTTACTGATACTGTAGTGCTTTTGCTTTCCAGTCCTTTACAAACTGATGGCGTTTATACGATTACTGCAAAAAAAGGAACAGACGGGAATACAATGATGGATAGCTGTGGTTTGTATCAAGCTGTAGGCAATGCTATTTCTATGACCATCGATAGTTATGACGGCAGAATTGTTTCGCCAAATGATTCATTGCTTTGTTATGCAGTTGCATTACAGCTCAACTCAATGAACACGGTGAAACCGCCAGTTCAGTCTGTAGTTTGTGATACAACTTCTTGGGCTTGTGGCGGAATCATTTCAGGAGCATATGTTGGCACTAATGCCCTTAGCTCTCTTATCAATTCTCCTTTCCGTGCTTCAGTACAAGACCAGCGTTCTCAATATTTATTTACTGCAACAGAATTGCGATTAATGGGTTTGAAAGCAGGCAGCATTCGTGAGTTGGATTTGAAAGTAACTCAGAAATCTTCCACAACGCCATTCAACAATTTTACCATTAAAATGGATTGCTCTCAACTCAATCAAATTACTGGAAACTTCACAAACGTTTCTAAAATTGTTTACACCAACAATGCATATTCAACTGTTGTTGGATGGAATAAGTTTGTGTTGAACACACCCATCAATTGGGATGGTACCAGCAATATCATTGTTGAAATATGTTATCACAGCTCTGCCACTTCTCCAAACGATTTAGTTGCATGTAGCAATACAAATCTTCCTACAGCCTATCAGCGATATGGTAATAGTTTAACCGGTTGTGCTATTACAAACCAAGGGACTGTAACTACTAACTATTATTTGCGCCCAAAAATGAGATTCATTATTTGTGAACCACCAGTAGGTATATTAAATTATGCATGGACACCTATCAGCATGGTAAATAATTCTAGCATTGCTAATCCTATTGCTTTTCTAAATAATAACACAACTCTTTTTGTGAAAACCATTGACAAATTTGGTTGTGCTCATAGAGACTCAACAAAGTATGTTGTTTCGGTAAGAAACCCTAAAGTAAGACCTATTGATACTACTGTTTGTGAAACCACGCCAGTGCAACTCGATGCAAGTGGGGGTACTTTTTATACTTGGTTAACTTCAAATCCTGCTTCACTATCTTGTTTGAATTGTCCAACGCCGATTGCCACTGTAAATACTTCCTCCTTTTATCAAGTTATTATTGGCGACCAAAACAATTGTGCGGATACATTAAGCTCAACCGTTCACATGAATCCTTTGCCTTTTGTAGAAATAAAACCTGAAGACACTATTGTGAAGTACGATTCAAAAATTGAACTTCAAGCAAGTGGTGCTATGCTTTACTTCTGGTATCCTACAAATGCATTAAGCAATCCGAATGTAGATAATCCTTTTGCCATCATCAGAGATTCCATTACTATTTATGTCACAGGAATGGATGAGTTTGGTTGCAGAAATGTCGATTCTATTCATATTGGTGTTGATTATACCGATGCTGTTTTCATTCCATCAGCTTTCAGTCCTAATGGCGATGGGCATAATGACGTCTTCCGCATTGGAAGTGTATTATTTGAAAAGCTTCAAGAATTCCGCGTATTTAATAGATGGGGACAAGAAGTGTTTTCAGCCAATGATATTGATGGTGCATGGGATGGTACTTTCAAAGGCGAAAAACAACCAATCGGGGTATATAACTACATCATTCGCATTGGTTATCCTAATGGTGTTACTAAAACCTATAAAGGCGATGTAACACTCATAAGGTGACGAATATCTGAAACCTTTAATTCATAAAAATATACTGCTCCACGTCTTTCTTTGTAATTTTTTTATCAGCAAGAATAATGAGTCGCTCTACAGCATTTCGCAACTCCCGAATGTTTCCTGTCCAGTTATAAGTTTGTAAAGCTTTGATGGCCTCTTTATCAATTTCCTTTGACGCTTGTTTGTATTCATCGCTGATTTCTTTAAGGAAATGAGTTACGAGTAATGGAATGTCATCTTTGCGGTCATTAAGTGAGGGCACATGAATAAGAATAACTCCCAAACGATGATAGAGGTCTAAACGAAATTTCTTTGCTTCAACTTCTTCCATCAGGTTTTTGTTGGTGGCTGCAATGACACGAACATCCACTTTTATTTCTTTCTCACCACCAACACGTGTAATCTTTCCTTCCTGCAAAGCACGCAAAACTTTCGCCTGAGCATCCATACTCATGTCGCCAATTTCATCCATGAATAAAGTGCCACCACTTGCTTGTTCAAACTTACCAATGCGTTGTTTGATAGCAGATGTAAATGAACCTTTTTCATGACCAAACAACTCACTTTCAATCAACTCAGAAGGAATAGCGGCACAATTCACTTCAACAAGTGGGGCATTTTTGCGAGTGCTTAGTTCATGAATGTTTCTTGCAACAAGTTCTTTACCTGCACCATTATCACCAGTAATTAATACACGTGCTTCAGTTGGTGCTACTTTTTCAATCGTTTCTTTTATCTTTTTCATTGGTGAAGATTCGCCAATCATTTCGCTTGATTTGCTTATCCTTTTTCGTAATTGTTTGGTTTCTGCAACCAACAATTTTTTGTCCATTGCATTGCGAACCGTAATTAGCAATCGATTGAGGTCGGGTGGTTTAGAAATGTAATCGAATGCACCTTTCTTTACAGCATCAACAGCTGTTTCAATACTGCCATGACCTGAAATGACAATGAAAGGAATATCAGGTTTTAACTCTTGTGCTTTTTTCAACACTTCAATGCCATCCATCTTGGGCATTTTGATGTCGCACAAAATACAATCGTAAGTATTGCTTTCAATTTTTTGAATCCCTTCAGCACCATCTGCAGCCTCCTCTACTTTGAAGCCTTCCATACTCAGAATGTCAATCAGCGCTCTGCGAATGGCTTTTTCATCATCAATTACCAATATTGTTTGTGCCATGAATTAATTTGTTTCCCCGTTTTTATAATTACGCGTTTTTACCACTTTTCCTTTTTCATCATACTCTTTCCAAGTTCCATCTTTTTGTCCATTAGCATATTTTCCTTCGGCTTTCATTGCACCATTTTCATAAAACTCTTTCCATGTTCCAGTTTGTTGTCCTTTGCTGTAAAGACCAAACTCAGACACTTTTCCGTTCTTATAATAGGAAGCTACTTCGCCATCTATCGCACCATTCTTGTATAAATATTCCGCCGTTTTTTCACCCGTTTCAAAATACCAAGTGGCTTTACCATCACGCTCCCCATTTTTATAATTGCTTTCTTCTTGAACTTTTCCGTTTGTGTAGTTGCGTTTATACAAACCATGTTTCTTCCCTTCTTTGTAATTAACTTCTTCTGTCAAGAATTGTGTCCCGTTTTGAAAAACCCTTTTAGGACCATCTAACAAATCATTTTTGTAATTTTCAATAAACTCAGTATAGCCTTGTTGATTGACTTGCATTCTTATACCATTAAGTTTGCCATTTTTGTAGTTGGTTATATGGTTAGGATAGCCGTTTGTTTCCCAATAGTTTATCCACGTTCCTTCATATGAACCATTAAAAAGATAACCTTCGGTAACGGTCAAGCTATTTTTTTTTACCTGAAAATATTCCATGCCATCGGCATCTTTTCTAATAACGGTGTCTAATTTTTGAGCAGAGGCAATTGAAGCACCAACCATCATTGCCATAATAAAACAGTAAGTGAATTTCATTTTCTAGATTATTTTTTGAGGCACCAAAATAAAGTATTTGGGGCTAAGTTCAAATGGATTTTAGGGATATTTCAAACAGCCATTTACTTTACAACTTTACGACTCCCTGTCTTTGCTGAATTGTTAAATATCTTTGGCATCATCATTGCAATTATGCAATTTCAAACTTCTTGCATCTACCAACTAAATATCTTTTTATGCGCAACCTCCTTTCGCTTTCTATTATTCTTTTTTGTGCCTCAACATCATTTGCACAAAACAAACAGAAAGTAAACATTGAACATGCCACCGTTTTCCTCAACGGAGCAGAATTATACAGCACTGCTAAAATCAATTTGCCGCAAGGCGAATCTGAAATTCTATTCACAAACGTTGCTGGAAATGTCAATCAGCAGAGCATGACTATTGGTGCCGACAACCAAGTGGTGGTGCAATCGGCTAATTTTCAAAACAACTATTTACAAGATGATGTGGCTTCGCCAACGGTGAAAGCAATGGAAGATAGTTTGGATAAACTCAACGAAAACTTTGATGGTTTGAAAACCAAAATCACCATTGTTACCGAACAGCTTCTAGTGCTTAGCGAAAACAAAAAAATAGGCGGACAAAACACTGGAATCAGTGTGGCGGAATTGCAAAAGATGATGGATTTGATTGGCAGTAAAATGGGTAGCCTCTTGCAAGACAAAAACAAATTTGCCAAGGAGCAAACCAAACTCACAGAGCGCATTGAAAAACTAAAACAACAAATTGAAGAAGAAAAGAACAAAGGTTTTCAACCGGGCGGTCAATTGCTTGTAAAATTTTATGCGCCTAAATCAACTTCTACTAACATCAAACTTTCTTATGTAGTGCCTTCTGCGGGATGGCAACCTACTTATGATATTCGTGTAGATGAATTGAACAAACCCGTGAATCTTTTTTACAAAGCCAATATCTTTCAAAACTCGGGTGTGAAATGGGATAATGTACAGCTAACGCTTTCTACCGGCAACCCAAGCGAAGGAGCGAATGCACCTGAATTGCAACCTTGGCGTTTGTCTTTTTATCAACCTGTTCAGAATTATGGATACATGAATTCTAAAGCACCAGCTGCTCCAATGGCTGTTGCAGGCGCAAGATATAAAGAAGAATCACTTAGTGCCTCAGATGCTTCTTCTGCAACCATGAACGATTACGTTCAAGTAGATAATTCAGGCATTGCTACTTCTTTCGATATTGATTTGCCTTACACTATTCCTTGCGATGGCAAACAACAATTGGTTGCTATTAAAACCTATGAATTGCCTGCAAGTTTCCGCTATTATGCTGCGCCTAAGCTCGATAAAGATGCTTTCTTGCAAGCACAAATCACCAATTGGGAAGATCTTAACCTCCTTCCTGCAAGCACCAATATCTTCTACGAAGGTTCTTATGTAGGTCAGGGATTTATTGATATGCGCAATGTGCATGATACCATGAATATTTCTTTGGGCAGGGATAAGAAAATAATCATTCGCCGAGAGATGGATAAAAAACTGCGCAGCGTGAAAACCATTGGCAGCAATGTGCGCGAAAGCATGGCATTCAGCATCAGCGTTCGTAATACCCGCAAAGAAAAAGTAAACCTCATTCTTATAGATCAATTTCCTTTGAGCAACGATAAAGACATTGAAATAGAAGACCGTGAAGCCAAAGATGCCGAAGTGGACGACACCAACGGCACTGTGAAATGGACAATCAACGCCGAACCTAACGACACTAAAAACCAGAAACTTTCTTACACCGTTAAATATCCTAAAGGAAAGACGCTGAGTAATTTTAGATAGTTGCCTATGTGTGTGTTTTTTTTAAATTTTTGTTGCTTAAAAAAATACAAGAACAAAAAACTTCCGTAACCATGTGGAAGTTTTTTTATTACTAATAAACCCTATTTTTAACCAATTAAAAAAACCAAGCATGGAAAATAAAATTGAAAACATCAGTTGGTATGTCTTTATAGGCAGTATGTTTTTAGGTATGGGCTTTGGTTCATTATATGGTCATACGGGAACAGGTACAATGATTGGTATGGGTGTAGGTTTTATTACATCAGCCATTGTAGAGGCTCTTAAAAAGAAATAATACGAGAATTTTTCAAGATCTTCATATAAAAGCATTGTAATCATTTCTAAAAAGTTGTTAGTCTTTTACCTTTGACATTAAACGGTTTTACACAACTACATGCTTTGCTTTCCTAATTGCAAAATCAATATCGGGCTTTTCATCACCAACAAACGTGAGGATGGCTATCATGACCTTGAAACGGTTTTCTTTTCTATTCCTTGGAAAGATGTGTTGGAAATTATTCCCACTAAATCCGAATCGAAGATGGTTTTGTCGGGAAAAGAGGTTTTGGGAGATACGCAAAACAATCTTGTTTGGAAGGCTTATGAATTGCTACAGAAAGATTTTTCAGAAAAGATTACGTCACTTCAAATCTTTTTACACAAAGTCATTCCCATGGGTGCAGGATTAGGAGGCGGTTCTTCAGATGGTGCCTTTATGTTACTTCTTTTAAACGATTTTTTTCAACTCCAATTGAGTAAAGAATGTTTGGCAAAATATGCTTTGAAATTAGGCAGCGATTGTCCGTTTTTCATTTACAACACACCACAATTTGCCATAGGAAGAGGTGAAAAAATGGAGGCTGTAAACATTGATTTAAGTGCATACAGCATTCAGTTGGTTTGTGCCGATGTTCATGTTTCGACTAGCAATGCTTTTCAATTAATCACCCCAAAGCCGGCATCATTTAATCTTTCAGAAATAGAACAATTACCAATTGAAAAATGGAGAGAGCATATCAAAAACGATTTTGAAGAACCTGTTTTTAAGCAGCATCCTGTTTTAAAAGAAATCAAAGAAATGCTCTACAAAGCAGGAGCTATCTATGCGTCAATGAGTGGGAGCGGTGCAACTGTTTTTGCTATTTTTCCAAAAGGAAAGAAAGCACAGTTTGACTTATCAGTGCCTTTCGATTCTCATTTTGTTGAATGAGATTTACCTTATGCCTTCTTATAAAACAACGTGTTGCAATTATCGTAACGTAAATACTTTCTAGCAGTTTTCAATAAACTTGCGGTGGTCACTTGTTGATAGCGATCCAATTCAAAGTTGATTTGATGAGCATCGCCAAGCAATTCATAAAAAGCAAGGTTATTAGCACGATTTAAAATGCTGATGTCTTCAAACTCAATCATGCTTTCGATTTTGTTTTTGGCTTTTTCCAACTCCAAATCGGTCACACCATTTTCGAGCAATAATTTCATTTCGCTTTCAATAGCATCGTTGGCAGCTTCTGCTGTTTTCCCTTCTACTACTTTTCCTTCTACTACCAATAATCCTGGGTCTAGGCTACCTGTGTGGTAGCAACTAATGTTACTAAAGAGTTGTTCTTCTTTCACTAATCTTTGAAACATACGACTAGCAAAGCCATTGCCCATGATTTCGGTGATAAGGTCGGCAGCATGATAACCTTCTTCCATTCTTCCTGGAATGTGCCAAGCTTTATAAACAGCATCGAGCGGAACATTTGCAGTAACCGTTTTTGTTCTTACCTCAGTTTGCAAAGGTTCAAGCGGAAGAAATCTTTCAGTCTTCTCGCCAGAAGGAATATCGCCAAACCATTTTTCAGCAAGTATTTTTACTTGCGCTGTAGTCACATTTCCTGCAACGCACAACACAGCATTTACTGGACGATAGTGTTTGAAAAAGAAGTTCTTCACATCATCCAATTGAGCATCTTCAATATGGCTAAGTTCTTTACCAATAGTCATCCACTGATAAGGATGTTTTTGGTATGCCAACTCACGAAGATGTTTCCAAGCATCGCCATAAGGTTTGTTGATGTAATGCTCTTTAAACTCTTCGCAAACAACTTTGCGTTGCACTTCCAAACTTTTTTCGCTGAAGTCTAAACTCTTCATGCGGTCGCTTTCTAACCAAAAAGCAGTTTCAAGATTTTGTAATGGAAGTTGAATATAATAGTTGGTGATGTCGTTGGTTGTGTAAGCATTGTTTTCACCACCTGCCATTTGCAAAGGCTCGTCGTAAGAAGGAATATTTTCGGAGCCACCAAACATAAGGTGCTCAAACAAATGAGCAAAGCCTGTTTGGGTCACCACTTCATCGCGTGCACCAACATCATAAATAACATTTACTGCCACCATTGGCGTTGTTATGTCTTGATGAACTAGTACGCGCAAGCCATTTTCAAGCGTAAATTTTTCGAAACTGATGTGCATATTCAGTGGTTTAAGGTTTGTTTATTAAGTGAATGAAAATTAATCGGAAGGCATCCTTTCCTTTTCAATTCTTGATTTGCGCAAAGGATTGGCTGTATTTTCTTTGTAGTAATGGCGTTGGCGGAATAAGTCAATTGCTTGAAAAATTGCTTCTTGAAATGACGAGGGGTCAGCTAAATCTTTTCCAGCAATATCAAAAGCAGTTCCGTGGTCAGGAGATGTGCGAATGACTGGTAAACCGGCTGTATAATTCACACCACCACCTTGTGCAATTGTTTTAAATGGAGCTAGACCTTGGTCATGATACATGGCAAGCACTGCATCAAATTGATTATAATTACTCCGAGCAAAAAACGCATCGGCGCCATAAGGACCATAAACAATTTGTCCTTTTCGCTGACATTCTTCTATTACAGGAATGATGACATTCAATTCTTCCTCTCCAATCTTCCCATTATCGCCCGCATGAGGGTTCAATCCAAGTACCGCAATTTTTGGTTTGTCAATTCCAAAATCACGTATCAAGGTTTCACGAAGGAGGTTGATTTTGGTGCTTAATAATTCTTTGGTAAGCAAAGAAGAAATTTTGGATACAGGAACGTGCTCAGTCACCAAGCCCACGCGAAGAGTATTGGTGTAGAGTAACATCAACACCTCTTTTGCACCAAATTTTTCTTTGAAAAAAGGAGTATGTCCTGTAAAAGGGAAATCGGGTAGTTGTGTATTTCCTTTATGAATTGGTGCAGTCACTATAGCTTCAATTTGTCCGTCTTTCAAACATTGAGTAGCTACTTGCAAAGAACGAATTGCATACTTACCGCCAGCTTCTGTTAGTTTTCCGGGCTCCACTGGAATTTCTTCTTCCCAGCAATTGTAAATATTCACCTGTTTTTGATTCAGGTTGTTGAATTCCTTAGTGCTGGCAAAATTAAGGGGATGTTCAGGTACTGTTTTGCGATAAAAATTGATGAGTTTATTGGATGCAAAAACAACAGGTGTACATAAATCCATAATTCGACTGTCGGAAAAAGTCTTGATTATAATTTCAGCACCCACGCCGTTGATATCTCCTATTGTGATGCCTATAATTGGTTTTTCGATGGACATTTCGTTTGGTTTAATAATGCTTTTGGCAATTTAGTGAATAATCAGGCTTTGCCATAATTCATAAGGAAGTCGAGCAACATTCTCATGCCATAGCCAGTACCACCTGAAGGAATATATCCTTTCTTTGAAGTGGCAAAAGAAACGCCTGCGATATCGAAGTGCATCCAAGGATAATCTGTAAAATGTTCTAAGAATTTTCCGGCAGTAATAGCACCGCCCGATGGACCACCAATGTTTTTCAAGTCAGCAAAATCTGACTTTATCATCTCGCCATATTCATCCCACAAAGGATACTCTACAAGACGTTCGTATTGGTTGAATCCACTCTGAGCAAATGCTTTTTTCGTAGCATCGTCAGCTGTGCCCATGCATACAATGCCATGTTCGCCAACTGCTACTGAAGCTGCACCTGTGAGGGTTGCAAAATCAATAACTAGTTCAGGTTTATAGCGTTTTGCCCAATGCAAAGCATCTCCAAGAACCAATCTTCCTTCCGCATCTGTATTCAATACTTCAACTGTCGTTCCGTTGTACATGGTAATAATATCGCCAGGCACATAAGCTTCTTCGCCAGGGCGATTATCCGTTGCAGGCACAAGCGCAATGACATGCAAAGGCAATTTCATTTTTGCAATGGCATACATCGCACCACTTACCAAAGCCGCACCGCTCATGTCGCTTTTCATGCGGTCCATAGACGCAGGAGTAGGTTTCAGTGAAAGACCGCCAGTATCATATACAATTCCTTTGCCCACCAAAACAATTGGTTTCTTGTTGAGGCTTTTTGCTGGCTTGTATTCCATCACCGAAAAAGTGGGTGGTTGAATGCTGCCTCTATTCACAGCAAGAATGCCCCCCATTTTCTCTTTCACAATTTGCGCTTTATGTAAAGTAGTTACTTTAAAACCAGCGTCTTTTCCCATCAATGAAATTTCCTTTGCCAATTGAACTGCCGAAAGATAATTCAGCGGTTCATTTACCAAGGTTCTTGCTTTGCAAATGGCATCTGTGATGATGTTGAGTTGATTGCAATCCTTTACTGTAATGCTTTGCTTGGTGAAATTGATGAGGGTTAAAGAGTTTGTTTTCTTCTTCACATCGGCACGATACTTCAAAAACTGATAGTTAGCCAAGGTCATACCTTCTGCCAATATAAATGCTGCATTGGTTGTGGCACTTAAATTTTGAATGGTGATTTCAGCAAGTTTATGTTTGTTCAATACACCACAAAAATCTGCGCCAACCTTACGAATCGCTTCTGTTGTTTGCCAAGCAGTTTTTTTCTCTTTTATTAAATAAACAAAAACATAGTGGCTGTATTGATTGATGCTTACGGATGTTTGTTCTTTTGAAAAAGTATCCTTCACAAATTTGATTTGCACATCGCTCAAACCCGTTTGGGCTAATTGTTCTTCCTTATCAAGAATAAAAAGCAAAGCGCCTTTGCCTGTTTTCTGAACTATTTTGAATTCCATGGTTTCCATTTTTTAAAAAGCGAGCAAAGGTAAGGATGACAAATGCCAAATAGCACCACAAATCTAGCAGGTTGCTAAAACCTGCCCCATTTAGCTACTCGGAAAAATATTTTCCCTAAAACCTTTCTTTTTCGAATTTCCTTTTTTAGATTTGTGGAAATTCATCGGAGAAGTGAATTACGTAGCCTTAAATATAACTATTGATACTCTTGTAGCCTACAAGCCTACAATTTTTGGCATAACAAGTTACGAATCCCCAACCACTTACTACAATTCAGTTACCACTTTTTCCCAATCCGCTTCCACGGAATGGCTTGCAGTGATAACGGATTATCAATTAGTGGTCGCGGAAAAGATTTTAGTGACCACTTTTTGCCGGAAAGTGACCACTTTTTCGGTTTTCGAGGCCACTTATTTCGTTTTAGTGACCACTTTTCCTCCATCCGTTGCCACAGAATTTCAATCCGTTATCACGGAAAATCAAAAAGTTGTCACGGAAAACCAATCCGCTATCACGGAATGGCAAAAAGGGATGACTTATTTTCAAGATGTTCTCCATATTTCTTAATTAATAAAAACAAGAAAACACATGAGCAAGTTCAAAATCATCATTAGCTACACCGATTACAGCGATGCCGAATTGGACGCTACCGTCAATTCGGGCATTAAAGGCACAACGGGCAACGCAAACTTTACGTTTACCAAAAACGAACTGACCGATACCACCACGGCCTACAATGCATTTCACACAGCATTATCTGCCATTGCTACAGGCAACAAAGCAACGATTACGGCAAAAGACGCTGCCCGCAAAACGTTGGAAGACAAATTGGGCATTCTTTGCCCTAGTATTAACCTACAAGCCAATGGCGACCTTGCCAAGCTACAAAGCACGGGTTTTCCCATTGCCAAAGAAGGCAGCCATCAAGTGATGGGAGTGCCTATAAATTTTAAAGCAGAGCGCGGCAATAATGCTGGCGAAATGATTTTGAGCGCCGATAAACCATCTTATACAGACCACGGAATGGTATTTGCTTTTTGGAACCCCATTTATGGCGAAGCACCCAAAAGCATTGACGATTGGTTTCATCGCAGTTGCAACGGGCATGTGCTAACCATTAAAAACCTAAAGCCAGGTACGAGCTATCCTTTTGCAGCAGCCTATAAAGGTGCAGATAGTGATGACCTTGTGTGGAGTGCTGTGGTGACGAAGATGGCAGCAGATTAAGCGTAGAAATTTTATAGGTCGTGGGTTGTTGGAAAATAACCCACGATTTAAAATAATTAAAACCCGGAAGCCGAAAAGGGATTTAGAGTAGGCGGTGAAAAATACACACGATTATGAAAAAACTAATCATTCTACTTGCATCTACTGTTTTTATTTTTTCAGGATGCACAAAATCTGACAGTAAGAGCGTAAGCCAAGTAACACTCACGGCACATACGTGGATGCCTACTGCAAAGTATGTAAATGGAGCTGACCAAAATATTGGTGATTGCGTAAAAGATGATACTTACAAATTTCAAACTGGCGGAGCATTTGTTTTTGATGAAGGACCAACTAAATGCAATGCAACAGACCCACAATCTGGAACTGCTAATTGGACATTGAGTGGCAATAGTTGTACACTATCATCTGGTGGTCAATCTTCAGTATATACCATCACCAGTCTTGATGATAGTAAATTAGACATGAATGCGAATGTTAATGGGCAAAACGAACGTCTTGTATTTCGAGCACAGTAAAATTCCCAAGCGAAACTTAGTATTCAAGTTAGGCGAATGTCTTTAGACTTCGTCTTAGCGGTAACAAATTTCCCTTTAGGGCGGGGTAGTTAATAACCCACGATTTAAAATATTTAAAACCCGGAAGCCGAAAAGGGATTTAGAGTAGGCGGTGAAAAATACACACGATTATGAAAAAAATATTCTTGTTAGTGGCAATAACCATTTCCTTAAGCAATTTTGTTTTTGGACAGGCATTTACAAAAGCAGAAAAAGAGGTTTTTTATCAAGATTACATTAAGGAGTTGAATAAAAATACCTACTTGACTATTGAAGAAAAAGAAAACTATTGTTATTGCTTTTTAACAGAGCTTAATAAAATTGATAGAAAGGTTTATGAAAACATGATTGACTTTGAAAAAAAAATGATGATGGTGGAATTAAAAAAAAGATGCAATTCCTCAGTGGGTTATAAAACAGAGGCGCAAAAACAAAAGGAACAAGATGATATTGCTAAACTAAGGCAAGTATTAGAGGAAGCTAATAAAAAAAGGATGAGCGAAAAAGAAAACAAGTAAAAATTGGAAACACCAAAAAAACAAAAAGGACGTTGGCAATTAGTCAGCGTCCTTTTTGTTTATTATTCAATAAGTTTTAGAAGCTCGTTCAATTCTTTGTCAGAGAAGTTTTCTCTTTCCGATTTATCATAGATTGTAAGGAGGTAAACGGTTTCTTCGCTAATAATAATGTTTGTAATAATTCTGGCACCACTGCTTTTTCCTCTTCTTTTTGATGCTATGGCAATCCTTATTTTGAAACAATTATTGCCAATAGCAGTTCCTTGTTTCGGGGCTATTTCTATCCTTGATAATAACAGTGCAAATTCATTCTTGAGAGAGAAGGGTATTTCTTGACAAGCCTTTTCAACTGATTGTCGAAAGGAGGAATGGTAAGAATGTTATAACTCCTCTAGCAATTCTTTTGCAGGCCGTGCTTTTAGTTTACCTTTTCTAACCGCATTCAAATTTTCAACCGCTTCTTTTATTTCTTCAATAAGCATTGATTTTTCATCAGAAATCGGAGTTGTCTTAACATAAGGAAGGCTTTTCAATACCTCAAATAAGTGAAGGGCCTTACTGTCTTTGATGTCTAAAAGTAATTTCATGGTCTACTATTTTTATGAAAACAAAGATAAAACAAAAAGGACCTTGACCTTATCAGGGAACTTTTACTATCGCCTAAAACTATATTTCTTTTTATAAAAACAGGTTGCCACTTTTGCAACATGCAATACACCCTGAAAAAAAGTCTTGGTCAACATTTTTTACACGATGAAAACATGTGTCGTAAAGTTGTTGAGCAAGTGAATAGGAAAGATGGAATGCAGTTGTTGGAAATTGGGCCTGGTGGAGGCGCTATCACAAAGTATCTTTTAGACTGGGGGAATGTGCATTATAAAGCCATTGAAATTGACAAAGAGAAAATTGATTTTTTAAACAAAACATACCCGTCTATTCAAGACAAAATTATTCATCAAGACATTCTCAAAGCTACTATTCCATTTGAAGGAAAATTTAGTGTGATTGGCAATTTTCCCTACAATATTTCATCTCCCATCATGTTCAAAGTGTTGGAATGGGAAAACTCTGTGGATGAAGTGATTGGCATGTTTCAAAAAGAAGTTGGGGTAAGAATTGCATCTGGACCAGGAAGTAAATTGTATGGCATATTAAGTGTGTTGACGCAAGCTTTTTTCAAAGTGGACTATCTTTTTGATGTGCATGAAAATTGTTTTACGCCGCCACCAAAAGTGAAAAGTGGTGTATTGCGTTTTACGAATACAGGAAACCCATTTCAAATTGAAGACAAAAAGAAGTTTATTCAGTTAGTAAAAGCAGCGTTTAATCAGAGAAGAAAAACCTTGCGCAATGCGTTGAGAGGCACATTGATGCCCGATGCTTTACAACATGAATTGATGAGTCAGCGTGCCGAACAATTGTCGGTGAGCGAATTTGTTTTACTCCATAAAACCTTTCAATGCGCGGAAAAGTTTTAATTGCAGCACCTGTTCATGATGTATTGACGAAAGGCTTGGCAGCCGAGGGATATGAATTAGTAGTTGTAGAAAATATTACACAAGACTTAGCTTTTAAATTTATATCCAATTGCGTTGGCGTTATTACTTCAACTCGTTTGCAATTAAACAAAGATTTATTGGATGCTGCGCCTTTGCTACAATGGATTGGCAGAATGGGCTCTGGCATGGAAGTGATTGATGTGGAATATGCTATCCAAAAAGGGATTCAGTGTTTTAGCAGCCCTGAAGGAAATTGTAATGCCGTTGCCGAACATGCATTGGGTTTATTATTGGGATTGACCAAAAAAATTGTTTCAAGTAATGAAGAGGTGAGACAAGGAAAATGGCTAAGAGAGGAAAATCGTGGAATGGAATTGGAAGGTAAAACCATTGGTATTATTGGATTTGGACACACCGGTACTGCATTTGCCAAAAAACTTTCGGGTTTCGATATGCACATTCTTGCTTACGATAAATACAAGCGAGATCTTTCTTTTTCAGGAATTGAGTTTTGCAAGGATTTGAATCGAATTTTCAAAGAAGCGGATATTATCAGCTTTCATGTGCCATTGCAAGAAGACACATTGCATTATTTCAATGATTTCTTTTTAAATCAAATGCAAAAGCCCTTTATCCTCTTAAATACTTCTCGTGGACAAGTAGTGGATACAAATGTTATATTATTAGGCTTGAAGGGTGGTAAATTGCGAGCTGTTGGATTAGATGTCCTAGAAGAAGAACCCCTTTCAAAAACAAGCATTATATACCAAGAAAAAATTAAGGAAATTCAAGCCTATACACAAGTTATCATTACCCCACACATTGCCGGATATTCTCACGAAGCACTCTATAAAATGAGTAAAACACTGCTGACTAAAATTGTCACTAGAATGTAAGAATATATTGAACAAACAATTCTTTGACAAAAAAGTTATTTACCGCCTGTATTTTTAACGGGAATTTATATCTTTACCACTTCATTTGGTTAATTATTTTATTTTATATCGGATATGACTCGTAGTTTACGTATTCTGTTCTTGTTAGTGTTCATTGGCGTTGCCAATATTGGTTTAGCCCAATCTGGAGCGTTATCAGGAGTAATTAAAGAGAAAAAAACGAATGAGCCTGTAATTGGCGCAGTTGTAGAAGTTTATCAAGCAGGAACACTCAGAGGTGGTGCTGCTACTGACGATGAAGGTAAGTACCTTATAAAGCCATTAAACCCATCTACTAATTTTGAGGTAAGGGTGAAGTATGCAACTTTTAGAGAAATCAGGATGAACAATGTTCAGATTACTGCTGACAGAACTACATACCAAGATTTCAAAATGGAAGAGAACATTAAAGAAATGGAAGGCGTAATCATTAGAAGCTACAAGGTTCCATTGATTAAAAAAGATGAACCTGGAAGTTCTACCACAATTACTTCAGAGCAAATTGAAAAACTTCCTACACGAAATACTAGCGACGCTGCCTCTATGTCTGCGGGCGCATACCAACAAAAAAGTGGTGCTTCAGTTAGTCTTTCAGGTGCACGTTCTAACGGAACACTATATGTAATTGATGGTGTGCAAGTAAATGGTTCAAGCGGAACCAATCTTCCTCCTAATTCAATTGACCAAATTTCAGTATTGACTTCTGGAATTCCAGCAAAATTTGGTGATGCTACAGGAGGTGTTATTAATATTACTACAAAAGGACCTTCAGCAACTACAAGAGGGTCATTTGGATTGGAACAATCAGTTGATGGTTATGGTCATACTCTTGCATATTTTAACTTGGGTGGACCGTTGTTAAAGAAAATCACAGTTACAGGCGCTAAAAAACCAGTTTTAGGATATACTTTAAGCGGTCAATATTTGTATGATTTAGATAATAACCCATCATTCTATCCTAACTATATATTAAAGGGAGATAAGTTGAAACAACTCCAAGATAATCCCTTGGTTTTGACAACAAGTTCAACAGGTGCGCCTATTTTCCGTTATGCGTCTGAATATATTCGCATGACTGATATGGAAACACGTAAAGCGAGAATAAACGCAGATTATAGAAATGCCAGAATCGTTGGTAAATTAGATTATCAATTAAATGACCAAATGAATATTACATTTGGTGGAAATGCAAGCTATATTTCTTCAAAGGGTTATAATAGAGCATATACATTAATGTCTCCTCAGGGAATACCAACTACTAACAATTTTACAGGAAGAGGGTTTATTAGATTTAGTCAACGTTTTGGAAAATCAGTTTCAGCATTAGAAAATGGTGAAAACAAGGAAACTAAGGCACCATTAATTTCAAATGCCTATTACACACTTCAAGCCGACTATCAGTTAGATTATTCTAGCTATGAGGACCCTAATCATAAAAGAAATTCTTTTGATTATGGTTATGTAGGAAAATTTGATGTAGTGACACGACCATTTTATTATCCTGGTCAAGACAAGGATAATAGAACCATGATTAAATTATACACTTATGATTATCCTGTAAGAGTAGATTTTACTCGTTCAGAAATAAATCCATTATTAGCAAATTATACTTCTCAGATTTATAATTATTTAGATGGTGCAAAACCATTTACCTTAAATAATATTTATCAATATAATGGGTTAAGAAATGGAGATTTCCCTAATACAGTATATGGTTTATGGTATAATACTGGTAATAGTTTAACTGGGTATGGTTATAGTAATACTGAACAATTTTCATTTCAAATGGATGCCAGTTTTGACTTCCACCCTAAAAAAACTAGACATCAAATTGAATTTGGATTATATTATCAACAAAGAGCCGATAGGGGTTATAGTGTAGGTGCTGGTCAACTTTGGGGTTTAGCTCGTTTGTTAACTAACAAACATATTTCAAATCTTGATGAAGCCAACCCGATATATATAGTAAATGGGCATCAATATAATTATCAAGATGTAGCAAATGGTGTAATTACACCAGGTCCAAATGATACATTGACCTATAATAGGTTGTGTGATACTGCATCACAAAGTGCTTTTGATTATAATCTAAGAAACAAATTGGGTTTAAGTCCATATGGAACTGATTATCTTAACATTGATAACATGAACCCTTCTACATTTTCTGTTAGCATGTTTTCTCCGGATGAGCTAATTAATCAAGGTAATCCAGTTGCATCTTGGTATGGTTATGATTATGCTGGAAACAGGTTAAATGGACAGGTTAATTTTAATGATTGGTTTACTAAAAAAGATGCAAGAGGAAATTATACTCGTGAAATTGGCGCTTTTAAACCAAATTATATCGCAGGATACATAATGGATAAGTTTGAGTTACCAAACAATGCTCTTTTCAATATTGGTTTGCGCGTTGAGAGATACGATGCAAATACTAAGGTTTTAAAAGACCCTTATTCATTATATGCATCACAAACAGTAGCTTCTTCATTAGCGAAAAATCAATATGTTACAGGTAGAAAAGCACCAGATAATATTGGGGATGATTATGTTGTATATGTAACTAGTAATTCAGCTGATTCACCATCAGTTGTAGGTTATCGTAACGGTGATGATTGGTATGATGCACGTGGAAAAATTGTTACAGACCCTACCACTTTAGGCGGCTCTGAATTACAACCTGAACTTCAAAAAATCGGAGGTAAAGTTTATACAATGAAAGATGCAGGATATAATCCAAATACATCTTTTACTGATTATACTCCACAAATTACTTTATCACCACGTATTGCATACTCTTTCCCTATTGCAGACAAAGCAATGTTTTATGCACACTACGATGTATTGGTTCAACGTCCTAAAGCAACTGGAGAAATTTTTGCTTCACCAATTGATTATTACTATATTAATCAAAGTTCTAATGGGATTATAGCAAACCCTAATTTGAAACCTGAAAGAATGTTTGATTATGAATTAGGTTTTCAACAAGAACTTACAAAACATTCAGCAATTACAATAAACGCATATTACAAAGAACGTAAAGATATGATACAAGTTAGACCATATTTATATGCATGGCCTAATACTTATTATACATTTGGAAACAGAGACTTTTCTACAACAAAAGGTTTTGTTTTAAAGTATGATTTGCGCAGAATCAATCATGTGTCAATGTTGTTGAGTTATAATCTTCAATTTGCTGAAGGTTCTGGTTCAAGTTCTTCTTCATCAAATGGTGGTTCAGGAGGATTTGTTGGTGCTCAAGGGTTGATGCAAAACCTTATTTCAGCAGGTTTGCCTAACCTACGTTTTGGATTTCCTTTAGATATTGATTCTCGTCATAATCTTACTGCGGATATTGACTATAGGTATGAAAAAGGCGAAGGTCCTCTTTGGGGAAAACGTCACATTCTTGAAAATGCAGGTATTAACTTCATTTTCAGAACAAGAAGTGGGGAGCCATATACTAGATATTTATTTACTGATTCAAGAGTCATTGCAGGCGGACCTCAAGGTTCTCGTTTACCATGGCATTATATGCTCGATTTGAGAATTGATAAAGAATTTGAGTTGCCGTTTGCAAAAAAAATTGCTTCAGACGGGAAATCTGCCTCTAGATATTCACTAACTGGATATATTGTAGTGTCAAATGTCTTCAATACTATGGATGTTCTTGGTGTTTATGGTTTTACCGGAAAAGCGGACGATGATGGTTGGTTGACTTCAGCTCAAGGCGCTTTAGAATCGAGTGTAAAAGTTTCTCCTGATTCATATAAGGAGCTTTATGCACTTAGTCGTAAAACACCTGGTTTAATTAACAATCCAAGAAGAATCAACTTCGGTATTCAATTTAATTTCTAATTAGTAATAATTAATAATAACTTTTGTAAGTTATGTTTATCAATAAAAGTAATAGAATAATTTCTTTAGCTGTTTTTGCATTTGTTGGACTGTCAGTTCAAGTGCTTGCTCGACCAAATGTTGGTGTAAATAAACCTGCAAATAAAACAGTTTTATTAAAAACTGCCGCTGGTTGCGATCCTGCTACAGCCAGTATTGATTTGGACATCAATAATGTTCGAACCAAATTGATGACCGGAGGTGATATGTGGTGGGATATCGGAACCGCAGAAGCTCGTTACGAAATTCCAAAAGGTTCCAAGAAAAATTCCTTATTCGCTGGTTCACTTTGGGTTGGGGGTTATACTCCAGATAAGCAATTGAAAGTTGCTGCTCAAACATATCGTCAGGATGGTAATGACTATTGGCCTGGACCTTTAGAATATAATAATGGCTCTTATTCAATTGATAAAACAGTTTGTTCTGATTGGGATAGATTTTGGAAAATTGACATGGTAACCATTACCAAATTTAAAGAAATTGTAAAAAATGGTGGAACTCCTAGCTATTCAGATTTTACAACCATTTTTGAATGGCCTGCTAAAGGAAATGGATTACCAGCTGTCCCAGGAGACCCTCAAAACGCAAATGGACCTTTACAAAAAGCAAAAGGTACAAGTGGTAATACCTTAACAATGGATTATAGGGATTATGCACCGTTTGTTGATGTCAATGGTGATGGAGTATATAATCCTGAGTCAGGTGAATACCCAGACATTTTAGGAGATCAATATATATGGTGGGTTTTTAATGATAAGGGTAATACAAAACAACAGTCTAATACTGAAGCTATTGGCTTGGAGGTTCAGGCAAGTGCTTTTGCTTTTGCTACCAAAGATTATCTTAATGATGCAACATTTTATAAGTACACATTAATTAATAGAAGTACAAATACTTTGGATAGTACATTTGTTTCAACTTGGACAGATGCGGATTTGGGATATGCATTTGACGATTTTATTGGTTGTGATACTACTCGTGGTTTGGGAATTCTATATAATGGTAAATCTGTTGATGGACAAGGTGAAATTAATAGTTATGGTGATAAAATTCCAATGGTCGGAGTTGACTTTTTTCAAGGTCCTAAAAGACATTTTTTAAGCCCTTTCACTGGAAATGATACCTCTGTTAAACTTAGCATGGAAGCTTTCACTTATTACAGTAATACAAGTGATCAAAGATTAGGAAACCCAACAAATGGTGTTCAGATATATAACTACATGACTGGAAGTGCTAGAAATGGTCAAAAGTTTGTAAACGATTTTCAAGGTGTCTGCGTACAGTCTACAGGAGTTGGTTCAGGTACTGATACTAAATATTTATTTTATGGAGATCCTGCAAAAAACGAATGGTCAGAATGTGTTTGTTGTAATACACCCAATGATAGAAGATTTATTCACTCTAGTGGACCACTAACGTTGTTACCGAATGCAATTAATGATATTGTAATTGGTGTAGTATGGGTTGCCAATACTGGAGGTTGTGGTGGACAATCAGCATCATTTAGTAAAATTAGAATTGCGGATGATGTTGCTCAAACATTATATGATAATAATTTCCAAAAAATTGAAGGGCCAAATGCTCCGCAATTGAATTATAGGGAATTAGACAGAAAACTTGTTTTCTATCTAACAAATCCATCTACAAGTAACAACTTCCTAGAAAAATTTGGCTATCAAACAGACTCTGCAAAATACCGTATTGCATCACTTAAAGCAAGAAAATTTGGGTATGTAGATTCTCTTTACAAATTTGAAGGATATAGAGTTTTCCAATTGAGCAACTCAGAAGTAACACCTGCTCAAATATTTAATGATAATGGAACAATAAATAGCAGTTTGGCTGTTGAAGTATTCCAATGCGATATTAGAAATGGCATTACTCAAATGGTTAATTGGACTAAAAATATTGACATTCAAAATTGTGATTCTTGTTATGATGCTTCCATTAAAGTAAATGGTAAGGATAGTGGTATAGTACATAGTTTTGAAATCAGTACTGATGCGTTTTCTACAGGACTTGATAAACGTTTAGTAAACTATAAAACATACTATTTTACAGCAATTGCATATGCACATAACAACTTCGTCAATTTTGCACCGGGTAAAAATGAAAAATCTCAAGATGTAGTCTATCTTGAAAGTTCAAGTGGTCCTTTAGGAAAAGGAGATCCATTGAAGGTAGTTACTTCTATGCCCAATCCTGGATATCAGATTGGAACTGGTACAGCATTAGGTTCTGATTATGGTGATGGTGTAATAATCCAACGTATTGAAGGGGCTGGTAATGGTGGAAATTTCTTACAATTAGATCCTGAAGCAGAAGCAGATGCGTTATTGTCATCGAATAATTATATCACCGCACAACCTAAATATTTGTTAGGTCACGGACCAGTTGAGGTTAAAGTGATAGATCCAGTAAAAGTTCCTAAAGCAAATTGGTCTATTTATATATATAAAGATACAGTTCGCCATCCGAATTCTGTTTATTCAATTAAGCCATCTCCATCTGCTTTCGACCAATTTGAAAGATTGGTAGACAGTACTTGTGGTTGGAAACTCGTTAATGAAACAAATGGCGATGTTATTTATAATGAAAGCAATTTGAAATTATTCAACGAGCAGATTTTATCTGAATATGGATTGTCTGTTAATATTTCTCAAGTTGAACGTCCTAATGACAAACCAACTTCTGATGGCAATGGGTTAATTTCATCCGATATTAGCTATGTAAACCCAGCGTTGGCTTGGTTAGCTGGTGTGCCTGATGCTGAGTTAAGATCTCAATTAAATTGGATAAGGAGCGGTAAAAGTTTGGATCCTTACGACGCAACAAAAACACCACCTGTTTTGTGTAATTATTCCGATGGACCATATGATTCAGTACAATATTATGAATCACTTTTGGCAAACAATAATTTTACTAAGGGAACTTGGGCTCCTTATTCTTGTGGCGCTACTGAAGTAGATCCTGCTTGTGGATTTGGGGTTGCAAAATTAGGTACCCAAAGACCATTATACGATTTAATGGATGTGGATATTGTTTTCACAAGTGATAAATCAAAATGGTCTAAGTCATTAGTAGTTGAACTGAATGATGAAAAAACACTTACACAAGGAAATACTAACAAGTTCTATATTCGCTCTCATAAGTCATGGACAGGAGATGTAGATAATAACGGTAATCCAATTTATGCTACATCATCAACTGATACTGGTTTTTCATATTTTCCTGGCTATGCAATTAACCAAGTAACTGGTGAAAGACTCAATATAATATTTGGTGAAGACTCTTATCAGTCAAGTCAAAATGGTAGCGACCTTATTTGGAATCCAACTAGTACTATTATAGATAATTTTGGAAACAGTGTTTTTGGTGGTAAACACTATATTTACATATCTAATACTCGCTATGATGAATGTACGCAATTAGCTAATGGAATTTCATTTGGTAACAACACTATCGAAATGTCAAATGCTTACCATTCTATCAAGTGGGTTGGTTTACCAACAATTGCAAATGGTTATAAATTGTTGCCTTTAAAAGATGGTTTGATTCCTACCGAGACAAGACTCAGATTTAGGGTAAAACGTCCTTATTCTAAATTTATTCCAACCCCTTCTATGCCTTTGAAAAATGATGGTTTTCCTGTTTATAGTTTCAATACAGAGAGTTTAGCACCAACATCATTTAATGAATTAGGGAATACAGATGCAGATAAATATCTTGATAAAATCCTTGCAGTGCCAAATCCATATTATGCTCATAATGGTTATGAAATTAATCGTTTGGATACACGTGTGCGCATTATTGGATTACCTGCACGTGCAACAGTAAGTATTTATTCACTGGATGGTAATTTGATTAGGCGTATTACTAAAGACAATGCAGCAGTATCATACATTGATTGGGATATTAGAAATGATAAAAGTCTACCTATTGCTAGTGGCATGTATTTAATTCATGTTCAAGCTGAAGGTATTGGCGAAAAAATTATTAAATGGTTTGGCGCAATGCGTCCTGTTGATATTACTACTTATTAAAAATAATCATGGGGCGGCTTGCCGCCCCTCACAAAATACTATTTAAGAATATTATGAGAAACATTTTTACAAAGGCTGCTTTATTGGTTTGTGCTTTTGGTTTTTCTATACCTGCGTTCGCTGGAAATAAAGACCGTACCGGACAAGCAGGAGCAACAGAATTACTCATTAATCCATGGGGGCAGAGCACAGGACTTTTCACTTCTAATACTGCAAGCGTAAGAGGATTAGAAGCTATGAAATGCAATATTGCTGGTCTTTCATTTGTTGAAGGAACGGAAATTGGCATCTCTAGAAGTGAAATACTTGCAGGCTCTGGAGTTTCGGTAAATAACCTTGGAATTGCTCAAAAGGTTGGTGAACACGGCGTTCTTGGGTTTAATATTATGTCGGTAGGTTTTGGAGACATAACCATTACGGATGACAAAAACCCTGAAGGTGGTATTGGTTCTTATCGTCCACAATTCATGAACATTCAAATTGGTTATGCTCGTCAATTTGCTAAAGGTGTTTATGCAGGTATTGGTGGGACTTTTGTGAATGAACAAATTAGTAACATTCATGCAAGTAGCGGCGTTTTTGAAGCAGGTATTCAATACCTTACTGGCAAGGACGATCGTTTTCATTTTGGTGTAACGCTTCGTAATGTTGGTACCAATATGAAATTTTCAGGAAATGGTTTGTCGGTAAATACGCAAGACCCTAATACAGGCTTGTATTCCATAAATATGCAGTATCCAACTGAGAAATTTGAAATGCCTACTTACCTCAATTTTGGTGCTTCTTACGACATCCAACTTGATGGAAACCACCTTTCTGGTCCTGATGATAAATCAAAACACCGTGCTACATTGATGGCTAACTTCACTTCTAATTCTTTCAATAACGATTATATAGGAAGTGGTATTGAATATGCTTACAAAGAAACCTTCATGCTTCGTGCTGGTTATCGTTATGAAAAAGCAATTACGAGCACAGATACTAGAAATACTTTATATACGGGTTTAGCTGCTGGTTGTACCATACAAAAAGCAATTGGCGAAAAAGGTCCAATCCTTGCACTCGATTATTCTTACCGTCCTACATCTCGCCCAAATAATGGCGTGCATGTAATCTCTGTACGTTTAATTACTAGAGCAAAAGCTGACGACGAAGACAGCGAATAAACTTATTCAATTCATTTTTACAACGCTTCTGTTTTATTTACAGGAGCGTTGTATTTTTCTTTAAAACAACATAGTATGTCTGGTGTAAATTATCTTACCAAAGAAACATTGGAACAAATGCGTGAAGAGCTCACCCAACTTAAGTCGTCGGGTAGGGCAGAAATAGCTCGCCAAATTGCAGAAGCACGCGAAAAAGGTGACCTTAAGGAAAACGCTGAATATGATGCTGCCAAAGAAGCACAAGGGCACCACGAGGCTAAAATTGCTGGGCTTGAAAATGCTATTGCTACTGCAAGAGTGATTGACATGAAAGATGTTGACACGAGCCAAGTTTCAATACTTAGTAAAGTAAAAGGAACTAACCTTGGAACCAAAAAAGCCTTTGAATACCAAATAGTTTCGGAGAAAGAGGCTGACTTAAAGCTTGGAAAAATATCGGTGACCTCGCCTATTGGCAAAGGTCTTTTGGGAAAAAAACCCGGCGAAGTAGTGGAAGTAACAGTGCCAAGTGGTACGTTAAAGTTTAAGGTAGAAAGTATCAGCATTTAAACTATGGCTACCATTTTTACTAAAATCATCAAGGGTGAAATACCGTCTTACAAAATAGCAGAGAATGATAAGTTCTTTGCTTTTTTAGATATTTTTCCTTTGAAGGAAGGACATGTATTGGTGGTGCCCAAAACGGAGACGGATAAGTTTTTTGATGTGGACGACTCTTTTATGAGCGAGTGGTTGGTGTTTGCAAAGCCAATTGCTAAAGCCATTGAAAAGTCTTTTCCTTGCAATCGTTGTGGCATGACTGTGATTGGTTTGGAAGTGCCTCATGCCCACATGCACTTGGTGCCTATTAGTAGTGCCGAAGATATTTGTTTTACCCGCCCGAAATTGAAGCTTAGCCCCGAAGAATTAAAGATGGTGCAGCAGAAGATTGTGGGGGCTATGGGGTAAAATCATTCATTGAAAAAGATATAAAAAAAGGACGCTGACACCCTGTCAACGTCCTTTTTTATAATAGACAATCTTGTTTACACTACAGGAGTTGTTGCATCTTTGGCACTATTCGTTGCGTTATACAACAAATGAAACTCAAAGAAATTTTTACCCATTTCCACATCTCCCGGAAATTTTTCGCCAATATGATGCACGGCTTTAGTAAGCGCAAGTTCTAAATCCACACGGCTTTTGTTGCGCGATGTGCGGTCGGTGCCTTCTTCCGTTTTCTTGTTTGTTTGACTTTCACGCGCATTCTTCCACAAGTCTTCAAAACTCTTTAATAAATCAGATAAATCTTTGCCCAATGCTGCTTTATGAAGATCTGCCGCCTTAAAGAGCCTATCTGTTATTATAGGCATTTTTTCCTTAGTGGCTTGCCCATATTCGCTCACACCATGCGGATAAAATTCCAACATAGCAGTTACTTTTTCGCCACCCAATTTATAAGCAATCTCAATATACTTTTCATTCATCGTATCATGAAGATTGTCTATTACCATGTCGGTAGTAATAGTCAGTCCACGGCGTTGTGCCTCCACAAGCGATATTTCGCCCGATTCGTTCATGAAAATGGTAAGTGGACTTTCGATGATGTCTATAATGGGGGTGTATTCTCCCGTTTTATTCATTGCTTTAAAACGACCTAGGGTATTTTTTCCAAAATTGCCTAGGCGGGGATTATTGATGCTTTTGTCATCAAAATAATTACCAAAAACTTTCTCAATGGTAAGTGTCATAAGATTTGTATTGTTTATTTTTTTAAGATAAAATGTATTTTTTCAGAAAACAATTATTGCATGAAGAAAACATTATATCCCATTTTTAGAATGACACGCTAAAGTGATTTGCCTACATTTCGTGAATTTAGAACGGCATCCTAAAGCGTTTAGCAAACCATTCAAGAATTTAGAACGGCATCCTAAAGCGTTTGGCATATCCTTCCAATTTATTGAATGGCATCCTAAAGTGTTAGGTGTACGATTCAAGATTTTAGAATAGCATCCTAAAGCATTTAGTCTGTCTTTCTATTTTTTAGAATTTTTTGTAAAAGACTTATAAATGGCATTCCCAATACCTATTTTCTTATACAATCCCCTGTTTTCTAAGAACTAATAAATCCACGTAGTAAAAAAGAACAATTTTCGCCTAAAAGTTGACCACAATGTAAAAAAGAACAGTATTCATCATTTAAAATGTAAAAACGCAAAAGGACAAGTTTTATTGTTTAATGATTTTCTGAGTAATGCTTTCGTTGCCGTTTTGGTATTTGATGAGGTAGATTCCACTTGCATAACCTTTAAAATCAATAGTTGTATTCACAGACTTTATGACAACCGACTTTATAACTTTACCCATCCCATCTACTATATCCAAACTGCCTTTTGCAGCAGGACAATTCACCACAAAGTTTTCAATAAACGGATTGGGGGAAATGGTTAATAGTTTGGTTTGGGTTTCTTCTATACCTGTGGTGATGTTGACGGTTGTAAAAGCGGTATCGGTGCAGCCATTTACACTTTTGGTTACGAAGGCTACATTATAAATACCTGATAAATTATAATGATGGTTTGGAGATAGCGATATAGAACTATCTCCATCTCCAAAGTACCAAGTAAAGCTTTGGGCATTGTTCATGCCTGAGTTGGTGAAGTTGTAATAGTTGCCTGTTGTGTTTTGGGCTTGGATGGTGCCTGCTGTGGAAGGATTGTAAAGATAAACAGTATCATAGTTGGAGTATTTAAAATTTCCGGAAATACTACAAATTGCGGCACATCTATAGATTGTATTAGGGGGTCCAGGATACACACTTATTGATGGCCCTGTTGACCCTGGAAGAATATAATTGCCTGAAGGCATAATATGCAGCCAATCAACATAATAATTTGCTGGAAGTGTGTCATTAATTTTAAGTGTAACAGGATTTCCAGGGCAATTTGTATCGGCAGAAGCTGAAATAGTATTCTTAAAAGTTAATGACCCGGGACAACCAATATAGAAGGTTTTAAAAGCAGAATCTGCGTTACAATAGTTACCACTTGATAATATTGCTGTATAATTACTATCAACATTGTATGAAGTAAAAGCAGTCAAAACAGACCAATAGGTGAACCAAGTTGGAGCTAAAGGATTTGGGTCGTTGCCATAAATCCAATTGTATGCATTTTGCGGGTACCCAGGTTGTCCTATAATCGTATCGGGCACATGTCCAAGAAACCAAACATCATGACCAGAAATAGACATAGAAATGGAATCAATTTTATAAGAATACGGATTTACTGTATGAGTTGAGGTGATAGAGGAAAGACCTGAATTACTACACGTTAAAAAACATCTAAACTGAGTGGGGGAAGTAATTTGATATTTATGTACCGCATTCGTAGCTCCAGGAATATTTGTCCAAGTCAATCCATTGTTGGTAGATATTTGCCATTGAAATAAAGTCCCATTCCCATTCGAGGCATTATCAACACAAAGAGAATAATTAAGCCCATTTTTACAAGCTATTGAGTTACCTGAAATAGTACATACACTTGGAATACCATTACAAACGTCAGGGCTTGGCGAATGATAAATGATAGTAACGGGTCTAAATGAACCGCCAGAGCTGTTATTCGCTTGAGTCCATGTTTTATTAAAAGGGCCATATTGAGCTGAACATAGAATTGTTTTTCCATAAAGACTAGGTCCTGTAATAACAATATGAATTTCTAAAGAACCACCATTATACATAAAAGGTCCATCGGACATAAATGAATACCAATCTACTGAATTATGAGGAAAAGTAAAGTCCGTTCCATTATTGTATTGACTAGGGAATCCAAAACTTTTATTTAATGACAATTCACTGTAGGGAATTAAATAACTTGGAGCACTTATAGAACTACTTAAGTAAGAATAATATTTATGGGCGTTGATATTGGGTTGGCTATAGCTATTGTAGTTTGTATCGTTTGAGCCACTTCTGTAATCAATTTTCAAATTAAGATTAAGAGTTGATGGCACCCCAACAGTATCGCATTTATGAAACCCACAGCCATAAATTTTTGTTCCAGGGTAAATTCCTTTTGACGCAAGTTCGCTTTGAGTGAAAAGTATGTAGTTTGATTTTACCGTATCAAAAGACCCCCAACCAAAAGTAAAAGGACTTATGGAGGTGTAACTTGAATAGATATTACCGAATGTATCAGCAACAACTTGTGCTTTTACATTCATTTTAATAACCAACAAAGTAGTAATCAAAATAAAAATCGCCCTTCTCATAGCATTATTTTTCTCCCATTAAAGGTAAAAAGAATTTTTAAAAGCAAGTGTTTTTTTCAGAAATCATCGTATGTGTTTGAAATAGAAATGAATTCAAAGACTAATAACTTGTTAGAGTGCTTGGTATTTCCCTTAGTATCTTTGCGCAGCTGCATCTTATCGGTAATTAGGTTCTTTCGTTTTTACTTTTCTTCGTTTTTTTGTTTCAAAAACACAGAGCCATCCAAAAACATAAACTCATTGAATGAATACCCGACAACTTTTTCAACAACACCTTGCACCCACCTCGCCTGCACCTGTAGGTTTGCATATAGTTAGTGCAAGTGGCAATTATTTGTATGATGCGGATGGCAAGGCATATCTTGACCTTATTGGCGGCATTAGTGTATGCAATTTGGGGCATGGAAGAAAGGAAGTTATTGATGCCATAACGAAACAGGCAAATGACTATTTGCACATCATGGTTTATGGCGAATTGGTGCAAACGCCACAAGTGGCTTATTCAGCAGCGCTTGCAGCACAATTGCCAGCAAGTTTAAGTTCGGTTTATTTTACCAATAGTGGTGCAGAGGCAGTGGAAGGAGCGATAAAATTAGCCAAAAGAGTGACGGGCAAAACCAACCTGATTGCCTGCAATAATAGTTATCATGGCAGCACCACGGGGGCTTTGAGCTTATTAGGAGATGAATATTGGCGCAATGCATTTAGACCGTTAATGCCGGGCGTTGGGCACTATGATTATAACACTCGAGAACTGATTGATGCAATTGATGACCACACGGCTGCTGTGTTTATCGAGTCGGTTCAAGGAGAAGCCGGTGTGCTAGCACCCAAGCAAGCATGGCTTGAAGCATTGGCAACAAGATGTAAAGAAAAAGGTGCCTTGTTGGTGATGGATGAAATTCAAACAGGTTTTGGACGAACCGGAACCTTGTGGGGTTTTGAGCATTATGGTGTGGTGCCCGATATATTGTTGTTGGGAAAAGCTTTAGGTGGCGGCATGCCATTGGGCGCTTTCGTGGCTTCGTGGGAAATGATGCAAACGCTCACAGAAAATCCGGTGTTGGGTCACATCACCACTTTTGGCGGACACCCGGTTTGTTGTGCCGCAGGCAAAGCAGCGTTTGATATTTTGTTGCAAGAAAAAATAGTGGGAGGCGTTGCCGCAAAAGAAAAATTATTTCTAGAAAAGCTGCATCATCCAAAAATAAAAGCAGTGAGCAGCAAGGGCTTGTTGATGGCAGTGGAATTGGATAGTGCAGATGAAGTGATGAAGGTCTTACACAACGCAATGCAAAAAGGCTTGTTTAGTGATTGGTTTTTGTTTGCACCACAGTGCATTCGCATTGCACCACCTTTGACCATTTCAGCAAAAGAAATAGAGACAGCGTGCAATATTTTATTGGCTTGCCTAGATGAGATTTGATAAATTGCATTAACATCTTAATAGTAGGCACTTTGCTATAAATACTGCTGTTTTTCTATTAGGTTTGCAAAAATTTTTTAACCATTATGCAAGTAGCAATCATTGGTACAGGATACGTTGGACTCGTTACAGGAACTTGTTTTGCAGAAACAGGAAACAACGTTGTTTGTATTGACATCAACGAAGAAAAAATTGCCCAGCTTCGTCGTGGCGAAACACCCATTTACGAGCCAGGTTTAGACAATTTGCTTGAAAGAAATATCAAAGACAAGCGGCTTACTTTCACTACTTCACTTGCCGACGGCATTAAAGGAGCACAAATAATTTTCTTGGCATTACCAACGCCTCCGGGCAAAGATGGTGCTGCCGATTTGCAATATGTGTTGGGTGTAGCTGAAGACCTATCTACTATTATTACCGAATATACAGTCATTGTTAATAAAAGTACCGTACCAGTTGGCACTGCTGAAAAAGTAGCTGCAAGATTGGGTGCTAAACTCGACAAGAATTTATTTGATGTGGTTTCCAATCCTGAGTTCCTTCGTGAAGGAGTGGCTGTGGATGATTTTTTGAAACCCGACCGCGTGGTGATTGGCACATCATCTGACAGAGCAAAGAAATTGATGGAAGAACTCTATCAACCATTTGTTCGCCAAGGAAATCCTATTTATTTCATGGATGAGCGCAGTTCTGAAATGACGAAATATGCTGCGAATGCTTACCTCGCTATGCGGATTTCTTTCATGAACGAAATGTCTTTGTTGTGTGAATTAGCCGGTGCTAATGTTGACAATGTGCGCATGGGTATGGGTTCGGATAGTCGCATTGGAAAACGTTTCTTGTTTCCTGGTGTGGGTTATGGCGGAAGTTGTTTCCCTAAAGATGTGCAAGCATTGGCAAGAACGGCACGCGAATATGGGTTTGATTATCGCTTAGTGGAAACTACCATGCAAGTAAATGACCGTCAAAAAACAGTTTTAGGTAAGAAAGTAAAAGCTTATTTTGGAGATAGCCTTCAAGGAAAAACATTTGCTATTTGGGGATTGGCATTCAAACCTGAAACAGATGATATTCGTGAAGCTCCCGCTTTGGAATTGATTAAGGAATTGTCTGAGGCCGGCGCCTCTGTTCGTGCCTTCGACCCTGAAGCAATGAACAATGTAAAAGCCATTTTTGGTGATGCAGTTTATTTTGCCGAAGACCAATATGATGCCATCAACGGAGCCGATGCTTTGGTGATTGTAACAGAATGGAGCGAGTTCCGCAATCCTGATTTCAAGCGCATGGAAAATGCATTGAAATCAAAAGCCATCTTCGACGGAAGAAATGTTTATAGCTTAGACAAAATGAAAACTTTGCCTTTCTATTACGAATCTATTGGAAGAGAAACAGTGAAAAAATAATTACACATTTCACCCCCAAAAAACAACAAAACACAATGTCACAAAAAAGAATATTAATAACAGGAGCAGCGGGATTTCTTGGATCTCACCTCTGCGACCGTTTCTTAAAAGAAGGGTATCTAGTAGTAGGTATGGATAACCTGCTTACCGGCAACATCCGAAATATTGAACACCTTTTTCCACTGAAGGAATTTGAGTTTTATCATCATGATGTAACCAAGTTCGTTCATGTTCCAGGGAAAATTGATTATATCCTTCACTTTGCTTCGCCTGCATCTCCAATTGATTATTTGAAAATGCCGATTCAAACCTTGAAAGTGGGTTCTTTAGGAACACATAATTTGTTGGGTTTGGCAAAATCAAAAGGCGCAAGAATTTTAGTGGCTTCTACTTCAGAGGTTTATGGTGATCCTTTAGTTCACCCTCAAGTAGAAGAATATTGGGGTAATGTGAACCCTGTTGGTCCGCGTGGCGTGTATGATGAAGCAAAACGTTTCATGGAATCAATCACAATGGCTTACCATAATTTCCATGGGGTTGAAACGCGCATTATACGCATCTTCAACACTTATGGTCCGCGTATGCGCCTCGATGATGGACGTGCATTGCCAACCTTTATGAGTCAGGCTTTGCGTGGCGAAGATGTAACTGTTTTTGGCGATGGTTCTCAAACCCGTTCTTTCTGTTATGTAGATGATTTAGTGGATGGAATTTATCGTTTGCTGTTAGGGGACTATCATTTGCCAGTAAATATTGGTAATCCTGTAGAAATATCATTGAAAGATTTTGCGGAAGAAGTAGTGGCGTTGGTAGGCAATAATGTAAAGATTGTTTATGAACCGCTTCCACAAGATGACCCTAAGCAACGTAAACCAAATATTACCAAAGCACAACAACTTTTAGGATGGGAACCAAAAGTTGATCGTGCAGAAGGCTTGAAACGCACTTTGGAATATTTCAAAACAAATATTGATCGAGTTTAAACTAAAGTCTTGATATAAAAAACGGCTGCTTGATAAAGGCAGCCGTTTTTTTAGGAATTCAATTTCAAAACATCCACACCCTTTCCTTATTTTTGAAACATCATGGCGACATCAAAAGAGGATGTTATTCTCCTAAAAGAAATCAGAAAAAGTTATTTTCTTGGCAAACAGGAATTGCCTGTTTTGAAAGGAATTGACTTGACTATTACCCCTAATGAATATGTTGCTTTAATGGGTCCATCTGGTTCTGGTAAATCAACATTAATGAACATTATTGGTTGTTTAGATACACCAACTTCTGGGCAATATATTTTGAATGGGAAAGATGTCAGTAGAATGGGTGATGATGAATTGGCTGGTGTACGGAATACAGAAATTGGTTTTGTTTTTCAGCAATTTAATTTGCTGCCAAGACTAACTGCTTGGGAAAATGTTGCATTACCCTTGATTTATGCAGGGATTGGAAAACAAGAAAGAGAAGAACGTGCGAGAACCATGTTAGATAAAGTAGGGCTTGGTGACAGAGCACACCATAAACCTAATGAATTATCAGGTGGACAAAGCCAACGAGTTGCAATTGCACGAGCATTAATTAATAATCCGTCATTACTGCTTGCCGATGAACCAACTGGAAATCTTGATACTAAAACATCTGTTGAAATCATGGACCTTTTCTGTAAAATTCATGATCAAGGAAACACAGTTGTATTGGTGACTCACGAAGAAGATATTGCCAAGTTTACAAAACGTGTAGTACGGATTCGAGATGGCATGGTAGAAACAGATTTATTGACAAAAACATTCTGATGGCATATAAGATTTATACAAAAACTGGCGATAAGGGAACCACTGGTTTGATAGGAGGTGAAAGAGTATCAAAAAACCATATCCGCATTGAAAGTTATGGCACAATTGATGAGTTGAATTCTTATCTTGGTGTGGTAAGTGATGGTGTAGATGAAGTCGACATTATACACGCTATCAGAACGATCCAAGACCGATTGTTTACGATTGGATCGGAGTTAGCAACCAGTGCTAAAAAAGAAGTGAAAATGAAATTGCCAGATATCTATGAAGAGGATGTTCTTTGGTTGGAAGAACAAATTGACAACATGAATGAAGAACTCCCTGAAATGCGTTCTTTTATTTTACCTGGAGGAAATTTTGCAGCATCAATGGCACATGTGGCAAGATGTGTTTGTAGAAGATCGGAAAGACTTTGTGTCGCCATGAATGAAAATGGAGAAGCCGTTTCCGAATTAATACTTCAATATCTGAACAGACTTTCTGATTATTTGTTTGTTTTATCGCGATATATCGTCATGAAAAATAATGGCGAAGAAATTCCATGGAGACCAAGAGTATAAAAAAGCACAACTTGGTGTTTTTTAGTTAGTGGCTCAATTGCAAGGATGGGTTGGGTTGCAGAATATGTTGTTGTTCGCTAAATTGTTTATTCTCACTATAATTATTCCCTTGAATATTTTGCAAGAAAATTATTCCTGAAATAAAAAGGATGAAGTATCCTATTATCATAGCGCTCAATACTTCACTCTCAATATGAAAACGTTTTTTTAGGATCTGAAATCTTTGGTACATGACTTTGTTTTTGTGCTAAATAAAGTTTTGTGGAATTGTAAAAATAGGCGGTAATTTGAAACAGAAAATTATTTTTTAGGAACTAGTTATTGATAAAAAAAACCGGGTTGCCCCGGCTTTTTTATCGAATTAAAGTAATGTTTCCTTTGTAGGTACGTTGAATACCCTCAGGGGTTGCTACCCGAATCAGGTATTGATATACACCAATATCCTGAGGCACTCCTTTATAAGTTCCATCCCAACCTAGATTGTAGTCGTTAGTACTAAAAACTTCTTGACCCCAACGGTTGAAAATACGGAATTCAAGAAGACGTTGATATTTCATGTGTCCAAGTTTAAAAACATCATTCTTTCCATCATTATTAGGAGAGAAAGCGCTTGGAAGTGTTTCAAACATGGTGTAGTCAATATTCATTTTTACATAAGCAGTATCTGCACATCCCCAAATGTTCATACCAATAACTTGAAAAGTCACTGTATCAAGTGCTGTTGCAATTGGATCGGGTGTGTTAGGGAAATCAAGGTATTTATCCGGAGTCCAAACATACATAGGTGCCCCTTCGGCATTTAATTGAACTGTTTGTCCGTACATGGCAATAAAGTCTTTTGTTACATTAGTCAAAGTAACGCCTGGTCTGCCAGTAATTGTAAATGTATCTTTTCCAGTACAACCTAGTGGTGTGTTCACTGTGAGTATATAAGTAAAAGAACCAACAGAACCTGGAGCCAATGAGAATATTGGGTTTTGAATATTGGGATTATTTAGGTTCACTGAAGGCGACCAGTTAAAGCTGTAATAAGGGAAACTACTTGGTTGGACATCCGTCTTTATAATTAAAGGGTCTTTGATGCATAATGCAGTATCATTCATAATGTGTACCTGAGGTATAGGTTCAACATTAGCTGTGAAAGAACGTGAAACATCAGGACAACTAGAAAAATGGGCGGTTACTGTATAGGTTGTTGTAGTTGTTGGGAAAGCATGTGTTAGCGTATCATGAATATTCAAAACATTAGTAGATGGAGACCAAGTATAGATAAATGAAGGGTCTCCTGAAACATGTAGCAATACCGAATCACTTCCACAAATATTGACATCAGGACTCAATAAAGTCATTTCAAGTGAATCTCGTATTTTGATAGTAATACTGTCTATAGGACTAAATGTGCAGCAGTTAAGTCGTCGGATTATTACAGTTTCAAAACCAGGCTCAACAATATTATCTTGAATAGGACTCAAGGTCATAGAAGCAGTTGTCGCTCCAGGAAGAATGACTAATGAGTCAGGAAGCATTGGATAATCAATACCGTTAGTTGCTGTTCCACCATATGACAAACAGATTTTTTTCTTGTGAGTTGCTGCTTGCGTTCGTATAGCAAAAATAGTAGCAGGTGTGCATCCTTCTACTAAATAACCAGAATCGGAAGCAATAGCTCCAGTCAAATCCAATGAAACGGTGTCAACTGAAAAGGAATTCTCCTTAACAAAAACAGCAGAATTCAAAACATGATCCACTGCATTAGCAACGCCCAATTTCATATGATATGTATCACATGGATAGACTATGGCTTTAGCTTGTAATACTGTTGTAAACCCATCTAAAGCAATTGTTTGTCCAGCAATGGCATTATTATTTACAAAGTACTGAGGGAAGGGTGAGCCAGTACCCATACTAGTGCAATTTGATAATGGATAACCACCACTAGGTGTCCCACTGTTTACACTATTAATAGCAACTGGAATTGTAGTAGTAGGAACCAAAGCGATATTTACCGCAGGCATATACCCGGGACCTGAAATCAGAAATCCAAAAACATCGTTATACTGGGAACATGTATAACCAGGATATTCTTCTGAGCCAAAAACATAATCGAAATGCAAGGTTGATATAGTATCAACATCGGGTACAAAATCAAAATCCAACACACAGGCATCATTAGTAATTGTGCCATTAATTAATGCAGACAATGCCGCGTTACCACCTGTAGCGGATGTTTGTCCTACATAATTTGAATATGGTCCAGCAAGATCATTTGCATTTCCAGTACATAGAATAATTCCCCCACTTAAGCCAAGGTTGGAAGTTAAAGTGGTGAATTGTCCATTGTGCTGTGGTGTGCAATTAAGCGTAGGATTTAAGACTGTAACATTATAGCCCACTAATCTTTGAACAAGTTGTTGGGCTGTTTGGCTATTAGTGACGGTTATTTGGGCTTGAGCACTCTTGATACCGATGCTGAAACTTAGCACCAACATCAATTGTTTCAGGTAATTCATTTTCATAAATTGGTCTTTAACTACAAAACATCTGTTGCCATTAAGACAATGATTTGAATAGATACGTTGGTAATACACGTCTAAATTACAGAATTATTTCACCACCAACATTAATGTTAGGTAAAGTTTTATTTATTGGGAAATTATACACGATGAACAGTATCTTTTTAACGTTGAACCTGCTAGGGTTCCAGCGATTTTTTGCCATTCAATTCATTTAATTGGTTTCTTGCTGCTTGCCCAAAAGTACTTCCGGGGTAATCCACCAATACTGACTCATAAAAGTATTTTGCTTTATCGAGTTGCATTAAATATTGCTCATAAATCTGGGCAGAAAGAAAAACCGCATCATCCGCCAGTACATCTTTTTTGTACTCGTCAACAATTTTCTTCAACCAATTAAGCGCATTAACGTAGTCTTTATGTTTGATTTTTAGTTTTGCCAACTGCATATAAATATCATCTTGCAAAGGATGCTTTGGATAAAATTTCGAAATGCTGTCTAATAATTGTTCAGCTTCTTTGTCTTTGTTTTGGAACATTAAAAGGTCGGCGAAGGCAAATCTTTTCAACGGAATCATATTGCTGTCAGGCGGAATATTTTCGGTAATTAATACAGAAAGATAAAGGGCATCATTAGCAATGAGTTCGGAAGTGGAAGCCTTCAATACCATCAATTGTCCTTGAGACCATTCAAAATCACCTTCGTAATATGAAAGTCTAGCATTGCGAAAGCGAGCTTCTTCGCCCAAAATATCTTCCCGAAAAGACTTATCTACTTGTGAATAAAGCAAAGAGGCATCCCAAATTTTACCAACCAAAACATAGTAATCACCTAATTGCAATTTTGCATTACCAACAAAGTCTTTTCTAGCATTTGGTTGTTGGAGTGCTTTTTCTAAAAGATCAATTGCCTTTTGCGTGTTGCCTGCGTATTGTGTTTCAAGGGAAGCATAATCTCTTAAAGTTTCGGAAGCAAATACCTGTGGAAAATCGGTAAAATAATTTTCAAAATCTATTTCTAAACTATCCACTTCTTCTTGCTTGAAATCAGGATTGTTTTTGATGCTTGCAAATCCAACTTTCAGTTTCTCTGTTCGAGAAACTGAGTAATATGGATGTTCTTTCCCTTTTTCTAATAATATATCGAGTGCATGGTTGGCTATGTCATATTTCTTTTCAGTGGCAGCTGTTCTTGCAAAGTTTAGCAACATTTGTCCGCCTTCTTTTTTACGTGCATCAAGTGCTTCAATTTGCATCAGTGCCCCTTCCCAGTCATTCTTTTGAGTATAAACCCATATAAGCAAATCAATGTACCAAATGTTGTTAGGTTGTTCGTTTATTTTTTTTATTAAAGCCTTTTGAGTCAACTGCAATTTCTGTGGGTCATTTCCTATAAGCTGCAATAATGTTGCCTTTGTATCTTCTACACCTGGAATTTGAATTTGGCCTAAATTCAATAATGCGGTTACAGCTTCATCCATTTTTCCTGCTTTAGCATAAAGCTTTGCCAATGGTATGCCATACATAAATGGGTTGTGTATCATTTCAATGCCATGTTCGAGGGTTTTTATTGCCCAAGCATCAAGGCTATCATCTTCAAAAGTGCTAGCCATTTTAGATGTGAGCATGTCATCACCGTTCAAAGATTGAATAGCATAATCAAATTGCTCATTCGCTTTTTTTTCTTTACTTTCTTTAAGATATACTCGCCCAAGGTCGATGTGCATCAAAGGGGCATAAGTCTTTATTTTGAATTGATGCTCTACCAATTTTTCCGCTGCTTTCCATTCTTTGTTAATAAACAAAAAATCGAAATAGCCTTGATAAACATCACAATCATTTGGAGATTGTTTGTAGAGGTATTCAAACAGATCTTTTGCTTTTTTTATTTCGCCATTATCTGCAAATAATTTTGCCTGTACTAATGTATTCGTCTGCGCGATAGCACACACATGGCACAATAATAGCAGCCACACACAAAAAAAAGTTCTTTTCAAAACCAACATAATGACACTTTATAAAAAGTCTTGGCAGTAAATGTCCTCATTTAATTGAAATGTTACAAGTGCAAAATTGATATTACGAATTTGATAGAGAAGCTTCTCGGTTCTAATAAGCAGAAATTTGCTGTGCTTATTTTTATATAGAATCACAACTACTAATTAATAGTGCACTTAAATAGCATTTGATAATAAGGGTGAAATTTGAGAAAAAAAAGAGACCGTCGCTAAACAGTCTCTTTTTAAAATCGCTAAAATAAATTTCTTATTTTTTAGCGGCTGCCTTTTTAGGAGCAGCTTTTTTAGCTGGAGCAGCTTTCTTTGCAGGAGCCGCTTTTTTAGCTGGAGCTGCTTTCTTAGCAGGAGCCGCTTTTTTAGCTGGCGCAGCTTTCTTTGCAGGAGCCGCTTTTTTAGCTGGCGCAGCTTTCTTTGCAGGAGCTGCTTTTTTAGCTGGCGCAGCTTTCTTTGCAGGTGCTGCTTTTTTGGCTGGTGCTGCTTTTTTAGCAGGCGCAGCTTTTTTGGCTGGAGCAGCTTTCTTTGCAGGTGCTGCTTTTTTAGCTGGTGCTGCTTTCTTTGCAGGAGCAGCTTTTTTTGCTGTTGCCATAATTGTGTGAATTTAAGGGTTAAACAAAAAATCTTTATATGGCAAACAACCGAAGGGGGTTAGTCCTTAGGCTGTAGCTGTAACTTCTTTTACTGATATCAATGTTTTGGTGCGTGTCTTACGAAACTCAACAATACCATCAGTCGTTGCGAATATAGTGAAATCTTTTCCTAATCCAACATTTTCACCAGGATGATAAACTGTTCCACGTTGACGAACAATGATATTTCCGTTGATAGCCGGCTGACCACCAAATATTTTTACGCCAAGTCTTTTACTCTGTGAATCACGACCGTTCTTTACGCTACCTTCACCTTTTTTATGAGCCATTTTCTATTTTCTATTTTCTAATTTTCTAAAAAAGTTTTTCAATTAAGCAATCTCGTTGATGCGAATTTTTGTGAGATATTGACGATGTCCGTTGAGCTTTTCATAACCCTTACGGCGTTTTTTCTTGAAAATAAGAACTTTATCTCCTTTTAAATGATCAAGAATCTCTGCATTTACTTTAGCGTTGGCACCAAGCTTAACATTGTTGTTGTCACTTGTCATTAACACATCTGAGAATTCAACTTTATCGCCTGCGTTACCGCTAAGACGATGTACAAATAACTCTTGATCTTTCTGAACTTTAAATTGCTGACCTGCAATATTTACAATCGCGAACATGACTATCCCTTTAAATATTTCGCGCAAAGGTAACGTTCTTTTTTTCTTTTCGACAAATAATTTTCCATCTGTGTTTTTGTAACACTGTTTTTTATAAAAGAAGGTACAAGTTTTTTCGTCAACCTCTTTGATGATAATTGTACATTTGCCTTCCACTTTTGAGCAATGAAGATAAAATCTTTTCTAGCGCGTCCTTTCGCTTCTATCATTCACAACAAGTTAAGAAAAGAAATGGTAAATGCTGTTCCTGATCAACAACAATGGTTGCAGTATTTATTGAAAGTTGGCAGTGCAACAGTATTTGGAAAAGAACATTATTTTAAAGAGATAAAAACTTACGAAGATTTTACTCAAGCCGTTCCGATTAGAGATTACGAAGCTTTCAAACCTTTTATTGAAAGAATTAAAAACGGACAGCAAAATGTTTTGTGGAAGGGTCGCCCGATTTATTTCGCCAAAACTTCAGGCACAACGAGTGGTGTGAAATATATTCCTATTACCAACGAATCTATTCCTAACCATATTAACACAGCTAGAAATGCTTTGTTATGCTATATGGTGGAAAGTGGAAATCCCTCATTTGCAAATGGTAAAATGATTTTTCTTTCAGGAAGTCCAGTATTAGAAAGAATTGGTGGAATTCCTACAGGTCGTTTAAGTGGTATTGTTAATCATTTTGTCCCTAAATATTTACGCGGCAATCAACTCCCTAGTTTTGAAACAAATTGTATAGAAGATTGGGAAGAAAAATTGGGGAAAATTGTGGAAGAAACAATCACTCAAGACATGTCGCTAATCAGCGGCATTCCTCCGTGGATGCAGATGTATTTTGATTGGCTGATGGAAAAAAGCAATGGTAAAAAAATCAAAGAATTATTTCCAAATCTACAAGTTATTGTTCATGGTGGAGTGAATTTTGAACCATATAAAGCTAAGTTGTTCGATAGTATTGGCGCACCAATTGATGCCATTGAAACATTTCCTGCATCAGAAGGTTTTTTTGCATTTCAAGATACATTGGACAAAGAAGGTTTGTTGTTGAATACCAACTCAGGGATTTTCTTTGAGTTTATTCCTATGGGTGAAATTTTCAAAGAAAATCCGAAAAGAATTTCATTAGAGAATGTTGAAATTGGTGAACAATACGCACTCATTGTCAACAGTAATGCAGGGCTTTGGGGTTATAATATTGGCGATACAATAAAGTTTGTAAGCAAAGACCCCTATCGCATTGTTGTGACGGGTAGAATCAAACACTATATTTCAGCTTTTGGTGAACATGTTATTAGCGAAGAAGTGGATTATGCAATTCTTAAAGCTTCGGAAGAAATGAATGTTCTTTTGATAGAATATACTGTTGCTCCTAAAATTCAAAACTCAGACGAGTTGCCATTTCATGAATGGTTTATTGAGTTTGAAAAAGCACCTGAAAATATTGATGATTTTGCTTCAAGAATTGATAACCATCTTCGGCAGAAAAACATTTACTACAACGACTTGATTGCAGGCAATATTTTACAGCCTTTGAAAATTAGAAATATGCAGCGTCATGCATTTCAGGAATACATGAAAACGCAAGGAAAACTTGGTGGACAAAACAAAGTGCCGCGCCTTTCCAACGACCGGAAAATAGTGGATACATTAGAGATTTGGGTTACTATTCAGTAATTGAAGTGCTTTTTCAATTGCCGATTCATCGGCTTCTAACCAATGATATGTTTCGTCTTTTTTAAACCATGTAAGTTGACGTTTGGCATAATTGCGGGTGCGTTGTTTTATTTTATCGATTGCCTCTTTGAGAGAGCATTGTCCATCTAAAAAATCAAACAATTCAGTGTAACCTACTGTTTGCAGATTTTTTAATTGTTTGTAGGGCAAAAGATAGTTTACTTCTTCTAATAAACCATGTTGCATCATGTCCTCTACTCGTTGGTTGATTCTTTCATACAAAATATTGCGTGGTAATAGCAATGCAACCTTTATAATTTTGAAATTTCTTTTTTTCCTTTTTCCTGTTTTATAATGATTGATACTTACTCCTGTTGAACGTTTAAATACCAATGCACGAATTAGTCTCGCTGGGTTTTGGATTTCACCTTGTTCGTAGAATTCTCGGTCTTCCTCTTTAATTGTTTCTTGCAACCATTTCATTCCTTTTTCTTGATAAAACTGATTGACATCTTTATCAATTTTCACATCAATTTTTGGCATTTCATCCAAACCATCAGTCAAAGCTTTTAAATACAAGCCTGTTCCACCACAAACAATGGCCACATCATTTTTTTGAAAGATTTCATTAAGGTATTTTAAAGCAAACATTTCATAATCAGCAGCAGAAATATTTTCGACAATACTTTTTTCTTGAATGAAATAATGCTTTACGCCGTTCATTTCCTCTTTTGTAGGACAGGCAGTTCCAATATTCATTTCATGATAACATTGTCTGCTATCAGCAGAAATGATAGATGTGCTGAGTATTTTGGCGAGTTGAATAGCAATGCTTGTTTTGCCAACTGCTGTTGGTCCTGCAATAATAATAACGGTCTTTTGTGGTTGGTTATTCATCGAAGACATCACTGCCAAATTCATCTTCATTGCTTGTTTCTTCTCCTTCTCCACTTTCATCTTCTCCTTCATCACCATAACCATCTTCCATTTCATCAGGACCTAGGTCATACTTCTCTTCAATTTCCATGAGCTTATCGCCGGAAACGCCTCTAACACCATATTGAGCAGGTGGTAGCCCTTCTTTACGAACCAAAAAAGGATAAATTCTATTTATAACTTCTTCTTTATCTACTCCTATTAATTCAATAATGAAAGTCCATTCTTTAACAGGATCATAAACATAAACAAACTTTTGGTCGGGCACAGAAATCAATGCAGAAACTGGAGTCTTAGTCATTGAAAGAGAGAGCGCATCCTTTTTATTAATCAATACTTCTGAATTGATTTCACGATTACGATGCCATCGGTCGTTACTTTCGAAAAAGGAGGCGCTATGTTTACCATCAAACTCAAATGCTTTAATAATAGTTTGATGAAATTCTAAAAAACTTTGTCCTGTACATACTTCTATGTCTCTATACACCTGGTCATCTTCTTCCCAGGCCACTCTGAATCTTAAAACTGGCATGCGGTAAAATTAATTGAATTGAGCAAAACACAATTAAAGGGATAAAATAAAATAACAAAGAGTCTCTGCTAAATAAAATTTTATTTGTTTTGCCTTTTTGTCAAATATTCTCTTACATTTGCAGTCCCAAAATTGAGACCATGCCAAAGGTTAAGACTCATTCCCGTGCTAAGAAGACTTTTAAAGTTACTGGCACCGGCAAAATCAGAAGGTATAAAGCGTTTAAAAGCCACCTTTTGACAAAGAAATCGAAAACACGCAAACGCCACTTGCGCCACGCTGCTTACGTTCATCCTGCGAACGAAAACCTCGTGAAGCGTATGTTGGGTATGCGTTAAGAAAAATCAAGTTCCCTGGCACGAATAGTACCCAGGCAGCAAGTAATTTGAAACCTTTAAAAAAAGAACACCGTAAAACATATCGGGTTCGTTAAAAAACAGTATGCCACGTTCAGTAAATGCGGTTGCCTCCCGCGCAAGAAGGAAAAAGATTTTAAACAGGGCAAAAGGATTTTATGGAAAACGTAAAAACGTTTATACCGTTGCCAAAAATGTATTGGAAAAAGGACTCGGCTACAAATTTGTAGGTCGTAAGCTTAAGAAGCGTGATTATCGCTCTTTATGGATTGTTCGTATTAATGCCGCTTGCCGCGAAGAAGGTCTTTCTTACTCAAAATTTATGGGCAAGCTTCATACAAAAGGAATTGAATTGAACCGAAAAGTTCTTGCTGATCTTGCTATGAATGAACCAGCTTCTTTCAAAGCATTAGTTGCTCAAGTAAAGTAGTTATTAATAATATTATCAAAAAATAAAAGTCACCTCATCTGAGGTGGCTTTTTGTTTTAAGCACAATTCAAAATATTTTGTTCTTTCTAGCTGGTTTGCAAGTTTTACAAAACTTAGCAAGCTGTTCAATTTCTACCAAAACAGCTTGATTTATTTCATTTGGTTTTATTGAATTTCATCTTAAGTCTGTATGTTTTGATGCTTCGGTATACCTTGCTGAATATGCTTTTTGAACATTATCAAATAAAGTGTTGAAGAAACAAACATTGAAAAATACGACCTTCTTTTCATGCATTTTCTTGAGAAATATTCGTGTATAAAGCTCTGTAAGATCAAATTGATAGAGTGCAAACTCGAGTATATTTAAGGATGTTAAGCCATCTGGGACTATTAATGTTGAATGATTTCTATTGAATTTATTACTGACTTTTGATTTGAAGTTTTAGTAAATAAGCATTCATAATTAGAAATTTAAAAGAAGAAATCAATAATACTCACAAGGGAAATACTATAGACGTTTGTTTTACATATTGGGGATTGAAGACGATTGAAAGCCATAAATGACTAATTCATATTTCCCAGCCAACCCTATATTTTTTTGTAGCAATGTGGAAGCTGATAATCCCAAAATAAAAAGAACATTTGTCTCAAGGCTTTTTGATTTATTGGGTAAACATAAAGAGTGGTTATTTCTTGTTAAAAAAAGCCTTCTCACTCTCTGATAAAAATGTGCTTTTATTAACTAGGAGTAATTATCGTTCTATTCTCAATTCTTGAATAATAGTATTGTTCTCTTTTTGCTTCACTGCAAAATAAACTTTGAAATTGCCAGTGGCTGTAAAAAGTGTGCCCATAGCAAAACGCATATTTCGACTTGCGTCGCTATGTTCAATTTCCAATTTACGTGGATTGTTTTTGTTGAAGAAGTCTCTCAAAACCATTTCAGCTTGTGAACGACTATAGCTTGCTTGCGAACCAGTAATGTTTAAGTTCACATTATTATCGAAATAACGTGCAATCCCATTTACATTTCCTACCGCTAAAGCAGAACGTAAATCGTCCACAACATTTTGTGACATTCCAATAATAGAAATGAGCATAAAAAAGACAGTGAATACTGATTTTCTGAAAAGGAAGTGCATAGACTTTAATTCAATTGAAACTTAGCGGCAAAAAACAAGCCAAGAAAAGGCTCAAAATAATTTTGTTCGGGATAAAAATACAGCAATAAAAAAACTTTCATCGTTCCAAAGCTTAAATTTGTGCCATGTCGAAAAAAACAATGCTCATCATTATGGATGGCTGGGGACATGGACTTGTTCCTTCTTCAGATGCAATTGCAAACGCCAAAACACCTTTTGTTTCTTCTCTTTACAATAAATATCCAAACACTGAACTCATAACTTGTGGCGAAGCTGTAGGCTTACCTGATGGACAAATGGGCAATTCAGAAGTGGGTCATTTAAATATTGGCGCAGGCAGAATTGTTTATCAAGAATTGCAAAGAATAAATGTTGCAGTAAAAAATGGGGAACTTGAAAAAAGTGCCGTATTAAATGCTGCTTTTGAGGACGCAAAAACAGGAAACAAAACCTTACACCTAATGGGTTTGGTAAGTGATGGTGGGGTTCATTCTCACATCAATCATTTAAAAGCATTTTGTTCTTTGGCTCAAGAAAAAGGTATTCCTCGGGTAGCCATACACGCGTTTACTGATGGGCGCGATACGGACCCTAAAAGTGGATTGGGTTTTATTGAAGAATTGCAACAACACTTAAATAAAACAGGTGGGTTTATTGCAACAGTGATAGGCAGATATTTTGCAATGGACCGTGATAAGCGTTGGGACCGTGTGAAATTAGCTTATGATGCTTTAATAAATGGGGTAGGAACAAAAACAAAGGATGCCATTTCCTCAATTAAAACTTCTTATGATGAAGGGGTATCAGATGAATTTATCAAACCAATTATTATTACAGATAATAATGAAAATCCAAAAGCCACAATTCAGGAAAATGATATTGTTGTTTGTTTTAACTTCCGAACTGACCGATGTAGAGAAATTACGGAGGTATTGACCCAAAGAGAATTTCCTGAACAGGAAATGAAACCTATTACATTGCATTACGTTACAATGACAGAGTATGACAAAACATTTAAAAATGTAGAAATTGTTTTCAGTAATGATAACTTAACAAAAACTCTCGGAGAGGTTTTAGAAGCAAATGGGTTGAAACAAATTCGCATTGCAGAAACAGAGAAATATCCGCATGTTACTTTCTTTTTTAGCGGTGGGCGAGAGCTTCCATTTGAAGGTGAAAAACGCATCATGATTCCTTCTCCTAAAACAGTTGCCACCTATGATTTAAAGCCAGAAATGAGCGCCTTTGAATTGACCGAAGCCATTCTTCCAGAAATACATAATAAAAGCGCTGATTTTATATGTCTCAACTTTGCAAATGCTGACATGGTGGGACATACAGGTGTTTGGGAAGCTGCTATAAAAGCTGTTGAAACGGTGGATACTTGTGTTGGAAAAATTGTGACTAAAGCTTTGGAAAAAGACTATGCCATTTTCCTTACAGCGGACCATGGGAACTCCGATTACTTAATCAATGAAGATGGCTCGCCAAATACTGCACACACCTTAAATCCAGTCCCTTTGTTTTTGATTTCAAATGACTATAAAGGTGAAATTCGTAACGGGAAATTGGGCGACATTGCTCCAACTATTTTAAAGTATATGGGCATTGAAATACCTAAGGAAATGACAGGAAATGTATTAATAGATTAGCGAGCAATCCAAGCTTCTGGATCTTGGGCAACAGGCTTGTTATTGTTGCCTACTTTCCAAATTTCAAAATGAGCTAAGTATTCATTGTCATCACTAAGAATTACTGTGCCAACAGGTTGCTTGAATTTTATAATATCCCCTCTCTTTACTAATACATTTCCAAGTCTAGAATATACTGTAAAAAAACGCCCATGATTGACCATTACTGATTGCCCCATACCAGGCATAAATATTACACTTAGTACTACGCCATCAAATACTGCTCGTACTTGTGCATTTTGTGCTGTTTGTATATCAACACCTGTATTCTCCATCATTATATTATAAACAGGATGTTTTTTTACACCAAATCCATCAGCTACAAAACCGGATGTAACCGGCCAAGGAAGGCGACCTTTGTTTTGCTCAAAACTATTAGATAGTGCTGCGACTTCAGGTGTCAAACTCAAATTATAAGTTGGTCTAGCAACATTATTTCTTCTTACCTCAGCAATATGAACTGCTGCTGCTTTTTCTTTTGAAAGTTCATTGGTTTTTACAGTTGTCGATGGTGTTGTTGATGGTGAAGTTACTACAGGCTTAGTTCCCGAACCTGTGTTGATATTCATGCCATTACCCGACATAGACGCTATTCTTCTCGATTCTTCTTCTTGCTTAATTCTCGCATCTTCTTTTTTTCGTTCCTCTTCTTCACGTTTTCGTGCCAATTCTATTTCACGTTGAATGATGTTAGCAATGGTGCGATCGAGTTGACGCAAAGATTTTTGGTTGTTAGTGATTACTTGCAACATTTGTTTCTCTTGCCCCTTCAATTCTTTCACCACTTTATCTTTCTCATTCGTTTCATTAAGAATCACCATTCTTTGTTGTTCTTCGGCGGAACGTAACACGTCTTTCTGTGATTTTTCAGTGTGAAGTATGCCTAACTTCTTTTCAATTCTTACTTGTGTGGTCCTTATTTGATCAGCTTGTTCCTTTCTATTGTCACGATATTTCTTTAAGTATTTTAAACGGCGAACGGCTTCATTAAAATTGGTGGATGAGAAAAGAAATGCAACCATATTGTAGGAAGCTCTGTTTTTGTATGCAAACCTTACAGATTGTGCGTACCTTATTTTTTGCAGCTCTAAACTTTTCTTTAGTCCATTGATTTCTTGTGAAGAAGAATTGATGCTTTGGTTGATTTCGCCAATTTCAGAGTTAATGTTGTTGATGAGTTTTTGTCTTTCAGCAAGTTTGCTTTGTAAAGCCCTCAATTGGCTCATACTAGCGTTTTTATTTTGCTTAGTATGTTCCAATTGCTCTTGGGTTTGCTTTATACTCTCCATAATGCTTGCTCTTCTTTTCTCAAGGTCGGTGCGCGAAGCATCTGTCTGTTGCGCAACAACAGTGAGTGAAAAAAGAAAACAAACCAAGAAAAGCTTCAAATGCATTTACCAATATTTAGGATGGAAACAAAAATAGCCAAATATCCTCCCCATCAAAAAACCTACTTAAGTTTTAAGAGTATTTTACAAGGATTTCAAAGGAAAAACTTCTTTTCTTTTTTTATTGCGAATCCTTTGCTCATTTTTGCCCTCTAAGAATTTAGATATGCTGTACTCAATGACTGGTTTTGGAAGAGCAGAAGCCATGGTGAACGGAAGACAAATAGTGGTAGAAATAAAATCGCTAAACGGAAAACAATTTGAACTGACCACTAAACTTCCTCCCATCCTTCGTTCTTATGAACTTGATTTGAGAAATGTATTGAGCAGTTCACTTTATCGGGGTAGCATTGAGTTTGTAGTTTCTGTAAAAATGGAAGGCGCTTCTAAGCCAATGACCATCAACACAGGTTTGGCTTTATTCTATTATCAGGGAATGAAACAAATTGCCGAACAACTCAACATCACAGAAGACAATGTTCTTTCCACTTTGATGAGAATGCCTGAAGTGGTAGCTCCTGAACAAGACATGATTCCTGAAGAAGAGTGGAAGCAAATTGAAAATATCGTAGTTGATGCTTGCAACAAATTGATGGAGCACCGCAAGAATGAAGGTGCGGCACTTGCCAAAGAAATGACTTCAAGAATCGAAAACATTGAAACTGCTTTAAACAACATTATCCCATTAGAAGGTTTAAGAACCGATAAAATCAAAAACCGTATTACTCAATCGCTTCGCGATGCCGTGGGTGCAGAAAACATTGACCCTAATCGTTTTGAACAAGAATTGATTTTTTACATTGAGCGCATCGATTTTACTGAAGAAAAAACAAGACTAAAACAACATTGTAATTACTTCCACAGCATCATGGAGAAAGACGAAATGATGAAAGGAAAAAAACTCGGTTTTATTTTGCAAGAAGTAGGCAGAGAGATTAATACCCTTGGTGCCAAAGCCAACAATGCCGACATTCAACAGATTGTAATTGAAATGAAAGATGAACTGGAAAAAGCAAAAGAGCAGGTGCTCAACATTTTGTAAAATGACGGGATTGAAATTTCATTTAAAACACTCAGTTTTTGTCTTGCTTCTTTCCCTGCTTGGGCTTAATAGTTGCATGACTTCCCCATACTATCAAAAGTCGGTTACTGTTCCTTCATATACTTGGAACTACAACTTTCAACCTTCTTTTCGTTTCGAAATATCCGACACATCATCCTACTACAATTTATACTTTCTCATTCGCCATACCGATGCTTATCCTTATGGCAATATTTGGTTGAACATTTATACCAAAGAGCCTGGCGAAAAAGTTTTTCAGCAGTCAAGAATTGAAATTCCTTTGGCTGAAACCGGTGGCAAATGGTTGGGTAGGGGCATGAACGAAATTTGGGAACAAAGAATGCCCATTACAAGAAATGATGCTGCCATGATTTTCAAAAAGAAGGGCACTTATGAAATCAAGTTAGAGCAAAACATGCGGGTCAATCCTTTGCCCGAAGTGTTGCAAGTGGGTTTGCGTGTTGAAAAAATAGGCGTTCCTAAAAAATAAAATTCCATGAAGTATTTTTCTGCCATTTACTTGTTGCTGCTCGTTTACATTATTGCCGCACTTGTTTGGTGGGGATTGAGTTTGAACGCGCAAAGCAGTCAAATTTTCGACCAACAGCTTATCAATCTTCGCACACAGATTGATAGTACACAACAACCGCTTCTTTTTCAAAAACAACTACAAGCTTTAGAGTTAAAACGTGCCGCAAGAACCAAGCAATACATTGGCGAAGGCAGTACTTTTTTGCTGGTCATTTTTTTTGGCGCTGCGGTGGTTTACAATTCTTTTCGCAGAAGAATTTTGCTTTCGAGGCAGCAAAACAATTTCATGCTTTCGGTGACACACGAACTGAAGTCGCCCATTGCTGCCATGAAACTCAATTTGCAAACTCTTGAAAAATATCATCTCGACGAAGAGAAAAAACATTTGCTCATTGATAAGTGCATTCAAGAATCGAATCGTTTAAACGATTTGTGCAACAACATGCTGCTTGCTTCGCAAATGGAAGGCAGGCAAATGAAAACCCACCGAGAAAAACTCAATTTCTCTGAGTTGGTCGATCGTGCTTTTACCGATTATTCCATGCGTTACCCCGAGCGGTTTGATGCGCAGTTTTCTACAGAAGATTTGTGGGTAGATGGCGACCCGTTGATGCTGCAAATGGCAGTAAATAATTTGTTGGAAAACGCCGTAAAATATTCGCCTGCCAAAACCATTATTGCCCTCCAACTTTTTCCTAAACAAAACTTTGCAACGCTTCAAGTAAGCGATGAAGGTGTGGGCATTCCCGACCATGAAAAGGCAAAAGTTTTTCAGAAATTTTATAGAGTAGGCAACGAAAACTCGCGTAAGACAAAAGGCACCGGTTTAGGGCTTTACCTCACCCACAAAATCGTTACGCAGCACCAAGGAAAAATAGTGGTGAAAGACAACCAACCCAAAGGTTCGGTGTTTGAAATTAGTTTGCCAGTGGTGTAAGCTTTCTAAAATAATGACGAAGCAACATGCTTCGCCAAACTGAGCTTTTCTTCTATTCGGCTAAATGTTAGCACCAGTATTTCTTCTGCCAGTTAGCATCCCATTGGTGTTTCAATAACTATCAACTTCGTTACCGTTTGTCCGTTTTCCTTCCGTTGTCCAGTTACTCTTAGATAATAACGGCTAATGCTTACTCCACTTGGATTTTCTGTGGGCAATTTCACTTTTTCGACAAGTTTAAACCAGTCGTCCCCGCATTGTTCTTTTACTTTTTGCTTTAAGTCGTCAATTGATATTTTCGGAAATTTCTCATAATCCTTTTCAGTATATTTTTCGCAAGTAAATTGTCCTTTGCTATTTGCTTGTAATTTATTCCAGTCAGAGTAAAAATGTTTCCAGTCTGTCAAGTCGCAATGCGGACCTTCATTCATAATTGTCACACTTGTTTCGTAGCGTTGTTCAACTGTCAAACCAGTGAGTTGATCGCTTGAAAAAGAAATAAGTTGACCTTCAATTGTCTCACCAAGTTCAGCATAGATTTCAACTGTGTCTTTTTGAATTTGATCAATTTTCTTGTCCTCGTCATAAATAATTAAACGGCTAATAGAAACTGAAAGCTCATCAAATTTTATGGTTGTAATTGTGTCGACTTCTACTTCGTCATTTGTAAAAGTCGGTGCGTTACTTGTTTGATTAAAAATATTTACTGTGTCACTAACAATACTATCGTTTTGTGTTGCCAAAGTTTTGTTTGTCGATGCGTTGTGACACGAACAAAGTGTCGTAAATGTCAAGATGCTGAATATGTATTGTAGTGTCGTCATAATATTGCTGCTAACTCCCAAATATACGAAGTTCAATTTCGTAAAGCCAACCAATATGAGTAGTTATTGCGCAAGTTTTTAGCATAAACTACTTCGCAAATCCGCTTCCTCTTACTTCACCCGCAATATCATCCAACCGCTACGGTCGGCATGAGCGCCGCGTTCAAATCTCATGGCATATTTCTTTTCAATATGGTTTACTAATCGGGTAGGCGGGTAGCTGTGTTTCCATTCGGTTTTTTTAATTTCTAATGCTTGGTCTATTTGCAAGCCCATTATGGCATTATATACCGGCGAACTGCTC
>CAINUN010000085.1 GCA_903853805.1 uncultured Bacteroidota bacterium
CAACTTTTTTGCCGATCTCAGCGCACAGTTTCCTATCAAGTCGCCCAGTGCTGATGAGTTGGCGTTTCAAGAACAACTCCTTGAAAAAGAACAACGCATTCGCGACCTTGAAAAAGAAGTGGCGATTTATAAAGAGATAGTACTGAGAAGGTAGTTATGTTTAATGCTATTCTCTGATCTTCTTTCTACATTCACACTTACTTTTACACTATGCGCATCCTCATGGTTTGTCTTGGAAACATTTGTCGCTCACCCATTGCCGAGGGCGTTTTACAACATTTAGCAGATGCAAAAGGCTTGGATTGGACGGTAGATTCTGCCGGAACTGAATCGTATCATATTGGTGAAGCACCGCATCGTTTATCTCAAAAAATTTGTTTAGCGCATGGCATTGATATTTCGCATCAGCGCGCTCGTCAATTCAAAAAAGCAGATATGGTTCTCTACGATAAAATTTATGCGCTTGCCGATGATGTGCTTGAAGAGATAAAAACAATTGCAGGCAAAGACTATAATGCCAACAAAATTGATTTGCTACTCAATGAATTAAACCCCGACGAAAACGAATCGGTGCCAGACCCCTATTATGGTGGCGAAGATGGCTATGTCACGGTGTATAAAATGGTGGAAGAAGTGTGTAAGGCTATCCTCTCAAAATATTAAAAACCAAAAAAAACAGCCCTCATAATGGGGCTGTTACTCATTGCTGTTGTAGGTTAATACATTAACCGAGCTTCTTAAATTTAGCTTGGAAGAAACGCAAGTATTGCGGTTCGAAAATCATATCCAAGCCTTTAATTTTGTTTCTTCTTTCGTAAACACGTTCAACGCTTTCTGCAATTACATCCATATGTGCTTGGGTGTAAACACGACGTGGAATAGTCAAACGAACTAACTCTAATTTTGGATAATAGTGATCGCCTGTTTTGGCGTTTCTTCCAGCAGAAACTATACCTCTTTCCATGGTGCGGATGCCTGCATCTTCATACAATTCGGCAGCTAAAGTTTGTGCAGGGAACTGTATTTGTTTTAGGTGTGGAAGGAATTGTTTGGCATCAATGAAAATACCATGCCCACCAATAGGTTGAACAATCGGAATGTTCCTTTTCAACATTTCTTCTCCCAAATAAATGACCTGACCAATACGTGCTTTCATGTGCTCATCGCCCACCGATTCGCCAATACCAATTGCCATTGCTTCCATATCACGTCCTGCAAGTCCACCATATGTATGCAAGCCTTCATAAACCACCACAAGGTTGCTGGCTTCTTCGTATTTCTGTTTGTCATTAAGTGCTAAGAAACCTCCAATGTTCACTAGTGCATCTTTCTTTCCGCTGAAAGTTGCACCATCTGTATAGGAGCAAATTTCTTTTACAAGACTTGCAACAGAACGACGAGCATATCCTTTTTCACGTTGTTGAATGAAGTAGGCATTCTCGGCAATGCGCGTCATATCAAGCATAATTTTGATGCCGTGCTTATTGGTCAATGCACGTAATTCTTTGAGATTGCCCATGCTCACTGGCTGACCGCCTGCAAGGTTTACAGTTACTGCAACACAGATGTAAGGAATTTTTGCAGCGCCATGTTTCTTAATAACCTTCTCAAGTTTATCAAGGTCAATATTCCCTTTGAAAGGATGCATGTTTTGAGAATCATGCGCTTCGTCAATAATGACATCCACAAAAGTTCCACCTGCTAATTCTTGGTGAAGACGAGTGGTAGTGAAATACATATTGCCCGGAACGATGTCGCCCTTCTTAATCATTACTTGAGAAAGAATATTTTCAGCGCCACGACCTTGGTGTGTAGGTATCAAGTATTTGTAACCGTAGTATTTTTTTACAGCATCTTCTAGGTGATAAAAGTTTTTGCTTCCTGCATAGGCTTCATCGCCCATCATTAAGCCTGCCCACTGAACATCGCTCATGGCTGAAGTGCCACTATCTGTCAAAAGGTCAATATAAACGTCTTCAGATTTTAGAAGAAAGGTATTATAGCCTGCTTCTTTGATTGCTTTTGCTCTTTGTGCAGGAGTCGTCATTTTCAACAACTCCACCATCTTAATTTTAAAAGGTTCAGCCCAAGAGCGTTTTCCGTTTGCCATTGAATTTCTTATTTTTTTACGCCGCAAAGCACGCTATAGTATTGCATATTTTGGGTGATGATTTCATCAGGTTTAGATGATTTCAATCATGGTCTCATTGCGCCTCAAAATCCTTTTTTTTGCAAACGGCAAAGAGTAGGTGAACCACCACTTACCCTTTTTCCCATATTCACTTTTTAACTAAAAAAGATGTACAAGACCATTATCGAACCGTTTAAGATAAAATCGGTTGAACCCATTTATATGACCACCGAAGCCGAAAGAGAAGAACGAATCAAGGCGGCTCATTACAATCCTTTTTTACTGCACTCTCGCGATGTGATTATTGATATGCTCACCGATAGTGGCACCTCTGCCATGAGCGCTCAGCAATGGGCAGGCATTATGGTCGGCGATGAGTCTTATGCTGGCGCTTCAAGTTGGGAGCGTTTGGAATATGAAATTCAAGACCTTACTGGCTTTCCGTATGTATTGCCTACACACCAAGGTCGAGCAGCTGAAAGAATATTGTATGGCTATTTAGGCGGTGAAGGCAAATTGTTTATTAGCAATACCCACTTTGATACTACTCGTGCCAACATTGAATTTAGTGGTGCAAATGCAATTGATATTCCTACCCCCCTTGCCAAAGACCATGATTCAGAATACCACTTCAAAGGCAATATGGATTTGGCTGCATTAGAACAAACTATTGCTTCTACAAAAGATCAAATAGCTGCCGTAATTCTTACAGTTACTAACAACAGCGGTGGCGGACAACCCGTGAGCATGAGCAATGCCAAAGAAGTGGCAGCTATTTGCAAAAAGCATAATCTGCTTTTCATCATTGACTGTTGTCGTATTGCCGAGAATGCATACTTCATTAAGCATTTTGAAAAAGGTTACGAAAACCATACTTACCGAGAAATAGCCCAACAAATGTTTGCGTTGGCAGATGGCTGTGTGATGAGCGCCAAAAAAGATGCATTAGTGAACATGGGTGGTTTTCTAGCTTTAAAAGACAATGCTCTTGCCGAAGCTTGTACCAATCTCCTCATCATCACCGAAGGGTTTGCTACTTATGGAGGTCTTTCAGGTCGTGATATGGAAGCGATTGCTATTGGCTTGAGAGAGATTTTTGACAAAGATTATTTGCATTACCGCATCACTAGCACGCGCTATCTTGGAGAAAAGATTCGTAACAATGGTATTCCGGTTTTATATCCTATAGGCGGACATGCGGTGTATGTGGATGCAGGATTGCTTTACTCCCACATTCCTGCACATGAATATCCGGGTCAGGCATTGGTGTGTGAGTTGTATAAAAAAGGCGGCATTCGTGCTGTAGAAATTGGTTCGGTGATGTTTGGTAAATATGACGACAACCATCAACTTGTTCCTGCTTCAATGGAGTTGGTTCGTTTGGCTATTCCACGCCGGGTTTATACGCAAAGCCATATAGATTATGTAGTGGAAGTATTTGACGAAATAGCAAAGAATGCTAAAAACGTAAAGGGCATCAAAATCATTAAAGAGCCCAAATTCCTCAGACATTTTACAGCGTATTTCGATTTGCTTTAGTCTTTGATTTTAATAAATAAAAAGCACGAACAATATTGATTTGTTCGTGCTTTTTCTTGCTATAATTCTTCTAATAAAAACTTTACTCCTTTAAACTTTTATTTCAAAATATCCCTCGAAATCACCAACTTTTGAATTTCGCTAGTGCCCTCGCCTATCGTGCAAAGCTTGCTATCACGGTAATATTTCTCTACAGGGAAATCTTTTGTGTAGCCATAACCACCAAATATTTGAACCGCATCTGTAGCTATCTGCACAGAAATTTCAGAAGCATAGTATTTTGCCATTGCCGATTCTTTGGTCATTGGTAAATGACGATTCTTTAAATCAGCGGCTTGGTAAATCAACATTTTAGCCACTTCAATCTTAGTAGCCATATCTGCTAGTTTAAAGGCTATAGCTTGGAAGTTGGCAATTGGTTGGTCGAATTGTTCGCGCTCTTTAGCATATTTCAAAGAAGCTTCGTAAGCACCTTCGGCAATGCCTAAAGCCAAAGAAGCAATAGATATTCTGCCGCCGTCCAATATTTTCATGGCTTGTTTAAATCCATCGCCCACTTCACCCATGCGTTGTGCATCGCTAATGCGGCAATTATCAAAAATCAATTCTGCTGTTTCAGAAGCACGCATGCCCAACTTGTTTTCCTTCTTACCAGAAGTGAAACCTGGAGTGCCTTTATCCACAATAAATGCAGTGATATTGTTTTTAGCACGAGGTTCGCCAGTGCGCGCAAGCACCACCACAACTTCGCCTGTAATTCCATGGGTAATCCAATTTTTGGTACCGTTTAAAATCCAGTCATTACCATCACGAACTGCGGTACATTTCATATTGCCAGAGTCGCTGCCGGTGTTGGCTTCTGTCAATCCCCAAGCACCAATACATTGACCAGTAGCCAATTTAGGAAGGTACTTATTCTTTTGTTCTTCGTTGCCAAAGTAAAGAATATGACCTGTGCAAAGAGAATTGTGAGCGGCGACAGATAGACCAATAGAACCACATACTTTTGCTATTTCGCTCACAACAGTGATGTACTCAAAATAACTTAACCCAGAACCACCATATTCGGTAGGCACCAACACGCCCATCAAACCCAATTCGCCAAGTTGATGAAAAAGCTCTACCGGAAATTTTTGGGTTTCATCCCACTCCATCATCTTAGGGCGAATATTCTTGTTGGCAAAATCACGAACCATGTCAATGATTTGGCTCTGCGTATCGGTATAGTTAAAATCCATTATTGAGCTAAAAGTTTAGGGAACGAAATAGGGCGCAATTTTACGATAAATTTCTTCATTCATCAAAGGCACTTGCCGCAACTGTTCTACTTTTTCAAACTTGCCCAGTCCTTCCCGATACAACAGAATGTTTTTGGCCATTTTTTCCCCTATGTAAGGATGTGTTTTTAGTTGTTCAAAACTGGATTGATTTAAAGAAAGACGTTTCACTTGTTCCGCTTTTATCAGCAGTTTTTCTTTCAGCATTTTGAACACTGTATCCGAGAAACGATAAACTTCCAATAGTTGTTCATGTTTTAAAAAACCGCCAAGCGCATCTCTTTTTGCAATGATTTTATGTGCCAAAGTTGGACCAATGCCATTAAGACGAACCAAAGTTACAGAGTCCGTTATGTTGAGTTCAACAAATGTAGGCAAAGGTTCTTCCTTTGGAAAAGTGAACCCTTGTTTAGGCGCTACACTTGTGATGGCAATAAATGGTGCCAACCGATTGTAGTCTTCTTCTTTTAAGGTATAAAGAGGCTTCAAATCTTCTTTCTTGTAAAAAACTTTTCCTTTTCTTCGCCAGTTGAGCAACATATGAACCGTCTTTGCACGAAGCCCAAGTTTTAAACATGTGCCACTGTCAATAGTATTGGGATCGAAAGGAAACAATTCACCAGCAATAACTGTTTCTAGTTCGTTGTTAAAATTGTTTTCATTAATACTGTGTGTTGCTTTGTATTGATTGTAAGCGGCAAGTAATTTTTCATCTGAAAAATTGGGGGCTGAAGGAAGATTGAATTGAGAATAAATATTGAAGGCAATAACAAGCAATATCAAAGCAAGCAACAAAATGCTTCCCTTGGTTTCTGCAGATGACTGTTGAAAAAAAGATTGCCACCATCTCTTCTCCATGAAGAGTAAAATTTTTTCGAAAAATAAAAAAGCCACTTGAAAAAGTCAAGTGGCTATGAAAAAAATGATAAAACTTAAAACTCTGCATTCTTCGGTGTTCTTGGGAAAGGAATCACATCGCGAATATTGGTCATGCCCGTAACGAACAATACCATGCGTTCGAAACCCAAACCAAAACCTGCATGTGGCACAGTGCCAAAGCGGCGCGTATCGAGGTACCAATACATTTCTTCGGTAGGAATGTGCATTTCGTTCATGCGGCGTTCCAATCTTTCGAGGCGTTCTTCTCTTTGACTGCCACCCACAATTTCGCCAATGCCAGGCGCTAAAATATCCATGGCAGCTACGGTTTCTTTACCTGGAGCGCAGCCATCATCTTGCCTCATATAAAACGCCTTAATGGCAGCAGGATAATTGGTAACAATCACCGGCTTTTTAAAGTGTTTTTCAACAAGATAACGCTCGTGTTCGCTTTGCATATCAATACCCCAACTCACATCATACTGGAATTTCTTTTTCTTGTAAGCAGGAGATTGAAGGAGGATGTCGATGGCTTCGGTATAAGTAACCCGCTCAAATTTATTGTTCAACACAAACTCAAGCTTTTCAATCAAGCCCATTTCGCTGCGCTCGTTCTGTGGCTTTTGTTTTTCTTCTTCTACAAGACGTTGGGTCAAAAATTCTAAATCTTCGCGGTTATGGTCGAGGGCATATTGAATAATGTACTTAATGAAATCTTCTGCCAAATCCATGTTGGCAACAAGGTCGTTGAAAGCAACCTCGGGTTCAATCATCCAAAACTCAGCCAAGTGACGGGCAGTGTTGGAATTCTCCGCACGAAAGGTTGGTCCGAAAGTATAGACTTCGCTAAATGCCATAGCCCCTAACTCTGCTTCTAATTGTCCGCTCACAGTTAGGTTAGTGCTGCGCCCGAAAAAGTCTTCGCGAAAATCAACACTGCCGTCTTCATTACGAGGAGGATTATCGAAAGGCAAAGAAGTTACGCGGAAAGTTTCGCCAGCGCCTTCAGCATCGGATGCAGTAACTATAGGCGTGTGGAGGTAAACAAAACCACGTTCGTTGAAGAATTGATGAATAGCAAAAGCGAGGGAATGGCGCACGCGGAAAACAGCCCCAAAAGTATTGGTACGAAAACGCAAATGTGCAATTTCGCGGAGGTATTCAAGGCTAGGTTTGTTCTTTAATTGTAATGGATATTTTTCAGCATCGCAATCGCCCAAAATTTCAATTGAAGATGCAATCACTTCCACTTTTTGACCTTTTCCTTGAGAGGGCATTACTTTTCCATGAACACTGATAGCAGCACTTGAAGTAATTCTTTTAACGATGTCGGCATCTGTATTTAAGTCGATAACTACTTGCAGGTTATTCATGCAAGAGCCATCGTTAAGCGCAATAAACTGGTTGTTGCGAAACGAACGAACCCAACCTTTCACCACTACTTCATAGTCGGTTGCGTCATTTCTTAAAATGTCTTTGATTTTAGTACGTTGCATTGATTAAACTGAATTTATTAGGGGAATTATTTTTCGAAAAAGAGGTATTTAATGGCAATGATAATCATGAAAACAGCAAAAATCTTTTTAATGATAGATACTTCTAAGTTGATAGCGATCTTACTACCAAAGAAACCACCAACAATGAATGTGCTGGCGAGTAATAAAGCCACCTTCCAATTGGTATTGCCTGATTTATAATAATTAAAAGCACCCATAAACGCCACAGGCAGGGTCAACATCATTAGTGAAGTGCCTTGAGCCTCTTTTTGATTAAACCCAAAAAGTAAAACCAAAGCAGGAACAATAATTAATCCGCCACCAATGCCCACCATGCTACTCATAAAACCGGCAAGCACGCCAATAGCTAAGATTCCCAATATAAATCCAATACTCATGCGATGATGATTTTGAGGCGAACGGTTCAACTTGAAATTTGAAATTTTCATCGCAAAGTTAATTGTAAAAACCACTTTTCTTCCTTTATGAAAAATGGAAGCACAATATTTTTCAGGTCAAACCGTTTAATTTGAAAACTCAAGCGAAAAGCTTCATTGCGTAGGTTTTCAGTCAAAATTACCTTTAGAATAAAAATAATTTTCCAAAGTTGTTTTTTTAGTCTGTACCTATATCTTTGCAAGCACTTAAAAAGCGTATAAAAAGTAATTAACTGTAGTAACTACACTCAAAAAAAACTGAATTATGGCAGACGTAAAAACAGCGGCATCCAAATCAAGTGCACATTCATCAAGTGCAGGAAACCCAAAAAATGCAAACAACATGATGATTAACTTCTTAGTCGTTTTGTCTTGTATTATTGGTGGTATTTTGATCTATAAATTTGTTTTGGGTAGTCCCAATAACTTTCTTGATGTAGAAAAACACAAAGCAAAAAACGGTCTAGGGAATATGTATCTTGGAGGTTTTGTAGTACCTGTACTTATGGCTACAGCTCTTACGCTTCTTTGTTTCATTGTTGAGCGTGCTTTAACAGTGTTTAAGTCAAAAGGTAAAATAGGAAATGCAGAATTTGTACGTAAAGTGCAATATAACCTTGCTAATAAAAATATTGATTCAGCGCTAGCTGAGTGCGATAAACAAGCGGGTTCAGTGGGTAATGTAATGCGTGCTGGTTTGATTAAATATCGTGATATGATTAACAATCATGACCTTGCTACTGACCAAAAAGTAATGAATATTCAAAAAGAAATTGAAGAAGCAACAGCCCTTGAATTGCCAATGTTGGAGAAGAACCTTGTGTTCCTTTCTACAATTGCATCATGCGCAACACTCCTAGGTCTTTTCGGTACTGTATTGGGTATGATTCGTTCATTTGCTGCGATGTCATCTGCTGGTGCTCCTGATGCTGCTGCACTTGCATCAGGTATCTCTGAAGCACTTGTAAATACCGCTTTAGGAATCGGCACTTCATTTGTTGCTATTGTTGCCTATAACTTCTATACAACGATTATTGATGGAATCACTTTTGGCATTGATGAAAGTGGTTTTACGTTGACACAAAGCTTCGCTGCTAACTACAAGTAATCTTTTCCCTAAAAAAACTTTTGCGAGTTTTTATGGAAAATGAACGATTTCAAATCTATTACTACAACAGTTAAAGAAATAATAAGCGATGCCTAAAATTAAAATGCCAAGGAAAAGTACACACATCGACATGACAGCGATGTGTGACGTGGCTTTTCTGTTGCTGACATTTTTCATGTTGGCAACTAAATTTAAACCGGATGAGCCGGTGACGGTGGTAACGCCTAATTCTATTTCAGAAATTCCAATTCCTGATAAGGATATTATGTTACTGACCATTGACCCTAGGGGACGTGTATTCTTTTCGGTAGATAACCAACTTATTCGTAGGAGTTTAATTGATGAAGTGAATGACACCAAACAATTAGGACTTACTGAAGAAGAAAAGAAAGCATTTTCATTGGGTGCATCAATCGGCACTCCATTCAGTCAACTAAAATCTTACCTCGCTTCAGCTCCTGAACAACAAAAAGAGTTTGACAAAACGGTTTCGGGTGTTCCAACTGACACGGTGAATACAACCGACCAAAATGAGCTTGCTTTTTGGGTGAGGGTAGCAAGAAACAACAACCCAAAGTTAAGAATTGCTATCAAAGCCGATGGAGGGGCAGCATACCCTGAAATTCATAAAGTAATCAAGACTTTGGAAAATTGGAAGATTTTCAAATTCAATCTCATAACTGGTTTGAAAGAAGTGCCAAAGGGTTCTGCGGCTTACCAAATTCAAAACCAAGGAATGAAAACTAATTAAAAACTAAATTATTTATAACCTTCTAAATTATTTTGAACCATGGCAGAAATGGATGTGTCGAGTGGCGGTGGGCATAAGAAAGGACCCGGGGTCAAAAAAGGTAAAAAACTATCTACGCGTATTGACTTAACTCCAATGGTGGATTTAGGCTTCCTGTTGATTACATTCTTTATGTACACAACAACTATGTCTAAGCCAAAAACAATGGAAATCAATATGCCTGATAATGAAAAAGTGGAAGTAGATAAACAAACCAAAATCAAGGCAAGTGTTGCCATGACGGTTTTGTTGAGTAAAGACCACCGCATTTATTATTACGAAGGACTTGCCGATGACCCAACGAAACCACCTGAGGTGAAAGTAACTTATTTCAATCCGCAGAAAGGCATTCGCAATGTAATCATTGACAAGAAAAAACGTCTTGAAGAACAACGTCAATCTGATAGCTCGTTAACTGCAAAAGATCAAGTAACTATCTTGATAAAACCTGATGTTAATAGTACTTATGATGACCTTGTCAATATTCTTGATGAAATGGCTATCAATGACGTGAAAATTTATGCTATTTTAGATATTTCTGATGTGGATAAAGACTATATTTTAAAAACGGAACAAGCCAACGGTATTGCTCCTCAATAAAATCCAAGTCTTCACTTAAAAATTGCACAACAATGGATATTAATAAAATACTCAACAGCGACTACCTCGATATTCTTTTCGAGGGACGTAACAAAAGTTATGGTGGCTACGAGTTGCGAAAAAATTATCCTAAACGAGTTAAGAAATCATTGTTCATATTGGCAGGACTTGGATTAGCAATTGCTGCCTATGCTGTTGTATTGAATCTTAAAAAGTTTGAGGATAATAAAAAATTAGCGATGATGAAGCAAGTGACCCTTGCCGAACCACCGCCAATTGACCCTAAAAAACCACCACCGCCTCCTCCACCGCCTCCTCCACCACCGGTGAAGCCAACGGTGAAATTCACTCCTCCTGTAATTAAGAAAGATGAAGAGGTTAAAGAAGAAGAAAAACCACCACCACAGGAAGAACTCAAGGATAAATCTGCAGGTTTAGAAACGGTGAAAGGTGACCCAAATGCCATTGATCCAGGTATTGTTGATCCAGGTCCTGGAACAGTGGAAGCGCCTCAGATTTTTACTTATGTAGAACAAATGCCTGAATTTCCTGGAGGACAAGCAGCCGTAAATGAGTTTTTAAGTAAAAACATTATGTACCCTGAAATTGCTAAGGAAAGTAATATTCAAGGACGTGTAACAGTGAAGTTCGTAGTAAATGAAGAAGGAAATGTTTCGGATATAATAGTTGTTAAAGGAATTGGTGGCGGTTGCGATGAAGAGGCCATTAGGGTAGTGAAAAAAATGCCCAAATGGAAACCTGGTAAACAAAACGGAAGACCTGTAAAAGTTTACTTTTCATTGCCTATCACTTTCCGTCTTGAGTAATTTTATTATTCGTAAAGAAAAAAAGGCTGTTCGAAAGGGCAGCCTTTTTTTCTTTCTGTTTTTTTCTACTAAAAATTACTTTTGTCCTTTGGTTGGATAATAAAACTTCTAGTTGTTCGTTAATTAATAATTCCAACTTTTCTAACGCTTATGAAACTTCTTTCTACCACACTCAGTATCCTTGCATTTGCAGGCGTTATCGTTTTGTTTATTTTTCATTTCAATGAAAAGAAAGCATCAGGTAATACTTCAACCGCAGCACTAAACACAATCGCTTCTAAAGGAGGAATCAAAGTAGCTTATGTAGATGTGGATTCTTTTGAAAGCAATTACTTATATCTTAAATCAAAAAGAGATGAGTTTAACAAGCGTCAAATAGCTATGCAAACTGAATTAGATCGCAGTGCGCAACAATTGCAAAACGATTATGCCAACTTCCAAGAAAAAGCACAAAAAGGAAGCATTACTCAAAGTGAAGGTGAAGCCGCTCAGAAAAAGCTCTTACAAATGCAACAAACGCTTCGCCTCCGCGAACAATCTTTGACTGAACAATTGGTAAAAGAAAAAGATGACTTTAATGAGCAATTACATAAAGACCTTGATAGCTTTTTGAAAGAGTATAACAAGGACAAAGGCTTCGATTATATCCTTTCTTACAGCAAAATTTCAAGTACTATTTTATATGGTAATGAGGCGCTTAATATTACCAAGGATGTAATAGACGGAATGAATGCGATTAAAAAACCTGGTGAAGAGAAAAAGAAAAAGTAGAAATTGCTTCCATAAAATTTTCTCTTTTGGACAATCAGGAAAAACATTTTCATCGTTCGCTTACTTTATTAGACGGAACCTTAATCGTCATTGGTTCCATGATTGGCTCGGGCATTTTCATTGTTGGTGCTGATATCACACGCGATGTTGGCAGTGCCGGTTGGATTATTGCCGTTTGGGTGTTGACGGGAATTATGACTATTACAGCTGCAGTTAGTTATGGCGAATTGAGTGGTATGTTCCCAAAAGCAGGCGGACAATATGTTTACCTTAAAGAATCTTACAACAAACTCATTGGCTTTCTGTATGGTTGGAGTTTTTTTGCGGTTATTCAAACAGCAACAATTGCTGCAGTGGCTATTGCTTTTGCTAAGTTCTCAGGCTACTTTTTTCCTGCTTTAAATCTTACCGACGTCAACATCCTTTTTCAATCTGGTTTTCTAAAAATTTACAATGCGCATCTTGTTGCCATAGCAGTAATTGTATTGCTCACCTACATCAATTCGCGTGGGGTAAAAGAAGGTAAATGGATTCAGTTGGTCTTTACACTTTCTAAACTCTTTGCCTTATTTGGTCTAATTGTGTTTGGATTTCTTTTAGCCAAGCATAGTTTTTTTTCAGAGAACATGCATACCGGTTTTCACGCTACAAAAGTATTGGATGACAAAACCACATGGCAAGATATTTCAGGTGTAACCTTATTTGGTGCTATTGCCGCTGCGATGGTTGGTTCGGTGTTTAGCAGCGATGCTTGGAACAACGTGACTTTCGTGGCTGGTGAAATCAAAAACCCGCAAAGAAATATTGGTTTGAGTTTGTTTCTTGGCACCTTGTTGGTCACCATACTATATGTCACTACCAACCTGATGTACTTGAATGTTTTGCCATTAAAAGAAATGGCTTTTCCACAAGAAGACAGGCTTGCTGTAGCCGCTGCCAATGCCATTTTCGGCGAAAATGGAAAGTTTGCTATTGCTGCCTTAATCATGATTTCCACTTTTGGTTGCAACAATGGATTGATACTTGCCGGTGCACGAGTTTATCATACGATGGCACAAGACGGTTTGTTTTTTAAGAAAGCAGGCACACTCAACAAAGCAGGCGTTCCGCAATGGGCTTTATGGGCGCAGTGTGTGGTTGCATCTTTGCTTTGCTTGAGTGGTCGTTATGGCGATTTGCTCGACATGATTTCATTTGTAGTGGTCTTGTTTTATGTACTGACCATTGCAGGCATTTTTATTCTTCGTAAAAAAATGCCCGATGCCGAAAGACCTTACAAAGCATTCGGTTATCCGTTTCTTCCGCTCCTATATATTTTTATGGGGTTAGCGTTTTGCATATTACTCATTTGTTTCAAAAGCGAATACACGTGGCCGGGTCTTATCATTGTGTTGCTGGGTATTCCTATTTACTATTTAATTCAAAAAAAAGCTTAAAGAATCGTGGTTCAAAAAGAGGCTTTACAAAAAATATTTCATGACATGAACAACCTGCACGTAGTGGTGTTGGGTGATGTCATGCTCGATAATTATTGGTGGGGCGATGTGGAGCGCATTTCTCCTGAAGCTCCTGTACCTGTGGTGGCTTTGCGCAAAAGAGAAAGCAGATTGGGTGGTGCTGCAAACGTGGCTTTGAACTGTGTGGCACTAGGAGCAAAAGTGACACTTGCAAGCATTGTGGGCGATGATACTGATGGTATTTTATTAAGCAATTTGGCAAAAGATGCCGGTATAGACACTTCCTTAATCATGCCGAGCAAACACCGACCAACCACTACCAAAACCCGTGTGATTTGCAGGCACCAACAAATGCTTCGGTTAGATGAAGAAGTGATTGATGATTTGTGTATGGAAGAAGAACATCCGTTCATTGATTTGGTGTTGCGTTACTTGCAATTACACAAACCTGATGTTTTGATTTTTGAAGATTACAACAAAGGTTTGCTTAAAGAAAATCTCATTCAACGTGTCACCAATCATTGCCACGAAACAGGCACTATAACTGCTGTTGACCCCAAAAAGAAAAACTTCCTTGCTTATAAAAACGTGGACATTTTCAAACCCAATTTGAAAGAAGTAAGAGAAGGCATTCACCTTCCAATTGAAAATGTATCGTTGATGGAAATGAACCAAGCAGAAGAAAAACTAAGAGCTGCTTTGCACCATCAAGTCACCTTCATTACGCTTTCTGAAAAAGGGGTGTTTTACAACGATGGCAAGCACCACGAAATCATTCCTTCGCACATGCGCAACATTGCCGATGTATCGGGCGCTGGAGATACCGTGATAGCCACTGCCTCCCTTATTTATGCACTCACCAAAGATGCTCGCTTGATGGCTGAAGTGTCGAACATTGCTGGCGGATTGGTGTGTGAACAAATAGGCGTTGTGCCTATTGAAAAAACGTTGTTGTTGAAGGAGTGTGAAGGGTTGATTGCTTAAAGTATAACTTATAAAAAAACCCCGCACACAGCGAGGCTTTTTGTTTATTTTTTCATTGCAAAATACTAACTGCCGTAAGTACTGCCCTTCGTTTGTTCTTTAATAGTTGTTTTCATTTGCTGCACAAAATCCTGCAAATCCATAGCGCCTTTATCACCTTCGCCATGAATGCGGACTGACACTTTTCCTTCTGCCATTTCTTTCTCACCAACAATGAGCATGTAAGGCACTTTCATCAGTTCAGTATCGCGAATTTTCTTACCAATTTTTTCGCTGCGGTCGTCTACTTCACCGCGAATATCTTCGGCGGCTAAAGCATTGACTACTTGCTGTGCATACTCGTTGTATTTGTCGCTAATTGGCAATACTTTGTACTGAACAGGCGCCAACCACAAAGGCAAATTACCACCACAGTGTTCGAGCAATACCGCCACAAAACGCTCCATAGAACCAAATGGTGCACGATGAATCATTACCGGACGTTTGCGAGAGTTGTCGCTATCCACATACTCCAATTCAAAACGCTCAGGAAGGTTATAGTCTACTTGAATAGTTCCCAATTGCCAGCTTCTTCCCAATGCATCCTTTACCATAAAGTCGAGCTTAGGACCGTAGAAAGCGGCCTCGCCATATTCCACGGTGGTTTTCAATCCTTTTTCTGCTGACGCTGTAATAATGGATTGTTCTGCTATTTCCCAGTTTTCGTCGCTGCCAATGTATTTACTGTGATCATCTTTATCTCTTAAAGAAATCTGCGCCGTGAAGTTTTCAAAACTCAATGAGCGGAAAACATACATCACTAAATCAATCACCTTCTTAAATTCATCCAACACTTGCTCTGGACGACAGAAAAGGTGTGCATCATCTTGTGTAAATCCGCGAACGCGTGTCAAACCGTGCAACTCGCCTGATTGTTCGTAACGATAAACAGTTCCAAACTCAGCAAGACGCAAAGGAAGGTCTTTGTAAGAGCGTGGTGATGATTTATAAATTTCGCAATGGTGCGGACAGTTCATGGGTTTGAGCATAAACACCTCGCCTTCTTGCGGAGTTGTAATCGGTTGGAAAGAATCTTTACCATATTTCTCCCAATGTCCGGAAGTGATGTACAATTGCTTGCTGCCTATATGTGGTGTAATTACTGGCAAATAGCCGATAGCCAACTGTGCTTTTTGCAAAAACTGTTGCAAACGTTCGCGTAGCATAGCACCTTTTGGCAACCATAAAGGCAAACCACTTCCTACTTTTTCAGAGAAAGTAAAGAGCTCTAATTCCTTGCCCAACTTGCGGTGATCGCGTTTCTTAGCTTCTTCTAAAAGTGCTAAATATTCGTCGAGTTCTTTTTGATTAGGGAAGGTGATGCCATAAATGCGGGTAAGCATTTTGTTCTTCTCATTACCACGCCAATAAGCACCAGCAATGTTGGTGAGTTTCACTGCTTTAATAAAACCTGTGTTGGGAATGTGTGGGCCACGACACAAGTCGGTGAAATTTCCTTGAGTATAGAACGTGATGGAACCATCTGCAAGGTCTTGCAAGAGTTCAATTTTGTAAGGATCTTCTTTTTCTGTGAAATAATTGATAGCATCTGCCTTTGCTACTTCTTTGCGCAAGTAAGCATTGGCTTGTTTTGCCAATTCTTTCATCTTGTCCTCAATTTTCTTGAGGTCTTCTTCTGTGATAGATTTTTCGCCAAGGTCAATGTCGTAATAAAACCCGTTTTCAATAGAAGGACCTATACCAAACTTGGTTCCTGGAAAGATTGCTTCCAAAGCCTCAGCCATTAAGTGGGCTGACGAATGCCAAAACGTAGTCTTTGCTCCACGGTCGTCCCAAGTCAATAGTTTTAAATGAGCATCAGAATTGATAGCGCGAGATGCATCCCAAACTTCTCCGTTTACTTCGGCAGCCAATACCTTTCTTGCCAATCCTTCGCTGATGGATTTGGCAACATCCATAGACGAAACGCCATCATTATATTCTCTTACTGAGCCGTCGGGTAAAGTGATATGAACCATAAAATGTCTTGTTATTTTAGAGAGTGCAAATGTAAGGATTGACACTGCAAATTTGCAGTGCAATTAAAAGCTGTAGATTAATTTATTCGAAGAAAGTCACCTTGCCATTATCGAGGTCATACACGCCACCCACAATTTTTATTTTCCCTTCTTGCTCAAGCTCGGCTATAATGGTGCTTTCTCGACGGATGCGCTCGATGGTGAGGTGAACATGGATATTGGTAACGTTGTTCACAAAGTTGATGTTGGCACCACTGCGATTTTCAGCCGTGGTTTTTTCATTAAAAATAGCTGGCTGAATTTTGTTGATAAGCGTGGTGAGGTTGCCCATTTCAAGGTGATCGCAAGCACCAATGATGGCACCACATTTTGTATGCCCTAGTACCACAATGATTTTGCAGCCCGCCACCTTTGTGCCAAATTCCATACTGCCAAGGATGTCTTCGTTGAGGATATTTCCTGCTATGCGAATGCTGAAAATATCGCCCAAACCTTGGTCGAAAATAAGCTCAGCAGATGTGCGACTGTCAATGCAACTAAGAATGGTGGCAAAAGGAAACTGACCTTCGGAAGTTTCGTTCACTTGTTCCAAAAGATTGCGGTGTGCCTTCAAATTATTCACAAATCTTCGGTTGCCTTCCTTCAAAATAGTGAGCGCCATTTCGGGCGTTAGTTCAGATTGTGTTTCCTGAGTATGAGATTGCATGATTCAGTGAATATGGACATGCAAATATGTGGTAAAAAAGGTTTGCAGGGAAATGATGATTGTGTAAAGTTTTTCATTGCGGAGGCAAAGCTGTAAAGAAACAGAGCGGGCGCTAAGGAGACACGAAGCACACTGAGCAATTCTTGCATTAGCCCATCAACAAAGCCGCTTCATTTAGAGGCGGTTTTTTCAATTGGTAGTATGTATGTGATTTGGTGGCAGCAGACTGCAATTATGGCATTTTGGAAATGAATTCGGGAGGTTAGGAAATAGATTTGATGGTTTTGGAAATGGATTCGGGGCTTTTGGAAATGGATTCGGGGGCTTTGGAAATGGATTCGGGAGGCTTGGAAATAGGTTTTTTGGAATATGAAGTGGGTTTTAGGGCTTTGGATGGGGGTTTTAGGGTGTTTTTTATGCTTTAGGGGGTGTTTGGGATGGATGGGGGGTGTTTTTATGCCGTTTTGGCGGAAAATGATGTGGAAATGAGGAAATGGGAAAGTAGGAAAATGGTTTTGGGGGGCGGGGGAAGGACTAAAAGGACTTTAAGGACAGGATGGAAGGCACAAATGCTAACGCACAAAAGCTTGTCCTTATACTTGGGTGAGTGGGGGGAAGACTTGAAACAGATGGAACAGATGGAGGATAGGCTTTAGCCAATATCATTTAAATGGTTTGGCTAAAGCCGCTAATATTTATTCATGCTTCCACGAGCTAAAGCTCATGGCAATTGTTTTAGTTTGGGGGAGCGTAGATACAATCTACGCTCAACTGGGAGAAGACTCGAACCAGATGGGGCGAGTGGTGGTTTGCAAGCCATGAGAGGAAGACTCGAACCAGATGGAAATGTGCTAAAAGTTGCGTTGCAAACGCGCTGCCGTTACATCCGCGTTACAAACGCGGACGATGTGGGGCTATTTTAATGCCGTTTTGGCGGAAAATGATGTGAAAATGAGGAAATGTGAAAGTGGGAAAAAATGGTTTTGGGGGGCGGGGGAAGGACTAAAAGGACTTTAAGGACAGGAAGGAAGGCACAAATGCTACGCCTCAAACTTTGCGCGGGTGGTGCTTTGCAAGTCTTGAGACTTGCGGCTTATTTAGGTTTCGAGTCGCCCCTGCGGGAAGACTCGAACCAGATGGAAATATTTGACTATTAAAATTTTATTTCAAAAATTTCTTTTGACAGAAAAATTCTTATCCAATTTTCTTCTTTGTCAAAATACCTAATTAGACTTATGTTTCGTAACCCATCAAGTGCTGCTTCAATTTGACTAAATGATAACTTTGTTTCTTGCGATACAAAGTCAATATCTACTATAAAAATTTCATCAATTTTTATATCTTTTTCTACCCAACGTTTAAGGATAGTAACTTCATTTTTGGAGAATTTCATAATTTATTGACCTTATGGTTCAATCATAAAATACAAAATTTTTTCCATTCACCAAAAATATTTCCATAATTGTTGGTGTTTTAACCAACAAAACATTCTCAGTACAGCTTATGATAGAAATAAAGACTACTATAAGTATTGATTATGTTTTTCATGATATAATTATTTAGTTGCAATATTCCTTGATAATGTCATACGCATTTACCTTACCTAACTCACCTGCTTTGCTTAAATCTAAACAACCACTCTCTTTTTGACCTAATATTAATTTATATATACCGCTCATATAGTATGCATCTGCGTTCTTTGGATTCAATTGAATTGCTTTATTTAAGTCTTCTATTGCCCCTTTATAATTTTTAAGCTTGCCCTTTGAAGTTCCTCTACTATAATAAGTAGCATCAATTGATGGATTAAGTTCTATTGATTTGCTAAAATCAGTTATAGCACCTCTATAATCTAAGAGGTCATTTTTTATCAACCCTCTGTTGAAATATGCCCTTTCGTGTTTTGGATCTAATTCTAATGATTTATTGTAATCAGTTAATGCCCCTTTATAATCTTTCATTTTCTTTTTTGTAATTCCTCTATTATTGTAAAAATTTGCGTTATTAGGGTCGATTCTTATTGCTTTATTGATGTCGGCAATGGCTCCACTGTAATCTTTAAAATAAGACTTAGCTTCTGCTCTGTTATAATAATAATTTGCGTTTTTAGGGCTCTGCTTAATTGCCTTATCATATTCTGCAATAGCTCCCCTGTAATTATTTAACAACATTTCTGCATTTCCCTTATCGCAAAAGTTTTCCTTATTTTGGCTAAAACTTAATATTGAGATTAGAATGATTGATGATGTAAGGATTGTTTTTATCATTTTAAATGCTCTTAAAATTTTTATTAACTACTATTTACTATTATTATTTAGTGCTACTAATTATACATTGAGCTTGAACACTACGGCAAACTAGAATACTTGAACCAGATGGAGAGGGGGGTATTTTATTGTTTTTTTAATTGGTCTATTAAATCAAGGAATTTATAAGCATCTTCTTTATTTTTAAATGATTGACTAATTGCTGTTGTATATTCTATAGGTTTACCATTTGATTTTAAAAAACAAGAGGTATTATTCGGGCAAGACATTGTTATATATTCATGATATTTTTGATGTTCTATAGGTTTAGAATTATCATCAATTATATGCTCAATTCCATTCATAACTACATGCATTTTACTATTAGAATAATAGTCTTCGTCACTTATATGTCTATATATAAAGTTTACAACCGTGTATGGTATCTGCAATTCTATCTTAATACCGTTAGGTGTAACATGGTCAATTTCTATTAAACCACCAGCTTTGTTTATATAAATTTTGTAGGAAGGATCTGTTTTTCTCAATATCGCTTCCATTTTTGCTTTTATCAGAGAAGTCTGTGAATATACATTAACTGAAAAAACAACAATACTAAAAATAATTAATAAGTGTTTCATGTCTAAAAATTTATACACAAAGTACAATAATTATTTAAAATCCAATTTTCACTTTTGTTGGTATTATCATATATAAAGTCCTATGCTAACAGTAGCATATCAAAACATTTTGTCGAAGCATGTGCTTGTATTAAAAAGAAGCTACAATGAGATGGTAAGAGGACGAGGCACGCTATAGACAAACCTTAGCTACAAGCCTGCAACAGAAAGAACTCAAGATTTTTTTTGGTTTTTCGATTTTTTCCTAATTTTATTTTTCAAAAAGAAATTTTATGGCAGAAGCAGTTAAGCCCGATTATCCTTGTTCGATGGGTGATTTGTATTCTATTATGGAAACCGGCTGGGGAAATTATAAGAGTAAGTTGGCGAGTTTCACGGCTTTTAAGGGAATTTATAATGCTGCGTATGCTACTACAGCATTGGCGGCTGTGGCGGCTGCAAAGGCTTTGCCGGATGATGCTGCAAGAAGCGCTACGGCTGAAACATTGAGGATTCAACTCGTGAAAACAAGCAAGACTTGTTTGTTGAATTTTAGGATGTTGAAGAGTTATATAGAAACTGCGTTTCCGGATAGTGATTTGTGGGCTATTCAGTTTTCGGCTGCTGGTCAGGATAGTTTTGAAGCAGCAGGTAAAGAGGATTGGGAAAAGATGGAATCGTTGCTTACATCAGCTAAAAATTATTTGACAAACAATAATGCTTTGTTGCTAGGTGTGGCTCCGAATTTGAATATGCCTGCGGGTTTTCCGGCAACGTTTACTACTACTGCTTCTACTTTTAGTACGCAGTATGGACAGTTTAAGGCGGCGATGGAAACATCGGAAGCTACGGCGGCGAAGGTGAAGGCAAATAATGCTTGTTATAAGACGTTTATGGGCATGATGAAGGACGGGCAGTTGATTTTTGCGAATGATTTTGAAGCGAAGAAGTTGTTTGTGTTTAATACGATTTGGGATATGATTAATCCGCCGCAATCGGGCTTGAAGGGGGTGGTGAAAGCTAGTGGAACGAATGAGCCTCTTGGCGGTGCGGTTTTAAAGATTCAGAAAGAGGGTGAGGTGGCAATAACGGTTATAACGGATGATGATGGCAGTTATAGTGCGAGGTTGAGTGCAGGTAAATTTACGGTGACTGTTATGGCTACGGGGTTTACGAGTCAGACGAAGACTACTGAACTGAAATCGGACGGGTATCACACGATGGATTTTGAGATGGTGGTTTAATTATTTGTGCTTTATGATTTATGATTTAGCCTCGTGAAAACGGGGCTTTTTTGTGGGTATAGATTTTTTGCGTTTATGAAGAGTGAGATCGTGATAGTAGGAATGATGAATATTGAATGATAGTGTTCAAGTTTCACTTAGAAAAAAGAAACCCTCCAAGCCTTGCTCCAAGTTTGGTGTGGAGGCAAATGAATGATGCCTTCTTTTTCTGCTAATTGCCCATTATGATAAAGACTATCGGCAATGCCACACCATGGTTCGAGGCAAACAAATGGAGCCTCTTTTGCCGCCCAAATACCAAAGTATGGAAAGCCGTCGAAGTGCATGGTCAAGCCATGCTTGGTGCGATGGGATTGTAGGCTAATGCTTGTTGATTTTGGATGTTTCAACACAACCGCATCTTTTTTAAACAAATCATGACTCAGCGGAATGGTATTTTGTTGTTGCAGAAAAGGTAGGGGATGTGTGTTCAACAAGCCGTCTTGCAGCGGCCAACGGTCGATGGTTTCGGGGTGCTCCCACTCAAGATAATAGTCTTCATAAAGGGTATCTTCCACCAACGGCACCTTAAAAGCTGGATGACCACCCACCGAAAACAATAGGGTTTCATTGCCCGTATTTTTCACAGAGTATTCATTGGTCAGCTCATTGCCGCTGAGCGCATATTTTATTTGAAAAGAAAAAGGGAAAGGGTATGCACTCAAGGTTGCTTCATCACTATTAAGTTGGAAGGTTGCAGAAGATTCGTTTTGATGCACCAAATCAAAAGCCCTATCGCGTGCAAAACCATGGCGAGGCAGGCTATACAATTTCTGGTTGTAGGCATAGGTGTTTTCTTTCAGTTGCCCCACAATAGGGAACAATACAGGCGCATGTTTTCCCCAATACTCAGGGTTTGCGTTCCACAAATATTCGAGTTGGTGTTGCAGGTGAAAGATGCTTTGCAGTTCAGCCCCCTGAGGATGAATGTTGACTTGCAGCGTTTTGTTGTTGAGTTGAATCATTGTCATGAAATTGATAACTAAATTGCTGAAAGATTTCCTTTTAAAAAACTTTAAGGTTATTGCATCTTAGTTTCCCTTGAAAAAAGTTTTAACATTGCTTGTCCACAAAACACATCTCATGCTTAGCGGTAAATACACTCCCCTGTTTCTCTTTTTGTTGTTGATGATTTCATGCAGCCCAAAAGAAGAGAAAACGGAAACAATTGGTGAGCAAATCTTTGATTGGCACACCCAATCGAACGCAGATAAGATTGCCTTTAAACATCTTGACCTCGACATAAAAGTGAGTTTTGAAAACAAACAAATTTCTGGTTGTGCTTTATGGACGATTGACAACAATAAAGCACTGGATTCATTGAAATTGGATACTGATGGACTGGGTATTGACAGTGTTTTTGTAGATGGGAAAAAGGCTGGTTTTCGGATAGGCACATTTGTAGAACATCTTGGTAAGCCACTTATTATTCCGGTTCAAAAAACATCTAAGCAAGTGATGATTTGCTACAAAACGGGCGAACATCCGCGAGCCTTGCAATGGCTTACCCCACAGCAAACGGGTGGTAATGCTCATCCATTTCTTTACACACAATCCGAATCTATTTATGCTCGTTCGTGGATTCCTTGCCCTGACGGACCCGGCATTCGATTTAGTTATAATGCTCGCGTAGAAGTTCCTAAAGAATTGATGGCAGTGATGAGTGCAGAAAATCCACAACAAATGAATGATAGTGGCGTTTATCATTTCAAGATGGACATTCCTATTCCGGCTTATCTTATGGCATTGGCTGTGGGTGATATTCGCTTCCGCACCATTGACAAAAGAACTGGGGTTTATGCCTTGCCTGAAATGATTGGCAAAGCATCGAATGAATTGGAAGATATGGGCAAAATGGTGACTAAAGCCGAAGAGTTGTATGGTCCGTATCGTTGGGGAAGATATGATGTGATTATTCTTCCTCCTGGCTTCCCTATTGGAGGCATGGAAAACCCAAAACTCACTTTTGCTACCCCCACTATTCTTGCAGGCGACAAAAGTCTAGTGAACCTTATTGCTCATGAATTGGCGCATAATTGGAGTGGTAATCTTGTGACCAATGCCACATGGAACGACTTTTGGTTGAACGAAGGATTCACCATGTATTTCGAACGCCGATTGACAGAAGCAATGAATGACAAAAGCTATGCTGACATGCTTTGGGAATTAGGCTATCAAGATTTGGAGCATACGGTTGAAGATCTTGGTAAAGAAAGTACTGATACCCACTTAAAACTAAACCTTACTAGTCGTGACCCTGATGATGGACTAACAGATATTGCCTATGAAAAAGGGGCGCTGTTTTTGAAATTGATTGAAACAGAAATAGGACGTCCTAAGATGGATTCTTTTCTAAGAAATTATTTCGATGAACATGCTTTCAAGTCTGTTACTACCGAGGAGTTTGTACAATATCTCTATCAGCATTTGATGAATAATCACCCCGAGTTGGAAAGTAAACTGAGTATTCATGAATGGATTTATGGACCGGGCATTCCAAGTAATGCACCAAGAGCAGACCAAGAGCGATTTAAGAAAGTGGATATGGCACGAAAACAATTTCTCTCTGGTACCCCTGCTAAAGATTTGGAAACTAAGAATTGGACGACTTATGAATGGCTACAGTTTTTAAGAACAATTCCAAAACCATTAAAATTGGAACAAATGAAATTACTGGACGATACGTTTCATTTCACACAATCGGGAAACTGCGAAATTGCTGATATTTGGTTTGTCAATTCAATAGCCGCAGGTTATGAGGCGGCATATCCTGCAATGGATAAATTTCTGAGTAGTGTGGGTCGTAGAAAATTTATTGAACCGCTTTATGAAGAAATGATGAAGACAGGGAAACAAGAAATGGCTAAAACTATTTACGAAAAGTATCGCGGGAATTATCATCCTCTTGCGCAAATGACACTTGACAAAACCATCAACAAAAAATAGTAGACAATAAAAAAAAACCGTCTTACGTAAGACGGTTTTTTTTATTGAAAAGGATAATAAAGTACTTATTCGGAAGCTTTGTTTTCGTCTTGAGTAGTTGAAGACAATTGTTCGAACTTATCAAAATCGAAAGTCAAAGTAAATCTGAAAGTATTAGCAAGTGGATTACGATTCACCCCACTTCCAGATGCAATTAGATAAGAACCATTCAAAGTCAAAACATTGAGTTTTACACCTATTCCGAAAGTAGCATATTTACGATCGCCTTTGGTTTTATCTTCATAAAAATATCCACCGCGAATAGCAAATTGGTTTTGATACCAATATTCCGCACCTGCAGATATTTGAACTTCTTTTAGCTCTTCTTTCATGCCACCTGGTGCATCTCCAAAAGAACTAAACACTCCTGATACCACTGATTTATTAGGAATGATATAGCCAGTAACATTTCCAGCAGAATCGGTAAGTACTTGAGGCGTTGGGACTAAAAGCTTATTGAAATCGAGCGCAAAAGTTATTTTGTTGTATTCATCAATGCCCTTAGTGTAGGCTGCACCTATTCCAAGATTTGCAGGAATAAAATCTTTTCGAATAGAGCTATAAGAAATTTTGGATCCTAGATTGCTAATAACGGCACCAAAACTAAAGTTTGAATTAGTGTTGGGATCATCACCATAATTCTTTGTGTAGTAAATACCCAAATCGGAAGAAAATGCATTTCCCGGTTTGTAATCAGACGCTTGTCCACCACTCAATCCAGTTGCTATAGCAGAGTGAATATATCGAAGACTTACACCTGTAGAAAGATTGTCTGAAAGTTTACGAGAGTAACCTAAATCTAATGAGTATTCGCGAGGCTTTCCAGTACCTGTGGGTTGTGCATCAATATTTGTGTATTGAATGTCGCCCAAAGAAAAATAACGGAGAGAGCCACTAATCGCTTGATTATTATTTTCACCAAATTTTGAATACCAAGAAAGATAGGAGAGTGCTATATCAGGAACAATATCCTTTAACCAAGGAGTATAAGAAACAGAAATACCACTTTTCTTTGGAGCAAATGGTATTTTACCTACATTCCAATATTGTGAATTCGCATCGGCAGAAATTGCAATGCCGGCATCTCCCATTCCCCCTGAACGACAATCAGGAGTAATTCGAAGAAACGGAACTGCAGTTGTGATAGTGTTTATGTTTGAACCATTAAGGCTGGTGGTTTTTTGCGCAAATGTGTCACCACTTAATGCAGCAAAAGCAACCATACCAACTAAAGCAAATTTTTTTGCCATTCTAATACTGTTTATTTTTTTAAGTTTTGCAAATGTATTTGATTTCGGCAAACTACTAAATTGAATCAAAAAGTCAACTCAAAAACAGATGCCTTTAGCTATTAACGTACGATGACCAGTTTTTCGTGTGCAGAAGTCTGAATTCCTTCTTTAGTTGTCAAAATTATTTCGTAAACATATAGACCAGAAGGAAGCTTGATACCACTGTCAGTCCCATCCCAAGTAATCTCACTTCGACTCCCTTCTGGTGTAAACGTTTGTGTTAGATTAGTAACCAAAATTCCATTTGTGTTGACGATTTTGATATTCACTGTCAATTCTTCATTTGGACGATTGTGGTCGAAAACAAAATGAGTAAGTGTTGAAAAAGGATTTGGGTAATTCATCAGGTTTTGCACTGCAACAATTTTTCCATTAAGCACTTCAAAATTAATGAGCCCTTCACCTGAGTTGTTATTCATATCCCATGCTTTAACTTTGATCGCATGCCTGCCATCAATTAATCCTGAAATAGGAAAATGAACAAAGCCTGTTTGATAATCATTAGGTGCTGTTTCGTAATAATCATTTAGAATGAACGGGCTTGCATAATCATCATCAAGAACAGCTGTTAAATCGTGCCCAATACTATTACCTGAAACATTAATACCTGTTTCGTCAAACAGTTTTACAAAAAGAATTGAACTATTTCCGGTAATACCACCATCATGGAACAAGCTGTCGTTCATGTAGGGTTTAACTAAGGGTTCATTATTATCAACGACAGGAGATTCGGAAAATCCACCTATAAATTTGTTAGTATCCATTCCTGCAGCATCAATAACTCCATTTTCGGCATAGTAACTAATTTTCCCTTTCCCAAAATCATAATTCAAATCCTTTGGAGCTATGAAAACAAAACTGAATTTGCCATCAGAAACACTCACTTTCCCTTTGTAAATTATGCTGTTTTGTATTTGAAAGCTAAGAGGAGAGGCATCGAGTGTATTTACTGTTTTAGGTTTGTCGAAAATGGTAATGTATAACCTACCGTTGAAATTACTTAATACACTCCCATAGTTGTCTTTAATGTTTCCTTTGATTTGATATTTTCCCAAAGCTCTAATAGTATCGACTGGCTGTTGATTATTGCCGTCTAATAATGCTTCTGTTTCAATATTGTACTTTGGAAAATTAGGCATCGAAGCCGGGTCGCCGAGTAATACAAATTTGCGATAATTTCCTAAGGCATAAGAGTCTTTTAGAGTGGTGTAAGTAATATTTTTACTATTTCTAAACGCCTCGCCAAAACTTGGAAAATCCCCTTTGTTATTTTGAAACAATGTACTCAAGAATTGAGCGTTCATTGGACGGTTTAAAAAGGCATATACAAGTTGTGTTGTGGTTAAAAGAGCAATAGCACCACCATCGGCTTTCACCACTAATTTTTCACCAGCAGAAACATAAGCTGGGTCATCATACTTACTAAAATCGCAAGTAGCTGTTACCATTATTGGTAGCTTATCAAAATTTTTCCAATAGTTGAAATCATCTTGAGTCATTATCCTTTCATGAGCCATTGTAGAGATGCTTCCATGTCCGTTATAATTCATCAAAAAGGTTCCTTTAAAAATAGCATCGTTAATGGCTTTATTAGCATCTGGCGCTCTTACACCTCCTGGAGTAGAAATAGTAGGAATTGCCGAAAGATAAACCTTAGTCTCGTTATGCAAAGGCGAGTGATTTTCGATTGTAGATGCCATCACCTCACCGTCTAAAAAATGTTGATTCCCATCTCCGTTATCAGTAATTAATGTAGTGCTCAAACGCCAAGGTCCTAAAGAATTTACAGAAGAGTAGTTTATGATTTTATCAACCATGCTCATTGCTGACTCTTCGGTAGTCACAGGTAAACGACCAACACCCATATCCAAAGTATTGGCTACAGACCAATTTTCAATGCCTTCATTATCGTCAAGAAAGCCGAAAAAATCATCAGAACAATAGCTATTGATTAAATCAACTGATTCAGATGTTTCATAAGTAGGTACAAAGTTGGTATTATTAGCTGTTCTGTTTTTATAATCAAAGGAAGCATCACCTAGTAATAAAATATGCTTAGGCATTTCAGCAGTATCATTTCCTGCACGTTTGTAAAACATACGAGCAAAATCACGAATAGCACCGATGTCTTGTGAACCAGAACCAAATTCATTGAATACCTGTTCGGTCGTAGCGACAATTACTCGATAGTTATTTTTCTGTTGATGAAAATTAGCTAGCTTATTAGCTGCTTCAAGAAAATCGTGGTGCGTTACAATAATGTAATCCACTTGTGGTGATGCATGCAAATTTTGATTAGCAACAATTCCTGTAAAACCAGGAGTAAAAAAAGAACTGCCATCAAAAGCAACAAATTCGTGAAGAAAACTTGCACTTTGATTAAAAGAATAAGTAGATCCTGAAAGGTTTCCATTCATTCTTGTTGGAGTCTCGGTAATGTCCCATACCACTATATTGTTGCTAGAATTCTGCATTTGATAGTTAGCTATGTTTCCATTTCCAACACTATTCCAGTCACAAAAATTCATTTGACCATTTTGAAAACTTAATTCGGAACGCCAGTTGAGTTCCAAATAATCTAAATAGCCTTTTCCAGTAGAAATTGCAGGGTTGTATTGAATTTGAATTGACAATGCATTACCAGTAATTTTCAACTTGCTTGTTTGATAATAGTCTACAATAGGATTGTCTTCAATGCCGTTTCCTACAGATCCAAATGAAGTTGAACAAAAGCTTTGCCCATTCAATAATGCATTAACAGAATTACCACTAACAGATGATCGAGAACCAAAATGAAGGCGTACTAATGCAGAATCTATTAATGGGCTGGTTTGGAAATTGAAGTTTTGAGTGGCATGTTTTCCAGGATCATTACTAAATTCTTCTCCCCACCATGTTTTCCCAAATCTTCCAACATTGACAATATCCTGATCATGCGTAGCGTAATTATTGAAAGAATTTACAGTAAGATTTGGATTAAAATTTCCAGTCTGATTGGCAATTCTTAAACCAGGTCCTAAATCAAAATTTAAGAAGTAATAACTACTGTCGTTGTAAATATTTTGAACGTGATTAAAGCTCTTATTAACACTGTCTTTTATCCACTTTAAAGGTCCATTGGCATAAAATAGAACGTAATCATTTTGATTAAAAATACCATCTCCTCCGTCCATAACAACAATGGAATTTTCTTTCAAGTCATCAATATTTTCTTCTGAATTATTTTCCGAAAAAACCGTCCCTCCATTTCCGTAAACCCTAATATTAGTTGTTGAAATAGTTGCTGGATTAATACCCAATTTGTTTTGAATAAAATTGTAGTCAAGTTTAAAAATACCTCTTTGTGCTACCGATATTTTATACCATTTCCCAGAAGCCAAAACACTATTGTCAGTAGTCGTTTTCAATGCAGGGGTAGATTTGTTTTCAAGTGATTCTTGTTCACTTATTATCATTGAAAATGAACTGAGTTTTTTGTTTTCTTTGAAATAAACAGGAATTCTTACAAAAGCAAAAGGTTTCTTTTTTTCTTTGCCAAGAATAAGCTCAACATCTTTGAAAGATGTTGAACAAAATTTGAGATTGAGGCTTTTCATCTCTTCAAAAACAGTTTCTGAAAAAATTATTTTTGGCATCTCATAATTTTTCAACCAAATTTTTTTTACAACAAAACCGTTAGAAATTTCACTTTCCTGAACTGAAAAATGGAGTTCCTGATTTTGTGAAAAACCAGAAAAAGCAAGCAAAACCCCTACTGACAATAAAAAACTAAATAGTTTCATGAAGATTTTTTTTGAAAAAATATTGAAGCGATTTCAAAGTTAAAGAAATCAATCTGAAGGGATTTTCTTTCTTGTCAAATACAAAACGGGAAACTTCAAAAAATATTTTGAATTGGTTTTTAAAAAAGTTTTTTGCATTTTTAGCCCTTGAAAGCAATAATGCTTGACATTTTGAACAGAATGCTTTATCATTGTAGCTGTTTTTAGAAGTAAAACCAATCGTAGCTTAATATTTTTCAGTGATTATGAAAAGAACTCTCATTGGCGTGAGCTTGCTGTGTATCGGAGCAGCAACCCTTTTTTCGGCATGCTCATCGAATCAATACACCGGTGTATCTCGTTCAACTGGGTGGGATTATAACGACGGTCGTCTGGGCGGTTTCGATGTACCCAATTATCAGGGACAACAAACTGGACCAGGTCTGACATTTGTAGAAGGTGGACGCTTTACTATGGGACAGGTTGAAGAAGACCTGACTATGGAGCGTAACAACATCCCACGTACAGTTTCAGTATCTTCATTCTACATGGATGAAACCGAAGTAGCAAATGTGCATTACAGAGAATATCTGTTTTGGATGTCGCGATCTTACGGTTCCGATTATCCACAATTGATTTCTTCTGAATTGCCAGATACAACATCGTGGCGTCGTGGACTTTCTTACAACGAACCGTTGGTTGAATATTATTTCCGCCACGCTGCCTACAACTATTATCCAGTTGTTGGAGTTAACTGGTATCAAGCAAATCGTTTCTGCAAATGGCGTAGCGATAGGGTTAATGAAATGATTCTGATTAAAAACGGAATGTTGAAAAAGAACCCTAACCAAGTAAACGAGGACGTTTACTCAACTGAAACTTATGTTGCAGGTCAATATGAAGGTTCTGCTGGCGGCAAGCGTAAACGTGACTTGGATCCAAGTGGTTCTGGAAAACGTAACCTAAGCTATAGTGATGGTTATCTATTGCCAGATTATCGTCTTCCAACAGAAGCTGAGTGGGAATATGCGGCTCTTGGATTAATAGGAAATAATCCGGAACCTGCAACTAAACGTCGTCGTGGTGAAGAAGTGTTAACAGATAGAAACATTACTCCTTGGGGTCCAAAAGAATATTTGCGTAGTGGTGTTCGTAACCCTCAACAAGGTGAGTTCCTTGCTAACTTCCGTCGTGGAAAAGGTGATTATATGGGTACACCTGGTGGATTAAATGATAACGCAGATATTCCTGCTGATGTATTCTCATACAAGCCAAATGCTTTCGGTCTTTATAATATGGCTGGAAACGTAAGTGAGTGGGTTTTCGATACTTATCGTCCAAATACTTTCCAAGATGCTGAAGATTTCCGCCCAGCTCGTGGAAACGTATTCAGTGCTTATCAAAGAATTGCTGAAGATAATTCTCTTGAAGAAAAAGATAGTATTGGTCATTTACCTCGTCGTTTATTTACGTCTGATGAATTTGCTCAAAAAAGAAATTCAGGGTTCATGGTTGTAAAAGCAGATTCAAGAGACTTTATTGACGGTGACTCATCTTATGTTTATGATTATGGAAAAACCACTCTAATCAACAACGATGCACGAGTAATTAAAGGTGGTAGCTGGGCTGATCGCGCTTATTGGTTAACTCCAGGTACACGCCGCTATCAACAAGCAAGTATGGGTAGCAGCACTGTAGGCTTCCGTTGTGTTATGGATCGCCTTGGTAGTGCTAATGGTAAAAACACAAGCCATCCTGGTAATGTTTTTAGCACTCGTTCTAGAAGATAATTTCTAAAAAAATAATTTCAAAAACCCCTCTTATTTGGAGGGGTTTTTTATTTTTATTCCCTAAAATATAGTTCAGTGGAAATTGCAACTCTCTATAAAATCTTTCTTCAACACCCTTCTATTCAAACCGATACTCGAAAATTGCAAGAAGGTGATATTTTCTGGTCATTAAAAGGCCCTAATTTCAATGGAAATGAGTTTGCAAACACAGCCTTAGAAAAAGGCGCTTCCTATGTTGTTGTTGATGAGGAAAAATTTGTGGAAAATGAGCGAATTATTTTAGTTGAAGATGGATTAAAGAGCTTACAAGAACTAGCCACTTTTCATCGAAAACAATTCCAAATTCCCTTCATTGCTATTACAGGGTCTAATGGAAAAACTACTACGAAAGAATTGGTTACGGCTGTTCTTTCTCAAAAATTCAAAACTCAATCCACTAAAGGAAATCTGAACAACCATATTGGTGTTCCGCTTACCATTTTATCAATCCCAAATGATGCCGAAATGGCTGTGATAGAAATGGGTGCTAATCATCAAAAAGAAATTGAAAGTTATTGCAAGATTGCATTGCCCACCCACGGAATAATTACTAACATTGGTAAAGCTCATATCGAAGGTTTTGGTGGGGAAGATGGAATAAAAAAAGGCAAAGGAGAATTGTTTGATTTTCTTCGAAAAAACAATAGAACTGTTTTCAGAAATAATGACCTTATTTATCTTGATGAAATGTCAAAAGGCATTTCATCACAGGTAACTTATGGAAGGATCAACGCAGATTATGTTGGGAATCTTTCTTCTGAAAACCAAGTTTACCTTAGTGTGTTAATTCCTGCATTTGAAACAACGATACAAACACAACTTGTAGGTAATTACAATTTCCCAAACATTATGACTTCTGTTGCTGTTGGTTTGCATTTTGGTTTAGAAATTATTGACATCCGAAAAGCAATTGAAAATTATACGCCCGATAATAGTCGCTCTCAGCTTATAAAAAAAGGCAGCAACACTATTTTGCTTGATGCGTACAATGCAAATCCTACAAGTATGAGCGCAGCAATTTCCAATTTTAAAAACTTAGAATTACCGAACAAAATGCTTTGGATTGGCGCCATGAAAGAAATGGGAAATAATGAAGCTAGTGAACATGAAGCGTTGGTTCTTTTGATTGAAGAAAACAATTGGAAAAACGTGATTCTTGTTGGCAAAGAATTTTCTAAGTGCAAAAAAAAATACAGTTGGTTTGAAAACGCTGAAGAAGCAACTTTATTTGTAAAAAATAAACAGCCTGAAAACGCTTCGATTCTTATTAAAGGTTCAAGAGGAAGTAAAATGGAAAAACTATTGGAAGCTTTGTAATTAATGCTTAGATAGCTTTGTCAATTTTGTCAGCCATTTTTTGAATTTCTTTACTCAAAGTTGGGTTGTTAAACACATCTACTGCAGAGTCTGCAGCATACATCAGTAAGGTCATCGCCACATAATCTTGGTCATCTTTACCAGCATAATCACTGCGCATCTCTTTGATTTTGTTATCTGCAATCTTTAAAGCTTTCCGTACAGCTTCCTCATCTTCCGGTTTTATCTTGATCCGATAACTTCGACCAGAGAGCCAAACATTAATTGGTAGAAGCTGTTCTTGTTCCATTTATGCTATAACGGTTGTGTTTTGATTATCTTGTTTATGGATGAATTTTTTCTGAAAAAGAATTAAAGTGAAAACACCAACAGATATTGCTGCATCAGCAAGATTGAATACTGGTTCAAAAAAGACAAAGTTTTTTCCTCCAACAAAAGGAACCCAATTAGGCAAAATTGTATCCACTACGGGGAAGTAGAGCATATCAACAACACGACCATGAAATAAGTTTCCATAACCTTCACCCCATGAAACGATTTTAGCAAGGTGGAAAGAACTCTCAGTAAAAATCAAGCCATAAAACATACTATCTATCAAATTGCCTAAAGCCCCTGCAAGAATTAATGAACCACAAATGATAGCTCCCTTTTCGTACTTCCTATCAACTATTTTTTTCAATAGGAAAAAACCAAAAATTACAGCTATAAGACGAAATAATGTAAGTACTAGCTTTCCAATTGCAGCTTGTCCTAATTTCATTCCAAAAGCCATTCCCTCATTTTCAATAAAATGCAACCTAAACCATGAGCCCAAAACGTTTACTTCCTCACCATAATAAAAATGGGTTTTTATATAAATCTTCAAAAGTTGGTCAGAAAGAATTACAAGCAATACAATTAATAATGCGCTACGATATTTCACTTAAAAAATCTTGTTTGAATAGCTGCCAAAGATACGGTTCAAAATAATAGATTTTGTTGTTAAAAAAGGTAAGAATAAACACTTCGTTTTTATAGATAGACCAAAGAAAAACAAATCAAAAAATTATTCTTCAAAAAAGTTTTAAAGAAATTTGCAAAAATCATTTTGTTGTCTACTTTTGCAATCCTAATAATCAAACGCAGTTCTTAATTGTTCAATAAATAAGCCACTTTAGCTCAGCTGGTAGAGCAACTGATTTGTAATCAGTAGGTCGCTGGTTCGATTCCGGCAAGTGGCTCTTTTTTTAGTGGTGAGTCGTTAGTAATAAGTCGAAAGAGTTATGGAAAGGACGCTGCTAAGCCTACGGCAGGTACTCAAGTGGCCAACGAGGGCAGACTGTAAATCTGCTAGCTTATGCTTACGGAGGTTCGAATCCTTCCCTGCCGACTAATTAATGTTTAATTTTGAATGATTGTTCATTCAAAATCTATACCTCAGCATTCAAAATTAAACAAGCGGGAGTAGCTCAGTTGGTAGAGCGACAGCCTTCCAAGCTGTAGGTCGCGGGTTCGAGCCTCGTCTCCCGCTCGAAAAAAAGAATTAATTAGCTAATTGGTCTATGACCCGTTAGCTTGTTGCGTAAATAAAGTTCTTAATATTTGAGTTCGTTAGCTGATTAGCTAAGTTAATAAATTAGCTAATTGAACGCTGTTGTAGCTCAGTGGTAGAGCACTTCCTTGGTAAGGAAGAGGTCGGCAGTTCAATCCTGCTCAACAGCTCTACAAAATTTGTCGTTGGAAAACGTCGCAATTTTTTGAAAAATTAGGCCTAGCCTTATTTGAATAAACAAACATTTTAAAACATCTCTTAAAAAACAATAAAAAAATGGCAAAAGAGACCTTTAAACGGGAAAAACCCCACGTAAACATCGGTACCATTGGCCACGTTGACCATGGTAAAACTACCTTGACAGCTGCAATTACTTCTATTCTTGCAGATAGGGGTATGGCTCAGAAAAAAGGTTATGATGAGATTGATGCTGCTCCCGAAGAAAAAGAGCGTGGTATCACTATCAACACAGCTCACGTTGAGTATTCAACTGCAAATCGTCACTATGCTCACGTTGACTGTCCAGGTCACGCTGACTATGTAAAAAACATGATTACTGGTGCCGCTCAAATGGATGGTGCAATTCTTGTTGTTGCTGCCACCGATGGTCCTATGCCTCAAACTCGCGAGCACATCTTACTTGGTCGTCAAGTTGGTGTACCTAGTATGGTTGTATTCATGAATAAAGTAGATCTTGTTGATGATCCTGAAATTCTTGAGTTAGTTGAAATGGAAATTCGTGAATTGCTTTCTAAGAACGGTTATGATGGTGATAATGCCCCTATCATTAAGGGCTCTGCTACTGGTGCTCTAGCTGGAGAACCACAGTGGGTTGCTGCTATTAATGAGTTGATGGATGCAGTTGACAGTTATATTCCATTGCCTCCTCGTCCTATTGATCAACCATTCTTGATGTCAGTTGAAGATGTATTCACGATTACAGGTCGTGGTACAGTTGCAACAGGTCGTATTGAGCGTGGTGTAATTAAAGTAGGAGAAAACGTTGAAATCGTAGGATTTAATGAATCGCCTCTTACATCCACTTGTACTGGTGTTGAAATGTTCAAAAAATTACTTGACCGTGGCGAAGCTGGTGATAACGCAGGTATATTGCTTCGTGGTATCGAAAAGAAAGATATTCGTCGTGGTATGGTTATCTGTGCACCAAAGAGCATTACTCCTCACACTGAATTCAAAGGCGAAGTCTATGTATTGAGCAAAGAAGAAGGTGGGCGTCATACTCCATTCTTCAATAAATATCGTCCACAGTTCTATTTCCGTACTACAGACGTTACTGGCGAATGCCATTTACCTGAAGGTGTTGAAATGGTAATGCCTGGTGATAATGTATCTATTCGTGTAAATCTTATTGCACCAATTGCAATGGACAAAGGTCTTAAATTCGCAATTCGTGAAGGTGGGCGTACTGTAGGTGCCGGTCAGGTAACTGAAATCATTAAGTAAGATTTAAAGCAGTAATTTTTCTGCAACAAATAATAAACAGCCATCGATAATTTCGGTGGCTGTTTTCATTGGAAATAATTTCTTTTAGGGAAGTATTTTATTTCCGTTTTTGGAAAATAATCTTACATTTGCCACCCTCTAAAGGTCAAAGGGTACTTTGACTTTTTTGTTAGGTAAAATACGGGCATAGTTCAATGGTAGAATAGAGGTCTCCAAAACCTTTGATCGTGGTTCGAATCCGCGTGCCCGTGCAAACATTTACAATATTTAATTAGGAATTATGGCAAAAATTGGCACATACATTCAGGCTGCTTATGATGAACTCGTTCATAAAGTAAGTTGGCCAACTTGGGATGAACTTCAGCAGACAACTATTATTGTTTTAGTTGCCCTCCTCATTATTACGTTTGTAATTTTCGGGATGGATTTCGCTGGTGAAAATGTTCTTACCCTTCTCTATCAACTCTTAGGAAAGTAAGCAATGACAGAAACAATTGACACTAGTACGCCTGTCATCAACCAAGACACGAAATGGTATGTTATTCGTGTGGTGAGTGGCAAAGAAAAAAAGGCTAAGGAATACATTGACAAAGAAGTGAGAATTAACGATTGGAGTCAATCTATTTTTCAAGTGCTTTGCCCTATAGAAAAAGTATATAAAGTAGTAGGCGGTAAAAAGGTTTTACGTGAAAAAACTCTTTTCCCAGGTTACTTAATGCTCGAAGCTAAAGAAGGGAAACTGAGTGGTGAAATGGTTCAAACCATAAAAAGCATTACAGGTGTTATTCACTTCCTTGGCAAAGACCATCCTACTTCCCTTCGCAAATCAGAAGTGAACAAAATGTTTGGCAAGATGGATGAAGTAAGCGAACAAGGTGTTGGTTTTGCCGAGCCATATATTGTTGGCGAAACAGTTAAAATTATTGACGGTCCTTTCAATGATTTCAACGGCACTATTGAAGAAGTGAATGAAGAGAAAAAGAAACTGAAAGTAGTTGTAAAAATCTTTGGTCGCTCTACGCCTGTAGAGCTCAACTATATGCAGGTGGAAAAGATTGCATAATCATTTACAAACAATATAATATTCTGTAAAAGCCATCATTAATGATGGCTTTTCTCTTTTTTGAGTATAACATATTTTTGACGGCATCTGCATTGATTTATTGTATTTCCTCTTGAAGATTAAAAAGAATAATCGAATTTCGAGGCTGTCAATTAATGAAACCATCCAGCAATTCAATGACCATGCTTAGCTACATAAAAGCAATAGTGCTTGCTTTTGTGTTAGTATATTTTTTGACTGCAATTTTTTTTTCTGTTTTTTACTACACTTCAAACTATGAATATCTTACAAACTGGTTTTTGAGTTTGAACAATTGCTTTTATAAAAGTGATGTTTGGCAAAAAGAGTTCTTTACTACTTCTGTAAAAAAGGTTGGAGATTACTATTCAATCGCCTCCATAATTGTTTCCTCACTCGGTGTGTTCTTTTTTTCAAGAAAATTATTTCAAATTTTTAAGCAAAAAGATAAACTAACTATTCGCGTGTTAACACCCAAAGAACACCTTATAGGATACATTCTTTTACTTCTAATAGCAATATTGCTGTGGTTATACAATCATACTTTCATCCTTCCTTGGTACGATGAAGTTTTTTCTGGAAAGTTCATTTCAGAACTGCATCCGTTTCAAACATTGGCGTACTACATGTTGCCCAACAATCATGTTTTTTTCAACCTACTCAACAACATTCTATTCTTCTGGACCGAACAAAAAGTGCTTACTGGAAGAATCATCTCCCTATGTGCTTATGTAGGGGTGATGTGGTGCATATATTTCTGGTTGAAAAAAGTCGTGCACGTCAAGTGTTTAGCCTTTTCAATGGTCATTTTATTGGCTATGCACTACCCTATTTGGAGTTTTGGAACACAAGCAAGGGGTTATGAATTGCAATTACTAATGGCTTGGATTTGCTTTATCTCAATCGAAAATTATTTTGATCAAAACAGAAAATTTTGGTGGTCGCTTTTTTCGTTCGCTGCAATTATTGGATTCATCACCGTGCCCACTTTTCTATTTTATTACTCAGCTTGTTTGGGCTATGTTCTTTATCGAATGTGGCTTACAAAAAATGCGTGTTGGTCTTTTTGGAAGAATCAATTGTTGGTGCTCATAATTGTCTTTCTGTTTTACCTACCAGCAATCTGTTTTTCAGGTTTAAACTCCATCACACACAATCAGTATGTTTCACCAGAAGTAAAAACTGCAATAGAGTATATGCCAGTGCTTGGTAAAATGATGCACCGATATATCCTTTATTGCTTCGCATTCAATTGTGATGGCAGTATTTGGTTGAATTATGCTTTCATATTCATACCTCTTTACTTGTTTTTTGTAAAAAATAAAACCATACAAAGACTTGCTGTGTTTTTTGTTTTGCAATGGCTTGCATTTTTGGTGTTGAATACAAAAATGCTATCAGCTGTTCCTTGTCGTACCTTGCTCCTACAGTATAGCTTCACCATGGCTTTTGGAGTTCTGGCTGTTTACTATTTCTTCCATAATCTTTTCAAGAAAAAAGAAAAATGGGCAACACGGTTTTCTTTAGTGTTCCTCCTTTTAATGGGCATTCATTTTTGCAACACGCAAAGACATTCATTGAACCAACTTTATGGACCCGAAACCAACAAAACATTTCAAATCAATGAAGCAGGAATAAAGCATCTTCCTAAGGGATATAGTGTTGCTTTTTCCAACGAAAGTTTTTTATGGATTTATCTCGCACAGCATAAAAATTATGAACTTCATCCATGCCCTCAAGGCAACGAGACTTTTTATGTAAAAAGAAGTTTTGAAAATTTACCGCAACCCTACCAAGGATATCAACTCTATTTTAAAGCAGATGACTTTTATGAGATTTATAAAAAAGTAGACAAGTAACTAGAAACCCATCTCTGCCCAATTTTGCAGCATCTTCAAACCCTTCGCTGTTCCTACAGATTCTGGATGAAACTGAATGCCCACGCAAGGAAATTGCTCATGAACTATTGCCATGATTTGTTGGTCGTCATTGGATGTTGCAATGGTTTGAAATCCTGTTCCTTCAATGCTTTCTAAAACCAAAGAATGATATCGCATGGCAGTATAAGTTGAAGGAATATCTTGAAAAAGTGAATGACCGCTGTGGTTCATCCAACTTGTTTTGCCATGCATAGGATAAGGCGCATGAATGAGTTTTGCGCCGAAATACATACCCAAAGCCTGATGTCCTAAACAAATGCCAAGAATAGGTGTGGATGTATGAAAATGTTCAATCACTTGCATACTCACACCTGCTTGCAAAGGAGTTTCAGGACCAGGAGAAATAATGATGCGTTCAGGATTGAGTTGTTCTAGTTCTTTTACCGTGATTTCGTCATTTCGAAACACAAGGCATTCATGACCAGTTTGCAATAAATAATGATGAAGGATGTAGGTAAAAGAATCGTAGTTATCGAGTAGCACCCACATGGCTTGGAATGGCTTGATCTATGTGCTGAAATAAATGTTTCAGTTCTTCAAATACACCTTTGGCAAAGGGTAAAAGTTTGCCAATGTGTTCAAATATCCAAGGGGCAAGAGGCTCGAGGTAAGGATAGGTTTTTGAGCTAGCAATAGTGGTTGACGAAAGGGCATGCATTTGATGCAATATCCATAGCAAAGAACTCCACACAAGTGCAGCCATAAATGCGTAAAGCACACCGCCCATCAAACTATTTAACCAACCAACTAAGGACATTTTAAAGACGCTCTCTACAGCGTTAGCTAAGAAGCGCACCAATAAAACAACACCGACAAAAAGTATGGCATAACTCAACAGCATACTTACGCCATTGGTAACCAAACCATTAGCGAACAACCAACCTGCAAACCAACCCGACAACTTCAACGACACCATGATGCCAAGGATGATGGCGAACAAAGAAAACACAGCCACTACTACTCCTTTCGTATAGCCACGATAGAAGTAAAGTAGAATGAGCACGATGCCTATGAAGTCGAGCATCATGATTTAAGAAGATAAGAGTTGTTTCACCATTTCTGAAATTGCTTTGCCATCGGTTTTTCCTGCGAGTTTTTTATTTGCTGCTCCCATTACTTTTCCCATTTCAGCAGGATTGGTAATGCCCATTTCTGCAATGATAGTTTTGATTTCAATTGAGAGTTCTTCTGTGTTCATTTGTTGAGGCAAAAAGCGTTCTATGACGGTAAGTTCTTCTCTTTCTTTGATGGCAAGATCTTCACGGTTTTGCTTTACAAAAATATCGAGGGAATCGCGGCGTTGTTTTGCCATTTTTTGCAACATTTTTATCTCATCAGCTTCTGAAATTTCTGTGCCACTGCCCGATGTTTTTTCAATTAAGATGGCTGCTTTTATGGCGCGGAGTGAACGCAATGTTGCTTCATCTTTGGCGCGCATGGCGTTTTTTATTTCTTCGTTTACTTTTAGTTCGAGAGACATGATTTTATTATTGAAAAGTCAAAGGTAAAAATTCAAAAGTCAAAAATTGGGAAAGAGTTGCAACTTATTGTCTGCATTTCATAATGTTTCACAGATTCGAAGTTTTTATTGCAATGATTAGCTAGAGCGATGCACACCAAATTTTTTTTTAGTTGTTCAACAAAAACACCGTTTTCCCACAGGGTTATAAAAAAAGAGAATAAAACAACTCAATTTTCCCACTTTACCTTATAAAATGAGTCCAGCGGATTCCGCTGATGGCTCCAACCTATGTGTAATTGGTCTAGCGGGATCCGCAAATGCCTCCAACCTATGTGTAATTGGTCCAGCGGACACCGCTGATACCTCTATACAATGTATGATTTGTTCAGAGGACTCCGCCGATGGCATCACCCAATGGGTAATTGGTCCAAGGAACTTCTGCGGAGTATTTCGCATGATAAAATTAAGCTAACTATAAAGTGTGCCTAATATTATATTGGGTGTGCTATTAAAAAACTAAAATTGGTTTCCCTTAGTTTTGGCTGTCAATGAAATCGAAATACCTTCTGCTGATTCTCGCTTTTGTTTATGTTTATATTGTTTTCAACAAAGCTTGTTTTAAAGATAATAAGGTGTTGAATTGGGATAAAGCAGGCTACTATCTCTATCTCCCTGCCTCCTTTATTTATAATGACCTTGACCGCTTCGATTTTTATAAAAACGCCAATCAACAATATCATTTCACTCCTGGCGCCGATGATTACAGCCTTTATCCTCAACCCAACGGAAGACGAGTAAATAAGTACGCAATTGGTGTAAGTGTCTTGCAACTGCCGTTTTTTCTAATTGCTCACCAAGTAACTAAGATTACCCATACTTACCCACCCGATGGCTTTTCTCAAAACTATCAATTGTCCATCGTGCTTTCTGTTATTTTTTATGTGGTTATGGGCTTTGTTTTTTTAAGAAAATGGCTGCTCAAATACTTCCCTGATGCCACTGTTGCCCTTGTATTGCTCCTCTTGGGCTTTGGTACCAATCTTTATCAATACACGGTGTTCGATTATGGCATGAGCCACCCCTATTCTTTCTTTTTGTTTACAGGCGCATTGCTATTTACTGATCATTTCTTTAGGCAAACCAAGACTAAAGATGCCATCCTAGCTGCTCTTTTCTTGGGCATGATAACCATTACTCGCCCCACCAACATTCTATTGCTGCTTGCATTGCTTTTCATAGGACTTAATCATTTTTCAGAAGTGAAAGAAAGAGTTAGAACTATGGCTAGCAATGTTCCTAAACTCTTGATAGCCCTTTTGTTGTTCATAGCCGTGTTGTTCATTCAAATGGGCTATTGGAAATATGCAACAGGACACTGGATTTATTATTCCTACGTGGGAGAAGGGTTCAACTTTAAAAACCCTGAACTATGGAAAGGACTTTTCAGCTATAGAAAGGGCTGGTTTATTTATTCTCCCTTGGCTTTCTTTGCCATATTTGGCTTTCTGTTTGGCTTTAAGAAGCACAAAGCTGCTATTGTAGGGCTATTAGTGTTTTTATGTGCAGATGTATACGTGGTCTTTAGTTGGTATCAATGGTATTATGGTGGTGGGTTTGGCGCAAGACCTATGGTAGAAGTAACCGCAGTCTTAGCTTTCCCGTTGGCAATGTTGGTAAATCATTTTCAAAAGCAAGCAAAGCCCATTCGAAATGTTGCTATAAGCACGCTGGTATGCATTGCCATGTTCAGTGCATTTCAAGCTTATCAATACTCTCTTTCCATTTTGCCTTGGGATCATAATAACCGGGTCTATTACTGGCGAGTGTTTGGCAAAACAGAGCGCTCTGAAGAAGACTGGAAACTTATTGACTGGAACGATTAACCTTAGCGCTTTTCCATCAATTGATAAACAGAAATAGTGTCCTCAAACTGAAAATACTTTTTGGGATAATCTGCATAAGGTGTGCCATTCCAAGTAAGAAGAAAGACTTTAGCATGGCTTCCTTCATGTTGCATCTTACCAATACTGTCAGTAATGATAATTGAGGGTGTTTTTTGGCATTCAAAAGAGGCAATCATCCAAAACTCAAATGGTGATGACCAAGTATCGTAAAGTTTACTTTTCCAATAGGAATTGTTAGGAATAATAGCTTTTGCATTTCCTACTTCTTTGTATGTTTTTTCAAGAAAAGAAAGCCGTTCATGGTAAATCGGATAGGCAGTCATGATTCGAATGAAAGCAGAAATGATCACCAATAAAATGATTGCCCTTTTCAGATTTTCAGACCATGTAATAATGACGTCAAAGACAAATGGAACGAATAAAAAAACGGCTATTGGTTGGTATAAATTTTCAAGATAGTACCCTGGAGTAGAGTTGCTTGGGAAACAAACATTAACAAGCAAAAGACTAACACTAAACGCAAACAACATGAGCGACAATTTCAAGTAATTTCTACTTAAAATATAGTGGCGAATATTCACAAAAAGTAAGATTACAACCCAATAATATTGAGTGGGCAATAAGTGAATAAAAGCAGTGAATGCATGCGTTGTAAAGTAGTTGGGGAATAGGCTAATAAAGTTTTTGATACCACCTAAAGAGCTCCAATCATAAGGTTCTTGAAAAAAAATAGTTTTCAAGAGAACTAATGTCAAACAAATTATCAACAACATGACTGCCTGCCTCCTTTTCAACACTTTATGAAGGAATAGAAAAACAACCCAAAAACAAAACGCCATCATTGCCCATAAATGACTAAAGACAATTATTGGCAACAACAACAAATGCCATTTAATTGGGCTTTTACTCACATTTTGTATCGCAAAAAACAAAGCACAAAGCATAATGCCTTGAGTCATCTCGGATGTAATCCAAAAGAAAGTGCCTGTTGTGAAAAGCATTGGCGATAGCACCATTACAAGCATATAACTTCCCGATTTGTCAATTCGATTACACCAGAGAAACAAAAGAATTGACACTAGCGGAAACGAAATGGAATAGAGCAACGAAATTGTATATAATGGCAGCTCAAAAAACCTTGCTATAAGCGGTAGGATTTGTGTGAGAAATGCTACAAATCGAAAATGAAAAATGGCAAAACGAGTTTCTTTTACAAGTTTAAATAGGTAAAAAGAAGCATCAGAAAAAATGACCCTTTCCTTGAAGTAACATATGGATAATAGGAGTGTCCCCATCATCATAGCCATAAGACTAAAAAAGATAAATTGGTTTTCGATCTTATTTTTTGTGGAGAATTCTTTCACAATACCTACTCATGTTAGCGCTCTAAATTATTCCTTATCCATAAACTCAAAGTTTTTTATTTCTTTGCGTACAGATTTTCAGAAACACAATCCTCCTATGCTTCCAAAATATAATCGCGTTCTACTAAAACTTTCAGGTGAATCATTAATGGGCGACAAGAGCTTTGGTCTTGACCCGAAAATGCTTGAAGCTTATGCTACCGACATTAAAGCAATAACTGATGTTGGAGTGCAAGTGGCGGTAGTGATTGGCGGTGGTAATATCTATCGTGGAATGAACGAAGCAGAAACAGGCATTGAAAGAGCTCAGGGAGATTATATGGGCATGTTAGCAACAGTTATTAATGGCATGGCATTACAAGCTGCTTTGGAAAAAATAGGTGTAAAGACTCGTCTTCAAAGTGCAATAAAAATGGAGCAAATCGCCGAGCCATATATTCGTCGTCGTGCAATTCGCCATTTAGAAAAAGGACGCGTAGTTATTTTTGGAGCTGGCACTGGAAATCCATATTTTACTACTGATACCGCAGGTTCATTGCGTGCTATCGAAATCAATGCTTCGGTAATATTAAAAGGCACTCGCGTTGATGGTATATATACTGCCGACCCCGAAAAAGACCCAACAGCACAACGCTATGACAAACTAAGTTTCAATGAAGTTATCAATCAAGGATTGAAAGTAATGGACATGACAGCTTTCACTCTTTGTCAAGAAAATAACCTACCTATCATTGTATTTGACATTCATAAACCGGGCAATTTGTTAGATGTTGTCGTTGGGAAGAAAGTAGGTACAATAGTGAGTTAATATAGAGACTCTTATTTTGTATGGGATGCATTTACAATTTTCCCATCCTCCATTTCAATTATTCTATCACAGCCATTGGCAAAGTCAGGGTCATGGGTAACAGCTATGATGGTTTGACCATTTTCACGTGTCAATCGCCTGAAAATTTCATACACTTTTTGAGAATTGGCTTTATCCAAATTACCTGTGGGCTCATCACACATAATCACATCGGGGTCATTGATTAATGCACGCGCAATAGCTACCCGTTGTTGTTGACCACCAGAAAGTTTAGAGGCAAACTTCAAAGCAAAGGAATGCATATCTACTAATCGAAGTTTATCCATGGCGCGTTCTTCTATCTCTTGAGGAGCATATTTACCCAACTTCAAAGCAGGCAACATCACATTGCGCAAAGCGCTAAACTCGGGCAAGAGGTAGTGAAACTGAAACACAAATCCGAGATGCTCATTGCGAAAGGCGGCTAATTCATTTTGCGTTTTTCCGGTGAGTCTTTCTCCACGAATATCAAGAAGACCTTCGTAGTCTGTGTCCATCGTTGAAAGGATATAAAGCAACGTGCTTTTGCCACAACCAGACTTACCAATGATAGACAAAAACTCTCCTTTCATCACTTCAAATTCAACGCCTTTCAACACTTGAAATTTTTCAGGTTCGGTGAAGTACTTGATTATATTTTGTGCGCGAAGAACAGTGGTACTCATAGCATGTGTTTATCCTCTAATAATTTGAACAGGGTCTATTTTTGCAGCTCTTCTCGAAGGAAAATAACCAGCAAACAAAGTGGTGATAAAACCAAACAACAAACCTGCGATATAATGAATAGGAAGAAAATTGACAGGGAATGTTTTGATGCGGAAAAAGGTAGCTTCTGGGAAAGGTGTAATGGACAATAAATAACTAAAAAAGAACCCAATGCCTATTCCTAAAATACCACCTGCAATACCAATCATCAACGATTGCATGAGAAAGATGCCTGTAATATCTCTTCCTTGAAAACCAGTAGCTTTAAGAATGGCAATGTCTTTCATTTTGTTGATGATATTCATGTTCATGATGTTGTAAATGCCAAAGCCCGCAACGGTGAGCAAGGTGGCACAAACAACAGCCGTAAGTATGTTTCTTATTTTATCACCTGCAAGAATGCCTGCATTGGCTTTTTCCCAATCTTCAAAATAAACTTCTTTGTAAATGCTTTCGAGTTTTAAACGAAATGGTACTGCATTGTTGATGTCGTGTAATTTGATGTTGAGGTCAGTAACATAAGAAGGGTCTTTTTGCAAAATCTTTTGAACAGTTGGAATAGTAGCATAGCATCGTGACTCATCATAAGTGGCAATGCCAAAAGAAAAAATGCCTACAACTTTCAGGGATAAATTATTGCCAGAAGGCGTTGTAATTGAAATTCTGCTACCGAGTTTCACACCCATTTTTGCAGCCAATCCTTTCCCCATAATCACCACATCAGAGCCCTTCATCAAATCATAAACATCGCCGAAGTCCATCTTCTTGTCCAAACCAAAAAGTGCTGCTTGTTTTTTTACATCAACTCCTGCAATATTTCCTGGAATTTGCACAGGACCATTGTTGAAGAAAACTTGCGTGGCTACTTGTGGTGCAACCCCCAATACTTCAGGCATTGCTTCTATTTGTTGCATAATGCGAAAGCCATTCTTGATGCGTGGCAGTTCGTTCTTCGGTTTTTGATGCGTCACTACGAACCAATTCTTTGCATCCTTATTGCTTTCTGCAATGATTTTTCGGTCGTGAATTTCAATGGGTTTATACAAACGTACATGCGGCGTATTATCCATTGCCATGTCTTCTAAAAACTGATTCACACCAGTCATGAAGGAGATCATAATGATGAACATAGATATGCCAAAAGTTACACCCAACATAGCCACAAGACTTTGTCGCTTTTTGGTGAACAAATGCGTCACTGCTATTTGAAAAACAAGTTTCCAATTCATGGCGCAATGATGATAGTCGTTTGTTCGGTAATGCCTAGTTTTATCTCCAACCAATTATCGTCTTCAATTCCTTTCACTACTTTTATTTTCTGAGACTTACTTCCTTCTTTCACCAATAAAGAATCACCTTTCATTAACGCAATCTTTGGAATTGCCAATACCTTTTGATTTTCTGCAACCACAACATTGGCTTCAATATTCAAACCATACATTGCTAAAGGGATACTGTCATCTAATTGAGCATCAACTTTAAAACTTTGCTCTACTCTATTCAGCAAAGGATAAATTTTGATGATGTGCGCCTTAAAAACCTTGTCGGCATAAGCATCCATTGATATTAACACCTTTTGATTCAGGCTAATTTTTTCCAAATCATCTTCGTCCACCAATAAACGAGCAAGCATTTTGCCTGCACCGATTAAAGCTATAGGTTGATTGGGCTGAACGAGGTCTCCTTCTTTTTTATAAACCTCGTAAATGGTTCCATTCACAAAGCTTTTTAGTCGTCCATAAGATGTTTGTGCTTCTGCTATTGATAGTTGATTTTTTGCTTGTTGCATTTGCAGTTTTGCTGTAATTTCTTGTTGCTCCAAACGCTGACGAATATTCTGATAATCCTTCAACGAACTTTGAAATTGAAGGTAAAATTTCTCGTATGTAGTAGAAGCAATCGCATTTTGATCGAACAATGCTTTGTACCTATTGAATTGAACACTGTCTTGTTGCAACTTAGTTTTAGCAACACCCAATTGTGCACGCAATTCTCTAAAGGCTGGCGCATTGCTCGTCACCGCTGGCATGGTTTCATTAACAACAGCATGTGCGCCTTGTACTTGTGCCGTACGCACATCGCTATTCACTGTAAACAATAATTGTCCTTTAGTAACCACATCGCCTTCTTTCACCATTGCTTGTGTGAGGTAGCCATCCACACCCGAAACCACTTTATATTCTTGCTCAGGCACCAACGAACCAGAAGCATATACTGCCATTGTCAGATTTTTCCATTCAGGTTTGATTTCTTGTTTTTTAGTACCACAGGAAACAAGCCCCCACAATAAGAACAAACCTGTAAGCTGCTTCATCATATCACTTAGAATTTTTGGGTAGTTAATAAATAATACAACACACAGTCAGCTGTGTTTTGAATCTGTTCCATTCTTGCACGATTGTAGTCCATGAAAATGTTGTTGAAATCGTCAAACTCCATCACACCTTCTTTAATACTTAGCCTTGCAATACGCAAATTATCTGCAGCAGCTGCAATCTTATCTTTCAAAATACTTTGCTTGCCGACAGCAGTTTGATATTGCGTTTGCCAATCGCTTTGTTGTTGGGATATTTGATTAGCAATTTTCTCTTTTTCTAAAGAAGCGATGTCAAGGTTCAACTTTGCTTTCTGGCGATAAGCTTTGTAATAACTTCCTTGATACAAAGGAAAATCCAAACGCAGATTGACATTGCAATAATCAAACTCAGATTTTTGTCCACTGCCATTCCACTTCGTTTGCATATTGTAGGCATATCGTGTAGTGAAGTTGAGTTTAGGTAGAGCAGCATTTTTTGTTTCTTGCCAATTGAGCATAGCTACTTTTTCTTTCAACCATGCTTCTTGCCAAGCAGCACGATTTTCTCCTGTACCATTATTGTTGAAAGCCACTTCTGAAAAAGAAAGCGAATCTTCAATCAACAATTCTTTTTCTTGTGGAATGTTCAAAATGGCTTTTAATTGATGAAGTGATTGCGCGAGTGCTTTGTCGTAATTGGCAGAAGTGGTTTGTACATCCATGTCCAACATTCTCGCACGATTATAGTCAGACGGATTCACCACTCCTTCCTGACTTCTTTGTTTCATGATGCTTACCAATTCTTTGGAAGTTTTGGCATTTTCATCATTCAACTGCTCTACTTCATTCGTCACTAAATATTGGTAATAAGCCTGTATCAATTGAAGATGTAAATTTTCAATTGCCAATTTGCTGCTCCATTCACTTAGTTGCTGTTGTTCTTTGGCTTTGTTGAGTTGTGTCCATTTTTCAAAATTGATGATAGGCATAGCAATTTCAACGCCTGTAGCAAAAGCATACGGTAAGCCAAATTGCGCTTTGTAATAAGTACCTTTTTGACCGCCTACAATTTCTGCAGGAATCAATTGTGTAGCCAAAATGGGATAATAATCCCCTGTGGCATAAGCATTCACTTTAGGATATAGACTTGAGGATTGAATCCTTACATCTTGCTTTGAAACAGATGGAAGCAACCTTGCTTGCAAAGCAACAGGGCTATTTTTTTCTGCATAGTCAAACAAGGCTTGAAGCGAATGTATAGAAACCTGTGCAGCAGCAGATTGAATAAGGAATAATAGGATTAGAATACAGCTAAATGGTCGCATGGACACTCAATTCTGCTACAAAGAGAAGGCAAAATTTGGGGATGATAAAATCTATTTGTCATTCCCCATGAAGATTAACATCATCACCTCATAGGCTTCTTTCCTTGCCCTGTATCCTCTTTTGCCAAATTCCTCATTTATGGTAAGTAAATACTTGTTTACACTCAAGGTTAGCTTGACTATTACCATATAAGACTGGATATAAAGAGAACAATCTGTCTCATAGGTATACCTACCAAAGCAAAATAAGGCTGCCTCTTGGAGTGGAGGCAGCCTTATTTCTTCATAATAAAGAGGCAAATAAACTATTCTTTAATCAGTTTTTCCGTTTTAAACAACATTCCTTCTTCGTTCATTAATTGTAAGAAATAAATGCCCGAAGGGTTTTCCTTGAGGTTGATTTGATGCGTGTCATTTGTTTCCAATACTTTACTTCCTTGAAGGTCGGTTACAATGGCTTTGGTAGCTTCTGAGGCTTCTATGAAGAAGATATCACTACTTGGGTTTGGATATACTTTGATGTCTTCTTGATTATTCATTACAGTTAATGCTTCTTGGCTCATCTTAGGACCTGTGTAGTTAATGGTCAAAGTAGTATCGGCAGTGGTGGCAGCACAACCTGCACCATTGGTGAAACGAACACTGTAGCTTCCTGATTGTGTAGCAGTATAAGTCTTTGCAGTAGCACCCGTAATACTTGAACCATTCAAACGCCATTGATAAGTGCCTGAATTATTGGTACAGGTCAGTTTTTTAGAACCTAGCGTACCATTAGCAACTGTCATAGCAGGGATAGGTACAACCGAAGCTTTAATAACCTTAGCTCCTGAAACTGCTGAACGACAACCAAATGAATCTACTGCTTTGATATAATAAGTTCCTATAGTTGCTGTGTGATAATTTAGACTAGTAGCACCCGATAGAATGGTAGTAGTGGAACCCAATAACCAAATGAATTTGAAGGATGAAGTAGTCGCATAAAGTGTAGTGGTATCTCCCGGACACATTGCAGCTTTGGTTGCTGCTAATATTGGTTTGGTAGGTGGTGTTGTTAAAGTAAGTACAACTGCAGGAGTTGTTTTTAATCCACAAAGTGAATCGGTATATGTTACAGTATAGGATCCAATAACTGTTAATGAAATTACCCTACTTGTTTTTCCAGACATTGCGCCACCATTTTTCTTCCATTGATAATTGCTACCTGAAGGTGCAGTTAAGGTATCTGCTACACCTTTACAAATAACAGGCGTTATGGAGGCTATAGTCAAGTCTCTTACATTAACTATCACCGTATCAGTATTCGAACAGCCATTAGCAGCTGTTCCCGTTACTACATAGGTTGTTGTTGCAGCCGGAGAAAAACTAGCACCATTGGTTACCCCTCCGGTCCAAGAATAAGAAACTGCTCCTGTTGCAGTTAATTTTGATGAACCACTAGGACAAATGGTTGTATCAGCTCCTGCGTTGACGGTTGGGAGTGGTAAAACAGTAAGGTTTAATGTAGCAGCGCTATCGCATCCTACGGAATTATTGGTATGATAAGTTTGACTACCTGCTGCATTAAAGGTTAAACCGTTCCAAGAATAGGGCAATGCACTTGCACAAATGGTGATATTAGTGGTGGAAGTGCTTATTGGGTTAATCGTTAGATTTAAAGTAACTGCACTATCGCAGCCAACTGCATTGGATAAATGAATGATATGAGCGCCAGCAATATTAAAGGCATAGTTATTCCAAACATATGGAAGTGCATTGGCACAAACACTAACATTAGTAGTAGAGGTACTCGGTTGTTTGATAGTTAAGTTCAGTGTAACCAAACTATCGCAGCCACCTGCATTGGTTAAGTGTACGGTATCTGTATTATTACTAGAAGTATAAACCGTATTTCCTTTGGCTGCCCATGTGTAGCTATTGCATGCCGAAACTGTTAAGGTGCCTGTGGTCGGGGTACAAATCAGTGCTTGAGAATATTTTGCAATAAAAAAATCTGTTCCACCTGAACTTACCAAATTAGCGGTATTTATTGATGGATCAAAATCTACTGTATACATAAAATTCCCTGTAACGTAAACATTTCTATTGGCATCTAAAGCCATGTCATAAGAATAAATGGCACTATTCGCTTCGTTAATGCCTTTTCCCCATATATAATTACCAAGACTATTATATTTCGCAATAAATATGCTATTATTAGGCGAACCTATTACATTAACGGTGGCTGAAGAAGGATCCATATCAATAGTATCTTGAAAAGACCCTCTAATGTAAACGTTTTTATTACTATCTACAGTTATACCTTCACCATTACAAGCATAAGTGCTGTTAAGTCCTTTTGCCCATAAATAATTGCCAGTTGGTGAATATTTAGCTATAAATGTAGAATGATATCCTGAACTGACCATATAGGCTGTATTTGCTGACGGATCAAAATCAACAGTTCCTTGATACGACCCAGTTACATATACATTCGTACTCATGTCTAATGCGATACCATAACTATAGGCTACATTATTACTAGCAATACCATTGATAGCATTCGCCCATATATAATTGCCATTTGCAGAGTATTTTGCAATAAACATATTACCTGTACCTGCACTTCCTAAATTAGCAGTGTTTGCAGACGGGTCAAAATCAACAACACCTCCAAACGACCCCGTGATATTAAAATTACCACTAGTATCTACTGCTAAGGAGGTACTTACATTTTCATACGCAGGCACCACTATCAATAAAGGTCCTATAGATTTTGCCCATAAATAACTGCCATTTGCAGTGTATTTTGCGATAAATATGTCGTTATTGCCATTATAATTAATGATAATAGCAGAGCTGGCCGATGGGTCAAAATCAACCGTACTTGTAAACTGTCCTGTAACACATATATTCCCACCTTTATCAATTGTGATTCCGTTTATATGGTTATCAGGCCAAGCATTATTGATTGAAAGTGTTAATGATTTTACCCATATATAATTGCCATTGGAATTGTATTTTGCTATAAACATATCTCCACTAGACTGATAAGCTGAAATATTAGCGGTGCTTGCCGAAGGATCAAAATCTACTGTGCCAGCAGGCAATACTCCAGTGATGTAAATATTACCACTAGCATCTAGAGCTATATGTTCACCAACGTCAGAATTGGTATTACCGATGCGATTTGCCCAAATATAATTACCATTAGCACTGTATTTTGCAATAAAAATGTCATTATTTCCAGCACTGACTAAATTTGCTGTATTGGCAGATGGGTCAAAATCAACAGTACCTTGAAACGACCCTGTAACATATACATTTCCACCAGTATCAATCGCTATGCTATTACCATTGTCATAACCTGTGCCACCTATGCTTTTTGCCCAGTTATAAACGGCATCTACTTGTGCGTTTACTGTTGTTACGCCTAAAAATGCAAATAAGCAAAGGATAAAAAGATGTTTCATACTGTGTACATTTTGATTTAAAAAAGTGGAGTATTTAATTCCTAAAAGTTCTTAAAAATAGTAATTTTTAGGTATTTTCAAAAAAGTTCAAACTATAACAAAGGCTGCCTCTTTTTGTGGAGGCAGCCTTATTTCTTCATAATAACGAGGCAAATAAACTATTGTTTCATCAACTTCTCTGTCTTCAATAACATTCCTTCTTCGTTCATTAATTGTAAGAAATAAATGCCCGAAGGGTTGTTGCTGATATCTACTTGGTGGGTATTGGTTGTTTCCAATACTTTCCTTCCTTGAAGGTCGGTTACAAATGCTTTTGTTGCTTCTGTGGCTTCTATGTAGAAAATACCTTCAGAAGGGTTTGGGTATACTTTGATGTCTTCTTGATTATTCATTACAGTTAATGCTTCTTGATTCATCTTAGGACCTGTGTAATTAATGGTCAACGTGGTGTCGGGAGAAATAGCAACACATCCTGTGCTATTCGTTAGTCTTACACTATATGCTCCTGTTTGAGTGGCTATGTATTTATTAGATGTAGCACCAGCAATATTATTACCATTCAAGCGCCATTGATAAGTTCCTGAATTGGTACAAGTTAGTTTTTTAGAACCTAAAGTTGCATTCACAATAGTCACAACAGGAATAGGAATGGTACCTGCTTTTATGACTTTAGCACCTGAAATGATGGAACGACAACCAAAGGAATCCACCGCTTTTACATAGTAGGTGCCAGGAATTGATATATGATAATTTCGGTTAGTAACTCCTGAAAGAATGGAAGTACTAGAATTCAACAACCAAATGTATTTAAACGCAACCACATCGGCATAAAGTGTTGTTGTATCGTTCGGGCAAATAGTTAGCTTGGTTGCAGATATTATTGGTTTGGCTGGAGGTGTTGCTAAAGCAAGCCCTATAACTGGTAATGTTTTTACACCACAAAGAGAATCAGTATAGGTAACAGTATAGTTGCCTACCACACTTACATAAATAGAACGAGTGGTTTTTCCAGCCATAACATTGCCATTTTTCTTCCACACATAATTAGTACCCGTTGGGGCGGTTAAGGTATCGGCAACTCCTTTACATATTACAGGGGTAATAGCAACAATGCCCAAGTAACGTACATTCACCACTACAGTATCGGTATTAAAGCAATTGTTGGCATTGGTTCCAGTTACAACATAAGTAGTTGTAGCTATAGGGGTAAAAGTAGTACCATTGGTAATGCCGCCTGACCATGAATAAGACACAGCACCTGTAGCAGTTAAGGAGGTAGCTGTACCCGGACAAATAGTTTTGTCAGCACCTGCATTGACGTTTGGTAAAGGATTAACTGTTAAGGTTGTTTGTGCAGTATTGCTACAACCGTTAGATGTTCCTGTAACTGTATAAGTAGTGGTAGCCGTAGCTGGGAAAGCGACCCCATTTGTGATGCCATTATCCCAAGTATAAGAAGCAGCACCACTACCAGAAAGTGTTACAGAAGTACCTGCACAAACTGTTGTGTTTGCAGGGGCTGTAACCGTTGGTCCTTGATTGATAGTAAGGTTTAATGTTTCGGTATGACAACCTGTAACAACTTGATAAGTACCACTTGTGGTATAGGTTTGGTTATTGGCATTCCATGTATAACTATTACAGGCAGTAACGGAAGTGGAATTATTGGTTGCAGTATTGACCGTTAAATTTAAAGTTGCAGCACTATCGCAACCGCCGGCATTGGTCGTATGGTAAGTTTGGCTATCAGCAGCATTGAACGTCAAACCATTCCATGTATAAGGTAAATCATTTGAACAAATACTTAAATTGGTGGTAGAAGTACTAGATTGTTTAATCGTTAAATTCAAGGTTACAATACTATCGCAGCCAGCTACATTGGTTAAATGTATGGTATCCGTATTATTGCTTGAAGTATATACAGTATTACCTTTATCCACCCATGTAAAGCTATCGCAAGCATTTATATTAAGTGTATTTGTAGATGGGTTGCAAGCACCACCATAAAGGAGTACATTACCAATACCTGCAGCCCAACCCTGCGTTGGACTTTTAAAAAATAAACTATTAAAACCACTAATTATTCCCGAATTATAAATAGTCCAAGTGGTGCCACCGTTATTAGTGGTTAATATTATTCCACCCAATCCCGCAACCCAGCCTTTTGTAGGACTTGTAAAATAGACACTAGTTAAAGGTTGTGAGTTTCCCGATATTTGAGCAGTCCAAGTAATACCGCCATTACTCGTAGTTAATATTGTACCGCCATATCCCACAGCCCAGCCCTGTGTGGCACTATTAAAATAGACACTAGTTAATGTATTCGTTGTTCCCGATGTTTGAATTGTCCATGTGCTGCCTCCATTATTGGTAGTTAATATAGTTCCATTATACCCCACTGCCCATCCTTGTGTGGCACTAATGAAATAGACACTAGTTAAAGAATTTGTTGTTCCAGAAGTTTGAGCTGTCCAAGTATTGCCTCCATTAATAGTGGTTAATATGATCCCACTATCACCCACAACACAGCCCTTTGTGGCACTATTAAAATAAACACTAGTTAAAGCTTTTGTAGTTCCCGATGTTTGAGTTGTCCAAGTATTGCCTCCATTATTGGTGGTTAAAATAATTCCAATTCCACCTACAACCCAACCTTTTGATCCACTTGTGAAATAGACACTCTTGAATTCATGAAAAGTAGAACCAGTTATTTGACCAGTCCAAGTACTGCCTCCATTATTGGTGGTAAAAATAATACCATAAGGACCTGTTCCACCTCCACCCACAACCCAACCTTGTGTGGCACTAGTGAAATAGATACTGTTTAATATTTGCGTTGTTCCTGATGTTTGAGGGTCCCATGTGCTTCCCCCATTACTAGTATTTAATACGGTAGCACCACTACTACCCACAACCCAACCCTGAGTAGCACTAGTGAAAAAAACCCCAGTTAACACTTCTGTTATTCCAGATATCTGAACAGTCCAAGTATTGCCTCCATTATTGGTGGTTAATATGGTTCCATTTTGCCCAACAGCCCAACCCAATGTAGCACTAGTGAAATAGACACTGGTTAAATAATTTGTTGTTCCAGAAGTTTGAGCTGTCCAAGTATTGCCTCCATTACTCGTAGTGATAATGGTTCCACCAAAACCCACAGCCCAGCCTTGGGTAGGACTTAGAAAATAGACACTATTTAATTGATCTGTTGTTCCAGATGTTTGTGTAGTCCAAGTGCTGCCTCCATTACTAGTAGTGCGTATGACTCCACCTGAACCTACAGCCCAGCCCTGCATGGAACTAGTAAAAAAGATACTGTTTATAGGTAGTAAATTCGAAGCTAGAACAGTCCAAGTACTACCACCATTAATAGTGGTTAATATTGTTCCTGAAACTACGTTACCACCACCTACAGCCCAGCCCTGGGTAGGACTAGTAAAATGGACACTGTATAAAGGTTGTGTTGTACCTGATGTTTGAGCAGTCCAATTGATTCCTCCATTACTCGTAGTGATTATGGTTCCATTATAACCTACAGCCCAACCTTGTGATGCACTTGTGAAATAAACACTGGTTAGATCATTCGATGTTCCTGATGTTTGAGCAGTCCAATTGATTCCTCCATTGTTGGTGGTTAAAATGGTACCGTGATTCCCTACGGTCCAACCCTGTGTGGCACTGATAAAATAGACACTTTTTAACTGAAATGGAGTGTAAGAACCACCAGCTTGTAAAGGGGTTTGCCAAGTTTGTGCATTTACTGTTGTTAAGCCGAAAAATGCTAATAGGCAGCCAATGAAAAGATATTTCATACCAAGTATATTTTGATCAATAAAAAGTGGGGGCTTCTATTACTAAAAGCTCCTAAAAATAGTAATTTTTAGGTATTTAAAAAATGAAAACTAAAGAAAAGCTTCCTCTTGGAGTGGCGACAGCCTTTGCAGTAGCGCATTGTGGGTTGCAGAAGCATAAAAAACTATTCTACCACCAAATAGTTTGTTGATTTTTTCCGTAAGAATTTTTCTCTTTTTTCTTTACAAATCCCTAAACACAATAAAAAGCAATTCCAACATTTATAGAAAAACTGCAGTTGAACAACCTTCTGTTTCGAGAAAAAAACGATTAAGGAGTGACAACCTTTGCCAATAGAAAAAAGACCTTTCTTCATTTATTTAAAGAAGCAATTGTCATTGTTTTTGGTAAGTACCATTTTTCTATTGCCGCCTCCACCATGCTACTCAATCCACTTTTTCACAGGATAAGAAAAGTCGGATACTGCACCCGCCGTAATGCTCATTACCCTAAACCAATAAATTTTTTCGGGTTTCAACCCTTGAATCATTATTTTTTTCTTGCTTGTAAATGTATGTCTTCGCCAGCTTTCAGGGTCGTCGGGCGTGAGGGTCACTTCTATATAATTCATCACATTCGTGTCGCTCATCCATTGCAACACGGGTCGTGTATTGCTAATACCTTTCCTAAACATTAATCCTTTGGGTGTATTCACTGTTTTGCGCGTATAGGTTCCAGTCTTCTTCACATCCATACCCGCTTTGAGGATGATACTTGGGTCACCCTCCGATTTCATTTGTACATAGCTAGCAAGCTTGGACAACATTTTTTTCAGTTTTTTCAGCGCCTCATTGCGTTGTAGAATTATGAGGGTTCCACCACCCTTAGCTTTAACAATAAACTGTTTCAATTCATCGAGCAATTGAAGCATATCAGCTAAACTAAATGGCAAATCATTGAAAAATGATGACTCTTTCTCAAGGCATTCATAAATATAAGATGCCCTTGCATATACTTTGAGCGCATTTAGTCCTTTAATGTTGAGCGCAACATAAGCCATAGTAAGTGTTTTAAAATAGCATAAAATGGCGGCTTTTTTAAGCAGAGTTGTAATGAATTTCACGGCTCCATTGCCATCTTGGAACAAAGATAAGACATCAAAAAAACATTCCCCATGGGAAATATTTTTTTACCAAAGAAGAAAAAGTAACCAATCGCTATTTTTATATAAACAATCGTAAACAAATACCTACGGCTTACTATCAATCCCTAAAAAATGACTACAAATCGCAATCATATTGCTTACATTAAGCAATAAACAACGATTATTCATCAAGAAATAGCATAAAACAGACTAAATACTACATAATATAGACTAAATATTGCAAGAGATTATTTTTTTCCCAAGGGGATTATTTTATTTCTTAAGGGTTATTACCAAATGATTATGAATAATCAATAAAACACAGTTAGTTTTTGATTAGAAACTACAATTTCTTTACGAGAAACGCTAATAGAACGCAGAAAGTTGATGAATTGAGCCGGATTGATCGTTTGTTTTCTATAAACTCCTGAGAATAATGCAAGTTTTGGGGGAAACTTGAAGTGAAAGAAAGAAGATTTCGCACGTAATAATATATGATGATGGTTTGCCAATACATAGTTTCGCGAAAATGGAAGCTTATGACTTAAAATACACTTGCTCGTTACACCTTAAAAGGTTTCAAGAAACCTACGGAGTATTGGTTCCGTGTGATGGCTTTAGGCATTGAAGGAGTAAGCAGTGATTGGACACAGCCGGTGAGTATGGTGGTGCAGTAATTGGGATTTGATTTTTGATGATTCTTGTAAAGAAAGAGGCTGTCTTAAAATGAGACAGCCTTTTGTTATTGGTTATGTTTGATCTATTGAGAATATGAATGAGGAAATTGTCATTTTAAATAATAGTTGTATTATTTTAATTGAGCAATAGGGGCATTGATATGTTCCCAAATTCCATGTTCAATATTTCACGTACTTATTGTACTTTCGCGCCATTATTTTTTAAATTTCGATTTCAATAAAACATGTCTGGACAACTCAAAGAGGTTCGTAATAGAATCAAATCGGTGACTTCAACACAGCAAATTACCAAAGCCATGAAAATGGTGAGTGCTGCTAAATTGCGCCGTGCTCAAGATTCCATTATTCAAATGCGCCCTTATGCCATGAAGTTGCAAGAAATGTTGAGCAATATTGTCAGCAATTCTTCGGGCGATATGGAAATGCCACTAGCCGAACATAGAAATGCCGAGCGCATTTTGATGATTCCTATTACTAGCGACCGTGGTTTGTGTGGTGCTTACAATGCCAATATCATCAAGCTTACCAAGCAAACGATTACTGAGAAATATGCTTCCCAAAACGCTAAAGGAAATGTGACCATTTTACCAATCGGTAAAAAGGGGTATGAGTTCTTTAATCGTTATGGTTTTAAAGTGGTTGATAATTTTTGGAATGTTTTTTCAGACTTACGTTTTGAAAATGTGCGCAATGCCGCTATTTATGCACAAGACGCCTTTTTGAAGAAAGAGTTTGACCGCGTAGAAATTGTTTACAGCCAATTTAAAAATGCAGCTACGCAAGTATTTAAAGTAGAGCCGTATTTGCCAATACCAAAAATAGAGCAGAAGGCAAACACTAAAACTTCTGATTTCATTTTTGAACCAACTAAAGAAGTGTTGCTTAAGGAATTGATGCCAAAAATCCTCAACACACAAGTTTATAAAGCAGTATTAGATGCTAATGCTTCAGAGCATGGCGCACGCATGACTGCTATGGATAAAGCAAGTGAAAATGCCAACGAATTGTTGCGTAGTCTTAAGATTAGTTACAACCGTGCTCGTCAAGCAGCAATTACAACCGAGCTTACAGAAATAGTAAGTGGTGCCGCAGCTTTGCAAGGTTAAAAAAATAGTTTTCAAGAAAAGCCGCTGTGGATTGCAGCGGCTTTTTTATTTTTAAAAAAAATTAGCGGATGCGTTTTTCATTTTTAGTCATTTTGATGTTGGCATTTAGTTTCACAAATGCACAACAAGCAAGGGTTCAATCATTCAAAGCAAGCTTATGTGGTAGTGTTAACCTTTCAGCAATAGAAGACAAATACAACGCACAAGTTTTTTCTTTGGAAATGCCTGAACCTGATGAAGGTGCTGAGGCTGAACAATTGGCAAAAATCAAAGAAGAATGCGCCAGACTTTTTCCAAGAAAAAAAGGAATGCCCTTCAATAAAACTACGGCTATTCAAAAGCCTGTATTAGTGAAAGGATACATTGCCGATACATTGCCAGGAATTCCTCCTGACAACGACATGGCCATTTCTAAAGACAACAAATCGGTGAGTGTGTTGAACAGCAATATTGCTGTTCATGATGCGACCACAGGGCAAATGATTTACCGCAAAACCTTAAAATTATTTTCAACTGCTGTTGGACTCAACAATACTTTTCAAGATTATCGATACGACCCAAAAATCATGTACGATCCTCAAGCAGATAAGTTCATTTGTGTAATGCTCAATGGCACCAATGACCATAACTGGATAGTGATGGGTTTTTCTACTTCAAACGACCCCGCAGGAACATGGCATTTCTATAAGTTTTATGGTAACTACAGCGGTGATACAACTTGGTTCGACTACCCCACTGTTGCCATTACTGAAAAAGAATTTTTCTTGACAGGCAACAAACTGAAATTCAATTCGAGTTGGCAAACTGGGTTTGTACAATCTGTTATCTACCAAGTAAATAAACAAAGTGGTTATAACGGCGACAGTCTTCTTTCCTATCAAATTTGGGACAGCATTGCATTAAATGGTAGAAACCTCCGCAACCTTTATCCTGTAAAAGGTGGTGATAAGATTTACGGACCAGAACAATATTTTCTTTCCAATAGAAATTTTGATGTACAAAACGATACAGTTTTTCTTGTAAAAATGCCCGATACCATTGGTACTAACAACAACAACTTAACGATTACACCGTTAGTTTCCAATAAAGCCTATGGTGTTCCGCCTTCAGGAAGACAACCTGATACTTCTGCTGTATTAGCAACTAATGATGGTAGAATTTTAGGTGCTTTTAGGGTGGGTAATGAAATTCAGTTTACGAGTGCTAGCGTTGATACTAACTATGGAAATTCCGCAGTGTATCATGGTATCGTAAGCAACTTTAGTACTGCACCTTCTTTATCGGCACAACTATTTTCTGTTGACAGTCTCGACTTCGGCTACCCCAACCTTTCTTATGCAGGAATTTACACAGGGCAAATCCATTCTATCATTTCTTTTAACTACACGGGTCCGAATACACAACCGGGCATGGGTGCTATCTATTTTGATGGGAATGGTTGTTCTGATATGCTTGATGTAAAACAAGGATTGGGCAGCATCAAACAACTCACTGGCAAAGACCAACGTTGGGGCGATTACAAAGGCTCACAACTTGATTGGAATGCTACAGGTGTAGTTTGGATTGAAGGTATTTTTGGAAGAAGTGATAAGAACTACGGGAATTACATCGCACAAATTGCATCTCCTTTTTATAATAGCGTTCAAGAAAATAGCATCAACACGAAGCAAATTCTATATCCAAATCCTTCGCAACAGTTTATCAAATTGGAATTCAATTTGCAAGAACCTGAAAACCTTTCGTTCTTCATTTTTGATGTTCAAGGGAAAATGGTTGACCGCATTTTGCAACAGCATTGCGAGGAAGGGAAAAAAATTATTCAGTTCAATGTGGTTGCACTTGCCAATGGCATTTATTTCTTGAAAGCGAAAGACGAAACAGGCAATATGGTGATGACTCATCGTTTTATGAAAGAGTAATGCTCAATCAATCCTATTTTTGAATCCTCAATGGCGCAATTACTTTTCAACCTCACACTTGCATTCCGAGCAATTCGCAATAATCGTTTGCGTTCTGCGCTCACTATTGCCATCATTGCTTTGGGGCTTTGGGCGTTGATAGGCATTCTTACTTGTATTGATGTTTTAAAAGTAAGTGTGAATAGTAATTTCAGTAGTCTTGGTGCTGATGCTTTTCAAGTGAATAGCCACATAGTAAAAAAGAAAAAAAGACATAGAGGTTGGCAAGACGCTGATTCCAAAAATATTTCTTTCGATGAAGCTCATCGTTTTAAAGAAAGGTTTTCCTACCCTTCAGATATTGGCATCTCTACCATGGGCACAATGATTGCAACTGTTCATTTTGGCTCCATCAAAACCAACCCTAATGTGCGCACAGTGGGCGTTGATGAAAACTATCTTTTGCTTAGTGATACTAAACTCGATTTTGGTAGAAACTTTTCGAAAAACGAACTCATCAACGGCGGCTATGTATGTATTTTGGGAAACGATATTGCCCTAAAGATTTTTAAGAAAAAAATGAAACAAGGTATAGGTCAAGTCGTTTCTGTAGGTGATTTGAAATATACTGTTGTGGCCATTGCCGAGCATAAAGGTGGCGCCATGTTCATGAACCCCGATAATGCTGTTTATCTTCCCTTACAAAACGTAAGAACTATTTATGGTCAACGCGACTATGAAATTATGGTGAAGGTGCGCGATGTGAAAACTAAATCAGTTGCCGCACAAGAAGCCGAAGGTTTGTTTAGAGTGATTCGAAAAATACCTTTGGGCAAAGACAATAATTTCTCTGTAGTACAAAACGATATGCTCGTAGAAAATTTGTTAGGCATTGTGAAGTATATTGGTTGGTCGGCTTTAATCATAGGTATCATTACACTTGTGGGTTCTGTCATTGGTTTAATGAATATCATGTTGGTTTCAGTAGCAGAACGCACAAGAGAAATAGGCATCAGCAAAGCCTTAGGGGCAAGGTCATCTACCATTAAACAACAATTTTTAACTGAGGCTGTTTTAATTAGTTTGTTTGGTGGGACATTGGGTATCATCTTGGGTATTGTCACAGGCAACCTCATTGGGCTCGCCTTCAAAACTGGCTTTATCATTCCTTGGCTTTGGATATTGATGGGCGTATCGCTTTGCGCCATTGTTGGCATCATCTCTGGCATTTATCCTGCAATAAAAGCAGCTAAACTCGACCCAATTACCGCCCTGCGCTATGAATAAAACCACCGTTAATTATTAAGTCCTTGCAAGGAACCATTTATAAGTCAACCGGTAGTTGGTATTTGCTTCGAGACGAAGCAGGCAACATGCGCAATGCGCGCATCAAAGGCAAACTAAAAATCGATGATGAAATATCTTCTACCAATCCTGTGGCTGTAGGAGATGTGGTGATTTTTGAAGAGGAAGAAAAAGGCGATGATGTGGTCATCAAAACCGTTGCCGACAGAAGAAATTACATCATCAGAGTTTCGCCGCACAATAGAAATCAAAAACACATTATTGCTGCCAATATTGATATTGCATTGGTATTGGCAACTATTGCATCACCACGTACTTCTCAAGGGTTTATTGACCGATTTCTCCTTAGTGCAGAAGCCTATCATATTCCTGCCATTATTGTGGTGAATAAAATGGATTTGCATAAAGAAAAACACAAAGCCCAATTGTCAGCATGGAAAGAAATGTATGAAGCAGCTAACTATGAAATTTTAACGGTTGTAGCTAAAGATGTGGCTTCCATCAACGAACTAAAAGAAAAACTGCAAGGCAAAACCACTTTATTCAGCGGACATTCAGGCGTAGGCAAAAGTACTTTAATTAATCAACTCATCCCAGGCATGAAACTCAAGACAACTGAAGTTTCTGACTGGAGCGGCAAAGGACAACACACTACCACCTTTGCAGAGATGTTTGATTTGCCGGATGGTGGTAAAATTATTGACACTCCCGGCATGAAAGAGTTTGGACTCATTCATATTGAAAAGGAAGAACTTGCTCATTATTTTCCTGAAATGAGGCGGCTGATGCATGATTGCAAATTCAACAACTGTGTACATGTCAACGAGCCCAATTGCGCCATCATTCAAGCCATGGAAACCGGGCATCTTTCGCCCGAAAGATATTATAGCTACAGAACTATTCTTGATACCATAGAAACAAAATGGTAAACCAACTTCTTTATGATTATTTACAACGTCACCATCAAAATTGTTCCCGAAATTGAAGCCGCTTGGATTGCCTGGATGAAGGAAGTACATATTCCCGATTTGATGCAAACTGGTTTATTTACAGGTCATCGTCTGTGCCGTCTTTTAGAGCATGAAGAAACCGATGGCATTACCTTCATCGCCCAATATTTTTGCAATTCTTTCAAAGAATATAAAAACTATATTGCCCAACATGCCCCTTCAATGCGCGAAAAAGGATTACAGAAATTTGGCAACAAGTTTATTGCATTTAGGACAGTGATGGAGGAAGTGTGATAGTTTCAAAACTCATAACCATAAAGGACTTTCAGCAAAAAAAACAATAAAAGATTTGGGAATGTGGAACAGATGGCTATTTTTGTTGTAACGCAATTGTAAAATACTAACAAATCCACTACAAATGAATAAAGCAGATTTAATCGAAGCCGTTGCAAAAGATGCCAGCATTAATAAGACACAAGCCAACAATGCTATTGACGCGTTTAGCAATGCAGTAATTTCCTCTTTGAAAAAAGGAGAACGTGTAACGCTTGTAGGCTTTGGTACTTTTTTGGTATCGGAGCATGCAGCTCGAAATGGTCGTAACCCTCAGACTGGTGCAATTATCAAAATCAAAGCACGTAAAGTGCCAAAATTTAAAGCTGGAAAAGAATTTTCGGAAAAATTGGCAAGCGGAAAGAAATAAAATTTTCAACTTTAAAATATTTACAGGGATAATGTTCCCTGCTTTTTCTATTTTTACACTCTTAAAAAATATTGAATCATGGGTAGAGGCGATAAACGCACGAAACGCGGAAAAATCAGCATGGGAAGTTTTGGTAAATGCCGTCCGGCAAGAATCAGAAAAGTAAAGGCTGAAAAAAAAGCGTAAATAAAAAAAGTCATTCTTAATCGAATGACTTTTTTTATTTCCTTTTTTTACTCTCTTCTAAAAGTCGATAGTAATATTCATTCATGTCTTTTACAAGACGTTGGTAGGAGAACTTACTCAAAGCAAATTCTCTTCCTCGCTCGCCAATAGATTTACGCATGTGTTCATTCTCTACTAACTGAAGTAAGGCGTTAGCAAATTTTCCCTCGTCACCAGGAGGTGTGATAAAGTTTTTCAATTGTGGGTTTACTACATCTAGCACACCGCCAACATTTGTAGAAACAAGTGGCTTTCCTGCCGCTTGCGCTTCTATTAATGAAAGGGGAGTTCCTTCGTTGTGAGAAGTTAGTGCAACAATATCCAAACCGTCGAGAACATGGTCTATTTGTGTTTGCCAAGAAGTGAAAATGATGGAAGCTGAGCGTTGTTCATCAGGATAATAAACATAATCGAAATGGCGCTTAATACATTCAGCCTGAATATGCGCACGAATATCCCCATCACCGATAATTAGAAATTTGAGTTTCTTATTTGTCAATTTACGAAGCTTATCGGCTGCAGCAATAAAGAGCTGATGATTTTTTACTGGAACAATTCTACCGATGATGCCAATAGCAATTTCATCATCTTCAATAAAAAACTTCTTGCGGAATTCGGCGCGTTTCTTTTCTGGGTTTTCAATGAACTTATCAATATCTAAACCCAAAGGAATAATTTCAATCTTCTCTGGTTCGCAAATATTGTAAACATTGGCAAGTTCCTTTTTTTGAGACTCGCTGATGGCAATAATTCCTGATGATTTCTTGGCAAGATAGCGTTCAATCATGATGAAACTATTGGTTTGCATCTTGCTGAAATAACTATGAAAAACATGCCCGTGGAAAGTGTGTAGAATAACAGGCACATTACAACTACTTGCTGCCAATCTGCCAATTACACCTGCTTTTGCTGCATGTGTATGAATGATGTCGGGTTTGAATTTACGAATGAGGTCACGAACTTCATTATAGGCAATGCGATCGTTGAGTGGATTGATAGCACGCTTCATATGAGGCACGTAAACGGGCTCAATACCCAACATGTCTGTTAGATGGGTTGCTTCCTCTTCATGGTCGTCTTTACCTCCAATAACTAACTTTGTGTCGAAATCCGTCATGTACTTCGACAGATAAGTTGCGTTAATAGCGGGTCCGCCGATGATGAGTCTGTTTAGTATTCGAAGTACTCTTGGCATTTCAATAATTCCGCGCTAAAAATAAAGGTTCCTAAATCAAATTTCCAAATTAGCGACAATTAATACAAAGAAATAAAGTTGAATTGTGAAATTAGTTCGCTATAAAGTATTTTTTCCACCAATGTTGAAACACTATTAGCGCCCAAATAGTCCCGTGTACATTTTCTGGGTTTGAAGAATGTAGTTTCTTTTTGAGCTGTTCAATTCCATTCACATTGAAAATACCTTGCTCTTTAATAAAATTCTTTTCAAGCAAGTTGTCATTAATCATGCTCCATAATTCTTTGCGCATCCAACCAAGCAAAGGAATTTCAAAACCATGCTTGGGGCGATTATACAATTCAGTTGGCAATAGAGGACGAAAGGCATCTTGTAAAATCTTCTTTTTCATCTTACCGTCCACTTTATAATTAACAGGCAAACCGAAAGCAAAATTTACAACCTTGTAATCTAGAAAAGGACAACGTACTTCAAGGCTATTAGCCATGCTCATCATGTCCACTTTCACCAACATATCTCCACCCAAAACAAGGTTCATGTCTGTCAAAAGAATTTCATTGAAATCGTCAGAACATAATTGTTGCAAAAGGTTTTGTTTTTCTTTTTCAACTATTTCTTTAGAAACAGATTGAATAGTTTCAGTGCTTAGTAGAGGAGTAATTTGTTTTGGAGTGTTCATAGATGCCCACCTCCAATACCTATCTTGAATAGAAAGTTGTGCACCATCGGCAAAACGATGTAACTGACGAAAAAGATTTGTGATTTTGTTGCTGTGGCTACGTGGCATCATTTTCCAAATAGGCAATCCAGTTTTTACTAAAGTATTTGCAAGAGATTGCTGTCGAATACGAAATTCGGCGGCATGTTTGTTGTAACCCGAAAAAACTTCATCGCCTCCATCACCACTTAAAGCAACAGTCACTTTTCCTTTGGTGTGCTTGCACAAAATGTACATTGGAATGGCAGATGAATCGGCATAGGGTTCGTCAAGGTAATCCAGCACATCGTAAACAGGCTCTAGGAAGTCATCATTCTTTAAGGAAAAAACAGTATGGTTGGTGTTGTATTTTTTGGCAACAAGTTGCGCATAACTTGTTTCGTCGAAGAAAGGGTTATCGCGATAGCCTATAGAAAAAGTATTGAGTTGTTTTGTGTGACGGCTCGCTAAGGCAACAATCACTGAAGAATCAATACCTCCACTTAAAAAAGCACCAAGAGGCACATCGGCAATCATTCTTTCTACTACTGATTCTTCCATCATCATCACCAATTTATCCTGTGCTTCGTTGTAGGAATATTGCTTGTATTGTTCTGTGTGAATGCTGAGTTCGTAATATCTTTGTACGCTTACTTTTCCTTTTTCAATTTCAAGAAAACATCCACCAGGTAATTTCTTAACTCCTTCCAACATGCATTGATTAGGTGGAACGTAATTGAGTTGAAGATATTGATAAAGGGTATTGTAGTTCAGTTGTTTAGGAATGTCGAAGGCTAAGAGCGCTTTCATTTCTGACGCAAATGCGATGTAGTCATTGTCTTGAAAATAAAGCAAAGGTTTCTTCCCAAAACGGTCGCGGGCAAGTATACATTTTCTTGTCTCTTTATCATAAAAAGCAAAGGCAAAAAAACCACTCAACCAATTCAAACAAACAGTTCCGTATTCAATAAGCAAATACAATAAAACCTCAGTATCAGAATGGGTAGTTGGTGATCCAATTCTTTCCCAGGTTTTAGCAAGATGTTGTTTGGAAAGTTCTTGATAATTGAAGATTTCTCCGTTGAAAACAATTACATACCGTCCACTCTTATCACTCATGGGTTGATTGGCTACAGATGAGGTATCTATGATGGAAAGCCTACGATGCCCCAAAGCCGTTAACGAATCAATAAAGAAATTTCCGCTGTCAGGTCCGCGAAGTCTTAATAGATTTGTAGCATGTTCAATTTTCGCAAGCTTTGATGCTGCGTTGTTGTTAAAAGCATAAATGCCGGTGATGCCACACATGTGCAGGATGAAAAAAGTTGTCTGCAAAATAGAGTAAACAACTGATAACTTGATGATGATGTGGCGAATAACATCTAAATTGCTTAACCATGAATAATTACATCACGCTATTCGATTTCTTATTACTGCCTATTTACTTAGGCATTATTTATGGAATCGCATTTGCTATTCGTAATCGTTACTATCCTGAAGGACATCCATGGCGTGAGTATTTCATTCCTGCATTGACCATCAAAATGGTAGGCTCTATTGCCATTAGCTTAATTTACCAATACTATTATGGTGGTGGAGATACCGCGGAATATTTTAAACAAGCAAGAACTATCAATTCTTCTTTTTCAGACTCTCCAGGTAAATGGTTAAACCTTATGCTACATTTACCGAAATGGTATGATGGCGATTATTATTATTATATCAATTCCAATCTTAATCCTGACCGAATTTATTGGTATGACGCCGCACCTGAGTATATGATTGTGCGCATCATTGCGTTAGTAAGCATGTTTACTTTCAGCTTTTATTTGCCCTCTTCAATTTTGCTTGGAGCACTTGCCTTTACAGGTGTTTGGGCTTTATTCCGTCAGTTAGCAACCTTCTATCCGCACCTTACACGATATATTGCCATCGCAATGTTGTTCATTCCAAGTCTCGCTTTGTGGTGCTCTGGTTTGTTTAAAGATACTGTTTGTTTAGCGGGTATTGGATGGCTTTCCTATTCTGCATTGAGGATGCTTGTAAACCGAGATTTTAGTCCATTTAACATTGCGTTGGGCTTATTGAGTTTTTACCTCATCTCGGTAATTAAAGTTTATATCCTTATGGCGTTTATGCCAGCCTTGACACTTTGGATTGCGTTCATCTACCTGCAAAACATACGCAATGCATTTATGCGCTTTGTCGTTTTGATTCCAGTTATCATTGGTGCATTCTTTGCCTTCCAATTGCTTTCTACCAAGCTATCTGCATCTCTTGGTAAATACTCCGTGGAAAACATGGCCACTACTGCGCAAGTAACGCGCGACTGGATTGGTCGTACTTCCAAAGAAGAATCTATCGGTTATGACCTTGGAACATTTGAGCCAAGTATTGCAGGTATGTTAACGAAACTTCCGCTTGCTGTAAACGTAACACTTTTCAGACCCTATTTATGGGAAACGAAAAAGTTGATTCAGTTGATTACTGCATTTGAAGCGGCAGCTTTCTTGTTGCTTACATTGAAAGTAATATTTAGCCTTGGTTTTGCGCGAGTCTGGCTTGCCATTACTAGTGACCCTACCATACAGTTCTGCCTCATCTTCACCATCATCTTTGCTTTTGCAGTAGGAATTTCTTCTTACAACTTTGGTACGCTTTCAAGGTATCGTACACCATGTTTACCGTTCTATGGCTTAGCAATCATCTTGATTTACTACCGATACAACGATCCAAAAGAGAAGAACATTCTGTCTTTTAGGCGGTAATATTTAATAAACCAAACTAACATCCCCTTTCACTTCATATCTTTTACCTTGAGGTGTGGTAAAGTTGCAGAAATAGAAATAGCTACCAATTTCAGAAGGTGACCCTTTCCATAATCCATCCCAACCTTCATTTGGGGTTGATGTATTGAAAACAATTTCACCAAACCTATTGACAATTACAAACTTGTAGTCGTTCATAATGCTAAAATCCATGTTCACTAAAATGGGTTTAAATACATCATTCCTATTGTCGCCATTGGGAGTAAAAGCAGTGGGGAAAAATACGTATTCATGTTTCACTACTGCGCCACAATCTGTTGCCGTGTCAAGGCAACCTGCATCGCTTTCAGCAATTAAAGTGTAACAATAAGTGCCAATCGAATTTTCATTAACCACTGGGCTCAATGCAGTTGAAAACAAAAGATTGTTCTGGTCATACCATTTATAATTGCTAGCCCCTGTAGTTGTATTATTCAAAGTAAATACTGGATTGTCAATGAAGACAACATTTGGCGTTACTTGAAACTCAGCTAAAGGTTTTGGATTGACCAAAACAGTCAAATGTAGCGTGTCCTCACTAGCGCAAACACCTTGATAATAACCACTCAACACATAGCTTGTTGTGAAAGAAGGAGAAAAACTCAAAAGGTTTTGTCCTGAATTAATAGTGGTTCCTGTAGTAGGATTTATTTCAAAATGATCATGCGGGTTGATATTCATGTTAATGATTTCACCTTCGCAAATTACAGAGTCGTTAGGAGGGTCAATGATAAAGGGCGCTTGACCAACCGAAACAGAAAAACCAAGCGTGTCATACTCAGGGCAATGACTATCACTAAAACCAGAAAGCGTGTAGTTAGTATTTGAGGTTGGAGAGAAGACTAGTTTGGTAGAATCGGCATTGAAGCTTACACCAGTTGCAGGATTGATTTCAAAATGAGCATGATCGGGAACGGAAAGATGAGCAGTATCGCCACCACATAAAATGACTTTGTTTGGAGGATTGAGCACAAAAGGAGTTCCTCGATTCAGCATAGAATCATGCAGCCGTACAAAATAGCCATCACTCGAACCAGCAGATGCAAGGTTGTTGCTGCCATAAGTGGCTGCTGAACGGAAATAGCCCGCCCAATAAACCTGATTGTTTTTGCCTTTAGCCAAAGCATTTCCTCTATCATCATCGCCGGGGCCACCGCCAGTCACCACCCAAGTCCATTTGCCTTCGGGTGTCATGCGTGCCAAGAAACTTTGAACACCCATTCCTGGGTTTGTAACCAGTATTTTATCGCCAAATTTTGCACTGTCGTTAATGTCTCCGCACACATAAACATTGCAGTTTTCATCTGCCCAAATATCGTTGCCCCGCTCACTACCTAAATTTCCACCAGCACGTTTTCCCCAAATAGGGTTTCCCGTTTGGGCATCGATTTTGAAAACAAAAACATCTCTACCATCATAGTTCTTCACCATCATTGTATCGTAGAAAAGAGAATCGCGGTGTTCACCAGTGATATAAATATGCCCGTCCTTATCCGAACAAATACCATTGCTCCAATCGTCTTTGGTGCTTCCTGCTTGTTTCGACCATTTAAAGTTTCCTGATGAATCGTACTTAATAACAAAACAATCATAGCCTCCTAATGAAGTAAAAGAGTTACCTCCAAATTGTCTTGTGCCATCAAAGCCACCTGTAACATACACCCCATCTTTATCATCTACACACACAGCAATATCTCGTTCAATATATTTCCCGGCAGTTGGGTCCCAAGGAAGATTACCAAATGTCTTAGCCCATTGAAAGGTTCCTGCGGCATTCATTTTTGTAAGCCAATAACAATGTTTGTGAGTGCCGGTATTAGGGTTAGTTGCTGTTACTGTGTTTCCACCACAATAAAGCGTAACGGTAGTCATAAAACCAACCGTGTAAATGTTGCCGTGTTTATCCCAAACTATATCTAAACCTTGATCATCACGATAATTACCTCCGCTAGGTGTAACATTATCACCACAAACAAATCTTCCCCACACAGGATTGCCTGAAGGATCGTATTTTATGATGAAACACTGATCGTTGCTACCAAAGGCGTTACCACTTACATTGATAGGCGGAAAGTTGATACCTGCGCCTTCCCAAAAAGTTCCTGTGATAACACTATTTCCTGCACTATCCACATCCATTCCTAACACACGGTCGTCATAATATTGCCCTCCTGCTTTTGCCCAAAAACAAAAACCATTACTATCGAGTTTGGCAATAAATGCCTCTTTACTATTTACACTACCTACATAAGACAACAACAGACTATTAGTGCCAATATTTATGGAAGTACTAAAATATCCTGCTATAAAAACATTGCCAATACCATCAGTTTTTATGGAAATGATTTTATCACTTTTTACATTACCAATTCGTTGTGCCCATTCAATACTTTGAGCTTGCCCTAGCATTTGAATGCAAAAGAAAAAGAGGAATAAAGCAATTGATTTCATGCTTATTATTTTGGAGGGAAAGACAGAATAAAAACCAGAAACGAAAGTTAGGAAATATAATCTGATTTTATTATTTAGGTAAAAAATAAACAATCTTAATATTGAAACGCAAATTTTTTCCAATTCTCAAAAAAACACAAAAATAATCCCATTCCATCCCTCTATAATAAACTCACCTCGTTAACTATTCGATTCTTGTACTAGGTAAAAAAAATGAAAAAATCTTCTTACTAATATGATTCGTGATTTCTAAAACAACCTTCTGAAAGATTAATCACAATTCAAAAAATTACTGGCTACCTTTTCTAGTAGAAGCTCTTCTCATAAAATACTCTTCACACTTTAACGATTTCCCTAAGCAAATTGGACATAATGTCTTTAATTTGCCTCTTCATTTATCTCCATTTTGGATAAGCTCGTAATCATACCTACATACAACGAAAAAGAAAACATTGAAAAAATCATTCGCAAGGTCTTGTCTTTGCAAGGTGGGTTTCATGTGTTGATTGTAGATGATGGCTCTCCTGATGGGACTTCTATGATTGTAAAAAATCTTCAGTCAGAGTTCACTGATAAACTGTTTCTTGTAGAACGTAAAGGAAAACTTGGTTTAGGCACTGCATATATCTTTGGATTTAAATGGGCATTAGAACGTGACTACGAATTCATTTTCGAAATGGATGCTGATTTCTCGCACAACCCTGACGACCTCATTCGCCTTTACAATGCTTGTAATAAAGGTGCAGATGTAGCCGTAGGTTCACGCTATGTTCGTGGCGGGAAAGTGATGAACTGGCCATGGGAAAGAATTTTTATTTCAAAAGGGGGAGCGCTATATACTCAACTCATCACTTTTATGCCAGTGAAAGACCCAACAGCGGGGTTTGTATGTTACCGAAGAAGAGTACTCGAAACAATACCTTTGGATAATGTTCAGTTTATTGGCTATGCCTTCCAAATTGAAATGAAATACCGTTCTTGGACGCTTGGGTTCAAAATAACAGAAGTACCTATCACTTTTATTGATCGACAAGAAGGACAGTCAAAAATGTCGAAAGGCATTGTCAAAGAAGCTGTTCGCGGTGTATGGATTATGAAGCATCACGGAAAAGAACGCTTGAAATAATTTCTATCATTACAAAAAAATAATTTTTGAAGAATTTTGTTTTACATAAGACAAAGTATGAGGTCCTTCTGCAAACAATAAATCAAGTAAACTAAGATTGGGTAAAAAGCCATTTCGCTCTGCAAACACTTGATAATAAGTAGGGAAATTTGCATTTTTGGCTAAAATGTTTTTGCCATTGATTAATCGTAAATCAGGAACGTTTTCATTCGTTTCACTTTCATAGGAAAAAATAAAGGACGATTCTCTATTTAGCCCCAATTGTAGTTTCAACCACTCATAGCTTGCTAGGTTAAGGTTCTTCAGTTTTTCGTGTCGCTGCATAATTAATTCTTCAAGGGAAGGAGCATAATATTCGAAATAAGGTGAGCGATTATATGCACTTAATAATGTGCGCCAATGTTGTTTTTGCCAATTTTCTGCATAGCTAATTTCGAGTTCATTCATTGCTACTTTTTGGTCTCTTCCATTTTTCAATGGAACAGTCATTTTTAGTCTTCCATTAGCAGTAGCTATTTCATAACGATTGCGAAAACTCATTTTTTCGAAATGCTCTGCTAAGTCCCAAATAACAATATTATAATTCAACGAATGACACCACCAAAGAATGTTTGGGAAAGGTAAAACCGAACTAACAACGGAAGGGTTCATTTGTTGGTGAGTGATTTAGTAATTTGCGCAAGTTCAAAACTAATGGATCGGTGTTTCAAATGCAATTTCGAAGGTGTAGGTTTTTAGAAAAAATAACATTGTTATTATTGTTTGTCTTTACATTTCCTTATTCAGATAAGATAATGGCTCAACAAACACTACAAGCAATTGTAAGACACAATGTTTTTTATGTGCACGAAAACCAAAAATGGGAACCCTATCTGGAAATGTATTTCGACATTGATCCTCATACTCTTTTGTTTGAAAAAAGGGCAGATAGTTTTCGTGCAAAAATTAGAGTTGATATTGAATTGAAGAATGGAAATGGCATTACTGTCAACCGTGAAAATTATTTTCTTGAAACAAACCCTGTTTCTAAAGCAATCGAAACCTATTTAGTTAGAATTACCGACCTAAGAAGATTGGCTATTAATACAGGAGAGACTAAAATTTGTATAAAGTTTACTGATCAATTCAATAAAAATTACCCCTTTATACAGAATGAAAACATCAACATCGAGGTTCCAAACAACTATCCTTTTTTTAGCGATATTCAATTAGTTGACACTAACATTGCAGCTTCTGATGAAAGCATTTATCAACGAAACCTTCATCTTCAAATTCCATTAGCATCCGATTTTTTTGATGAAAGAAAGAAGCTAAACTACTATGCCGAATTATATCAACCTGATTCTATTAATTCTAAAGGGTATTTAGTATTAAAAACATACGTTTCAAAAAAAGAATCTGATGTCCCTATTTATCAACTTTCAAAAATAGACACTATCAACAAAAAAACAATTTACATCAACGAAGGGAGTTTCAATATTGCTATTTTACCTTCAGGAAATTATTTTTTAAAAATGGACATTGAGGATTCAACTAATAATAAGTTAGACTCCAAATCACTTTTTTTTCAAGTAATGAATAAAAAACCTGAAAAATTTGAAGCAGTAATAGACACTGATAAACAAGAGGAGAATATTGTGTACTTCAACATTGGAAAAACATTCGCAGCCAAATATACTACTACCCAAATACGGGCAATTTTAAAAATGTTACAACCAATTTCCGATGCTACTGAAAGAAAACGTATAGCAGATTTCTTACAAAACTATGATGATATGTATGCACGATATTTCATTTACAACTTTTGGCTGTCCAGAGATAAAAAAGAGGCTGAAAAATCATGGAAAGAATATGCAGATAAAGTAAAGGTAGTAAACAGATTGTATGGCTCTAATTCAATGCCAGGATATGAATCTGATCGTGGAATAATTCAATTAAAATATGGAGCTCCTGATGACCGAATTGAAGTTAATAATGAAGAAGGTGCATTACCTTATGAAATATGGCAGTTTAATGCTTTATCTAAAAATGGAAATGCCCTATTCCTTTTTTATAGAGCTGGAAATGGTTTAAGTAATTTTGAATTGTTACACAGTACTATAATTGGAGAAAGAAGAAATTTACAATGGCGCTCTTTGCTTTATTTGCAAGGTGTCAACAACAATAATATTGGATCAAAAGCAGAATTTTATCTTGGCAATCGTTAAACAATGAACATACCATTTCAAAAATACCAAGGAACAGGAAATGATTTCATTTTGATAGATAATCGTTCCAAACTTATAACCCTACAGAAAGAAAATATAGCATTATTATGTGATCGTCATTTTGGAATAGGTGCAGATGGCTTAATGTTACTAGAAAACGTGGAAGATTATGATTTTAAGATGGTATATTTCAATTCTGATGGTAATGAAAGCACAATGTGTGGAAATGGAGGAAGATGCATAACAGCATTTGCATACAACACAAAAATTATAGAGAAAACTGCAAATTTCTTAGCAATAGATGGACCGCATTTTTCAGAAATACTTGATAATGGTTTTATAAGATTGCAAATGTCTAATGTAAGTAATATTAGGTTTTCAGAAAACCATATTGAACTCAATACAGGTTCACCTCACTATATTCTTTGGGTAAAAGAGAATGAAAAAATTCACGTTAATCAACTCGGAAAATCAATCAGACAACAAAAGAAGTATATGCCTAACGGCATAAATGTAAATTTTGTAGAATGCACTGAAAAGGGATTATATGTAAGAACATTTGAACGTGGAGTAGAAAGTGAAACATTAAGTTGTGGAACAGGTGTAACTGCAGCAGCTATTGCAAGCACATTAGATAAAATAGGATGTTATTCGATTTCAATTATTACAAAAGGAGGACGACTCAAAGTTGAATTTGAAAAAGAAACAAAAGTTACCGCCAAAAATATTTATTTGATAGGACCTGCACAAAAAGTGTTTGAAGGGATTATTAGCCTCTAATTTTTACCAAATACAGTAACATAATTTTCAATTGGCAATCTTTTTGCAATAGATTTAGCAAGGGTCATTTCATCGGCATATTCTAATTCACCACCAAATGAAATTCCTCGGGCAATTGTAGTAATTTTTACAGGGAAGCCAATAATATGTTTAGCTATAAAATAGGCTGTCGTATCGCCTTCAATAGTAGGACTAAGCGCCATTATCAACTCTTGAACATCTTCTTGCTTTACTCGTGTAAATAATGAATCGATATTAAGTTGTTCTGGTCCAATTCCATCTAATGGTGAAATAACTCCGCCTAATACATGGTAAGTCCCATTATATTGTTGAGTACTTTCTATAGCAATTACATCGCGTATACTTTCTATTACGCATATTTGAGAATGATTTCTTCCAGGATCAACACAAATAAGACATATTTCGTTATCTGATACATTATTGCATTGCTTACAAAATACAATTTCATTTCTCATTTTTGAAATAACATCGGAAAAAAAAAGAACTTTTTCTTTTTCTGATTTTAATAAATGCAAAACCATTCGCAAAGCAGTTTTTTTGCCAATTCCTGGTAACTTAGAAAATTCAGTTACTGCATCCTCAATTAATTTTGATGAGTATATCATTGAACAAAATAAAGGGCAAAAAAAGAGGTTGCCATAAATGGCAACCTCTTAATACTAAAAATAAAATAATTATTGTTTTACAAACTGTTTAGTCATTCTGTTACCATTAACAGTAACATCAACAATATAAACACCAGCTGATAATTGATTAACAGGAATTGACAATTGACTATGAGCAATTGATTCCATAGTTGTGTTAATCATTACTGTTCCGGTCATTGAAATAACTTTTACCGAAGCATTACCATCGAGATTTCCATTTACACTCAAAGTAATAAAATCTGTAGCTGGATTTGGTGCAATATTAACACTCAACAAATCTTCAACATTAACTTGTTTACCTAACTGTAAGTAAAAACGTTTGTTACCTTGACTATTAGGATTATTATCAATATTGAAACTGTAGATAGAATTGCTACTTAATGATACTGTTTTGTTAGTGTAAGCATCAACTAAGTAAACAGGAGTTGTAGAAGGAACAGTCCATTCAGCAACATTGATTGAATATTTACCAACCTGAGCTTTATTAATTCCAACAGGAATAATTGAACCATTGATATACTTACGAGAGTCAACAGCTAATTCAATGTTATCTGCACTCTTTGTGTAGAAATCTAATCCTGGATTAGCCATCTTAATTCCATCAGTAGAGAATTCGTTTACAGATGATGATTTATCATCAAAATAAACAGAAAGTTCATCAAGGAAATTAGCTCCTTTATTGATATTCAATGTTAAACCAATACTATTATCATTTTCATCACTTGGGCGGAAGTAATTAGTAATAACAGAAGATTTTTGCTTATCAGATTCAGCAAATGTCCACGAAGTAGTTGCACTAGGAGCTGATACAGCAATAAAAGATCCACACATTGGAATAATCAAGTTTTGGATTTTAGTGCCCGTTTTAGTTGTCCAACTTCCTACACCACCATTTGTATTTGGATTCCAGTAGTAAATTGAACTTACCCCACCTGGGATATTTGTAGCTAATAATTTAACAGGAGCTGGATATGGATTACCAACTGAAGTAATACCGCTTAATCCTGCTGTTTTAGTAACAGTAACACTATTCTGATTTACAGGTCCTGTCATATCAAGAGTTTGATCAGCATTTGTATAAACTCTAATACCAGTATTTGAACTCCAATTATCAGTTAATGATGTATATCCGGTCCAAACACTACTACTAGATAATGCTAAAAGACTACCACCACCTAAACCTGAAGTTGATGGATCATAATACCATAAATTTTGATTACTACCACCTGAAAGATCTAAAGTCATATTATCATTCAACTGACTCACAGGAATTGCTGAAGAAAAAGGATGACCAATGAAGCGGTAATTAGGGTAGCTACTAGTAACAACTTTAACAGTAACATCACCAGAAACTGAACCACCATTTAATAACTTTCCAATATAAGCAGCAGAACTAATTGTAGCATCTAAAGTCAAATTACCACCAGTAGTAAGAGTTGCACCGTCAACAGTTACATAAGAGTTAACATGAGTAGCATTACCTAATGTAGTTGAACCCTTTATTAACAATGACTTAAATACGTTATTAGTAGCATCGCAATAAATTGTAGGGTTTGATGCAAGTGAACCAATAATCAAATCATCGTCACCATCAACAGAAAACTTACCAGTACCATAATGAGTTTCATTGATAGTGAATTTAGTTGGAAGAGCGGTTAAATCTAAAGTTGCACCAGCTTCAATATTTAAAGCATGTTTGACGCTAACATTACCACTTACAGAAGCATTACCAACAATATTTAAACCCATAACTTTTGTTCCTGCTGTTACAACATCGTTTGTGTTGTAAGTTTCACTGAATGGAATAATAGTAACATCATCAACAGCTAAACCATCACTAACCACAGCACCGTTAGAATTTACCCAACGTATCCAAATATATGATTGTGCTGGCACGCTTGCAACAATACTAGCAAGTTTAGTAGTAAAGTTACCATTAACGTCTCCATCAATTGAACTGTTACTCGGAGCAGTTTGAGGAGCAGTGAAAGTAAGATTTGAAGAAGCGTTTGTCCAAGTAGCTGCAGAATTAGATGAATATATATTAGCATCATTAAACATATAGGCATCTGTAGAATACTGAACAGTAAGTGCATCATTACTACCATCACCATTTCTCCATTGTTTACCAGTATATCTTACTAAAAGTGAAGTCCAAGTAATTGAACCATTTCCAGTAGTGGCATTTTTAATTCTAATACCAAAATTAGAAGCACCTAAAGAACCTAACGACCTATTTGAACTAGAAGTTGATCCGTAATTATAATTACCAGATGCAGAAGAAGTACCATCATCTTCAGTTAAAGAACTAGTAGAATGCCATCCTACAGGCAATTGACTAGTACCACTCATAGCATCAAAATCTTGAGTTAATCCTAAACCAATTAAATTTTTAGCTACAGATACATAATCAACAGAAGTTGTAAAGAATTTTTTAGACGCAGCACCACCATATCTAATTGCTTCACCTGTTTGCTGAATACCATTAAATTCATATACGGTAAACGTATATTTAGCACCTGCTTCTAAATTTGTAACTACAACTGAGTCATTTTGACTTGGAGCATAATTAGAAATTGTACGAACAATATAATTAGTACTTGCAATAGCATCTCCATTACCAAAAGATGTATTTCCAGCATATGGTTGGTCAATAGTTGGTGTTGTAGGAGCTAATGCATTATTTGCAATAACAACTATTCTTCCTGCGCCATTACCATTAGTCCATCTAAGTATTGCAGAATTAGCATCTTTTTCATTAGACACTACATCCGAAACAATAGCTTTAACGTTTGGTGCAACAACAGTAGTGAGTGTATCAACAGAAACAGCTGAGTTATAAACTCTTCCACCTACTGCAGTAGTATAAGAATAAACACTAAAATAATAACGTATTCCTGATCTTAAACCTTTAATAGTTACACTTACAGTTTTAGCGTTCTTGCCAGTTGAAGTAACAACAGCTTTACCATTAGCCATTAATGTTCCTAAAGTATCGAAACTAACAGTTGAGGCATTGTTTTGGCAAGCATAAGAAGTGAAATTAACTGGATCGTATGTTAAAGGCGCAGTACTTGCAACAATAAAAGTACCACTTATACCTGTACCATTTAAAATTGAAAGTTTTACTGATGTGCTTGCAACAGTGCTAAGCGTAACTGTTGGTTGAGTTCCTGTATTACCAGCTATAGTAACTGCGTAATCTTCAGTTTCACCAAAACTATAAGTACCACAAGGAGTAATATCTGCAGCATTACTAGTTTCCATCATTACAACTCTCATACGAGTAGTTCCAGAAGTTGCAGTTAATGGTATAGTTATAACGCCACTAAGTGTTGTTCCATTGTTTGAAACAAATGCATTAGATACAAAAACTTCCTCACCAGCATCATAAAAACTACCATTAACATTATAATCAATGTATATTTTGGCAAAGCCATTAGCGGCATTATCACATGTACCTACTTCTATAGAAAAAGGAACTTTGGTACCTTTTGTTACAAGTGAAGGACTTACAGAAGATGTATAATTAGAATATAAACCTTGCATACTACCTGTACCACCTGTAGTAGTACAAGTTGAAGAATTAGATAAACTTCCGAATGTAACTCCAGTAATTTCACCGTTATTTGAACCAACAGCGTATGATGCACAATAACAAAGGCTATTGGCGCTCATATTTACTGTCATAACATTTGAAGGTACAGTTATTGAACTGTTAGTACAAGTTGCCTGAACTCTGTAGTAAGTAACACTAGACTGACTAGCAGTATAAGTTGGGGTAGTTGCACCACTGATGTTTGACCAAGTACTGTTATTAGGAGAAGATTGCCATTGATAAGTTATTCCATTACCAGTTGGGAAACTTGCTAAAGCCATACCGAAACTAACACCCGCACAAGCTGTAGAAGATGTAGGATTAAATACAGGAGTAGAAGGAGTTCCAGAACATGTGGTAACATTAAATTCATAAGCACCAATATCAGGTGTTGTTACGTTACGTGTATTTGCGTTAAAGTCTGTTGTAATACCAGCAATAACAACTGCAGCACCATTCAATGAAGGGGCAGAAGGTTGCAAATTACCACCAGTTGCATTTACAAAAAAAGGATTTACAAGTACACAACCAAAGCCTAAACCAGACCAAGTAAAGAAATTAGACGGTAACGAGTTTGCATCACCCACAGTTCCTACTGAATTTGGTGCATTCCAATATCGAAATATGTGACCTGTAGTAGAAGAAAAATAATTATTGTTAGAAATAGTTGGTGTATTATTTGTAACACCAATACCACCGTAACATCTAATTTCAAGACAAGTATTAAAACCGGTGTTACCACCCCGTGTTATAGAAATATTATTATTCTGCAATGTTACATAGCAACCGTTAGTATTTGTATTTTCAACATAAAAACCAAATGTGTTTCCACCATTAGTAGCTGGATAATCGGAAGAAACAGAATTATAGTACCACCTTACATAACTATTGAAATTATAAAGTGATGTTTGATTTCCATTTCCTTGTAAATTATACAATACATTATTATAAACGCGATTAGGATTTGTTAAATTAGGATTCAAAGGATCATCACAATTACTAAATCCAATACCATAAAAACTAAAACTGTTTTGAGTAGCTAAAGTAGCAGGATCGTGAATTCTATTTTTATAGATTGAAACGTTTGTGGAATTGTTATAAACCCAAATTCCATAAAAATCATTAATATTAGAACTTCGAGTTAAACGATGAATGTTATTGGAGAAAATGCTTGAAGAATTAATACCACCAGTATAAATTCCATAAAGATAAAAATCTTTAACAGTATTATTAGAAATTACTTGTCCGTCAGTTGTTGTTGAAATATTACCAACTAAAGAGATACCATAATAACCTCCAATAATTGTATTATTATTAATAGTAGTGTAATCGCAGTTTGAACCAGGTGCTGTTGCAGACTGTGAAGATCCACTGACAACAATACCTGCGTAATTTGAAGAAGCTGTGCTTGAGTTTAATGTAATAGTACAACCAGAGATAGTATTATGATCAGCATTGTTAGTAATGAACACACCCCAACCATAACTTGTATTTGAAGAACTACTTGAAGTGATATTTAAATTACTAATTGTAACGTAATCTGTACCATCTAAAGTTACAACACCTCTATCATTAGAAGAAATAGAAACATTAGATATTGTAGCACCACCACCATTAATAGTAATAGTATTTGTAGCTGAAGTACCACCAACAGCACCTAATTTAAATTGTTCATTGTAAGTACCTGCAGTAACATTAACCACAACAGGTCCACTAATTGAACAACCCAAAGCATTTGCAAAAGCAGTAAAAGTTTGGAAGTTTGTTGAACTTGCAGCAGCACCCGGGTTGATAGTATATGTTCCACCCGCAAAAGCTGCATTAACAGCTACTTGAACTGAAGAAGATGTAGATGAATTTGAACTACAAGTAACAACTGTACGATAATATTTTGATGAAGTAGGATTAATTGTAACAGCTGAAACAGTAGAAGATGAACCCATATTTGACCAAGTAGAATTATTAGTAGACTCTTGCCATTGATAAGTAATTCCTGAACCAACACTATTTCCACTTAAATTCAATTCAACTGAAGTACCAGAACAAACAGCTCCACTTGCACTTGATGTTGCAGCGCCAGCTGTTGGTGTACCAGAACAAGCAGTACCAGATGAATATGTTATCCTGATTGTTGGTCTGTTATCACCATAAGAAGCAGCAGTCAATGTCATAGTACCTGCTATAGGTGTTGTTGTAGCCCAACCCAATGCTTTACCATTAGCAGCATTAACATAGAAGTTATTTGCAGCAGATGCTGTTCCGCTAAAAGCGAAATCAGTCATAATTTGAAGGCTTCCTCCATTATAAGTAAAGGAAGAACTCAAATTTACTTCTTCCCAACTATCGTTGGCTGCAGCAAAACTTTGAGATGTTGATGAATAAACTTGAGATGCTGAAGCCACTAAACTATTCCAAGTGGAATTATTAGTAAGTGAATTCGATGAAGCATTTTTCATCCAAACATTAAAGGTATTACTACCAGTAACTGTTCCACTAGCTTTCAACCATTCAACTTTTGTGATTGTTGAACCAGCTGGTATACCTAACTCTGACGCAGAGTAGAGATAAGCATACTTTGAGTAGTTAAATGAAGAACTTGCGCTACTACGGTAATAAGGACCGTAAACAAAATGTGATGAACCACTTGTTGCGCCAATTGTCACCGACGATTGCCCAAAGGAAAAAGTCGGCAAGAATGCTGCAAATAAAAACAGCAAAAGCCAATTTCTGGTAATTACTTTGGGTTGATTTTGTACCATAGTTTTAGATTTTGTGCGCTTACTCTTTAATGGATTTTCAGCAAACTCCGTTTTATTTTTTAAGCTTTTAATTAAGTACTCTGCTTGGTAAAACATTTCAATTTTCATGAGAAGGGTATCTCTTTTTTTATCAGTTTTCAAAGATAGTAACATCAACAATAAAATCCAAACTCACCTACACAATTACATTGTGGAGGCAGATGAAAAATGATTGGATTTCTGTGATGTTGGCGCTAAAGTATAAAATAAATCCAACTTTTCAAGTAGTATTCGAAAAATATTTTTAAACGTTATCGATAAGTTAATATACTGAGCGAAGTAATTTCATTGAAAAACAAAGCCATTAACCATATTAGTTCTTTATTTAATTTTTGTTTGTTTTTCCCCTATTTGTAATATGCAATTACATTTTTGTCCTTTTCAGATTTTGCTGCTCTAAACATTCCTGAAGAGTTAAAACAGAATTCATACTCCCCAATTGAGTTAACAGCAATAACACCTCCTTCTCCTCCTAAGCTTACTAGCTTTTCTTTAACAACTTTATTGCACGCTTCGCTTAAACTATATCCTTTGTATTCTATCAAGCAACTTATGTCGTAAGCAACTACTGAACGAAGAAAAAACTCGCCATGACCAGTACATGAAATGGCGCAAGTATTATTGTTGGCATAAGTACCAGAACCAATAACTGGGCTATCCCCTATCCTTCCAAAACGTTTGTTAGTCATACCTCCAGTTGAGGTTGATGCAGCTAGATTTCCATGACTATCACATGCAACTGCACCTACTGTTCCAAACTTGTGATTTGAATTTGGAATCATTCCTTTCAAGTTATCGTCTTTGTGGTCTAATTGATAATAATCGCTATCACGTATAGCTATCCATTGGTCATATCTATCCTTGTTGTAAAAGTATTCGTCAGGTGCAAATTCAAGCCCACGGCTTAATGCAAATTCTCCAGCACCTTTTCCACTTAAAAAAACATGTCCTGAATGTAGCATCACCTCTTTAGCAAGAAGAACTGGGTTTTTGATGTTTCTTACCCCTGCAATAGCACCTGCTGCAAGCGTGCTTCCATCCATAATTGCAGCATCCATTTCATGTAGTCCTTTCTTTGTAAAAACAGACCCTCTCCCTGCATTGAAAATCGGGTTGTTTTCCAATTCTACAATTGCAGTCGCAACACTTTCAATTGCTGTTCCTCCTTTTTCTAAAACAGCATAACCTTTGTTCAGCGCGGTTTCTAAACCTTCGTGATAATTTGCTTCCTGTTCTTTATTCATCATCGATGGAGTGATGTTTCCAGCTCCACCATGAATTACTAATGTTATTGCCATGGAATTTTTTACTTTATTTTTTCAATGCAAATATGCTGCAACAATTTCATCATTTTCACAAACAACTTCTATGTGATTTTGAAGTGTTGTTGCTATAGAATGTCCAACAATATCAGGCTGAATTGGAAATGATTTGTGTTTACGATCTACCAAAACAGCAATAGTTATTTTCAGTACTTGCAAATCAAGCAAAGGCTTTAGTGCATACAACAATGTTTTGCCTGAATTAGCAACATCATCTATTAAAACAACAGAGTTGGAAATAGATTGTTCACTCAATACAATTGCTTCGTTTAAGGGAGATTTTTTATTAAGTGAAACAGTAAATACTTTGATTGAAATTGGAGCAATTTCTTTCAACCTCTTAGCAAGATTTTTTGCCAAAACTTTACCAGCACCTTCAATGCCTATCAACGTAATTTCTTGCTCTGAACTATTTTGTTCCCAAATTTCGAAAGCCATTCTTTGTAGCTTTCTATCAATTTGTTTTTGGTCTAAAATCAATACTTGTTTTTCCATAAAAATTAATGCGTTCGAATGGCAACAACTGGATCTAATTTAGATGCTGCCTTTGCTGGAATAAATCCTGCCAAAATTCCTACAATAGCTGAAATACTTAACCCTACTATGAAATTTTTTGAAGATAGCACTATTGGAAAATCAAAATAATTGGTCATTGCAAAACTAAGTACCAACACAATAAAAACACCTAACAAACCACCAATCAAACAAAGTGTAACGGCTTCTAACAAAAACTCTAGGAGTATGCTTCCTGAACGTGCCCCGATTGCTTTTTTTAAACCAATAATTTTTGTTCTCTCTTTTACTGTTACAAACATGATATTGGCAATTCCAAAACCGCCAACAATCAGTGAAAACCCAGCAATTACCCAGCCAATTACGTTGATGGTTTTAAATAAAATGTCTAATCGTTCTGTTATTTGACTCAATTGATTTATTGCAAAATCGTTGTGTTGACCTGGCTTCACTTTTCTTACTCTTCTTAAAACACCAACTACTTCATCCTTCACATCTTCAAGTGATTTTCCAGTACTTGCTTTTACCATCAAAAAAGGGTCATAATTAACGGAGCGTGTTTCGACCATAGTTGTTGCTATGTAGTAGGAAAATATAATGGCATTGTCATAGTCAAAACCCGCCATATTCTTACCTACTTTCTTCATGACACCAACTACTGTAAAAGCTTTTCCTTTTAAAGAGATATGCTTTCCAATTGCATCTACATTTCCAGGAAAAAGATTTTGATAAACCGATTCGCCGATAACAACAGATTGAACGCCTCCATTGATTTCAGAAGAAGATAAGTAGCGCCCGTTTTGAATTTCAATGTTCTGTAGCTTATCAAAATGATGCATCACAGCATAACAGGAAATGCCTGTTGCTTCTTCGCTCAAGTATTTAATGCTATAACCTTCGAGCGGCAAACAAAGTGTTAGATAATCAATATCTGCAACTTCATGTTCAATGGCACGATATTCATCTATTGACATGCTTTTTCTGCGCCAAAATTCCCACCATTTATACTCGCCACCTTCATCCATCCATGGCCAACGACCAATATACAAAACATCATTTCCAAGAGAAGACATTTCGTTGCGAATGTTATTCTTCATGCTGTCGATAACCGTGAGCACTGCTATGATGCAAAAGATGCCAATGGTAATGCCAAGCAAGGAAAGAAAAGTGCGCAATTTGTTCACTTTCAATTCTTGAAACGACTGAACGACACTTGTTGAAATGATTTGACCTATCTGCATGGCGGTTTCACAAAAATAGAAGAAGCAATTAACTTTCACGCAGGTTTTTATGAAACTTTATCTTAGCAGCTTCAAACACACTGTGTGCAACTCACCCAACATTTTCTCTCTAAAAATCCTGTTCTGAAAAACAAATTTTTCAGACGGTTTTTCACCTACCGTTTTGGGTTAATCATGGCTTTGAATATGCAAACCACCATCATTAGCTATTTGCTGTATCAAATTACGCACGATGAACTTTCGCTTGGCATTCTTGGGCTTGCCGAAGTAATTCCTGCAATTGGTGTTTCTTTTATTTCAGGTCATTTTGTTGACAAAAAAGAGAAAAGAACCCTTTTGAAACAACTACTCATCGGTTATTTATTCCTCACAGGGTTTTTCATTTTGATAGCTACAAAACAATTTCAACATTCCAACTCTATTTCATTGGTAGCTCTTTGTATTTATTTTGGTGTTTTTGTTGGTGGTGCATTGCGCGCGTTTTTAAGTCCTTCAAGTTTTGCATTATTGGGTCTAATTGTGCCAAGAGAGCAATATACCAACGCATCAACTTGGAGCAGTACTGCGTGGCAATTGGGCGCGGTATTAGGACCTTTAGCTGGGGGTACTTTAATTGCCATAAGCGGCTATCAAATCAGTTTGTTTTCGGTTTTTGTTTTAGAATTGATTGCCTTGATGGCTGTGATTTTCATTCCCAAACAAAATTTATTGAAAAGAGAAAAGGAAGCTTTCTTTTCAAGCCTTAAAACAGGAATTCAATTTGTGTTCAATACTAAAATTATTCTCGCTGCATTGGCACTCGACATGTTTGCAGTTTTGTTTGGTGGCGCCGTTGCATTATTACCTGTTTATGCAACAGATATTTTGAAGGTGGGCGAAGTAGGATTTGGGTTTTTGCGTGCTGCACCAGGCATTGGTTCCATCATTATGTTGGTGTTGTTGGCTTTTTATCCTTTAAAAAATAACCCCGGAATCAAAATGCTTATCTGCATTGCTTTATTTGGCGTGTCCACCATCATTTTTGGCATCTCTACCAACTTCTATTTGTCTTTTATGATGTTGCTTTTGGGCGGTTTGTTTGATGCGGTAAGTGTAGTAATTCGTGGCACGATTTTGCAATTGAAAACACCTGAAGAAATGCGCGGCAGAGTGGCTGCCGTCAACACCATGTTCATCAGTTCTTCCAACGAATTGGGCGCGCTTGAAAGCGGGGTAACTGCAAAACTAATGGGCACCAAAACGGCAGTGGTTTTTGGTGGGTTGATGACGCTTGTGGTGGTGTTGGTTACTTACCTTAAAACGCCGGTGTTGAAAACCTTGAATTTAGAGGGGCATTCAAAGGATAAGGAGCAGTAAATACTGACGAAAATCATCATAATTTTTTGGCTTTGGATGATGAATGTAATGTCAATTCCCCTTTAACTTTACAGCAATCAAAAATTTAATTGTATGGCTAGAATCATTCATCCCGAAGATTTTTCTACGCAGCAAAGTCGCTTTGGCTCTATTTATGATAAAAATAAAGCCGATGGTGTCAACAGCGATGCTGCCTCTTTTGTCAAAGAAAAAAACATCAACATGGACAAGCTGAAGGCAGATGCCGCTAATGCGCTCGTGTTTGAAAAAACGCGCATCAGCTACACCATTATTTCAGTGGCTGCTACCGAAGCACGCGACCATCATTTTGAAGATGTTTGGAAGTTTACCATCGATGGTTTTCAGTTTTTAAAGAAGTTTTACAAAAAAGACCTCACCAAATTATTGGCTTGGGGCGCACCTGTGGTAAATGGCTCGAAGTTGAAATACCCAAGCGAGTTTATAAAGTGCCATGATATAGCAATCGCGCTTTTGCAAAAACATGCTAGCGAAGGCGCTAATAGTTTGTTGATTCCTTTTATCGCTAAAAACAATTGTAAAATAGTTGACTTAACCCAACATGCTGCTGATGCGCTTACTGCACACAATACAAGCGAGGCAAATTCAATGTTGGCAGAAGGAATGACATCAAAACGCAATCAACTTTGGAACCCAATTTGGCAAACCACCAAAGACATTACCGACTTCCTTGCGGGGCTGAATAATAATGACAAAAAAGCCCTCGGCGAATGGGGTGTGGTGGTAGATGATAGTCCGCGAAAACCGAAGGAAAGAAACAGCGTGGTAAAGCCGCAAGCGAAGAAACTAAGCAATGGCATTGTGAACGGTAGTAGTTTTGAAAATACGGGCAAAACCATTTTGCATGTTTACCCTGGCAAAACCACTGTGGGCAATCCCAACATTGTGAAGCCGGGCGAAAAACTGAATATGGGCAAGGGTTTTAGCACCATCACTGTGGTGAATATGGATTTGTTAGAGGCAGGAAGTTTTAAGGTGTTGACTCAGAAATAAATGGACAAAACACAAAGAAAAGTGGACAAAATCCTCAAAAAAATGGACAAAAACATTGATAAAATGGACAAAATTCAAAGAAAAATGGACAGAATTTTCAATTAAATGGACAAAATTTTGAGTGAAAAGGACAAAAAAATGAGGGCAGTGCATAAAGCATTGCCCTTTTTGAATTAGCTTATCAAAACAGTTTGGCGAAGCATCTGCTTTGTAACTTACACAAAGAATAAAACATAAAATAAACAGCACCTACAATCAACAGAAAAGCCACAGCAAAAAACTGTGGCTTTTCTGTTGATAAAAAACGGAACAATTATTTAGACAATGATTGTTGGTATTTTTTAGCTTGGTTATCTTTTAAAACCTCGAGATACATTCTTGTTCTGTTGGATTCAATTTCTTTAAGCATATTGTCTTTGTTAGCATCATTCATTTGCATCACAATTTGCTTTCTTCTTTCAGCATTCAAGTTTGCTTCTTTGATTTGCGCTTTTTGCTCCGTTGATAAGCTGCCCACTAATTTTTCCAATTTTTGAGTAGCATCATCTGCGCTTTTTTCAATGGCAGATTGAGGATTAGCCTTTTGTGCAACCATTTCTTTAGTGTTGCTAGTGGCTTTATTTTGTGCAGCACCATTGAAGGTAAAACCCAACGCTGCAACAGCAAGTACGAGTATTTTTTTCATAAAATTATTTTTATCGAAAATAGTGTTTCTCATAATTGTTACAAAATTAGTGTTGTTAAAACTCATTCCTTACCGCAACCACACCATCAAACACATCAATGAGCACAGGCTTGGATTTATCAATTTCTCCCGCAATTATTTTTTTGCTCAATAAATTGATGATGTCTTTTTGAATCACTCTTTTCAAAGGTCTTGCGCCAAACTGAGGATCAAATCCTTTTTCGGTAAGATAATCGAGCGCATAATCTGTAAAACGCAAATCCATGTTTTGCAACGCCAACTGTTTTTGCAATTGTTGTAATTGAATGCGAATGATGCTCTTAATTTCATCTTGCATCAAGGGCTGGAACATAATGATATCATCCACACGATTTAAAAACTCAGGACGAAGCGTTTGCCTCAACAATTCAATTACTTGAGTTTTGGTTGCTTCTACTACACGTTCAATATTCTTTCCTTTCAGGTCGGCAAAATTTTCTTGAATAATGTGGCTACCCAAATTGGAAGTCATGATGATGATGGTGTTTTTGAAGTTCACCACCCTACCCTTATTGTCTGTCAATCTTCCATCATCAAGCACTTGCAACAAAACGTTGAAGGTATCAGGATGAGCTTTTTCAATTTCATCAAGTAGAATAACTGAATAAGGTTTTCTACGCACGGCTTCGGTCAATTGTCCGCCTTCATCATAACCCACATATCCTGGAGGGGCACCCACCAAACGACTGACGCTATGCTTCTCTTGATATTCGCTCATGTCAATGCGCGTCATCATGCTATCATCGTCAAATAAAACTTCGGCAAGGGCTTTAGCCAACTCTGTTTTTCCAACACCTGTTGTTCCAAGAAAAATGAAAGAACCAATTGGTCGTTTAGGATCATGCAACCCTGCACGGCTACGGCGAATGGCATCGGAAACAGCAATGATTGCTTCTTCTTGTCCAACAACTCTTTGATGTAATTCATCTTCGAGCTGTAGCAATTTATCACGCTCGCTTTGCAACATTCTTTGAACAGGAATACCCGTTGCTTTGGCTACGTTTTCAGCAATATCTTCCGCATCTACTTCTTCTTTCAACAAACGTTTATGATGTTGACTAATTTCTTGAAGTTGGTTATTTAGTTCAACAATTTTTTCTTCCTCCACTTTCATCTTACCATATCTTATCTCTGCAACTTTACCATAATCACCTTCACGCTCTGCACGTTCTGCATCAATTTTCAATTGTTCAATAGCATTCTTTGATTGGTTGATTTTATCTACCAATTCTTTCTCGCTGAGCCATTTTGTTTTGAGCGTATCTCGTTCAACATTCAACACAGATATTTCCTGATTGAGTTGTTTGAGTTTCAATTCATCATTTTCTCTTTTGATAGCTTCTCTCTCGATTTCTAATTGACGAATTCTACGCTCTAGTTCATCCAATTCTTCGGGCATTGAATTTAGTTCGAGCTTCAATTTAGCAGCACTTTCGTCAATCAAGTCAATGGCTTTATCAGGAAGAAAACGGTCGGTGATATAACGGTGAGACAATTCAACCGCAGCAATAATAGCTTCGTCTTTTATTCTTACTTGATGATGATGTTCATAACGCTCTTTCAAACCACGAAGGATAGAAATAGCATCGTCGATAGAAGGTTCATCCACAAATACTTTTTGAAAACGGCGTTCCAAAGCCTTGTCTTTCTCAAAATACTTTTGGTACTCGTTCAACGTTGTAGCACCAATTGCTCTGAGATCACCTCGAGCCAATGCAGGTTTTAAAATATTCGCGGCATCCATTGCTCCTTCCATGGCACCTGCACCAATTAATGTATGAATTTCATCAATGAACATGATCACATCTCCATTGCTTTCAGTCACTTCCTTAATTACTGCTTTCAATCTTTCTTCAAACTCACCACGATATTTTGCACCTGCCATCAAAGAACCCATATCGAGGGCATAAATAATTTTAGACTTGAGATTATCGGGTACATCTCCATTGATAATTCTGTGTGCTAAACCTTCAACAATAGCTGTTTTACCAACACCAGGCTCGCCCACTAAAATCGGATTGTTTTTGGATCGGCGAGAAAGAATATGAAGCGTTCTACGAATCTCCTCATCACGACCAATAACTGGATCGAGTTTGCCACTTTTTGCAAGCTCATTCAAGTTCTTTGCGTATCGTTGAAGCGATTGAAACTGTTGATCAGTAGTTTGGCTATTTACAGAACTTCCTTTTCTCAATTCCTTGATTGCCGATACCAAACCTTTCTCCGTTAACCCGGCATCTTTCAATTGTTTAGCGGTTTCGTCATTTGCTTGCAATAATCCAATGAGCAAATGTTCGACAGTAACAAACTCATCGCCAAATTGTTTCATGGAAGCAACTGCTTTCATCATACAATTGTTCGTATCTCGGCTAATATTTTGTGCAGGTTCTCCTGTTTGAAGTTTGGGGATTCTTTCAATTTGTTCTTGAAGTTTCTTTTCAACAAAAGCAATGTTGACATTATTCTTCTTCAACAAATACTGGATAGGACTGTCTTTATCATCCAACAATGCTTTGAGCAAATGTGGATTTTCGATAGAAGGGCTTTGGTTATTAAAGGCAACTTGTTGTGCTTGCTGTAATAACTCTTGGGCTTTGATAGTGAAATTGTTTAGGTTCATGATTTGGTATTTGTTCTTTAGAAATGATTTCTAAAACAAGTGCCCAATTTTATAACCAACTCTAATTTTCAAGCAATTTTGTCGGTTTTTATATTCAACAAATGACAAGTAGGCAAGCACACTTTTGAATACCTGAAATAATTTCAGGGGGAAGCATTTAATATAACAGAAACACAAACTTTTTCGAACTATGTAAGTGGTTGTTTTCCTATTTTAGTTATTAATAAACACCTGAGTCGAAGATTTTTGATTTCTTTGTGTGTAAATTATTTTATCTCGATGAAAAAGTGCCTGTTGTTGTTCTGCTGTTCTTTTGTTGCCACCACTATTTTTTCTCAAAAGAAAAACTATGTAGTAAGTGCAATAGCTTTCTACAATTTCGAAAACCTATTTGATACAAAAGATGACCCAAAAAATTGGGGAGATGATGAGTTTCTTCCAAATGGACCATATCACTACACAAATGAAGTTTACAATCAAAAATTGCACAATCTAGCAACAGTCATTCAACAATTAGGAACAGAAATTACACCTGATGGTCCAGCAATTATTGGAACTGCTGAAATTGAAAACGATCAAGTACTTCAGGATCTAGTTGCTCAACCTGAGATAAAAAATCGCGAGTATAAATTCATACACTTCGATAGTCCAGATTCGAGAGGAATTGATGTTGCCATGCTGTATAACCCAAAATACTTTAGAGTACTAAATGCAAGAGCGCTTTTTGTTGATATTAAGGAAAGTGGCGAAAAAGGAGGCAAAACACGTGACGTGCTTTGGGTGAACGGAATTCTTTCGGGTGATACAGTGAATGTTTTTGTGAATCACTGGCCTTCAAGGAGAGGTGGTGAAGCTGCAACAGCACCTTTAAGAGCTAAGGCTGCAGGTGTTTCAAAAAGAATAATTGATAGTTTAAATACGCTCAATCCAAACACAAGGGTCTTTCTTATGGGAGACTTGAATGATGACCCTACTGATCCAAGCATTTCTAAAGTATTAAAGGCTAAGGGAGATAAAAAAGAAGTAAATGCTAACGGACTTTTCAATCCATTTGTTTCTTTTTACAAGAACGGGATTGGTACACTTGGTTATAATGATAGTTGGAGTTTATTTGACCAAATCATGTTATCAGGAAGTGTATTAAACAGCACTGATAACAATTGGCGATTTTACAAGGCAGAAGTGTTCAATAAAGAATTTTTAAAAAACAAGTTCGGTCAATACAAGGGCTACCCCCATCGTTCTTTTGATGGTAACACTTGGATAAATGGATATAGTGACCACTTTCCAACGATTGTTTATTTAATCAAAGCAACCAATTAATATCCAAAAGGATTTTCAGCAGTTGACTTAAATTCTGACCAGATTTCTGAAACTATTTCAGCAGCTGGTTTTATTTCGTTGATAAAAGCACTTGCTTGCCCGATTTCCAATTCCCCTTCACTAAGGTCTCCTTCAAACATTCCTCTTTTAGCTCTTGATTTTCCTAACAACTTTATCAATTCTTCATCATTTGCTCCATGTGCCTCAGCTTCAAGAACTTGATTGTAAAAATGGTTTTTGATAAGCCTTACAGGTGTCAGCTTTTTCAATGTTAATGAAGTGTCTCCTTCTTTTGCATGAATAACAGACTCTTTAAATGAAGTATGTCCAGAAGCTTCTTTACTACAAACAAAACGACTTCCAATTTGAACGCCCTCCGCACCTAAGGACATCATAGAATACATAGCTCTTCCGGTTGCAATTCCTCCTGCTACAATCACAGGAATATTTACTGCAGCCCGAACATTAGGAATAAGACATAAAGATGTTGTCTCTTCCCTGCCATTATGCCCCCCAGCTTCAAAACCTTCTGCAACAATTGCGTCAACTCCAGCTTCTTGACATTTTATGGCAAACTTTGTACTTGCTATTACATGTACTACAATAATTCCATGATCTTTTAGCTTTGGTGTCCAAGATTTTGGGTTACCAGCTGAAGTAAAAACTATGGGCACTTTTTCTTCGATAATTGTGTTGATGTGCTTGTCAATATCGGGGTAAAGCAAAGGTAAATTCACACCAAAAGGTTTGTCTGTAGCTTGTTTACACTTTTGAACATGCTCCCTTAATACATCAGGGTACATACTACCCGCGCCTATCAAACCAAGACCTCCGGCATTACTAACAGCAGAAGCAAGTTTCCAACCTGAATTCCATATCATCCCTGCTTGAATAATTGGGTATTTTATTTTGAAAAGCTGCGTAATTCTATTCTCAAACAAATTCTTGTCTAGAGAAAATTTCCCCTGATAAATCATGAAATAAAATTGCTTATAGTGATTAGTTTAGCCTAAATCAATTTCTGTGTTATCTCCAATGTTTAGGCTTTGACTCAACCCACGGATAAAGGCATCACTTCCTATAATAGAAGAATGCAAAACGACCTCCTCCAGTTGAGCATAGGAACCAATTATTGAGTCTTTGATAATGCTTGCGTTAATAGTGCTGTGTTCGCCAATGCTAACATTAGGTCCAATAATTGAATTTGAAATTGTGCAGCCTTCAGCAATACTAACTGGTGGTATAATAACCGTGTTATTGTAGGAATGCTTATACTCTAATTTAGCTGTTTCGTGAAGCTGTTTTAAGAGTGTAGCATTGGTTGATAATAATGTTTCTTTTTTCCCACAATCAAACCAATTATTTACTCTAAATGCTTTTAAAGAAATTCCATTTTCAATCATTTGCTGTAATGCATTAGTAAGATGGTATTCGCCTTGCTCTTCAAGATGGTTTATCAAATGACTATCCAAGGCTTCATACAATGCTTTAGCATTTTTGATGTAATACACACCTACCATAGCCATATTTGATTTAGGAATCAAAGGCTTTTCTACCATGCGAACTACAGTATCATGTTCATTCAATTCGGCTACACCAAAACTTCTAGGATCATCTACTTTCCTTACGCCAATCAATGATGTTTTGCTTTGTAAAATTTCTTTTACATTATAATCACAAATGGTATCTCCAAGTACAATCAATACTTCTTCAGTTTCTTCAACAGCGTCCTTTGTCAACCAAATTGCGTGTCCTGTTCCGCGTCTATCATTTTGTGTAACAAGAGAGTACGAAAGATTGGGATAAGTTTTTGCAATGTAGCGTTGAATCTTTTCGCCAAGATATCCAATCACAAATACAAACTCAGTAATGCCAGCATCCAATAATTGATCAATTATAACACTCAAAATTGTTTTGCCAGCTAAAGGAATTAAAGCCTTTGGTTGTGTGTAAGTTAGCGGACGAAGGTTAGTACCAGCGCCGGCAACAGGGATAATAGCTTTCACTATTTGCGTTTTAGAAATTAGTTAACGTAGAAAGTTGAACTTCGTTGTGTGAAATTATGAAATCAGCGAAAACTCCTTTGTTGTTTTTTTGTAAAAATCATTTATAAAGAATAAAAAAGGGATTCAGTTTTTGCTGAACCCCCTTTTAAGATACTATACAAGTGATTACATTGTTTTCAGATAAGCATCTAACTTTGAAAGAATAGCTTCTTTATTTTGAGTTAAATCCCCTAATAATGCCTTGATTTCACCATATAGTGCTTGCTCTTGGGTTACTTTTCTCTGAAGCGATGCTTTCTCGTCATCTTTACTAGATTTTGCCATTTTTTCGTTATTTACTGCCATTGCTTTATGCATTAGTTCAAAAATTTCCATGTACACTTTCATAGCAGCGTCTTTATTGTCTTTTTTCAAAAGCTCTTTGAATTCTGAAATCTTCTTTGTAAAAGCTCCTTTGATGTCTTCTTTTACAGCTGTTGTTTGTTGACTGGATGCAGGATTAGTTTTAGGAGTTGCAGTTTGGGCAATTGCATTGCCTGTGATTATTCCTAAGAAGGAAAAAGCTAAGAGTGTTTTTTTCATTGAAGTTGTTTTTGCTAAAAGTAAATAAATTCTGTGTCAAATGTTTAGTGTACTCTTATTTTAGGGTTTCTTTACGGCTTTCCTAAAACAATTCCTTTAACTCGCTCAGGCAATTGATTTCATAAGTTGGTGTTCGATTGTGTTTTATTTTTAGAGGGTTGAAATATACTTGGTCCCACCCTGCATTATAAGCGCCAATCACATCTATCTCCAAGGCATCCCCAATCATTATACAATTGTCTGCATCAGCGCCTGTAGTTTCTAATGCATAATCAAATATAGCTCGGTGTGGCTTCATGCTATTGCTCTTTTCAGAAGTAATGACATAATCAAAGTAATTTTTGATGCCTGAATATTGCAGTTTCAACCATTGGGTAGTTTCAAAACCATTTGTAATGAGGTGTAAACTGTATTTGCTCTTGCAATGTTCTAATATCTCAATGGTATAGGGCATTAAAGTCGTTTGAGTAGGTAATATTTCGAGGTATGCTGCACTCATTTCATATGAGAGTTGAGTATTTGCAATTTTAAAATCGAGTAATGTTAGCCAAATTCTTTTCCATCTCAATTCCTCTCTTTTAATAAAGCCATTTCTAAAACGCTCCCACATCTTATCGTTGTGAATTTTGTAAGTAGACAGGAACAATTGGAAATTTGGAACCCCTTTTTGTTCCAAATTATATTCTTCGAATAACTGCAACAAAGTGTTTTCAGAATTAGTTTCAAAATCCCAGAGTGTATGATCGAGATCAAAAAAAAGATGTTGGTACTTATTATTCATTTGGGGTGGGTGAAATACTCAATAAAAAAGCCCGACAAACCCATTAGGCTTGTCAGGCTGGTTATTAAATTGATTAATTACTTCTTACGGTAATATATTTTATCGTCAAAAAATTCATTAATAGATTGCAATGAAGCGTTTGCCATACGCTCGTACATACGAGATATTTCAATCTGCTCTTTGTTTTCATGAATTTCCTCAAGGTTATCAGTATGTGTGCTGAATTCATCTAATTTTTTATGCAATTCTTCTTTTATTGCAACAGATATCTGATTTGCACGACGAGACATTACAACTATAGATTCATATAAATTGCCTGTTTTTTCTTTGATAGCAATAACATCGCGGGTTTCAACCAACGGATTTACCGAAGCAAGAGATTTTTTATTGATGCTCATTTCGCAGTTTTTTTAAGTAATTGTTTGCTTGTAAAAAGTATTTATCAGCTTCCTGATTGTATTTAGACTTAGAATAATTATCTTTAAATTCTTTGATTGCATCAATCGCATTCATAAAACGCTCTTCTTGCTTTTCAACAACACTCGCCTTAGCAAAGTAGTAATTGGCTTTTGCAATCATTAGTTGATAATAATCGCTATTTACTGACTCTGGATAGTTTTGAATAATTGTCTTATAAGCAATTGTAGCAGCCTTGTATTGGCTGATATCAAAATATAGTTTTGCTGCACTTGCTTCTTTTACTTCTAATTTCCTTCGCATTTCATCCATCATAACATTCGATTCAACAATCTTCTTGGAATCGGGATGAGTGTTAATATAGGATTGTAATGCTTCCATTGCCTTTATGGTATTAGTTTGTTCTAAACTTGCCTTAGGTGCCATTTTATATAAACATACAGCGTGCATAAACTCTGCTTCATCTGCATCTTTACTTCCAGGGAAATAATCAACGAAGTTTTTAAAATGGTAGGAGGCTGAAGTATAGTCTTTCAAGAAGTAAGATGAATAAGAGTACTTGAAATAAAGTGGCTCAAAATTCTTTGTTCCTCTCATAACGGGGAGAAGTCCTTCATACAAAACATTAGCTTTTGCAAATTGCTTCTTTTCGAAGTACTGGTTTGCTTTAGTAAATTTAAAGTTTACGTCATCACTTTTCAGCACCTTTTCATAATCATTACAGGAACCAAAAACGGAGACAATAATACTCAAAAACAAAATGTAGATACTTCTTTGAAGCATAAAGGGTTGCAAAAGTAGCTAAATTATCAGTAAGGAAGCAATTCAATTAATTTTTGAAAGAAAAATTCTGTTAAATGATATGGAACTTGATAAATAAAAAATATTTTCTCTTTACAAACGTGATAATAAATATCAAATATCAATTCAAAAACAAAATTCAAAATCAAGACAGTCAATGACTTGACAGCTTTTCCACAACAATCCACATTTTATTAACATGGCATTTTGGATATTAGCCGATTATCCAATCTAAATCCTTTACAGTAAAGGATTTAAGCAGATTAGATTTTTGTGGATAAATATATTGAGTCGAAATAGTGTTAGGAAGTGGGAAAAAGTGTTTTTTTGTGGGGAAATGTGAAATAATCTGAAAATTCAGTCATGAACAATTTTCTCGGTGAATATGAAATAGCAATTGATGCCAAAGGGCGCTTCTTAATGCCCGGTGGTTTTCGAAAACAACTAGCTGAAGGCGAGGGGGAACGTTTTGTAATCAATCGTGGGTTTGAGAATTGTTTAACCTTATTTCCGATGAGCGTTTGGAATGCTTTATCAGAAAAAATAAATAAGCTTAATGACTTCAACCAAAGTGCAAGAGATTTTAAGAGGCTATTCTTAAATGGCGCCACAATAATTGAAGTAGATACTGCTGGGCGATTACTCCTACCAAAACCATTATTAGAGTTTTCAAACATTAAAAAAGATATTGTTTTTTCTGCACAGGGAAATAAAGTTGAATTGTGGGATAAAGATACTTATTACAACTACATGAAGTCAAAAGTAGCCGATTATAGCAAATTGGCCGCTGATTTAGCAGGTGGTGATTTTAACCCTTTTGAAAACTTGTAGAGATGGAGAACGTTGGTTTTTACCACACATCAGTTCTTTTAAATGAAGCAATAGACGGTTTATCGATTCAGAGAAACGGTGTTTATGTAGACGCCACTTTTGGTGGAGGTGGGCATAGTCGTGAAATACTGGAAAGGCTAGATGTGAATGGGAAAATCTTCGCTTTCGACCATGATGAAGACGCATGGAAGAACAAACCAGATGACACAAGGCTTTTGCTAGTTCGGGAAAACTTTAGATTTATGAAGCGGTTTTTAAAACTCCATGGGCATTCTAAAGTTGATGGAATTTTAGCTGACTTAGGTGTGAGTTCCTACCAATTCGATACTGGCGAGCGCGGTTTTTCAATTCGGTTTGATGGTCCGTTAGATATGCGCATGGACAAACGAAGTGAAAAAACAGCACGGGACATTTTATTGAGCTATAATGAACATGCACTTCATAAAATGTTTGAACAAAACGGAGAAGTACGTAATGCTCGCCAACTAGCGAAACAAATTGTCAACAATCGAAAAACAAACTCATTAAATAGTATTGACGCATTCAAGGCAATGATTGCGCCAGTGATGATAGGCAATGTCAACAAATACTTACCACCTGTCTTTCAAGCTTTACGAATTGAAGTGAATGATGAATTCGGAGCATTGAAAGATTTGTTGCAGCAGTCAGCAGATTGTCTTAAAGAAGGTGGAAGATTAAGCATAATCACTTTCCATTCCATTGAAGATCGAATTGCAAAGCAATTCATCAAAAACGGAAATTGGGAAGAAAACGAAATTGATTTTTTAGGGAATAGAACAACAAAATCTCCACTAAAAGCAATCAATAATAAACCAATAGAACCTACTGAAAACGAAACTAAAAACAATCCGAGAGCAAGAAGCGCAAGACTAAGAATTGCAGTAAAATTATAATGCAGGACGAAGCCAATATATCAGAGCAAAATATACAATCTGCTCAACGTTCAAGCGACTGGAAAGTGCTTGTTGATAAGGTGTCATATAAAGGCATTGTCAACAATGTTCCTTTCCTCGCTTTCATCGTATTGCTATGCGTACTATACATTTCTAACAATCAAAGAACTATTGAAACACAACGTACACTCAACGTAAAAAATGAAGAACTAAAAGAACTACGTTGGAAATACATGGATGTAAAATCTCGTTTAATGAGTGCAAGCATGGAAGCTGAAGTAATTGTAAATGTCTCCGCTTTTGGTTTGAAACCCATGATGTTACCTGCTTACAGAATTAACAAAGACAGCACACAAAAATGAACGTAAAAAAGGAAATACGGTTTAGGGTGTACTTCGCATTTACATGCGTATGTCTTTTGGGTGTAGGCATACTCGGAAAAGCTATCTTGATTCAATTAAAAGAAGGAAAAGAACTACGGGCATTAGCAGTTGAAATGAGCACTATCAATACAATTCTGCCAGCTGAACGTGGTAACATTTATACTGAAAATGGCCAACTATTATGCTCTACAATTCCGCAGTTTGACGTTCATGTTGATTACTCAGTTATTCAACAAGACACATTTAACAAGTATGTTGATTCCCTCGCAGGCTCATTGGTAAAATTATTTAAAGACGCAACAAAGGCAACGTATAAACAAAGACTTATTGCAGGTTTTAAAGCACAAGAAAAATATTTTTTCTTAAAAAGAAATCTCCCTTACTACCAATATCAAACACTTCGCTCATTTCCAATTTTCAATAAAGGGAAAGCACGTGGTGGTTTGATTATTGATTCGAAAACAAAACGAATCAATCCCTATCAAATGCTTGCTTACAGAACAATTGGATTATTTCGTGAGAACGCACAAACAATTGGGTTAGAAGCTACTTACGACAGTGTATTGCATGGTAACAATGGACATCGTTTAGACCAAAAGGTTACTGGCGGTGTTTGGATGCCTGTTGAAGGTTCTGAAATTGAGCCAAGAAATGGAAGAGACATTGTAACAACAATTGATATCAGTATTCAAGAAGTAGCAGAACATGCTTTGATGAGTGTCTTGAAGCAATATGAATGCAAGTATGGAACTGTTGTAGTAATGGAAGTACAAACAGGTAAAATAAGAGCATTAGTAAATCTTGGCAGACTTGAAAATGGAGAGTATTGGGAAGATTTAAATTATGCAATGTTCCCTACAGAACCTGGTTCTACTTTTAAACTGGCAACGCTTACGGCTTTGCTAAGTGATGGCTATATTAATGTTGAAGACCTTGTGAATTGTGAGGGTGGTGCAAAACAATTTGCCAATCGTGTAATGCACGACTCGCATCATGGCTTAGGAATTATGCCAATTCGGGAAGCATTTGCACATTCTTCAAATGTAGGCATGGCTTCACTTGCTTATAGATACTATAGTACTCAACCTGAAAAATTTGTGAGCCATTTAAAGCGATTGCACCTTACTTCAAGAACAGGAATTGATTTAATGGGCGAGCGTCGCCCTGCAATTGTTTTACCTGGTACTGATATGTGGAGCGCAACAGCATTACCATGGATGGCAACAGGTTATGGCATTCAAGTTGCTCCGTTACATACTTGCATGTTATATAATGCAGTTGCCAATAATGGTAAGATGATGAAGCCTTATTTGGTAAGTGCAATTCGCGATTATGGAAAGGATGTGAAGATATTTGAGCCAACAATTTTGGTAGAAAAAATTGCACCGGATAGTGTCATTCCTCAATTGAAAGCATGTGCTGAAGAAGTCGTTTTGACGGGAACAGGTAAACCAATTCAATCTCCATTTTACAGAATTTCTGGCAAAACTGGAACAGCGCAAGTTGCTGACAAAGGCATTTCCTATAAAGACAAAGTTTATCAAGGTTCATTTGTGGGTTATTTTCCTTCCGACAACCCAAGATATACAATAGCAGTTGTCATTCGTACAAAACCAAACTCTACTGCTTATTATGGAGGCACTTTAGCTGCACCAGTTTTCAGAATGATATCCGATAAAATTTTTGCTTCAGGAAATGGAAATTGGGATGAGCCGCTAGATAGTATTGCCAGAAAAGGAGATGTAGGTTTTCCTGCAAGATTCGCAGCCTCAGGAGAAAACTTTAATCGCATGTTACATTCTCTTGGAAAGACTGCAACCATTGAAACTTCATCAAAAACAATTTCAAAAATTGTAGTAGATACCAACAAAAACATCTTCATCATGCCAGGCTCTGTATATCATGGAATAGTCCCTGACGTAAAAGGTTTGAGTCTGAAAGATGCTGTTTATATTTTAGAAAATGAAGGGTTAAAAGTTTCTGTGCAGGGAAGGGGAACCGTTCAAGGTCAATCTCTAAATCCAGGAATAAAAATTAGTAAAGGACAATTAATTATTTTGAAATTGAGTTGATGCGGTTATTATCAAACATATTGAAACAAGTGGAAGTGTTGCAACACAAAGGCAATGCAAATGTTATTGTAAATAACCTTTGTATTGATTCTAGAAGAGTTGCAACAGGTAGTGCATTCATTGCTGTTCGAGGATATTCATCCGATGGGCATCAGTTCATTGAAAAGGCAATTGAATTAGGTGCAACAACAATTATTTGTGAAGAAATCCCTTCAAAAGTAAATGATGCTGTCACTTTTGTTAAAGTAAAAAAATGTTCAAAAATTGTTGGACTTCTTGCTTCAGAATTTTATGGAAATCCAACTCGAAATCTTAAAGTAGTAGGAATAACAGGCACAAATGGAAAGACAACTGTTGCAACATTATTGTACCAATTGTTTTCAAAATTAGGATACAAATGCGGACTCATTTCCACTGTTCAAAATCAAATTGGAGAAGAAGTAATTCCATCAACACATACTACTCCAGATGCGATTAACATTCAAAGTCTTTTTGCAAAAATGAAAGAGGCTAAGTGTTCTTATGTTTTTATGGAAGTTAGTTCACATGCAATTCATCAACATCGCATTGAAGGAATTCATTTTGATGGCGGAATTTTCACAAACATCACACACGACCATCTCGACTATCATAAAACATTTGAAGAGTACATCCGAGTTAAGAAAATGTTTTTCGACATTCTGCCGTTAACTGCGTTTGCATTGACCAACGCAGATGATCGTAGAGGAATGGTGATGTTGCAAAATACAGAAGCTTTGCGTTCAACTTATAGCCTGAAAATTCCAGCTACTTACAAAGGGAAAGTGTTGGAAAATAATTTGACAGGTTTGGTGATGTCTATTGACAGTCAAGAAGCACATTTTAGAATGATTGGCACATTCAATGCTTACAATTTGTTGGCAGTATATGGTGCAGCTACCCAATTAGGTGAAGATAGAATGGACGTACTATCAGTGCTTAGCAATCTTATTGGCGCCAAAGGAAGATTTGAAACTTGTCTTTCTCCTAAAGAAAAAATATTAGGCATTGTTGATTATGCACATACCCCTGATGCACTCCTCAATGTACTTGCTACTATAAATCAATTGAGAATAAGTGGACAACAACTTATAACAATTACTGGTTGTGGTGGTGAAAGGGACACGACTAAACGTCCTATTATGGCAGAGGTTGCTTGCGAACACAGCAATCGTGTAATCCTTACATCTGACAATCCTAGAAGTGAAGACCCTGAAATCATTTTGAATGAAATGGAGTCTGGTTTGACGCTCACTCAAAAAAGAAAAACGCTTCGTATTGCCGATAGAAAAGAAGCCATTAAAACAGCATGCTCTCTTGCTCAACCTGACGACATCATTTTGATTGCAGGTAAAGGGCATGAAAATTATCAAGAAATCAAAGGAGTAAAATACCCATTCGCCGATAAAGAAATTTTAATAGAAACTTTTGATCTTCTGAATAAATAACTGAAACTGAATGCTCTACTACTTGTTCACATACTTGCGTCAACACTTCGGAATGTCCGGAGCAGGGATATTTTATTACATCACCTTTCGCGCAGCAATTTCAATCATACTTTCATTAGTCATTTCAATGGTCTATGGAAAACGTCTAATAGCCTATTTATTGAAAAAACAAGTTGGAGAAACAATTCGTGATTTAGGACTTGCAGGAGAGCAACAAAAACGAGGAACACCAACAATGGGTGGGCTTATTATCATCGCGGCTATTCTCATACCTACGCTTCTTTTCGCAAGGCTTGAAAACGTGTATATCATTCTGATGATTGTTTCAACTATATGGTTGGGAATTATTGGCTTTATTGACGACTACATCAAGGTTTTTAAGAAAAATAAAGAAGGATTGGCTGGTAAGTTCAAAGTGATGGGACAAATAGGATTGGGCATTATTGTCGGTTTGACAATGTATTATAATCAAAATGTCTTAACGAGTCGCGAAGTCATAAATGGACACCCAGTAGTTTACAATAAGGCCGAACAAGTGGTTTCAAAACCTTATATACGCAAAGATGAAATTGGGAATACACGTGAATATGTGAGAGTAAGAACGGCAACCACAACAATTCCATTTGTAAAAACGCATGAGTTGAGTTATTCTGCCATTGCATCTTTTTTTGGCGCCAAATCAATAAAATTCGTTACCCCAATCATCTATATTCTCTTTGTCATTTTCATCATCGTAGCAGTTTCAAACGGCGCCAACATAACTGATGGGGTTGATGGCTTGGCAACAGGTACTTCGGCAATCATTGGTGTTTGCTTAGGCATTTTTGCGTACCTATCTGGTAACTACATTTTTGCAGAATACTTGGGCATCATGCACATACCAAACCTTGGCGAATTATCCATTTTTATCGGAGCGTTCATCGGGGCTTGTGTTGGTTTTCTTTGGTACAATTCTTATCCCGCACAAGTGTTTATGGGTGATACTGGAAGTCTTGCATTAGGAGGCATCATTGCATCTCTAGCCATCATTGTCCGAAAAGAGTTAATGATTCCTATTATTTGTGGAATATTTCTTGTTGAAAACCTTTCTGTGATGATTCAGGTAGCATATTTCAAAAGAACCAAGAAAAAATATGGTGAAGGACGACGGGTTTTCTTAATGTCTCCTTTACATCATCATTATCAAAAATTAGGCTACCATGAGTCTAAAATCGTCACAAGATTTTGGATTATTCAAATCATATTGGTCATACTCAGTATCGTGACTTTAAAAATGAGATAAACTTGAACAAAACAAACAACATACTCATCATTCTCGGTGCTGCTGAAAGCGGTGTTGGAGCCGCACTGCTTGGCATGCAGCAAGGATGGGATGTGTTTGTTAGTGACGCTGGCAAAATTCGTGACGACTTCAAAGAGAGCTTACAGAAAGCAGGAATTTCATTTGAAGAAAATGGACATTCAGAAGAAAAAATTTTAAGTGCTTCTTGTATTGTGAAGAGCCCTGGCATCCCCGAAAAAGTTGCCATAGTGAAAAAAATTCGTGAGGCAAAAATTGAAGTGTGCAGTGAAATTGAATTCGGTTTTCGTTACAAAGGCAATAGTAAAATAATAGCGATTACTGGGAGCAATGGCAAAAGCACAACTACAACGCTCATATATAAAATCCTTAAAAACGCTGATTATGAGGTTTCACTAGTTGGCAATATTGGATGCAGTTTCGCAAGGCAAATTGCTGAGTATCCTACTCAATGGTATGTTATGGAAATCAGCAGTTTCCAATTAGATGATATTCAAACATTCCGACCAGACATTGCCATTTTACTCAACATTACCCCTGATCATCTAGATCGTTACAACTATCAATTCGAAAATTACATCGCTTCAAAATTCAATATTACCAAGTACCAAAATCCTAACGACTATTTCATTACTAACAACGACGACCCTGTTATTATTAACCATATTGAAGCAAACACTATTCACTCCCAAACAATTTTTTTTACGATGAGCGAACACAACTTAATGAATGATGAAGGAGGTTTTATTGAAGACGATAATCTTCATATAAAATACGAGGGTGAAGACTTTTCTATGTCCATTCACGATTTATCCCTAAAAGGAAAGCACAATCAATACAATAGTATGGCTGCAGGAATATCAGCAAGAGTAGCGGGCATTCGCAAAGAAAAAATCCGCGAAACATTTTCGGGTTTCAACGGTTTAGAACACAGGCTTGAATTTGTAGCAACTGTTCGAGGCGTTGATTTTGTCAACGACAGCAAAGCAACAAACGTCAACTCAGTATGGTTTGCCTTAGAGAGCATAACGAAGCCTACAATATTGATATTGGGTGGTATTGACAAAGGAAATGACTACAGTGAAATAATTGGTTTGGTTGCTTCCAATGTGAAGGCAATTGTGTGCATGGGTTTGGATAACGCTCCCATCCACAAGGCGTTTGACAATATAGTAGGAACCATCGTTGACACTTCGAATGCAGCTGATGCTGTGAAAGCAAGCTACGCATTGGCAGATAAAGGCGATGTGGTTTTGTTATCGCCGGCTTGTGCAAGTTTCGATTTATTCAGGAATTACGAAGAAAGAGGTAGACAATTTAAAGAAGCAGTTCGTTCATTATAAAAAAAGGAAATAGTCATGCAACAAATACTGCAAAGAACAAGAGGTGATAAAGTGATTTGGTCAGTAGTAGTACTACTGTCCCTAATTAGCTTGCTTGCAGTGTATAGCTCAACTCAATCTTTGGCTTACCGTATGGACAGGAACGCATCTTATTATCTAGTAAAGCAACTCATGGTTTTAGCTTTTGGCTTATTCATTATTTACTCAGTTCACAAAGTCAATTACACCAAGTTCGCGAAGTTGTCAGTTGTACTGTATGCAATTAGTGTTCCGTTGTTGATTTATACTTTATTTTTTGGAACAACCTTGAATGAAGGCTCACGTTGGATAAAACTTCCTGTTGTCAATCTCACCTTTCAAACATCAGACTTAGCAAAGTTGGTACTTTTTATTTTCCTAGCAAGAAAACTGAGTCAAAAACAACCTGTAATTAAGGATTTGAAAAAAGGATTTATTCCTGTTGTTATTCCTGTATTAGTTACCTGTTTATTGATAGCTCCTGCTAATCTTTCCACAGCATTAATGCTTGGCTTCACTTGTTGTATTTTGTTTTTCATCGGCAGAGTAAAAATTGGTCACATCCTTCTTCTTGGACTATTCGGCATCATTGGTTTTGCAGGATTGTTTACTTTTTCAAAACTTACTGGAATTGGTAGAGCGTCAACATGGGAGCAAAGAATCAAAAATTTTACTAGTAAAAAGGAAAGCACTAAGAAGGATGATAAAGGCGAAAACTTCCAAGTTCTTCAAGCTAAAATAGCTATTGCAAGTGGTGGTATCATAGGAAGTGGGCCTGGCCATAGCGAAGCAAAAGATTATCTACCACACGGATATTCCGATTTCATTTATGCTAACATCATTGCTGAATATGGCTTAGTAGGCGGTGGCATTGTCATCTTTCTTTACCTATTATTTCTTTGGCGAAGCATTATAATTTTCAAACGATGCCCATTTGCATTTGGCGCTTTCCTTGCAGTTGGTTTGAGTTTCACACTAGTGTTTCAGGCTATGTTGAATATGGCAGTGAATGTGCATTTAGTTCCTGTAACTGGATTGACACTACCAATGATAAGTATGGGAGGTTCTTCAATTTGGTTTACAAGTATTGCTATTGGAATTGTTTTAAGCGTTAGCAGGTATGTGGATGAAGAAGTAAAAACAAATAAAAAAGAAACTAAGAACAGTGATGGTGAAAAATCGAAACTGTTTATTGATAACATTGAACAAACAGAATTAGCTGCTGGGTAAAATGAATTCATTACGCGTCATAATAGCAGGTGGAGGTACTGGTGGGCATATTTTCCCTGCGGTAGCAATTGGTCATGCAATCAAAAAGTTGCAGCCCAATGCAGAACTACTTTTTGTTGGCGCAAATGGAAAAATGGAAATGGAAAAAATGCCTCAAGAAGGATTTAAAATTGTTGGTCTCGACATCATTGGTTTCAACAGAAGTAATCTCTTCAAAAACTTTATGCTTCCATTCAAACTGTTGAAGAGTTTATCAGCAGCTAGAAACATTTTAAACGAATTCAAACCAAATATAGTAGTTGGTGTTGGTGGTTTTGCAAGCTTCCCAATTTTAAGAGCTGCGCAAAAGCAAAACATTCCTACAGTCATTCAAGAACAAAATTCTTTTGCAGGAAAAAGCAACAAAATTCTGAGTGAAAATGCAAAACTTATTTGTGTTGCCTATCCTAAAATGGAACAGTTTTTTCCAAAAGAAAAACTGATGCTATTAGGAAATCCTGTGAGAAAAAATATTGCTTACTCGACCATTTTAAGATTGGAAGGCTTACACAAAATGGGATTAATCGAACACAAGAAAACTGTCTTGATTATAGGTGGAAGTCTTGGTGCAAAATCAATCAACGAAGCCATAAACGAACACCTAAATGAAATTGTGACAACAGATATTCAGCTTTTGTGGCAAACAGGCAAACACTTTTTTGAAACAGCAAAACAAAGCGCTTTAAAATTCGGAGGTCAGGTTGTAGTAAAAGAATTCATTCGCGAAATGGATGCCGCTTATGCTGCTGCAGATGTAGTCATATCTCGAGCAGGTGCATTGTCAATTGCCGAATTGTGCATCGTTGCAAAGCCAGTGATTTTTGTTCCTTATCCTTTTGCAGCTGAAGACCATCAGACAAGCAATGCAATGGCTTTAGTAGAACATAATGCTGCGTTAATGGTGAAAGATTGTGATGTAAAAACCGAATTGATTCCAAAATTGAAATACTTATTACAAGACGAAACAAAACAAGAAATAATGAAGAAAACGCTGAAACAAATGGCGATTGTGGATGCGGATATCAATATCGCCAAACAAATTATTGAATTGGCAAAAGCAAGCTAAAAATGAATGTAAGAGCTATCAAAAATGTTTATTTCATTGGTGTCGGTGGCATCGGCATGAGTGCGCTTGCACGTTTCTTCAACGATAGAGGTGTGAAAGTTTCTGGCTATGATAAAACAGAGACAGAGCTCACTCAAAAACTTGTTACTGAAGGAATTGCCATTCATTATGAAGACGATTTGAAGTTAGTAGATAAAGAAACAGAGTTAGTAGTTTATACTCCTGCCGTTCCTAAAAATCATGTTGAACTAAATTGGTTGAAAGACAATAATTACCCAGTTTACAAACGCAGTGATGTGTTGCAATGGATAACCGAATCGTTATATTCAATCACTGTAGCAGGAACGCATGGTAAGACAACTACGAGCACCATTATTAGTTATCTTCTTCGTGAAACAGACTTCGGTTGCAATGCATTCCTTGGGGGGGTTTCAGTAAACTATGATAGAAATTATTGGAGCAGCGATCAACAAGTTGCTGTGATTGAAGCAGATGAATATGACAGGAGTTTCCTCAAACTTCATCCTGATATTGCTTTGCTGACTTCTATGGACCCTGACCATTTAGATATTTATGGAACGGTAGAAGAAATGGAAAAAGCATTCATTCAATACACACAGAATATAAAGTCTGGTGGAAAGCTTTTGGTAAAATATGGCATGCATCGTGAGCGTGAGTTCAATACTACAAACAAAGTAACTTATAGTTTGCAAAATGATTCCGCGGATGCATATGCAACTAATATTCTTCAACGCCATGGTGGTTATGTTTTCGATTTGGTAACGCCATTTGGCAACATTAAACAAGCTTCATTAAGTATTGGTGGCATGCACAATGTTGAAAATACTGTTGCTGCTTTGACCGTTGGTTTGATGTTAGGAATTGATGCAGAAAAACTGAAAACCGCACTTGCTAATTTCAAAGGAGTTAAGAGACGTTTTGAATACATTGTTAGGAATGAAAACACTGTATTCATTGATGATTATGCACATCACCCAGAAGAGCTGGCTGCATTGATTGGAAGCGCTAGAAAACTATTCCCAAACTTAAAATGTGTCGTTGCATTTCAGCCACATTTGTATACAAGAACAAGAGATTTAGCAGCAGGTTTTTCGGAAAGTTTAAGTATGGCTGACCAAGTTCTTCTGCTTGATATTTATCCTGCAAGAGAATTGCCAATTGAAGGTGTGACTTCTGAGATGATTACACAAAAAATGGCAAACCCTGTACATACTATTCTATCAAAAGAAGGATTGTTGGAGTTTGTTCGTTCATCCAAAATTGAATTATTGATAACAGCTGGCGCTGGTGATATTGACAGATTAGTAAACCCAATAAAAGAAATTTTAGAAAATAAGTAATGGCTAAGAAACGTAAAATATCATTGCTGAAAGTGCTTCGTGCATTAGTCACTCTTGTGGTGACCAGCTGTGTTATTGTAGGCGTTCTCAGTGCATCCAAAAAACAAGGGAAAGAAAAAATAAAAAACATTTTGTTGCACATCCGCAATGAAAAAGCGCACTTCTTCATTGACAAGCTAGCCATGTGGCATCAATTAATAGAAATGAGAGGAATTGAAGTGAACAAAACAGCAATTCAACAAATTAATGTAGGTGAAATTGAAAAAGAAGCTTTACAAAATCCTTGGGTTGAAAACCCACAAGTTTATATTGATAACAACAATGTACTCCACATTTTTGTTTCACAGAGAAGACCAGTAGCGCGCGTATTTTTTGATAATGGGCAAAGCTTTTATCTCGACCCTTCATTGAAACTTTTGCCTTTATCAAACATGTTTACCTACTACACTACAATTGTTACAAACGTACCAGTTTATAATAATGATAGTTTGGACAATGACATGCGTGGTAGAATTCTGAAGTTGGTGAAATTCATTGATCGTGATACATTTTGGAATGCACAGATTGCTCAAGTTATTGTAACTAATAAGGGAGATTTTGAACTCATTCCAGTTTTAGGTACACAAATCATAGTTTTTGGTGACACAACAAGAATGGTTGAGAAATTCGAAAACCTATTTGCCTTCTACAAAAAAGTGTTCAACAGAATTGGCTGGGATAAATACACATTGCTTGACTTACGCTATAAAAATCAGGTAGTTGCAACACCTGCAATTCCTTTCAAACCATCTTCTAAAAATGCATTAAGTAATATGGATTGGGTAAAAAGCATTATGGACGCACAACCAAAAATTGACACTGGCTCAACAACATTGAATAAAGTCATTTCAATTGATTCTAAAAATAAGGTCGCTGCAATTAATTCTCTTAAGAACAATGACAATATATTAAACGACCAAATTTTAAACCTAAAAATAAAACAGCCGCAAAAAGTTTTTGCAATTGCTAACAATAATGATAAGGAACATGGAAGACACTAATCCATTTTTAAAAAAAATCGCAAAATGAGTAAAAAAGAACAACCAATCATTGTCGGGCTTGACATTGGAACAACAAAAGTAGTAGCGATTGCCGGTCGCAAAAATGAATTCGGCAAATTGGAAATTCTCGGTTTTGGGAAGGCAGATTCCGCGGGTGTAAGCCATGGTGTTGTCATGAACATCGAACAATGTATTCGTTCGATCGAGCAGGCAATAACCAATTGCATCGAATCAAATCCACACCTTGAAATCAAAGATGTGTATGTAGGCATTGCTGGCCAGCACATCAAGAGTCTTCAAACCCGTGGGGACCGTGTTAGGTTGCACACGGATGATGTAATCAACCGAAGTGATATTGATTTACTCATCAAAGATCAACAAAAAACTTACATCCCTGCTGGTGATCAAATCATTGATATTGTTCCTCAAGATTTCACTGTTGACAATACTTCTTATGTGCTTGACCCTATCGGAATGAGTGGCGTAAAGATTGGTGCTAACTTCCACATAATTACTGGCGATAGAAATGCGATTAGAAATATCAAACGATGTGTTGACAAGACAAATCTTAAGACAAGCGATTTAGTATTGCAACCTTTAGCTTCGGCTGCTGCTGTAATGAGCGATGAAGATCTTGAAGCAGGGGTAGCGATTGTAGATATTGGTGGAGGCACAACCGACATGGCTGTATTCTATGACGGCATGTTAAAGCATACTGCTGTTATTCCATATGCTGGTGTAAACATCACAAACGACATACGTAATGGACTGGGTGTATTGCGTGCACAAGCTGAACAAATGAAAGTACAGTTTGGTATGGCATTAGCTAATGAGGCCAATTCTAATGCCTATATCACTATTCCTGGATTGCGAGGATTGCCATCAAAAGAAATTTCTGTGAAAAACTTGGCACACATCATTCAAGCAAGAATGCAGGAAATCCTTGACTACGTTATGTATCACTTAAAGCAAATTGAGCTTGACAAGAGATTGTATGGCGGCATTATTCTCACAGGTGGTGGTGCTCAATTAAAGCATTTGGTGCAGCTCACTGAATATGTAACTGGTCTTGGCGCACGTCTTGGCTATCCTAATGAACACATTGCAGGTGGACATGCCGAAACATTAATGAACCCAATGTATTCTACTTGTATTGGACTAATTCTTCGTGGTTATCATGATTTTGAAACAGGTAGACTGAAAGTAGGTGAAGACAATGATGAATTCAAATTTGCTACTGCCGACATTCCTGTTTTTGAAGACAAAGGCATTGTTACAGAAGCGATGAGCGATGAAGAACAAACTGAAGAATCAATTGAACGACACAATAGAAGAACAGAAAAAATGCGCCGCCTTTTTGAAGGACTCAAAGGAAAATTCATGGGTCTTTTTGAAGAAGTGGATGATGAAGAAATTCAATAATCATTTTCACAACCAAGCATAAAAAATTCCAACTTTTTAAAATTACTAACCTTCAAAACTTCCGACAATGATTCATTTCGAAATTCCTAAAAATCAATCGTCTATTCTTAAAGTAATAGGTGTGGGCGGCGGTGGCGGTAACGCCGTTAATTACATGTACAACCTTGGCATCGAAGGGGTTGATTTTGTAATTTGTAATACCGATTCACAGGCGCTAGCGCTGAGCCCCATTCACAATAAAATTCAGTTAGGACCACACCTTACTCAAGGTCTTGGTGCAGGAGCTAATCCTGAAATTGGTAAACAAGCTAGCGAAGAAAGCATGGAGGACATCACCAAGATTTTAAAGGTGAATACCAAGATGGCTTTCATAACCGCAGGCATGGGTGGTGGCACTGGCACTGGTGGCGCTCCGGTTGTTGCTAAAATCTGTCGTGAATTGGGAATTCTTACTGTGGGCATTGTCACACTGCCTTTTGCTTACGAAGGTCGTAAGCGTATGAAGCAAGCACAGGAAGGCATTGATAGTATGCGCGAATTTGTAGACACAATTCTTATTATCTCCAATGATAAATTACGTCAGCAATTTGGTAATCTTCCTTTTACTCAAGCTTTTGCAAAAGCAGATGATGTATTGTCAACTGCAGCTAAATGTATCACAGATGTCATCAACACTACAGGTCAAATCAACGTTGACTTTGCTGATGTTTGTACCGTAATGCGCAATGGTGGTGTTGCTATTCTTGGTGCTGCAACTGCTGCTGGCGAAAACCGCGCATTGCATGCCGTTGAAGAAGCACTCAATTCTCCTTTACTCAACGATAGCGACATTCGTGGCGCTAAATGGTTATTACTCAACATTACTTCTGCCGAAGGTGAATTTGAACATCGTATTGATGAAGTGGATGCGGTGCAAGCTTATGTGCAACAAATGGCTGGCGATGGTTGCGATGTCATTCTTGGTATGGGTCATGACCCAAATCTTGAAGACCGCATTGGCGTTACTGTTATTGCTACTGGCTTTAGCCACAAAAATATTGTTGCAGAAGTGCCTATTAAAACCAACGAGCCAGAAAAGATTATTGTGAAACTTGGCGACCTCGAAGCTGCCAAAGCAAATTTTTTAAACAACGCCCCTACTTCTAAAACTCCTGAGCGTTTTGCGCCTCAATTAGTAGAAATGCCTGTTGCTAAAGCTCCCTTTTATTCTGGATTAACGGGCAGTACTCCCAACGATTCTGAAGATAAAGAAGTCTTCTCTTTGAGTACTGATGAAAATGAAGGTCAAACCTCTGGAAAATTTCCAGCTCAAGAGTCGCTTACCAACTTCGAAATGACTTTTAAAGAAGAGGGCGCCGATAACAACCAGATGATGAATGATATCAAGATGACTTCTGAAGAAATTGAAGAAAAACGCCGTTTTGAAGATCAGAAAAAAGCTTTAGAAGAAAGAGCTGAAAGACTTCGCAGAATGAGTTTCAATGTTAAAGGTTCCGAAGGAAACGATCATTTAGAAAACATCCCTGCTTATGTTCGAAAAAACTTGAATCTCGATAACAGTGTATCCTCTGCCGATACTTTTTATAGCGGATACAGTGTAGGATATAACGACGAAAACAACGAATCCCATGCGGGCATTCAAACCATCAATACTTTCCTTGATGGTAAGAAACCCGACTAATCAAGTCCCTTTTGTTTATAGTTCATATTGCGAAAGCTCCCGTTCTCTACGGGAGCTTATTATTTATAAAGAAGCTATAGATCTCTTCCTATAAAAGACCAAATTATTCAACTAAGTTATTACTATAATGAAGTTGACAATAAACCTATAAGGTTTGGATATTTAAACGAAAACAGCCGCTATTAAGAGCGACTGTTTCTTTATTGTTGAACCTTTAAATTACTACCCTATTTTGAAGGGTTATAGGGGCCTTATTTATATTGAGGAATCAAATCCTGAGCAAGTTTCACCATTTTGGCAATACCGTCTTCAGGCAGGTTTCCTTTTTTGAAATCAGCCATTACTTCCGGAAGTTTTAAATCCATTTCGCGGAGGAATGCTTCTTCAAAAGCTTTTACTTTCTTCACAGGAATATCGCGAAGAAGGTTATTAGTTCCAAGGTAAATTATAGCAACTTGTTTTTCTACAGCAAAAGGAGAATATTGCGCTTGTTTCAAGATTTCCACGTTGCGACTACCCTTGTCAATTACGTTTTTGGTTGCAGCATCAAGGTCACCACCAAACTTCGCAAATGCTTCCAACTCTCGGTAAAGCGCTTGGTCAAGTTTAAGCGTACCTGCCACTTTTTTCATGGACTTAATCTGAGCATTACCACCCACACGACTTACAGAAATACCCACGTTAATTGCCGGACGAATACCTGCAAGGAAGAGTGTATTTTCTAAGAATATCTGTCCATCAGTAATGGAAATTACGTTAGTAGGAATGTAAGCAGAAACGTCACCAGCTTGTGTTTCAATAATTGGCAAAGCCGTTAATGAACCACCACCTTTCACTAAATGTTTAATGCTTTCAGGAAGATCGTTCATGTTTTTAGCAATACCATCATCGCCAATTACTTTGGCAGCACGCTCTAGCAAACGGCTATGAAGGTAGAATACATCACCCGGATAAGCCTCACGTCCTGGCGGGCGACGAAGCAACAAAGACACCTCACGATAAGCCACAGCTTGTTTCGAAAGGTCATCATAAATTACCAAAGCCGGACGTCCAGTATCACGAAAAAACTCACCAATGGCAGCACCTGCAAATGGAGCATAGAACTGCAAAGGAGCCGGGTCGGAAGCAGAAGCAGCCACAACAACAGTATAAGCCATTGCACCATTATCTTCTAATGTCTTCATTACCTGAGCAACAGTAGATGCTTTTTGTCCAATCGCTACATAAATGCAATAAACTGGTTTGCCAGCTGCATAAAATTCTTTTTGGTTGATTATGGTGTCAATGCAAATAGCAGATTTACCCGTTTGGCGGTCACCAATTACCAACTCACGTTGTCCACGGCCAATAGGAATCATCGCATCGATAGCTTTGATACCCGTTTGCAATGGTTCTTTTACTGGTTCACGAAAGATTACACCCGGTGCTTTACGCTCCAAAGGCATATCATATAATTCGCCAGTCAAAGGACCCTTACCATCAATTGGTTCACCCAATGTGTTGACAACGCGTCCACACATGCCTTCACCTACTTTAATAGAAGCAATCTGACCAGTACGACGCACTGTAGCGCCTTCCTTAATGTCAGAATACTCGCCCATCATTACCACACCCACATTATCTTCTTCAAGGTTCATCGCAATGGCCTTTACACCACTTTCAAATGATACGAGTTCCCCTTGACGAACACTATTCAAACCGTAAACGCGAGCAATACCATCGCCCACTTGCAATACGGTTCCCACTTCTTCAAGGCTTGCACCCGCATCGAAGTTGGTAAGTTGTTGGCGTAAAATCGCCGAAATTTCATCCGGTTTAATGTCAACCATGATTATTGAAGTTTATTCTTGTTATCTAATTTGACTTACGTAATAATTCTTGTTGAATTGCTTGCGAATATCAATCAAGTCCTTTCTTATGCTGGCATCAAAAAGCTTATCGTCCATTTCCAAAACAAAGCCTCCTATCAAGTTTTCATCAACAGCTTCTGTCAATTCCACTTCATTGTTTTTCACAGTAGCAGTAGCATATTGAAGAATTTTGTTTTTCACCGCTTCGTTTAAAGGAGAAGCAGTTGTGATTTTGATGGTTTTTATATTTTTCAACACTTTGTATTGATCAATAAAAGCATGAACCATTTCAGGAAGATTGGCTTCGCGTCCTTTGTTCACCAAAAGTCTAACAAAACCTTTAGTAATCACAGAAAGCTTATCACCAAAAACAGCTTCAATGATAGCTAACTTCTTATCAGCTTTGATTATTGGGCTGCGCAACATACTTGAAAACTCTTTGCTAGCAATGCAAACACTATCAAGCAGTTTGATGTCGGCAAGCACTGTGTCAACTTGATTTTGCTCAACGCTTAAATCAAGTAACGATTTTGAATAACGGGCGGCGAGACGTGGATTTTGCATATTCTGTTATTGTCTTTTGAAATAATTTTCTAAAGACTAATTAAGTTTAGCGTTTTCTGAAATCAATTCTGCATAAGCACTTTGAGCATCTACACCACTTAATTGTTGGCGTAGAATTTTCTCAGCAACTTCTACAGCAAGTTTGCCAATTTCATTTTTCACCTCGGTCATTGCTGCCATTTTTTGTTGCTGAATTTGCTGGTTAGCATCTGCAACAATTTTGTTTGCTTCTGCTTTTGCAGCGTCTTTAGCTTCATTTACGATGCGATCGCGGGTGTCTTTTGCTTCTTTAAGCATTGCGGTGCGTTCTTCACGAGCTTGAGCCATGAGTTTTTCGTTCTCATTTTTCAATTCGCTCATTTCTTTACGTACACGATCGGCAGCAGCAATAGACTCTGCAATACCAGTTTCGCGTTCGGTCAAAGATTTAAGAATGATGCCCCACGCAAATTTCTTAAGGATAAAAAAAACGGCAAGAAACGCTAGGAGCGTCCAAAAAAACAGACCGAGTTCGGGAGTTAATAAATCCATTATTCTTGAAGGTTAAAAAAGGAAAAATTCAATGAATAACCGCGCCCGCCCCAATCGAGTGGGCGCAGTAAAATTCGTTTTTCTCGAATTAAAGTACCATGGCAAGGAAGCCTACGATAACCGCGAACAACGCAACCCCTTCTACGAAAGCCGCAGTAAGAATCATGTTGGCACGAATGTCTCCTGATGCTTCAGGTTGACGAGCGATAGCTTCTACCGCACCTTTACCAATTTGACCGATACCTACACCAGCTCCAAGAGCTGCAAGACCTGCACCAATGGCACCGCCTGCTGCTGCTGAACCGTGAGCTGCTGCTTTAGCTACTTCAAGTGTATCGCCTGCTTGTAACAAAATTGTGTTTAACACTGACATGTTTGTATGGATTTTTAATTAATAAACAGTTTAAAATTTTAGTGACTTGCTTCATGTGCATGATGCTCTTCATGACCATTCCCTTCTTCTATCGCCTGACCAATAAATACAGCAGTAAGATTAGCGAAGATAAATGCCTGAATTGCGGCAACCATCAGCTCAAGAAGGAACATAAACATGGTGAATGCAAGTGATACTGGCATAAAGCCCCAACCTGCAAATTTGCTCAATGCACCGAAAATAAATATCATAGAAATAATGCAAATAATAACAATGTGCCCTGCCAATATGTTAGCAAAAAGACGTATCATCAATGCTACTGGTTTGATTATTAACGACATGATCTCAATAAGAACCAAAAGGCATTTGATTGCGAATGGTATTCCTGGAGGATTTAATAGATGGCTCCAAAAATGTTTGTTGGAATTAGCCATCATCACAACAAATGAAACTAAGGCAAGACATGCTGTAACCGTAATGTTTCCTACGAAGTTGGCACCACCTGGCAAAAGACCAAGAAGGTTGTTTATCCAAATAAAGAAAAACACCGTAAGTATCAAAGGCATGTAGCTCATGTACTTGTTACCAAGATTTGGCTTTGCCACTTCATCACGAATGAAAGTAATAACTGGTTCCAAGGCATTTTGAAAACCACTTGGTGCTTTCATTACACCATTCTTCTTGTATTTTGATGCTGCTCCAGTCATCAACCAAATCATTATGACTACGGAGATGAGCATTGATAACACATTCTTAGTAATAGAAAAATCGTAAATTTTTTGTCCGTTAGCAGCATTTTCGAGAATGATCTTTTCCTTCATCTGATTTTTTGGGTCAATCATATAACCATTGTAGGCTTCATGACCATGATGAAAATAGGATGCTGAGAAAAAAGAAAATCCTTTTTGATTGTCGTAAATAATAACGGGAAGAGGCATTGCCACTGGCTCGCCATTAATATCAAATAAATGCCAATAGTGTGAATCGCGAATGTGACCAAAGATAACTTCGGTTGCATTGAATTTACCTTCTTCTTTTGTCTTTTCTTCATTGGCTGATGCCGAAAAAGAAACCCCCGAAAGGGTTATCAAAAGCACTGTGATAAAAGGTAAAAAACGTTTGAAAATCATTTACTGCCTGTCAAATTTTGCGCAAAGATAGTTTTTTTGGGTTCAAAACAAAATGCGAGAGAATTTTTTCATTGAAAAGCATTTAAATTAAAATGATAGAGGTGTCACGTTTTTCAATTTTTTTATTATTCTATGGTCTTTCCTATAATTTTATAAGAAACAAACAAAGCAGGAACAATGCTAAAAAAACACACAGAAAGCGATAATCTTTTTGTCTTTGGGATTTCTTAATCATTCCTGCCTTTTTACTTGTCAACTATTCCCCAGTCATTTAGTAGTACTTGACAGACGATTTGTTGGACACAACCAATGACTAGTCAGACCTGACAAATGACTTGTCAACTATTCCCAATCATTTTGTAGTACTTGACAGATGACTAGTTGAACATAACTAATGACTTGTCAGACCTGACAAGTGACCCGTCAACTATCCCCAGTCATTTTGTAGTACTTGACGGATAACTTGTTAGACATAACTATTAACTTGTCAGACCTGACGAGTGGCTCGTCAACTATTCCCAGTCATTTTGTAATACTTGTGATATACACCATTTGCCAGATTGATATATCCCATTTACCCTATTGAGATGTATCATTTTTAAGATTGGGTTATACCAATTCGAATAAGTGATGAAGTACTTAGTTTAATTCTCTGCTATTGATGAGAAATACAGGTATTAATTAGAATTTTATTCTCCCCAATTCTTACAAACCCATTGAAGTTGTTATTTTATTCCTTCAAAAATACAATTTACCTATTATTACTATTAAGTTGTCGAAGCAAAAAATACCTTGCCTAAAAGTTAGGGCGAAGGCTGTGGGGAGCGAAGATGCAATCTTCGCTCAACTGAGGGGACACAAGTAACCCCTATATAAATTCAGAATAATATAGCAACAGTTGTTATCAGTAATACTGCTGGAAGAAAAAGGTAAAGTAATATTAACTTCTTACCTCTTTTCCGTTTTTGTTTGTTTTCATCTTCATATTTTTCTAGTAAATCATTCCATTTGCCTTTATTGAAAAGCAATAGGTAATGCAGAATATAAAATATCAAGTAAAAAAGTAAAAATTGCAATTTATTTATATTTTCAAAGGGATAAAATGAAGGAAAAAAAACCTATTTATATACGACCATATTGTTAGTAATATTACTAAGTGATTTAAACTAATAATAGTCAATACAGTTGAACCTGGCAAACTATCATTACTATTTATGCGCCAAGAATAAAGCCTATAAATAAGATACTCGTAAAACCTTTTCACATTCTATGATCTATATCGCCTTACTAAACTTCGGCATCGAGGCCTCTTTGTTGTCGCGGTTGAGCAGCAAATGAAGGTCGAAGGCTCGGCAAACATTGCGTAAGAAATGGCGTCCAAGCGGGGTGAGTTCTGCATGGTTTTCGTCATAATTTACCAATCCATCGGCATGCACCAATGCCAGTTCAGGGAAGGTATATTGCTGCAAGCGGTCTTTAAACGCTTCTTTAAAGGTGGTTTTGCCATTACAACTCATATCCAAAATATAGCGGCGGAACAACACATCTTCTTCGCTGAGGAAGTAGCCCTTGGTCACAGCCAATTCGCCCTTGTTGATGCTTTCGTAATAATCATGCACCGTCTTGTGGTTTTGTGCAAAAGCCACCCCTGCATCGCTAATGCTCGATACACCCAAGCCCAGCATCATACCAGTGCGTTGGGTAGTATAGCCCATAAAATTGCGGTGGAGTTTGCCTGCTTCCCACACCTTGAAAAGGTCGTCTTCTGGCAAAGAAAAATGGTCCATGCCAATGTCCACATAGCCACTTTCCATAAACAGTTTTTTGCCGAGGATGTAGAGCTCCATCTTTTGAGAAGCGCCCGGAAGGTCGTTTTCATCAAAAAGGCGTTGTCCGCGACTCGTCCATGGCACATGCGCATAACTATAAAAAGCTACTCGATCAGGACGAAGCGTAATTGCCTGACGAATAGTGTTCTCCATCTTTTCTTTGGTTTGCAAAGGCAGTCCATAGATAAGGTCGAAGTTGACAGATTTATAACCGATTTCGCGAGCCATTTCAGTGCCTCTTTTCACATTTTCAAAAGGCTGAATGCGGTTAATCACCCTTTGCACTTCAGGGTCATTATCCTGCACACCAAAACTAACACGGCGAAAGCCAATGTCGTACAAAGCTTGAAGGTGTTCGCGGGTAGTATTATTAGGATGTCCTTCAAAACTAAACTCATGTTCGTCATGAACAATTGCGTCTTTAAGAACGGCATCCACAAGAGTTTTTAAATTTTCAGGAGAGAAGAAAGTTGGTGTTCCGCCACCCAAATGCAGCTCGCGAATAATTGGTTTTTCATTCATCAAAGCCACATAAAGTTGCCACTCTTTCATCATGGCTTGCATGTATTCTTCTTCTACGCTGTGGTTGGTCGTAATTTTTTTATTGCAACCACAATAAGTACATAAAGATTCACAGAAAGGAAGGTGAATATAAATGCTCAATCCTTCGACTTTATTGTGTTTCGAAAACTCTTCGGCAAAAACAGTTTTCCATTTTGGCAATTCAAAATTGTCGGTCCAATATGGCACGGTTGGGTAGCTCGTATAACGCGGAACTGGAAGATTGTATTTATTCAGTAGGTCAATCATAGTAGTGGAAATTTGCTGCAAGATATTTTAGGGAAAATCAAAGCAAGGTGATGTTCGTCATTTCAAAGACTAAAGAACGTTTAAATGATTTTATCGTGACAGTTCTTGGTAAAGCATTTTAATAATACCATCTGCCAAACCAATTTTAGGAACATAAATTTCATCGGCATTCGTCCAGCGCATAATGGAAATGAAAATCTGCAAAGCAGGCACAATCACATCTGCACGATCGTCTTTAAAACCATACAAGTGTTTTCTTTCTTGTAGGGTTGAAAAACTCATTTCCTTGTAATAATCTTTCAAGAGGTCGAGAGAAAGTGGTTTCCCTTCTTTCTTTTTAGAAATTGAGAATATCTTGTTGATATTCCCACCACTACCAATAGCTTCAATAGGTTGGTAGTCTTTGATGTGGGTTTTAATAAACAGTTTCATTTGGTCCCATTGTTCATCCGTCACACGGTTGTGCAGTAAACGAATAGTACCAATATTGAAAGATTCTTTAAAAACGATTTGGTTTTGGGAGAACAAAGTCACTTCGGTGCTACCCCCGCCTACATCAATATAGAGGTAAGATTTATTTAAAGATAGTTTTTCGGCTATGTGGGTTTCATAAATTATGTTGGCTTCTTCTTGCCCGCTAATCACATTGATTTTGATGCCCGTTTCCCTTAAAACCTCTTCAATTATTTCTTTGGCATTGGTAGCATCTCGCATGGCTGAAGTAGCACAAGCTTTATAAGCTTCTACATGATAAAGATCCATCAACAGCTTATAGGCTTTCATGGACTTCATTAGGTTTTCTTTTCTTTCATCAGAAATAAAGCCTTTATCAAACACATCAATACCCAATCGAAGTGGAATTCTTACGAGGTTCACTTTTGTAAAATCTACACTGCAGTCTTTATAAATAGACGTTTCGGAGATGAGTAATCTCGCTGCGTTGGATCCGATATCAATTGCTGCAAGTATCATTAAATTTTTATCCTAACTTTTGAATGGTTTGAATGATAGAAGTAGTTGAATAACCTTCCACAAAAGGTATTACTTCTACTTTTCCTCCACGATTGAGGACAAATTCGGCTCCTACAATCTTGTCAATGGTATAATCACCGCCTTTCACCAAAATATCTGGTTTTACTGCTTCAATCAAATCCTTTGGGGTGTCTTCATCAAACAAACAAACGGCATCCACAAACATCAAAGAAGCTAATTGAAAAAGTCGGTCTTGTTCGTTGTTCACCGGTCGGGTTTCGCCTTTCAGTCTTTTCACCGACGCATCTGTATTAACGCCTATCACTAAAATATTTCCTAGGCTTGCTGCTTTTGAAAGATAGTCTAAATGTCCATGATGAAGAATATCGAAACAGCCGTTGGTGAACACAATTTTCTTTCCTAAAAATCGCCAACCATTGACCTTGTGTATTAAGGCTTCTTTAAGGCTGATTTTGTTTTGAATCCACAGTGTTTTGTCCATGAGGTTTGATGTTGTAAAGAGGGAGCAATATTAAAGAAATCAAACCCAATACAATAATGATTGCTGTTTGTGCCATCCAGCTTACCCATCCAAATGCTAAGGCAAAATTTTTATTGACACCATAAACAGTAACCAATAATTTTTGAACAATAATTGGATAAGCACCAATGCCTCCGGGTGTTGCAATAATGCCCACACTTCCAAAAACCAAAACCGAAAGCGCGACTAACCAACCTAAACCCATTGTAGCATCCATTGACTTGAATCCAATATAAATTAAGGAGAGGTAGCTAACCCAAATAAGTATTGTGTATCCGAGAAAATGCCACTTTTTTTTCATCCAACGAATTGATAAAACACCATAGCCAATGCCGCCGATAAATTTTCCAATCTTCGACTGTTTGTTTTTTTTATAAAGGAAATATAAGCCGGCAATTGTTAGTACGAATATGGATAAGCCAATAAAGATGCTGTTTCCATTGATAGCAAATTTGGTCATCAGTTCAGAGGCAAATCCATTGACCACATCCATTTGCAACAAAAAGGCTAATAAAGAAACCAATAGTAAACAAACTACATCAAAAGATCGTTCTGCTACAATTGTTCCTATAATTTTGTCAACAGGTTCGTTCTCATATTTCGCAAGAATAGAACATCGTGCCACTTCACCCATTCTTGGTAGCAAGAGGTTGGTGAGGTATCCAATCATAACTGCGAAAGTAATATTTATGGTTGTTGGTTTTAAATCAAGGGGTTCAAGAAGGAGTTTCCAGCGAAGTGCTCTGAAATAATGCGAAAGAAATCCAATAATAAGCACCGGAATTAATAACCAAAGCCGTTCTTTTACTTGGTCAAAAGCAGTAAAAATCTGGTCTTTATCGCCGGGTTGGAGCTGATGGTATTGCCACCATATAAGAAGACCACCCAGTCCGAAGAATATCAGGTATTGAAGTATTGTCAAAAGGGTCTTCTTCATAGTTCGTAAAGATAGTCATTACAAACTATTGTCCTCATTTGGGAAAATGATTTGTGGTTTAAATGTTTTGGCCTCCTCAAATTCCATTGTGGCATATGACACTATTATCACAGTGTCGCCAACTGAAATTCTTTTTGCAGCAGGTCCGTTTAAGCATATTTCTTTGGAGCCTCTTATTCCTTTAATAACATAAGTTACAAGCCTTGCACCGTTCTCAATATTGAGTACATGCACTTTTTCATTTTCAATAAGATTAGCAGCCTCCATTAAGTCTTCGTCAATAGTAATACTACCTATATAATGAAGATTGGCTTCTGTAACCTTCACTCTGTGAATCTTAGATTTTAATACTTCGATGAGCATAGTGCACAAAGGTAATTAAACGGGATAAATCTGTCTATAACTTTTGAATAGCAACATTTCTCTAAAAAGACATTGAACTTTCAAATGGATTATCTATTTTCACATCATTATTTTAATATCATTTATGGCAACTGACAACAATTCAAAGGATGAACAACAACTTGTAGATTTCAGTTATGTGGAAGATTTAGCTGGTGGGAAACCAGAATACATGAAACAGGTTTTGACTATTTTTATGGACAATACATTTCCTGGAGTAGATGAATTGGAAAAGTTGATAAAGAACAAAGCTGATTTTGAGCCTATTTCTAAACAAGCTCATTTTTTAAAAAGTAGTGTAGGCATCATCAAAATCAAAGACATGCATGACACGTTTAAAGCAATAGAAATGCTTGGAAAGGAGAAAGAAAACAGAGAAGAAATCGAGAGGCTTTTGGAAATAGTTTTAGAAACTTTTGAAAAGGCAAAACCAATTATTAAGGCAAGAATGAAAAAGAAATAGGCACTACCCTACATTCATCAACATCATCAATAAAGAAACACCCCATAGTACAAACAAAATTCCTATTACCACACCAAAAACCATATACTTAGAAAATTTGGGGTTTGGAATTGATTGATGACTGTATATACGAATAACTATTGAAGAGTAAAGCAAAAAGCAAATAATGGCTATACATGCAACTATATAATGCCAGTCCTGCCCCATCCAATCTTCAGGCAATAGAAAATTGAGATCGAATAAACGAACAATGAAAAACCCCAAAAAATAGAGTGTGGCAAAACTGCCGCAAGCAAAGGCAACTTTTTTGAGTTTTCTTCTTCTATGTGAAGACATATTGTTTGTGTTTTTGGGAAATTTTTCACAAGATAACCAATCTGTTTTATAATTTCTATACTACTGAAAATTTCGTTCTTTATACTTTTTTTAGAAAAAAATCATTTGTCCAAGTATATCTTTAGCAACCAAATTTTTTGAAAAATCTTTTTCATGTCATCTATAAAATTTGCCATAATCGGCTGCGGAAGAATAGCACAACGTCACGCAGAACACATTTCAAAGCTTGGGTGCTTAGTAGCTGTTTGCGATATTATTCATGAAAGAGCTGATAAGTTTGGAATAAAATATGGCTCCTCTGTTTTTTACACAATAAGTGATTTGTTGAAGAGTAATTTAGCTATCGATGTGGTTTCTGTTTGTAGTCCAAATGGATTACATGCAACTCATACTATAGCTTCATTACAAGCAGGTTATAATGTTCTTTGTGAAAAACCTATGGCTATCAATTTACAGGATTGCGGAGCTATGATTCAAGCTGCTGAAAAAAACAATCGAAGGCTATTTGCCATAAAACAAAATAGATTTAACCCACCTGTTGCTGCTCTTAAAAAATGCCTTGAAGAAGGCAAGCTTGGAAAGGTTTTGAGTTTTCAGCTGAGTTGTTTTTGGAATAGAAATGAGGACTATTATAAAAACTCATGGAAAGGCACTAAAGAACTTGACGGTGGCACTTTATTTACACAGTTCAGTCATTTTATTGACTTGCTTTATTGGATGCTTGGCGATGTGAAACAAATACAAGCTTTTAGAAAAAATTATACACACCAAAACATCATTGAGTTTGAAGACACAGGTGTTGTCATTCTTGAGTTTTATAATGGAGCTATTGGAACTATTAATTACACAGTCAACAGTTATGGAAAAAACATGGAAGGTTCCTTAACATTATTTGGAGAAAAAGGAACAGTAAAAATTGGAGGAGAATATTTGAATGAGTTAGAGTATCAAAATATTGATCAATACAAAATTGAAAACCTCCCTAAAGGAAATCGTGCTAATAATTACGGAAGCTATCAAGGTTCTATGAGCAACCACGACAAAGTGTATGAAAATGTTGTAGACGTTTTGACCAACAATGCCTCCATTTCTACAAACTCTTTCGAAGGCTTGAAAACTGTAGAAATTATCGAAAAAATATACAGCAGTTCCGTTTTCCTTTAACTATTTTGTAAGATAAACATTTCTGAATGGATATAATTTCAGTTGTTTGAAAGCTTTATGCCCACTACTATATTTAATGATATCACAATGCTTAGCATGATGCATATCTGTTCCGCAATAATCATATTGACGTTCTTCTAGCAACTCTTCAGCCATTTGTTGCTCTCTTTTGCCATAATATCCAAAAAGAGAAAGGGTATTTAACTGAAGCATACAACCCCTATCTTTCAACTCTCTATAAACTTCTGGTTTCTGATGAAAGTAAACATAACGTTCAGGATGAGCAAGGATTGGACGATAACCTTTTGTTTGAATTCTAAAAATGGTGTTCATCAAATTTACTGGTTCGAACATAAATGAAAATTCGATCAACACTTCATTTTTGTGGATAGTAAGCAATTGATTTGATTCGAGCATGTCCATAAATACATCATCAACAAAATACTCTGCTGCAGCATGAATATCTATGTCAATTTCATTCACTTTCAATTCTTGTCTTACATCGTTCAAACCTTTTAGTATTATTTCAGAGGTGTTTTTGTAGTGATCGTGTTTGATATGGGGTGTAGTGATAATTTTTTTGAACCCCATTTCTTTCAACTCTCTAATCATTGACAAACTATCAGTCATTGTAGCAGCGCCATCATCAATACCAGGTATTAAATGAGAGTGCATATCTGCAACCAAAAAAGACCAGTCTGCCTTTTCAAATTCTAAGTTTGTTTCTTTCTTTCGGTTGAATAGTTTGGCGAACATCAATATTTCTTTATTGGTGTGAAGATACTACTTATCTACTTGTTGATTTTCTAAGAAAATCGACTAATCCCTACAGTAATGACTTGGGTCACAAATTAACATGAGCAGTGTCAGTTTTTTTGGGGGGGTTCAAAATTATTTTTACTTCCAAATAATTTCTAAAATAGAAAACTGATTAGCTTTTTTAATTAACAATGTCGGAACAATTTTTTGAACAGCTTAAACACGAGACAATTACATGGTTGCGTTCGCTTGATTTTCTACAAGTGGAAAACATCATGCTTAAAAATAGATTGGCAGAAATATTGAGATTAAACGTATCAAACGAAATCCTTGATAAGTTGGAACATTATCAGAACATTTTTCTAAGCAAGGATGCTGTAATTTCAATACTTCGACACGATATTAAAGAACATAAAAAAGGGCTTCAGAATTCTCTTGCAATCAATGATAAAAATGATCCACTCTTTCAAAGACAACAACTTTTAAGATCAGATATGGAAAAGATGGAAAAAGAATTCAGCCGTTTAAAGGCTGAATTCAATAACTATCTTGCGCAATGTTGTGATTAATTAAACATGTTCTCCAACTTTTTTAAGTTAAGAACTTTTATATCGCCGCCACTAATATCAATAAGGTGTTCATCTTTAAAATCACTCAAAGTTCGAATGAGCGATTCCTTTGCGGTTCCTGCAATTGTTGCTAGGTTTTCACGGCTCAAATCAATGAGGAAGCTTTCCTTGTTTTCAGGATTGAACTTCTTGTAAAGATAAACTAGCGCTTCTGCCACTTTTTTTCTAAGCGAGTTATAAGCTAGTCCTAATAATTGTTCTTCACGAACTGTAATATTTTTTGCAAGAAGTTGAATAAATTTATGCATCACCTCACGGTTATTATTGGTGAGGTCTTCAAACTCATCTTTTGGAATTACTGCTAATTCTGTTTCCTCAAGTGCTTCAGTCGTTTCTCTATAATTACCTCCTTCTAATAAAGCAATGTAACCAAGAAAATCACCTTCGTTGTAGAGCCCTATAATCAACTCTTTTCCGTCGTCATTGGTTTTATACGCTTTCACCTTGCCTTTCATTACATAATAAAGACGTAAAGGATGATTGCCTTCGTTGTATACAATCTGTTTTTTCTTATAGCGATTAATGCTGCGATTTTCCTTTATTTTTTGCAACATTTCATCACCACTTGCTGTTCGAATGAGTGTATTTAGTCCATCAATATTTGAAGGAAGTTCCTGACGAGCAATTTCAGCTTTTTTAAGACGACTTTCAATAGCACTTAGCAACTCAGACCCATTGAATGGTTTAGTAATATAATCGTCTGCACCTAATTCCATTCCTTTTCTTATTTCAGCTCTTTCAGCCTTTGCAGAAAGGAATATGAAAGGAATATTTTTGGTGTCTGTATTTTTTTGAAGCATGTGAATCACGCCATAACCATCTAATACGGGCATCATAATGTCGCATACAATCAAGTCTGGTTTATGTTGGATAGCAAGTTCTACGCCTTGTTTTCCATCAGCAGCAGTAAATACCTTGTAGTTGGAAAGCTCAAGAATTTCCGCAGTGTTTTCTCTAATTTCTATATTATCTTCAATGAGTAATATGGTTTTCATAAAGCTCAATTATTTTTTCTAAAATTAATGACAAATTCAGTTCCTTTTCCAATCTCACTATTACAAACAATATTACCATTCATTAACTCGGCATATTTTGCAACAATGTGCAAACCTAAGCCTGTTCCTTGAATATTGGTAACATTTGCTCCGCGGAAAAACCTTTCGAATAAATGCTCCTGATCATCCGTTGAAATTCCTAAGCCACTATCTTTTACAGTAAGCATACTTTGCCCATCTACATAAGAGAAAGAACGTATGTGAATAACAGATTTTTCGGGAGAAAATTTAATGGCGTTACTAATGAGGTTCATAACAATATGCTTAAGTAATGTAGCGTCGAGAAATACATGTACATTACCTTCATGACTATATTCTATACTTTGTCCAGGTTTCATTATAGTTTGCATTTCTGTAATCAAAACCCTAATAATATCGCCCATATCAAACTCAGAAAAACGCACTTGTATTTTGCCTTCTTCAATTTTTCCAACAGATAGAAAATCATTAAGAATATCAGTAAGCATATTTACTGAAGATACAATTCTCTGAATGTGTTTTTCACGTTTTCCTTGATCATCAGTAGTTTCATATTTAGTGACAAGATATGCTGATGAAAGAATAGTGCTTAACGGAGTTCTAAATTCATGAGAAGCCATAGAAACAAATCGAGACTTCAATTCATTAAGTTCCTTTTCTTTCTCCAAGGCTTCTTGAAGTGAAGCTGTTCTTTCATGAACTTTTTGTTCTAATTCCTCATTAAGTTTCAATAAACTATCTTCAGCTTTCTTCCTTATAGTAATGTCGTTAATAAATGAAATGACAAACTCGTTGCCGTCTTTTTTATAAAAACTTAGACTTACTTCTACTGGAAATTCTGAACCATCTTTCTTTCTACCAAAAAGGTCAATACCCATGCCCATTGGGCGACTATGTGCATTACCACCATGATAATTTTTCCGGTGTTCAATATGATTATGCGCATACCTCTGCGGAATTAAAATTTCAATTTGCTCTCCAATCAATTCAGTAGTGTGATACCCAAATTGTCTATGAGCATATTGATTGGCTTTTGTAATTATTCCTGAGCTATCAACAATAATAATTCCAATGGCTGCATTGTTAAACAACGCATCAAATTGTTGCACAGTAGTATTTGATGTCATAGAAAGGGAGCAAAAATAATTTTTTTAAACAAAGAATTATTCCTTATTAAATTAAAAAACCTTCGGGTTATCCTCCGAAGGTTTTTTTTAAACAAATTTTCAAAAATTAGTAAACTGAATTTCCACTGATAGATGCTATATGAGAAGGTTTACCATCCATATTGTCTGCCGAAGGTGAACATTCAATTAAACCGTTAATATTTTGTTTCCATTTAATGTCACCATTAACTGGATCGAGGCAATAGAGGAACTTATCATGACTACCAAAATAAAGCTTTGAGTCATAAACCATAGGTGAAGATTTGATAATTGCACCTGTTTTAAACTGCCATTTTATAGTACCATCAATAATGTTTACTGCATACATATTGTAATCATAACTTCCTACATAAATCAATTGATTATAAGCGTATGGTGAAGAAACAATTCGGTCATGCAAATTGATTGGTGCCCAACGAGGAAACCCCGAAGCTGTGTCAATACAATAAAGATTATAATCGTTGCTTCCAAAAATCACATTTCCACCATAAACAATGGGTGAACTCTGAATGCCGCCTCCTGTTGGATATCCCCATTTCAAGTTTCCACTAAATACATTAAGGCAATACATTACACCATCATTCAACCCACCTATATAAACATAATTTCCAGACACAACAGGTGAAGAATAAAACTGATTTCCTGCAGAAGGTGACGCGTAAGTCCAGACAGAACTTCCATCAACCCTATCAGTAGCATAAACATTACCATCATAGCAACCATAAATCAAAAGCGTATCGAAAACAGTAGGAGAAGAATAGAGATTAGACCCAATATTTTTGGACCACGCAGTAATACCAGAATTAACATCTATTGCATACATTGTGCCACTTGCTCCAACATAAAGCGTGTCTTTTTCAATTACTGGTGTAGCTAAAATTTGTCCCCCTAAAATGAAGGTATCTAATGCTTTTCCTGTTTTTAAACTAAGCTTATAAATATTTCCAGCTTCTTCCGCAACGAAAAGAAAATCTTTATAAACTACCGGAGTTGATTGAACATTGGATGAAGCATGGAACTCCCATTTTTTAACACTACTAACAGGATTCAAAGCATAAATAAACGCATTCTGACTGCTTATAAAAACAGATGGAGAATATACGCTTGATAAAGGATCATCCTTACTCATATTCTTACTACAAGAAGTGTATAAAATGGATGTTAGTCCAACAAGAAAAAGAATAAAATAAGCTAAACGATTTTGCATGATGCTAAAATTCTAAAGTAGTAATGATGCAAAATAGCCATTTTCAGCTTTTGTTGCATGGTTATCAATAAAAAATCCGGTCATTTTCTTAAGACCGGATTTTTTAACACGTGGTTTGGAGCATGCTTGGCTTATGCAGCAGCTCTTTCTTTTTGTTTTTTTAATTGACTAATCATAGACTCCATTGACTTCTCAAAAGATTCTTCAAAGCTTTTGCTTGATTGTTTTACAAAGAATGTATGCTTAGGTACATTCACTTTAATCTCTACAATTTTGTCTTTGATAGTATGCACTACATTGTCAAGTTTGAGATAAACTTCAATGCCAATAATTCGGTCATGAAAAGTACCAAGCTTCGAAATTTTTCCATTTACTAATTCAAGTAATTTACTGTCTGCATCAAAGTGCACTGATTGAATTTGCACGTTCATAGATATATAATTTACGGTTAACAAATATTACCCTCTAGGGTGATTTTTACGATGAATTTCTTTGAGTTGATCAATATTGTTGTGTGTATAGACTTGTGTTGCAGCCAGACTACTGTGTCCTAATAGTTCTTTGATTGCCTGGATATTGGCGCCATTATTTAAAAGGTGTGTCGCAAAACTATGGCGCATTACGTGTGGACTTCTCTTGTTTAAAGTTGTAACCATTGTCAAATACTTCTTCACAACACTGTAAACATATTCTGCGTAGAGTGGTTTTCCATTTTCCAAAACAAGCAGAAATTCTCTGTTACTGTTTTCTTGGGTTTTCTTAACCTCAAGGTAGTCATTTATTTTTTCTAAAAGAAGAAAATTTATGGGAATTAACCGTTCTTTTTTCCCCTTGCCAAAAACTCTAATTTGTTTCAAGCTAAATTCGATATCATTTTTTTGGAGAGACACTAATTCACTACGGCGCATTCCTGTTTCGTAAAGCAATTCGCAAATCAATCTGTCTGTTTTCCCTTTGAAGCCTTCTTCAAAATCGATTTCTTCCAAAAGAATTTCTGCCTCATTTTCTTTAATAAAAGTAGGCAGTCTTTCAGGTAATTTTAAAGAACGAATTTGCGATGCAGGATTTTTTTTGAGAAAATTATTTTTTAAAAGAAAAACGAAAAAAGAATTCAATGAAGATAATTTGCGGTTGATTGTTCGTGCCACCTGTTTCTTCGCCTTCAAAGTAGCAAGCCAACTTCTGATGTGATAATTTTCGAGAGAATTTTCTTCTTCAAGTTCAAATTGTTCTCTAAGAAAATAAATGAAATGATTTAGGTCATTTTGGTAGGCAAGCAAAGTGTGCGCTGAATAACGTTTCTCGAAACGTAGGTATTGCAAATAATCTTCGAGCCTGTTTGTGAGCATAAAAAATACCTGAACTGTAAATTTAGTAACTTACAAGTTCAGGTACAAGATATTTTTTATTCGGAAGAGGGAATATTAATCCTCAATCTTTCCAGATAAGATTTGCTGACGGTAAACCGCTTTCAAAACTTCTTTACGACGACGAACAGATGGTTTTGTAAAAGACTGGCGGTCGCGCAATTGAGTCAACGTGCGTGATTTTTCGAATTTCTTCTTGTATTTCTTCAGCGCCTTGTCAATATTTTCGCAATCTTTAGAGTCGATGATTAACATAATTATACCTCCCTTTTTAATTTTTCGGGAGGGCAAAGGTAAAAAGATTTCCTTTCCAACCAAATAATTTATCCGACAATATTTTTATCTTTGTTTTCGTTTAGAAATCATGTCAACTTCAAAGTTTTCTTCCTGTATTATACTTACTATCTACATTTTTGTAGTGCTTCTTACCTTTTCTTCTTGCAAGAAATGGAAAGATAGTATTGCTACGGATGACCCAAGACTTCACGACCGAAAATATTGCAATGACCCCGAAGCTGTGAATTACAATTGGGAATTCCCTGGTGTGCCTGATAACTCCATTTGCATTTTTCCTTCCGATCTTTATAAAGGCATTTATACTTTTACTGATTCAGTTTACAATTCCAACGAAATTTTCGACAGTCTTTTGTCAAAACAAACATATACCATTCAGGTTCTTGCAATGTCAAAAAAACACCTTGCCATCATTGGCTTTTGTTCCAATGACACTTTGTTTTTTACTGCAGGACGAACAACTTACTCCGCTTCAGCCGACTCGACCTTAAAATTGAATGATTCTACAAAAGCATTTGGTCAACCAATGTGTAGAATGCTCGACACATTGACTGGAACAATTACTAAAAACAGTCTCGACACTACCAATACAAAAATAAAGTTTAACTGGAAAGTTGTGAGTGATACTGGCATTAATTATCACAAAGGAACTTCTGTAAAGCAGTAATTTCGCTTTCATGTTCACTGGCATTATTGAAACTACAGGCATTATCCGCAAAATCATTACAGAAGGTTCTAACTTAAGTTTTTGGGTAGAAAGCTATATCGCTTCCGAGCTAAAAATAGATCAATCTTTAGCTCATAATGGTGTTTGTTTAACAGTTGTTGGAATTGAAGGAAATCAACATTGTGTTACAGCAGTTGCTGAAACTATTTCCAAAACTAATCTTGGTGAATGGAAGATCAATTCGGTTATCAATCTTGAAAGGGCGTTGAAAGTTGGTGACCGACTCGATGGACATTTTGTGCAAGGACATGTGGACGCAACAGGCATTTGCACTTCAGCAAAAGCACTAGAAGGTAGTTGGTTGTTTCAATTCACTTTTCCTGAAGAGTTTGCTACATTGATGATTGAAAAGGGTTCCATTTGCATCAATGGTGTGAGTTTAACTGTATTCAATGTTATGCGCAATTCATTTACCGTTACCATTATTCCTTACACGCATGAACACACCAATTTCGACAATATTAAACCCAAAGACGAAGTGAATCTTGAGTTTGATGTTTTAGGTAAATATTTACTGAGAAAACAAGACGTTACTAGCTGATTACACCAAAGTAAATTAAAGTCAATATTGTAATTCCTGCAATGATTCTGTAAATGCCAAAAACTTTGAAGCTATGCTTTTGAACGTAGCTTATAAAGGTTTTGATGGCAATTAACGCAACAAAAAAAGCCACTACATTCCCAACGCCTAACGCCAGCAAATTGTTTTTGTCTTTGAGCATTTCTGGGTTTGTTTTAAATGCTTTTAAAAGTTTGTACCCTGTTGCCGCGCACATAGTGGGCACTGCTAAAAAAAAGGAAAACTCGGCAGCCAATTTCCTTGAGAGTTTTTGTTGCATTCCACCAATAATTGAAGCCGCACTTCTACTAACACCTGGTATCATTGCCAACACTTGCCATAAGCCAATAATGAATGCGTTGATGGGGCTTATTTTTTCTTCTTTTTCTATTTCTGAAACAGTAAAAACTTTGTCGATAAACATTAGGATGATACCGCCAACAAGTAAAGAAACACCAACGGTAGTTGGGCTTTCAAGCAACGCATCAATTTTATCAGATAGTAGATATCCTAACAACAACGCAGGAATAACTGCAATAATCAACTTCACATAAAATTGAAGTTTAGAAAAGTCGAAAAACTTTTTCCAATAAAGCACTACCACCGATAAAATTGCTCCTAACTGTACGCAGACTTCAAACAATTTGGTGAATTTTTCTTTGCTGATTCCCAAAAGCGAGCTTGTGATAATCATGTGTCCTGTTGATGAAATTGGAAGGAACTCAGTGATGCCTTCTACGATACCAATTATGATTGCTTGAAGTGTGGTCATTTTTATGGGATGTTGATATACTTATGTGTCTGTAAAGATAATTGCCACCTTGGGTTTTGTTGAATAAAAGAAATGATTTGCGGAGTCATCTCTACTTTTTTATCCCACTCTGGTTGCAAATAAAGTTTGCATTGAGTGTTTACTCGCGCAGCATATTTTTCTGCCCAAGCAAAATCAGATTGATTGTAAACTATCACTTTCAATTCATTTGCAAGAGGCAGATTTTCAGCAAGAGAAAAAGAGAACTTTTTAGGAGATAACGTTATCCAATCAAAATTCCCTTTTAGAGGATGTGTTCCCGATGTTTCAATGTGAACTCTAAATCCTACTTCATGTAATGCTTTGCACAAGTCTACCATGTCGTGCATTGAAGGTTCGCCGCCAGTAATTACTGCAATTCTTCCTGGATGATTTTGAGCTTCTTCAAGAATTTCTTTAACTGTCAAAGATGGATGTTTTGTAGCATCCCAACTGTCTTTCACATCACACCAAACACACTGCACATCACATCCTCCTAAACGAATGAAATATGCCGCTTTACCAGCATAAAAACCTTCGCCCTGTAAGGTGTAAAAATGTTCCATTACAGGGTAAATTGTTTGCAAAATTTCTTTGTTAAGAAAGTTCAATTTTTTGGTAGGAGATTATTTGCCTCTTGCTGCAAGTAAGGTGTTTTTCATCAATCCACAAATCGTCATTGGACCTACTCCTTTCGGAACAGGGGTGATGAAACTACATTTAGGTGCTACATTGTCAAAATCAACATCCCCTACTAAACGAAAACCTGATTTTTTACTTGCATCGTCAATGCGATTAATTCCCACATCAATGACTACAGCGCCATCGCGAACCATATCCTCTTTTAAAAAGAATGGGCGACCGATTGCAGCAACAATAATATCAGCTTGCAGACAAATTTCTTTAAGATTACTTGTTTTAGAGTGACACATTGTAACTGTTGCGTTCCCCGGGTTGCTATTCCGACTCATTAATAAAGTCATTGGTGTACCCACTATATTGCTTCTTCCGATTACTACACAATGCTTTCCAACAGTATCAATTTTGTAATGCTCCAACATAAGCATGATGCCATAAGGAGTAGCTGGTAAAAAAGTTGGTAAGCCTAACACCATTTTCCCTTGACTTATAGGATGAAAACCATCCACGTCTTTTGTAGGATTAATGGCATTGATAACCGCATTTTCTTCAATATGCTTTGGTAATGGCAGTTGTACTAAAATACCATCCACATCCTTGTCCTCATTCAATTTATTAACTACACTTAAAAGTTCTTCTTCAGAAATTGTAGCATCTAAACGAATAAGTGAAGAGCCAAATCCAACTTCACCACAACTCTTTACTTTGTTGCTTACGTATGATTCGCTCGCGGGGTTATTGCCCACAATGATTACTGCCAAATGAGGCACTTTTTTCCCGTCACTTTTAAGTTCAACAACTTCTTGCCTTATTTGTTCTTTGATATGCGCAGAAACTGCGGCTCCGTCTAAGATTTGCATGGAGCAAAGATAATTTTACTTGGAAATGAAAATGGTAGTTTTGGTCATTATTTTTTAATTCCAAAAACTGGAATTATTTCAACACTTCTGATAATTTAGCTTCTAATTCACCACCATGTAAATTCTTGGCAATGATTTTCCCACTAGGGTCAAGAAGAAAATTGGCAGGAATTGCATTAACACCATAATTCCTCACTGGCAAAGATTGCCATCTTTGAAAATCGGAAACCTGTGTCCAAGTCAGTCCATCTTTTTGAATTGCCTCTAACCATTTATCCTTTTTTTCATCGAGTGAAACGGCATAAATGGTAAATTTTTTATTTTTAAATAAGTTATAAGCAGCGACAACATTTGGATTTTCAGCTCTACATGGCGGACACCAAGATGCCCAAAAATCTACTAACACATACTTGCCCCTAAATGAACTCAAGGTGATGGATTTACCTTCAAGTGTTTGCAAACTAATTTCAGGAGCAATTGTCCCAACAGCTATTCCATTTTCTTCTTCCTGATTTTTACTTTGTGACATGTTTTTTACTTTTCCGTCAAAATCATGCGCAAGTTTACTATTAGGAAATCTTTTTACTAGCGACTGGTTAAACAAATTGATATAATCTTTCTCGACTGCAGGGTTTAGTAATTGAACTGCACATAAGGCATTAGGCAAATATTGACAGGTATCTGAATACGTCTCACAATAACGAGTAAAGTGTTGATTAATTTCCTGAAGTTGGTCTTTAGCTTTTACAAGAAGGCTATCATTTTTTTTCGCTTCCATTGTGTCTGCAATAACACACAAAGTATTATAGTCTTTTATGTGTTGACGGTAAGTAAAAATTAAAGAGCGTAAACTTGATGATGATGGCGAACCAGTGAAATTATAGGTTTCTGCAAGATTATTCCAATTACCTGTTATTCCTATGGCTCCTTTATCAAAAGACAATAAAATGAACTTACTCTTATCGCTTGAAAACCTAAGTCTAAACAACTTATTTTCACCGGTGGAACCTGTTATGGTAAATTTCCCATCAGGCTCTGTTTTTACAGAATCAAGAATAATAACATCGCTAATTCCTAATTCTTCAAGAATAACGACTTGAGCAGGCATATTGTCAATATTACCATTGAGAGTAAAGCTATTCTTTTTATCTCCGCATGATGTAAACCATATGATTAATAAGAAAACGGCAAATAAACGAAACCTCATAGAGTTCTTTAGTTTGGAAAGTGCAAACCTAAAAAAAACCAATAGTTGAAGAGGTAGAAGAAACGTTAAGGTTCTAAAATAAAAAAGAGCCTTTCGGCTCTTCAATTATTTTCCAGAAATTTTTACGGAATCATTTAAGTCTGTATCAACAAGCACTCTTCCACAATGCTCACATACTAGAATTTTTTTGTGTTGTCGAATTTCAGATTGACGTTGAGGGGGAATAATATTGAAACATCCTCCACAAGAATCTCGTAATATGGACACTACTGCTAACCCGTTTTTATAACTATTGCGAATGCGCTCGTAAGCAGACAAAAGGCGTTCATCTACTTTTGTTTTTGCTTCATTTGATTTTGCCTGTAATTGCTTTTCTTCTTTCTCTGTATCGGCAATAATCTTTTCTAACTCCGCTTTTTTCACTTTCAAGGCGTCATTAAGTACACCCAAACGATCTTCTGTTTTAGTACGTTGTGCTTGACGCTCTTTGACTTCGAAACTAGCATCCTTCATGTGCTTTTCAGTGAGTTTCACTTCTAGCTCTTGCATTTCAATTTCTTTATTAATTGCTTCAAACTCACGGTTGTTCTTCACATTGTCCTGCTGCTTTTCATATTTTTTAATCAAAGCCTGAGCCTCTTTTTTGGCATCATTGCGAGACGTGATATATTTATTAATGCTGTCAATTTCAGCGTCAATATTGTTCAATCTTGTTTGCAGTCCCTCAAGTTCATCTTCGAGGTCTTTCACTTCCATAGGAAGTTCGCCTTTCAAAATTTTGATCTCATCTATTTTAGAATCAATCTTTTGAAGCAATAAAACTGCCGATAGTTTTTCCTCGATAGAAAAGTCTTTTACACTAGCCATATTAGTAGAAATAATTTACAGGATTTGTGTCCGTTTTTGATAAAAGAGTGGCGAAAGTAGGTTTTTTTTCAGTAAGAATTCGCTGAATTAATTCTTTTGTGTACTGTTCACTCTCATAATGTCCGATATCTGCAATCACAATTTTTCTTTCAGCATCAAAAAATTGATGGTATTTATAGTCGCCAGTAATAAAAATATCAGCATTTGAATTCATGGCTTCTTTCAACAAAAAACTTCCTGCTCCACCACAAACAGCCACTTTCTTCACTGGCTTATTCAATAATTCTGTATGACGAATGCAAGCAACTTTCATTTTATTTTTCAGGAAAGAAAGAAAATCGTTTTCCAACATTTCCTCTGACAAAAAGCCCACTATTCCCGCCCCAATATCTTGGTTGGTGTTTCTTAAAAGAATGAGTTCATACGCCACTTCTTCATAAGGATGACTCGAAAATAATGCTTGCAGAACTTTCTTTTCCTGATGTTGTTGTACCAACACTTCAAGTTTTACTTCTTCAACCCATTCCGTTGGTCCTCCAGCTTTTCCAATGGTAGGATTTGAATTAGGCTGAGGTTTAAAACTTCCTTTTCCTTCAAGATTGAAACTACACTCTTCGTATTTTCCTAAACTCCCCGCACCGGCTGCAAATAATGCGGTACGTACTTTTTCAACCGAACCTTTCGGAACATAAGTATACAGTTTGCAAAGTGTGTTTTCTTTAGGGGAAAGGATTTGGGTATTTACTAAGCCTAATTTAGATGCAATCTTGGCATTGACACCATCAAGCATATTGTCGAGGTTAGTATGAATGGCATAAATGGCAATATCCTTTTTGATAGCCATCTCCACTATTCGCTCTATATTATTCCTTCCAATGACCTTCTTTAGTCCTGAGAATATTAAAGGGTGATGCGCAATCACGAGGTTACAACCACAAGCAACGGCTTCATTCATTACTTCTTCAGTGACATCGAGTGTAATGAGTGCTTTGGTCACCTCAGCATTAGGATTGCCTACTTGAAGCCCACAGTTGTCATAACTTTCTTGATAAGCAAGCGGTGCAAAACTTTCTAAGACGGCGGCAATTTCTTTTACTTTCATAAAAAGGAACTATTGAACCAAGATTTTTCGGTAGGTGGTTTGCTGTTGATTTTTGATTTGAAGAAAATAAACTCCTTTCGCCCAATCAGCCACTTCAATTTTCATTGTCTTTTCACTATGAGTTGTTTGCTCAAAAACCTTTTGCCCTTGCAGGGTTAAGCAAGAAATAGTTAGGTTTTCTTTTACTCCCAAAGGAAACTGAAGATTGATTTCTTTGCTTGAAGGATTGGGGAAGATTGCCACAGGAATTTCATGAAAGACATTTGCTACATCAAGAAAAGCGCAATCGGCAGTGCCCCAAATGCAGTCGGCAAAAATGGGGTAGTCAATAAATGGATTGCGGTTGTGCTGCGATGCATAAACGGAATCGTTTCTGTTAATTTCTTTCATGCTCACGGTGTCGGCATGATGCCAATCGAGGAGCATTTGCACTGCCCAAGGTTTGAGTTCGGCACCTGTGGCCATGTCCCAATCTGCCCAACCATTGTCTTGGGTATAATATCTTGTGGCATAATAGAAGTAGGTTCTTGCCAAATCTCCTTTGAATGAATCAATGGGTTCGAAGGCAGTATTTGCTGGCGCGCCCGAATAAGAATTGATACCCACCTTCGAGCCGTTTTGACTTGTCCAAGTAGGGGTAGACACTATGCCATAAGCGAAGTTGTTACGCTTGTTGTTCACCCAACCATCTGTAGGATAGACCACAAACAAATCGGAACGCATGGGCTCGGAGGCATTGAAGTAAGTTTCGGGGATGGTGTGCTCGCGGTTGTAGCAATCGCCTTCGCTATTATAGGTGCCACACTGTTGTGCGCCGAAGGTGTATTCGTAGGGAGGTATTTGCCCAGGGATGTCGGAATAAATATCGGCTACTTTTCCATTCGGTTTTGCATCGGTATGATAATAGGCTGTCCATAAGCCTGCATAGCCAACGGATGAATGATTTTGGATAATGTAGTGCAATTCTTGACGAAGGGATTGACCATTTAAGCCTAATGCGGTGACGTAATAGCTTGGTGGTTGGGCAGAAGAGAGAATGGGATGTAAGGCACTAAGTGCAAATAGTGCAATCAGTTTTTTCAAGGTTGGATGAATTTGGACAAAGGTAGGAGAATGAGCGAAAGCAGCAAGGTGCCTACATGGCAATTCAATTGGCAATAAGGGGAAAATACTTGTGATGATGGTATGAAAATTGGGAGCGCTCGAAATTAGAAACAGGAGCGCTCGAAATTTTTAAGGGTGCAAGGACGGTGGATTTTTGATTGGTGTTGAGGGACTGAATGAAGGCTGAGGTAAGTGATGAAGCCCGCGTGAGGGATGGCAGCCCTTCGACTCCGCTCAGGATAAACTATAAGCACACAGCCGTAGGCGAGGACTTATAGCGCACAGCCCGACCCGCAGGGGCACGCCCAAATAACGGCAAAAGGAAAGTGGTTTTTGATGGTGGTTTTGTATTGATGTGTGCTTTTTTGTCTGCTGCGCTTACTTTTGCGTTTCAAAATATTTCGACTATGAATAAATTAATAGCGCTGCTTTCTTTCATTCAGCAATTAGCATTTGTTGGCCCATCAGTAGCCCAGCCCGAAGTAAAAACCAAGAAGAACCATAGCTTTTATTTTTCTTGGGGTTATAACCAAGAGTGGTATACCAAAAGCAATGTGCATGTGAAGCAAGAAGAATTGGGGAATGACTATACCCTCAACCAAGTAGATGCGCACAATAGACCGGGGTGGAATACGGGCATTTTCAACAAGGCAATCAGCATTCCGCAATACAATTATCGCCTTGGTTATATGTTTAATGAAGAAAAAGGATGGGGTGTTGAAATAAATTTTGACCATACAAAATACATCATCACCGAGCCGCAAAATGTGCACATAACGGGCACACACAATCATCAGTCGGTAGATACGACGGTTAATTTCCAAGAGAGTAATGGTTTTTATTACTACTTAAATAACGGCGCCAACTTTTTGCTTTTCAACTTTGTGAAACGCTGGCATGTGATGGCAGATAAGAAACATCATTTTGCCATTGATGGTTTTGGGAAGTTTGGTGTAGGTCCGTTGATACCGCATGTCGAGAATATGTTGTGGGGAGTGGAAAACAATCCACATTTTCAAATAGGCGGATGGAACACCGGACTTGAAGGTGCTTTGCGGGTTACCTACCGAAACCTTGTTTATTTAGAGTATGCCAATAAGTTGGATTATGCTCGTTATTCAGGAATGACCATCAACAATGGCGGAAAAATCAATCAAGCTTTTGGCACTTACGAAATGATTTTGAGTCTTGGAGTGAATATCTCGAAGAAGTAATTCAATACAAAAACAAAGCGGGTGTGCTTTCCAATAAGCACACCCGCTTTGTAAATTTATTAAAACAGCCTACACCAAATTAATATCAAAGTTCACCAACTCCACAAACTCATTGATGCGATCGGTGATATCTTCCATTGTAATTTCTTGAAGGCGAGATGGTCCAAATTTTTCCACACAGAAACTAGCCATTGCAGAACCTACAATGATGGCGGTCTTCATGTTGCTGTAAGAAATATCTTTGGTTTTGGCCAAGTGTCCAATGAACCCACCAGCAAAAGTATCGCCTGCCCCTGTCGGGTCGAACACATCTTCCAAAGGCAATGCCGGTGCATAGAACACTTGATTATTGTGGAATAGCAAAGCGCCATGCTCTCCTTTCTTAATGATAAGGAACTTAGGACCCATTGCTTGAATTTTAGCCGCTGCTTTCACAATGCTGAACTCACCGCTCAACTGACGCGCTTCGCTATCGTTTACCAACAACACATCAACCATTCCAATTACTTCTTTCAATTCATCCAATGCAGATTCCATCCAAAAGTTCATGGTATCCATTACAATCAACTTCGGACGTTTCTTCAATTGATTGATGACAGACTTTTGAACCGCAGGGACTAAGTTGCCCAACATGAGGAATTCGCAATCTTGATAAGCATCTGGCAATTGAGGATTGAATTGAGCCAACACATTCAAGTCAGTAACCAATGTGTCGCGGGTGTTCATATCCATGTGATAGCGACCGCTCCAGAAAAAGCTTTTTCCATCTTTCACTACTTCAACACCTTCAAACGCAACGCCTCTTTTGGCTAGAGCATCCATTTCCTTTTGAGGGAAATCTCCCCCTACGATGGACACTTGTTTGATGTTATTGCAAAAATTGGAAGCCGACCAGGCAACATAGGTAGCAGAACCACCAATGATTTTGTCCACTTTTCCGAAAGGAGTTTCTAAAGCATCAAAGGCCATAGTGCCCACAACTATCAACGACATTTTTATTGAATTTTTAAGTTTGAAGTAATTATTGAAAGAATGATTTGCTAATGGATTGGTTTATTTGATTACGCCCAATTCTTTACCAATTTTGGTAAATGCTGCAATGGCTTTGTCTAAATGTTCACGCGTGTGTGCTGCTGAAATTTGCACACGAATTCTTGCTTGACCTTTAGCAACAACTGGATAGAAGAAGCCAATAACATAGATGCCTTCTTCTAGCATTTTTGCCGCCATTTGTTGCGCCAAAACTGCATCATACAACATTAATGGAGCAATAGGATGTGTTCCCGGTTTGATATCAAAATCTGCAGCTGTCATTTGTTGGCGGAAGTACATGGTGTTTTCTTCAAGACGGTCTCTTAGTTCTGTGGTTTCGCTGAGCATATCAAGTACTGCAATCGAAGCACCAACAACTGAAGGAGCAACTGTATTGGAGAACAAATAGGGGCGACTGCGCTGACGAAGCATGTCAATCACTTCTTTTTTTCCAGATGTAAAACCACCCGATGCGCCACCTAAAGCCTTACCTAAAGTGCCAGTAATAATATCAACTCTATCCATTACGCCACAAAGCTCATGCACCCCACGACCTGTCTTTCCCATAAAACCCGAAGAGTGACTTTCGTCTATCATCACAATGGCATCATATTTATCGGCGAGGTCACAAATTTTATCCAATTGTGCAATGGTTCCGTCCATTGAAAACACAGAATCGGTGACAATGAAACGGGTTCTTGCATCCATGTTTGCTTGCAATTGTGCTTCAAGGTCGGCAAGGTCGTTGTGTTTATAACGAGCACGTTTGCTTTTACACAAACGAACACCATCAATTATAGAAGCATGGTTCAGTTCATCGCTGATGATGATGTCATCATCGCCCAATAAAGGTTCGAACATGCCGCCATTTGCATCAAAACAAGCAACGTATAAAATAGTGTCTTCAACACCGAGGAACTTAGAAAGTTTGACTTCCAACTCTTTATGAATATCCTGAGTGCCGCAAATAAAACGAACGGAACTCATACCATAACCGCGTGCATCAATTGTTTTATGTGCTGCTTCAATAACTTTAGGATGTGATGAAAGTCCGAGGTAGTTATTAGCACAAAAGTTCAACACTTTTTTGCCGTTCACCAAAATTTCAGGTCCTTGCTCCGATTCAATAATGCGCTCTTTTTTAAAAAGACCTGCACTTTCAATTTCCTTTAATTCTCCTTGTAAACGACTATAAAAAGATTGACTGGACATCTTATAAATTTTGGCGCAAAAGTAAATATGATTGATTGGATTTCCGATTTAAAAAATTCGGTTGATTATCGGCACGGTTTCTAGGTTTGTAATTTGAAGAATGCCAGGTTTTTTACCCAACTCAAAACTACCCAATTCATCCTCCATTTGAAGTGCTTTGGCTCCATTGATAGTAGCCCATTGTAGCAAGGTTTCCCAATTCAAGAAGGTAAAATGCTTTTTCAAAACAAGCATTTCATTCATTATAGAAAGTTGATGATTGGAAGCAAGACTGTCTGTACCCAAACAAAGCGTTGCATTTTCTTCCATCATCATGCACACCTCTGGCAATTTGTTTTCAAGAAATAGATTGGCATTAGGACATAAACACCAAAAGGTTTGATGGAAATGCTTTTGGGCAATTTGAATATCCGCTCGATTGCTACATGTGTTATGAACAAAAATCATTGGATGAGTTGCGGAAAACCATTCGATATACGTAGGCAATGAATTTTTACCCGATGGAACAAAGTCTTTATCATCTATGCCTAAGCCCTGCAAAAGCTCCCTCACTTTTCCTTGCTTTGATTTATAGAAAAGATTTTCTTCTGCTGATTCTTGATTATGAATCGAAATCAAGGAGCCTTCTTGCTCTTTATTAATTAACCCAAATAGTGTTTTGGAAACCGAATAAGGTGCATGAGGCACCAAAGTTTGTCGTAGTTTTTTGGTATTTCCTTTTTGAGTTGCAAAAGCCTCCAATACATCTTTACTCACTTGAAATCTTTGAGCAGCATTGAAATCCAAGAACCCCATACATTCCACAAAAGTCTGCACATGAAGTTTGTCCGATACCCGAACATCAAGCGTATCGTCAACATTCGCAATATCACCTACGGCCACCACGCCATTTTTTAACAGCTCATCATAAGCTGCCAACCTTGCTAGCTTTTTTTCTTCTTCAGAAAACTTTATTCTCAATGATGGTACTTTTTGCAAAAAAGGAATCAATCCTTTCCCTTCTTCAAAACAACCTTTTAAGTGCGATAACTCCAAATGGCAATGCACATTCACAAATCCCGGACAAAGAATGCCTTCCATGTGTTTTGCCTCCATATTGCCAAGTGATTCGTGAACCGCCACTACAGTACCATCATCGCTTACTTCTAATGCAGCACCCTTTGGCAGAAAACGAAACCCATCATGAATACTATCGGCAGTGAGGAACATGCTGCAAAGAAAAGAAAAAGCAAATTTCCATTTGCCATCTTATACTTTTTCCTTTTGCTGCTGACCTTTATATTTGCAGCCTAACCGATTTTTAAAATGAAATACACCAACATAATTTTAGCCAGCATCCTTATCATTCTAGCTGCTGCATCAAGGGTTATTTTTAGTGAAGCTCACCTCTACAACTTCGCTCCCATCGGTGCATTGGGCTTGTTTAGCGGTTCAATTTTGAAGAACAAGCGCTATGCTTTTATCCTACCTTTGCTAGCTATGTTTGCTGCCGATTTATTTTTCCAATTATTCACCAACACGCCTGGCTTTTACGACATTTCGCAGTTTTTCACTTACGGAGGATTGACTATTGCTACAGTTCTTGGCTTCCGCATGAATAGCATTAAACCCACTAATGTGTTGGGTTATGCATTGGGGGCTTCTACTATTTTCTTCATCGTTTCCAACTTTGGTTTTTGGTTGCACGGATGGAACGGTTATACTTTTGGAGGCTTGAGCAAAACCTATATAGATGCCATTCCTTTCTATAAAAACACCTTGATTGGTGACCTTGCAGGAAGCATTTTCCTCTTTGGTATGTATTCCATTTTGCAAAAAGAAACTGCAATTCCTCAAGAAGCCAAAGCTTAAGCTCACACCGAATTTTATTTTATCGAACCACACAATTATATTTGCCACTCAAAATTTTTTAGATGTCACGCAAACTGAAACCTACAGCAAGTCAAACGCGCAATTTTCTGATTCATTTCATCATATTTGCCATTGCAACCGTAGCTATGGTCATGGTTCATAAAAAACAAGGCGAGCACCATTGGGCTTATCCTTGGCATGCTTGGATTATTGCCGCTTGGGGTCTTTCTTTAATCGGACATTGGTGCTCAGTTTACACCAACTATGAAGACCATGGATTGGAAGACTTTCATCGCCAAGAAAAAAACGGATAATCATTCTTTTTCAACATAAAAAAACCTTCTTACAGTTTTGTAAGAAGGTTTTTTTATGCATGCAATTTGGTTGCTTTGAATAAAAAAAGGCATTAAACGAAGGGGTTTATTTCATATGAAAATCTGTTCTGTAAAACTAAGCAAAAGAAGGGTATAGAAATGTTATTTGTGTATTGCCTTTAAAATCGTAAATCATCATTACAAAAGTCAAAAGGTTCATCCTAGTCCTATAAATAATAGGCTTTAGAAGTTAGGCATAAATATAGTTTCGGTTCGACAATAAAGATACAAGAATATTAATAGCGTTGTAGCAAACATAATTTATTAGAAGATAGATAGAATTCTTTGGACTTTTTTATTCCATTGAGGCTGTATAAATAACTATTATACTATAGCTCCCGGGCTCCATATTAAAGCCCGGTATAAATTGGTACATCAATGAAAATGTTTGATCAAACCCATTTATACCATTAGCAATAATAGTTTGTTCTTTTTCTGGCACAAAATGATAATCTACCGAACTAAAGGGAGGCATTACATTACCAGTTGTGTTATTTTCTACCATTTTTAAGCCAAAATGGTTAAAACAAATTTCTGCTAGAGGAATACTATTTCCATTCAATTTTTGGGCTGAATTAATTACCATTTTAACATCAACCTTGAAATTATTATCGGAACATACATGTAATACTTGTGGTTCAGAGTACTTTCCTTTAACTAATTCATTAACTGAATTAAAATTGAAAATTACATTTTTAGCCCCCTCCTCGTGAAAACCAATATCAATGACGCCACCTAAAATCAACTCTACTCTTTGACTGCCACAAGCATTTTGTTGCGCATTTGCTCCCAACCAAGTAAGTAATATAAGGAGACAAACTAGGAAATACAACTTCTCTCTTTTTAAAATAATTACACCACTTCTCAATATTTTTGAATTAATAATTCATTTAGAATGGCACTTTTTTATTGTCGGTACTAAACCATTTGAAAATCATTGAAAAAACGAAAATTATAAAGCTACTGTAAGCGAAAGTGGTAAGCCCAAATAATATACAATCCGTTCTATAAAAAGATAATTCAGAGCAATGATTATAAGGAGACAAGCCATTTGCAGCTTTATAATATGCAAATAGTCCCAATAAAGCAGAAACAACTATTGAACTAGAGATCCAATATGTTATGCTACTGAACTTTGGTCTATCCAAAAATCCAAAATAATAGTTTACTGTAACCACTAAACAAACACCAAATATCCAAATTGAGATTAATTGATAGATATTTTGGTTAGTATAATCACTACAATCAATAGCCATACCCAATAAATATTGGTGAAGACCATCGGAATAGCTAAAATGTGGGAGTTTATTAAACATTATAAACTGTCTTATTTTTTAAATTTTATTGTTTTGCTAAAATAGCAATTCATTAGATTTCTATCTTTATACCCACTATAAATTCCATTCATGATATGGTCATATCCTAAGGTTTTTCCTTCCAGTTGCTCTTCATTCAAATTGATATCGTTTTCAATAACACAATTCATACACCATTCTGGTTTTTTATATGGCAAAGAAATTATGATTGAATCGTAGTAATAAGGGTTATTAATAGTAAAGCTGAACTTGTGAGTAAACCCTTTATTAGACGGGTTGTTTAAATCGATTATTGGCGTAATGTTTATGTTTTCAGGTTTAAAATTAAAAGTATAATTATTGGTGTTGACAAGTTGAGAATCTGAAAGCTGAAGGTCATTCAAATTCAAAAGTAAATTCAGATGGATATTGTAAGCGTTTTTGTTTATTATAATGCTATTATTATGTGCCGAACCATCAAACTTGTAATTGTTTCCCAACAATATTTTTGATGAAAAAGTATTATTATTCAAGTTATTAAATGTAATTATGTTAGAAAAATCTGTTGTAGAGATTGAGTTTTTTATAGTACTCACCAATTCATTCGACGCACGGGCATTTCCAAAAATAAAAATATAATATGGTCTTTGTGCATTTTCTAATTTTACCCCCTTATTGTTCATGTAAATATACAGCCCTGTAAAATCTGACATGCATTGAATCACGGTTGTTTGAAACAAAAAGCTATCAAGTTTAGAATAAACGGTTTTGTAAAGCGCATTTTCAATAATGTTGAAATAATCTGTGTTAATCAAGCTAAAATCGGAAGGAGATAAGATTCCATCCGTAACCAAAATTTTCACTTCATTATCTTTTAGTGTACTAATCATGTCTTTGATTACAACATGTAAATCACTGTAGCCTCTGTTTTTATTACTGTCATTTGAAGAGAGGTTGTTCAAAACACTCAATGCATGATCTAAGTTGTTTTGATTGATAGAATCTATTTTAGTAAGGCTGTTATTAAAAAAGTATACAGGGCAATTGTTATGGTTATCTTCTGCTTTATTGGCAAGAATTGTAGTAAATTTATTGAGTGTGGGCAGAAACTTTGATTTGCTATTGAAATACCCCATCATACTAAGTGAATTGTCAATAAACAAAGAATACTGAACTGATTTTGGAGCAATAGTTGTTGCATCAGAATGTTTAGCCTGAAGGTTATCATCTCCATCATTACTTTCTGAAGAAAAAGTACAGGATGAAATAACCAAAAAAGGGATAACCAAGAAAAAGAATAAAATATTATTGACCATGAACTTTATAATAACTTAAAAACCGCGTTGCGGCAAAGCTTAATAATATTTAGTGCCCCAAAAATAACTATAACTAGCTATTCCTACGTTAGTCATTCTAGCATAATCAGCTTAGGTAGGCAAAGAGCACTTCTTTTAAGAGTTCTTTAACAATTCATTATGTATAGAAAATATAATTGTCTAATTTATCACATTGCTATTGCCATTTTCATCATGTAATAACTTTTTTTTATTTTTAGTAATTCTTACTGATATTTTTTTAAATTATTTTCAAATAAATTCTTTAATATTTCTTTTAACTCGAGTTTTCATTCAGCAAACAACATTATTTATTTTTCATTCAGTGAAATTCTATGATAAAACCCGCCCTATTCTGTTTTCTTTAGAGGCTAGTTTACTATGATATTTCACTATAACATTACCGCTTTTCTTACTTTTACCCCATATTCGCCAAGCATGGAAACACCAAAACTCATACAACTTCAACAAGAACTTACACTCATAAAAGACGAAAGACTGCGTATTGATATTTTAGTGGATATAGCTGTAGAAATTCGCAGTTTCGACGCCGAAAAAGCATCGGAAATGGCAGATGAAATCCTAGATCTTGCCAAAAAAGCTAATTATCTCAAAGGGCAAGGAAGGGCTTACAACTTGAAGGGTGGTTGTTATTGGTTGCATGGGGATTATGAACTTGGCATTGAATTCTTGCAAAAAGCCCACTTCATTTCAAGACAAGTAAAAGACAAAAGGCTAGAGGCAAGGGTGCTCAATAACTTCGGCAATATATATCGCGATCTTGGTGACCTTGCTACAGCACTCACTTACTACGAAAACGCCCTAGTCATCAACGAAGAATTGGAAGATGAGTTTGCACAATCAATTAACCTTCACAGCATTGCTAATCTGTTGTATGATCTTAATGATTTTGAAAGTGCGCTTGAATACGCCCTACGTTGTCTGCCAATTTTTGATAGTGAACACGATGAAGTGCGTCTCATTGCCATAAAAAACACACTGGGCAACATTTATTTCAAGCAAGGTCAGTTCCAAGAAGCGCTTCAGTTCTTTGAAGAAAACCTCAAACAATCCGAAATAGAAACCATTCCCCATGTGCTTGCCGAAAGTGGCTTGGGCAAGGTGTATTACAAGATGAGCAAGTTTGCAGAGGCAAGAAATTATCTTGGGGATTCTTTAGAGAAAGCACAACGTTTGGGCAATATCGAAGTGCAAATCATCACTCATTACTACCTCGGCAGGCTAATGATGAAAGAAGAAAACCTGTTAGGCTCTTTGCATAACTTAGAAGCAGCATTTGGTCTTGCAGATGAATATTCACGCAAGCACGATGTGATGAGTATTCATGAAACGCTTTCAGTGGTGTATGATAAGCTTGGTGATATTCCTAAAGCCTTTCATCACCTCAAAACTTATGAAAAACTAAAAGAAGAAATTTTCCAACAAACCACATTTAATCAGCTACGCAATCTTCAAATTCGTCAGCAAATAGAGTTAGCACAAAAGGAGAAAGAAGTAGCAGAAAAGACCGCACAACTCAAACAACAGTTCATGGCCAATATGAGCCATGAGATTCGTACGCCAATGAATGCCATTGTGGGTATGACTAGATTGTTGTTGGGCAAAGAACCCCGCCTCGACCAACTTAGATACCTTCAAGCCATTAGAATGAGTGCCGACAATTTGCTCGTTATCATTAATGATATTCTTGACCTTTCAAAAATAGAGGCTGGCAAAATAATCATCGAACAAACCGACTTTGCCCTGCGCGAAGTGATGCAAAGCATGCGCGATATGCTTTTGCTAAAAGCAGAAGAAAAGAAGATTGAATTCTTGCTTCAAATAGCTGAAGACGTTCCCTATAAACTCATTGGTGACCCTACTCGTCTTAATCAAATCCTCATCAATCTTGCAGGCAATGCTGTGAAGTTTACAGAGAATGGTTTTGTGTGTGTGAAAGCAACTGTGACAAAAAGAGAAGAGAAAAAATTATGGGTTCAATTTGATATCATGGACACAGGCATTGGCATTGCAGCAGATTATGTAGATAAAATATTCGACAGTTTTACACAAGCTGGTAGTGATGTGGCACGCAAGTTCGGAGGTACTGGATTGGGCTTGACAATCTCAAAACAATTAGTGGGACTCATGGAAGGTGAAATCAGTGTAAAAAGTGTATTGGGTCAAGGCACCACTTTCACCATCATCTTACCATTAGAAGAGTCAGCAATACAAACTTCAACCCCATCTCAAAACGTATTAGACAGTGGCGTTATGCAGCAACTTAGTCACGTAAAAATATTGTTGGTAGAAGACAATGAATTTAACCGCATGGTTGCAGAAGACACTCTGAAAGAGATCCTACCTGACAGCACCATAGACATTGCAGTAAATGGAAAAGAAGCTGTTGCTCGTGTAGCGGAAGGGCATTATGATATTGTGTTGATGGACATTCAAATGCCTTTAATGGATGGTGTGGCAGCAACTAAAGCAATTCGAGATACACTTCCTTCTCCGTCGAAAGATACCAAGATCATTGCTATGACTGCTAATGTTTTTCAAGAAGATGTGCAAGCCTATTTTGCCGCAGGCATGAATGCCTATGTCAGCAAGCCATTTCAAACTGATGAATTACTACTGAAAATGGGCAATGTGATGGAAGGAAAAACAGTTGATCCACAAGCTCAAAAACCTATTGAAAGTAAACCCGCAGAAACGCTTGCTCCCTTACCAAACATTGTAACAGATATGCAATTTCTCAAACAGTTTACCGGAGGCAACACAGAAAAAATCAACAAATACATTGGTATGTTTTTAGATAATGCACCAAGACTTTTAAAACAAATTGACGTTGCTTTTGAACAGAAAGATTTTACACAAGTAAAAATTGCAGCACATTCACTCAAGCCACAACTTTCATATATGGGTGTAAAAGAAGAAATCAGTCATGTTTTTCTAATTGAACAAACTGCCAGTGAAGCTGGTCACTCAGATAGATTGCCACCGCTTATCAAAAACTTAAATAGAGTTTGTCTCCAAGCTTTCAAAGAACTTAATGAAAGAAGAAACTAAAAAAGAAAAGCGGCGAAGTTGAAGTGCTTCGCCGCTTTAGTATCCATTAATCATACGATTAATAACGATAGTGATCTGCTTTATATGGGCCACTTTTTGCAATGCCAAGATAATTGGCTTGCTCATTAGTAAGCTCTTCTAAAACTACACCAATTTTAGCAAGGTGAAGTCGGGCAACTTTCTCATCTAAATGTTTTGGCAATACATACACTTTGTTTTCGTAGTTGCTGTGGTTGTTCCATAATTCCAATTGCGCCAAAGTTTGGTTAGTAAATGAATTACTCATCACAAAACTTGGGTGGCCAGTAGCACAACCCAAATTCACCAAACGTCCTTCTGCCAAAAGAATAATGTCTTTACCATCAATGGTGTACATATCCACTTGTGGTTTAATGGTGTTTTTAGTATCTCCGTAATTGTCGTTCAACCAAGCCACATCAATTTCTATATCAAAGTGACCAATGTTGCACACAATGGCTTTGTCTTTCATGAGTTTGAAATGCTCACCTGTTATCAAATCGCGACAACCGGATGCGGTAACAATAATGTCTGCTTCTTTTACAGCATCCACCATTTTCTTCACTTCAAAACCATCCATAGCTGCTTGGAGCGCACAAATCGGATCAATTTCTGTAACAATTACACGAGCGCCAGCACCTCGTAATGATTCTGCAGAACCTTTTCCCACATCGCCATAACCGCCAACAACAGCTACTTTACCAGCCATCATCACATCTGTAGCACGACGAATAGAGTCAACTAATGATTCTTTACAACCGTATTTGTTATCAAACTTAGATTTAGTAACAGAGTCGTTTACGTTGATTGCAGGAATGGGCAACGTGCCTTTTTGCATTCTTTCATAAAGACGATGAACACCTGTTGTCGTTTCTTCACTCAAACCTTTGATGTGTTGAATCAATTCAGTGTAGTTGTCAAATACCATGTTGGTAAGGTCGCCACCATCATCGAGAATCATATTCAATGGACGGTTTTCGCCACCAAAGAAAAGAGTTTGCTCAATACACCAATCTGCTTCTGCTTGGGTTTGTCCTTTCCATGCGAAAACACCAATACCAGCGGCAGCAATTGCGGCAGCAGCATGGTCTTGTGTAGAGAAGATATTGCAAGAACTCCAACGAACTTCAGCACCCAATTCTACCAATGTTTCAATTAAAACAGCAGTTTGAATGGTCATATGCAGACAACCTGCAACGCGCGCACCTTTCAATGGTTTTTGAGCTCCATATTCTGCACGAAGCGACATCAAGCCTGGCATTTCTGCCTCAGCGAGTTTTATTTCTTTACGCCCCCATTCAGCAAGGCTCATGTCCTTTACTTTATAAGGCATTTTAAAGTCTATTTGACTGCGAGTGGTTGTACTCATATAAATTACTTTTTTTAGGAGGCAAAGATAGAAAAAGGGATTGGAACGAATGTTAATGAGTCGCGAATAAAATATGCTCAATTACAGAAATTACCGCATTATTATTTATCCCTTTATCTTCTTCCAAGTTTCAAAAAGTAATTCCTGTGAAGGAAGATTGTCAGGAATGTCTGAGAGCGGTTCACAAATTTTTAAAAATTGAAAACATTCCTTAGGAAGACTTTGATATAACGATGTACCTTTTGTTTTCCAAGTAAGCATTTCATCACTTACTTCTTTAATGATTCTTCCTGGATTACCTACTACTAATGAACGTCTCGGAATTTTGGTATTTGCTTGAATAAAAGTCAAAGCACCGATAATAGACTCATCTCCTATTTCAGCCTCATCCATCACCACTGCATTCATTCCTACCAAAACATTTTCTCCAATATTTGCACCATGAATAATTGCGCCATGACCTATGTGAGCTCCCTTTTTTAAATTAATTACAAGTCCGGGAAACATATGCACTATACAGTTTTCTTGTACATTACATCCGTCTTCTATCACAACACCTCCCCAGTCACCACGAATAGCAGCGCCCGGGCCAACATACACATCTTTTCCAATCACTACGTTGCCAATAATGCAAGCTTGCTGATGAATATAAGCACTTGGATGAACTACAGGTGTAAAGCCTTTAAAAGAATAAAACATTGTTTCAATTTTTCAGGAACTAAGGTACAGGGTCAAAGCCACTTTTCCCCCAAGGGTGGCAGGAAAAAAATCTTTTTAAAGCAAGCCAACCACCTTTCATCGGGCCATGTTTTTTGATTGCATGAAGCCCGTATTCGGAACAGGTTGGTGTGAAGCGACATTTGGCTCCCAAAAGAGGAGATAGGAGTGCTTGGTAAAACCTTATTAAGAAAATAAACAACCATGAAAACAATCTACCCATTTTCAGAAAATTGTTTTTTAAGTTGCTCTATTCCTTTAATAACGGCTAGTTGAATTGTTTCAAAATTCTGTTTGCTGTCCCCTGTATAGATAAGAAAAATATGGAGTTGTATATCAGCAGGAATGACTTGGTAAAGCTCAACTTTTTGTAATCGCCAACCCTCTCTTAAAAGTCGTTTATACCTATTTCTAAGAACTGCTTTTTTAAATTTCTTTTTAGGAACAGAAAAGCCAATTCTCACAGGAGCATTTTCATTTGCTGTTCTATTTGTTTTCAAAAAAAGGACCCTTACTGGAAAAACAGAAAGCGCTTTCCCAGTAAGGAAAAGCGCGTCAATATGCTGCTCGCGTTTAAGCCGCTCGTATGGTTTAAAAGTAGTACGAATGGCAGTTGATTTTTTAATTTAATAATTATTTGAGTGACCGCTCATCGGATACGGTTAATTTATGGCGTCCTTTTGCACGACGAGAAGCCAAAACTTTACGACCATTTGCTGTTTGCATACGTTGACGAAAACCATGAACTGATTTACGACGGCGACCATGTGGTTGATATGTACGTTTCATAACTTAATTTCTTTTCTCCCACAAGTGTGAGAACTGTTTCTAAAAAAAGGAGTGCGAAAGTAAGGGGATTTTTTAAAAGTAAAAATTAAAAGGCAAAAAACTTCCTTTTACCTTTCAAAATGAGCTTGAACTGTTTTTGCAGCTTGCGCCATTTCCATTATTAATAGGGCATCTTTTTCAATAGCATTTCCTACTATCACCAAATTAGCCCCTGCTTTTCCATTCAAATATACCTTCTCTGGTGAATTAATACCACCGCCAACAATCAAAGGCACTTCCAAATTATCGTTTAGTTTTTCAATCATTTCTTCTGAAACAGGGTTTCTTGCCCCACTGCCTGCATCCAAATAAATCGCTTGCTTGCCTTGCATTTCTGCCGCCCAAGCTGTACATAAAGCTATGTCAGACTTGTTTGCTGGAATTGGATTTGAATGACTCATATAAGAAACTGTTGTAGGCTTGCCTCCATCAATGAGCATATATCCTGTTGAAATTATTTCCAATCCACTTGCTTTTACTTTAGGTGCAGAAACCACATGTTGTCCAATTAAATATTCAGGGTTTCTTCCAGAAATCAAAGAAAGATAAAGTAGTGCGTCAGCTTTAGGCGTCACTTGTTCAGGGCTGCCAGGAAAAAGTACAACGGAAATGTTTGATTCTTTTTTAAAAATCTCAATACAAATCTCGACATGATTAGTAAGCATTAAACTTCCACCCAAAAATAGAAAATCCACTTTCGAATCGTTGCACTGCCTCGCAAGCGCTTCCATTTCATTGGGTTTTACCGAGTCCGGGTCAACCAAAACAGCAAATCCGCAGCTATTTTGCTGCTTAAACTGTCGTAATTTTTCTAAAACATTTCTTTTCATTGCCTTTCGATACAAAAGAAAGAAAATATCCCCATAGAAACTTTCTTTTGAAAAAATCCAGTGGAAACTTTTTTCGCAATAAACGTTTCCATAGTTTTGCCACCGCTTTTATGGAAGTACTAGAAAAAATATTATTGGCATCAGTAGAAATGTTCCGACAATATGGTTTTAAAACCATAACCATGGATGACATTGCCCGCAAAAGTGGCGTATCCAAAAAAACACTTTATCAACATTTTGCCAACAAAACGGAAGTGGTAAATGAATCGGTGACGTGGTACCAAAGTAAAATTTCTGAGAACTGCCTCAGCATGATGAATAATTCCGAAAATGCTGTGGAAGGAATGGTGAAAGTGATGGAAATGTTTGACCAAATTTATCGTCAAATTAATCCTACTGCTTTATTAGAATTAGAAAGATTTTATCCAGAAGGTTTTCAAAAATTCAAAGAAAATATACTTTCTAAAGACGTATTAGCCATTAAAGAGAACATTCAAAAAGGCGTAAGTGAAGGTTTGTATAGGGACGGAATTGATGCTGAATTTTTATCTCGTTTCCGTGTGGAGTTATTCATGATCATGTTTCACACAAATCTTTTGGTTAACGACCGATTTGACTTAAAAACAGTTGCTTACAAAATCAGCGAGCATTTTCTTTTCGGTATCATGACACCAAAAGGCGAAAAGCTCTATGCTAAATACAAAGAAAAATACCTAACAGATATCGTAAAAATATGAGACCCCAATTTGTTAAACTATTGCTGCTTGCAGCATTTACTCCCTTTAGCTTAATAGCTCAAGACACTATGAGGCTTAGCTTGAAAGATTGCCTTGATTTTGCGGAAAAAAATCAAGTAAAAATCAAAAATGCTTTACTTAATGAAAAGACTTCTTTAGCATTAAATAGAGAAGTAACAGGGTTAGCAATGCCGCATGTAAACGCAAAAGCAGGTATGACGAATGCGCCTTTGGTTGCAGCATTTCAAGTACCCAATTTTATTAAAACTATTATCGCCGGTGATGGAACAAATCCTGGTTTAGTAAGCAATCAATACCTCGATTCAAATACAGTGGCAAATATGCCAAACACAATGTCACTTGCTTTTCAACCCAAGTGGACAACAACTGGAACAATAGAAGCTTCTCAAATTCTTTTTGACCCATCAGTAATGGTAGCGTTGCAAGCAAGAAAAGCTTTAGAAGATTTAGCAAGAAAAGGTGTGGAGCTTACCATACAAGATGTGAAAGTTTCTCTGACAAAATCTTATTACAGTCTTATAGTCGCTGAAAAACAAAAATCGTTGGTACAACAAAATATTGTTCGTTTAGAGCAATTAGAAAAAGAGTTGAAAGAAATGTATAAAACAGGTTTTGCTGAGAAGTTGGATGTTGATAAAATCACAGTTGCACTCAATAACCTTAAAACACAAAAAGCAAAGGTTGACCAAATGGTTGGCTTAGCATATCTCTCCCTAAAATTTCAAATGGGAATGAGTTTGTATCAACCAATAAAACTCACAGAAAATATTTCGGAAGAAAACCTTGGTAGCGACTTATTGAAAGAAAGCATTCGTTTCGAAAATCGCTTTGAATACCAAATGATAGAAACCATGCGAAATATCAATGCCTATGATTTGAAAAGATACAAACTTGGTTGGTTGCCAACAGTTTTCTTGTTTGGTAATTATGGATATACGCTTTACAATTCTGCAAAGCCCTTTGAAACAGGAAGCAGTTGGCAAAGTACGGCAATTGTTGGGGGCAATATTTCAATGCCTTTGTTTGATGGATTTCAAAGAAGACAGAAGATAAAGCAAGCTGAATTTAATTTGGAAAAATCTCAGAACAATCTTGACAACTTAAAAACCGCACTATCGCTTGAGGAAGAAAGTGCTAAAATTTCTCTGAGCAATAACCTTCGATCATTAGAAACGCAAAGAGACAACATGAAGCTTGCCGAAGACGTGTATAATACTACTCGCACAAAATACAAAGAGGGCGTTGGCTCTAGTCTTGAAATTCTCAATGCAGAAACTGCTTTAAAAGAAGCACAAACCAATTATTTCACTGCTTTATATGATGTCATTACTTCAAATGTAGATCTTCAAAAAGCCCTTGGACAATTCAAATAATTTCATAAAAAAATAAATCATCCATACCCAATGAGACAGGTAATATATCTATCCCTTGCACTTATTTTTCTTATAGCATGCGGAGAAAAAAACATCAATAAGAAAGATGAACTCGTAGCACTAAAAAAGCAACGCTCTGAAATTGATTTAAAGATTGATTCTCTTGAGAAAGAAATAACAAAAACTGATACGACAAAAGCCACTGCTGTTTCCATCGCCGTTCTTCAACCTCAAAACTTCACTTCTTACATTGAAGTACAGGGACAAATTATTGGTGATGAAAATGTACTTGCCACTTCACAGTCTCCAGGAGTTGTAAAAGACATTTTGGTTCATGTTGGACAACGTGTAAGCAAAGGACAAACACTTGCTTTGCTTGATGCATCTGTTATCAAACAAAGTTTGATAACGCTTGATGCACAATTAAGTCTTGCCAAAGAACTTTATGAAAAGCAACAAAAATTGTGGGAACAAAATATTGGATCACAGGTACAGTTGTTACAAGCTAAAACTAACTACGAAAGCTTGTTGAGTCAGCGAAAAACTGCAGGCGCACAAAAAGATATGTACACAATAAAATCACCGATTGATGGAGTAGTTGATGCAATGAATTTAAAAATTGGTGATGCTGTCGCTCCAGGGTTTTCAGGTATTCATGTAACTAGTCATGATAAACTTAAAGCTGTTGCTTCTCTTGGGGAAAATTATATTGGAAAAGTGAAAGAAAATGACAACACCTTACTTGTGTTTCGTGATTTGAATGATTCCATCAAAACACATTTGAGTTATGTTGCGCAATCAGTTGATATCATTTCAAGAGCATTTAATGTGGAAGTGAAATTAGGCAGCAATGGCAAGTTACGTCCGAACATGAGCTGTATTATGAAGATAGCCAACTACCAAAATAAGAAAGCATTGGTGGTGCCAATTGCTGCTATTCAAAAAACAGCTGAAGGCGAAATGGTTTATGTAGCCAATGGAGAAACGGCTCATTCTGTAATCATTCAAATTGGAAGAAATTCAAATGGCAATGTAGAAGTATTGAGCGGGTTAAATGAAGGCGACAAAATAATTGTTGCCGGTTATGAAGACCTTGAAAATGGTGAACGCATTTCCGTGAAGTAAACCCTTAATCCCAATTGCATTAATATGAAAGACGTATTCAAAGAGTTTAAGCCATCGAGCTGGGCAATCAACAACCGAACGGCAATTTATATCATTACTATTATCATCACTTTTGCTGGCTTATTCACTTATTTGAATTTGCCCAAAGAGAATTTTCCAGAAATCAAAATCCCCCAAATTTTTATTCAGACTTTTAACCCTGGAACTTCTCCTGAAAACATGGAGAACTTGGTTACAAAACCTATAGAAAAGCAAGTAAAGAATTTGACAGGGGTAAAAAAAGTAACGAGTAATTCCTTCCAAGATTTTTCTGTGGTAATTGTTGAATTCAACACCGATGTAAAGATTGACAAGGCAAAACAAGAAGTAAAAGATGCTGTGGATAAAGCCAAAGCAGATCTGCCTCAAAATCTTCCTAACGAGCCAGAAGTGAAAGACATTGACCTTTCCGAATTGCCAATTCTGTATGTGAATATTTCAGGGAACTATGACCTTAATCGCCTGAAAAAATATGCCGATAAAATCAAGGACAACATTGAAGGCATGAAAGAAATCAAGCGTGTAGATATGGTGGGCGCTTTGGAACGAGAAATTCAAATCAACGTTGACCTTTTCAAAATGCAGGCTGCGGGTTTAACCTTCGATGATATTGACAGAGGTATTGCAGGAGAAAATATTTCAGCAACGGCTGGTCAGGTTTCCATGAATAGGCAAAAGCGAATTTTGAGCGTGAAAAACGAATTCAAAACCGCGGAAGAAATAGGAAACATCATTGTGAAAAACCAAAACGGTGGCGCTATTTATTTAAGAGACATTGCTGAAATAATCGATGGTTTTGAAGAACAAAAAAGTTATGCACGCCTCAATGGACAAAATGTAATTACACTCAATGTTGTAAAAGCATCTGGCAAAAATCTTATTGAAGCATCCGACAAAATAATGGCAATGCTTGATGTGATGAAGAAGAACGATTTACCTAAAGACATGAGCATAGTCATCACTGGTGACCAAAGCGACCAAACACGTTCTACTGTTCATGATTTGGTGAACACCATCATCATCGGTTTCATTTTGGTGACGTTGATTTTGATGTTCTTTATGGGTGTGACGAATGCATTGTTTGTAGCCATGTCTGTACCACTTTCCTGTGCTATTGCGTTCTTGTTTATGCCTACTATTGGTTTCACGCTCAACATGATTGTATTGTTCTCTTTCTTGTTGGCATTAGGAATTGTAGTGGACGATGCGATTGTGGTTATTGAAAACACACACCGTATCTATGACAATGGAAAAGTCCCAATTAAGCAAGCCGCAAAAATGGCTGCAGGTGAAGTTTTTCTTCCAGTATTGACAGGCACATTAACGACACTTATTCCATTTATTCCGTTGGCATTTTGGAATAGTGTAATTGGCGAATTCATGTTCTTCCTACCAATTACGCTTATTATCACATTGGTGGCGTCGTTGTTGGTTGCTTATATCATCAATCCTGTTTTTGCTGTTGATTTTATGAAACCAGAAGACCACGAAAACCCACATATTCGCAGGATTTGGACAAAGGGCAACAAAATAATGACCATTATTTTCCTTGCGCTTGCAGCAATATTTTATTTGAGCAAAGCATGGGGAATGGGCAACTTCACCATGTTTGTTTACCTCTTTATTCTTGCTGAGAAATTTATTTTCTCAAAATGGATTCATAGTTTTCAAACAAAAGCTTGGCCTTCATTTAGAGAATGGTATACTAAATGGTTAAAGATATCATTAGCACACCCTGGAAAAGTATTGTTCATTACTTTGGTGTTGTTTGTGTTTGCATTTATGGCCGAGCACTTCAATGGTAAATCGCCTGTCTTTTTCCCAGAACAAGAACCCAACTTCACTTATGTTTATCTCAACATGCCAGTTGGAACTGACCAATCTTATACAAATGAAGTTCTTGGAAAATTAGAAGCAAGGGTTAATGAAGCATTGTTGGAAAAAGACGGCAAACGTTCGCCTGTTGTAAAGAGTGTGATTTCGAATGTTACTGTTGGTGCTGTTGACCCAAATAGCGGAGAAGTGGGCGACTTTCCTAACAAAGGAAAAATAACAGTGGCTTATGTAAAATTCTCAGAGCGACATGGCGCATCTACCGTTGATTTTATGGAACGTATTCGTCATGCTGTTCAGGATATACCAGGTGCTGAAGTAACAGTGGATAAAGAACAAGGCGGACCACCATTGCCTAAACCAATTGTAGTGGAAATCACGGGCGACAATATTGACTCACTCCTTTCTGCTTCCGACAACATTAAACATTTTCTTGAAAAGAAAAACATAGCCGGCGTGGAAGAATTACGCAGCGATTTCCAAGCACGGAATCCTGAAATCATTTTCGACATTGACCGCCAAAGAATGAACAATGAAGGCATCAGCACTTTTAGTGTAGTAAATAATTTACGCACTGCCGTTTTTGGCAAAGAAATTTCTCGTTTTCGCGATCAGAATGATGATTATAAGATAACCCTTCGCCTCAAAAAAGACCAACGCGAAAACATTGATGCTGTTCGGAACATGCCGATTGTTTATCGCGATATGGGAATGGGCGGAAGAGTGCGTACAGTGCCTATGAGCGCCTTTGCCGACATCAAATACAATACTACTTATGGCGGCATCAAACGCTTGAACCAAAAACGGATTATTACCCTTTCCTCTAACGTGATAAATGGCTTTAATCCGAATGATGTAGTGGCAAATATTCAGCGCGAACTCAACAACTATAAAATGCCTTCTGGGGTAAGTATTAGAATGGGTGGGCAGCAAGAAGAAATGGCTGAAACTGCTGGATTTCTGGGCAAAGCTTTTTCCATTTCCATAGCATTAATTTTCTTGTTGATGGTCATTCAATTCAACTCATTTTCTCGCACCATTATTATTTTAAGTGAAGTTATTTTCTCGGTGTTTGGTGTGATGTTAGGCATGGGTATTTTCCGCACCGATTTCTCTATTGCCATTTCAGGAATCGGCATTGTTGCTCTTGCTGGCATTGTTGTAAGAAATGGAATCCTTCTCATAGAATTTATGGACTTGCAACTATCGCAAGGCATGAAACCTTATGACGCCATTATTGAAGCAGGAAGAACAAGAATGACACCAGTATTACTTACTGCTACTGCTGCTATACTAGGTTTGATTCCTTTGGCAGTGGGTTTAAATATTGACTTTGCCACCTTGTTTGGTGAATTCAATCCACATCTTTGGTTTGGTGGCGATAGTGCCGCTTTTTGGGGACCACTTGCTTGGACTATGATTTTCGGTCTTAGCTTTGCTACCTTCCTCACCCTCATTTTAGTACCAGTAATGATGCTTCTTGTTTTCCGATTAAAAGACTGGTTGAAAAGAAAAACTAAACGAAATGTAATTAGTTAAAAGATCACCAAATAAAAAGCCCTGTATGAACTACAGGGCTTTTTTTAAACGTTAAATCTAAAGTGCATCACGTCGCCATCTTGAACAATGTATTCCTTGCCCTCAATGCGTAGTCTTCCGTTTTCGCGACAAGCAGCTTCGCTTTTATACTGAATGAAATCGTTGTAAGCAATCACTTCCGCTTTGATAAATCCTTTTTCAAAATCAGTATGAATTACACTTGCAGCTTGTGGAGCTTTCCAACCTCTGTGAATGGTCCACGCACGCACTTCTTGTACGCCTGCAGTGAAATAAGTAATAAGGTTGAGTAATTGATAGGCTGCACGAATCAAGCGATTTAAGCCGGGTTCTGTAAGTCCATATTCTCCAAGAAAAAGCTCTTTGTCTTCAGCGCCTTCCATCTCCGAAATCTGTGCTTCAATAGAGTTGTTCATCACAATCACTTCAGCGCCTTCGTCATGAGCTGCTTTTGTCAATGCTTCGGAATATTGATTGCCAGTCAGTAATGCTTTCTCGTCCACATTAGCAACATAAAGCACTGGTTTTTCGGTCAATAAAAATAAATCTGCAACTGCTTCGCAGTCTTCTCCTTCTAATTGAAGGCTGCGAATATTTTTCCCTTGATACAAACAATCTTTGCAACGAACAAGTACATCAAAAATGCGCTTTGCCTTAGGGTCATTTTTGGCTAATTTTTCATAGCGTCCCATTTTCCTTTCCACACTATCCAAGTCTTTCAATTGCAATTCAGTGTCAATAATTTCTTTATCGGAAATAGGATTGATTTCACCTTCTTCTCGAAGAATGTTTTCATCTTCAAAACAACGAACAACATGCACAATGGCATCTACCTCACGAATATTAGCAAGAAATTTATTGCCAAGTCCTTCACCTTTGCTTGCTCCTTTTACGAGTCCTGCAATGTCAACAAATTCAATGGAAGTGGGCACAGTGCGATTGGGTAAAACCAATTCAGCAAGTCTGTCCATACGCTCATCGGGCACATCCACCTGACCAACATTGGGTTCTATGGTGCAAAACCTATAATTAGATGCTTGTGCCTTTGCGCTATTACTAACTGCGTTGAACAAAGTTGATTTTCCTACATTGGGAAGTCCTACGATACCTACTTGTAAAGTCATGCTGTTTTTTGAAAAATTTGCGCAAATGTAGGGTAATGTAAATAATGTGGTAAAGAATCTGTTTATAGTTGCCTCAACGCCTCTGACATTATCTCCTTCACCCGCTCTCTTAGTTCCACCACATTTTCTAGAGTCATTCCCTCCACCGAAATAGGTTCTAGAAAAATAGCACGGTTTTTACCAGGCCACAATTTCCACCAACCACTAAAGTGCCAACGATGAACAGTATCAGGAAACAACAGCGGAAGAATCGGCGTTTGTGCTTGAATAGCTAACCGAAACGCCCCATCATAAAAAGACTTCATCGTTTCTTCTGTTTGGTTGAAAGTGCCCTCAGGAAACACGGCAATACAACATTCTCTTTTTATTTGTCGCCACATCAGCCTCATGCTTTTGGCACGGCTTTCGGGACTGCTTCTGTCCACTAAAATGGCAACTTGTTTATACACAAATCCAAAAATGGGCACCCGCACCATTTCTTTTTTGGCAAGCGTTCTAAAATAATCGGGAATAGATGCATAGAGGTTGATAGCATCGATATAAGAAATATGGTTAGCAACAATCACAAACTTCTGTCCTCGTGGAAAATGTCCGCTCACTTTTACACCCATGCCCACAAACCACATCCAGCCCTTTGCCCAATTATGAACTATAAGCCAAATAATGCTTCGAGCCTTGCCCGAATCTTTATAGCCAATGATAATAAAAAATGGAAACGTAATCAGTAAACTTATCGTAAAAGTTACCAACGCAAACAACATATAAAACGGTTGCAGTATCCGCTTCATACCCAATTAATTCATTCCAGGAAACCAAGGACGACCAATGCCTTCAACACGGAATGGCCAAGGGATAGTGGCAAGAATGATCACCAAAGCAATCAGCGTAAACCAAAACAGTTTTTTGAACTTAGTCGCATCATCCGTGTTCTTTTTTGCTGCGCTAAATCCAAGATGAATCAACACAAGAGCAACCACCATTCCGAAAATATGTTCAACAGCCCAAAAGCGCGAAACAGCATTAGCCATCACACCACCTTGCGAAAAAGAACTCATCCAGCCCTTCATCATGTAAAGCAATAAGCCCAACAACAACTGAACATCAGCACTAATCATCAAAAACAAAGCAGTTTTTCTATCGCCTGCCGTGAATGCTTTTTTATTGCTCATACCCGAGAAACTTTTTACGAGCGTAAGCACCGCAAGGATTAAGATAACCCAGCGCATCAAATTGTGTAAGTGTTGTAAGCCTTGTACCATAAGTGGGAAGTATTTTTTTTGTGGCGGCTAAGGTAATAAAAGGATTGGGGTTTAAACGTGCTTAGGCTTAGTTATTCGTGATAGGGTTATTGGAAGTTTTTTCAATTCCAACAATTTCACTCCTCTGAATGGGTGCTTTTAGTAGAGGCGGTCATAAATCTTCACCACCGTCCCAATAGCCCCAAAACTTAATCCTTAACACATTTCTTTGTAATGAAATAGCCCCCCCGAGACCTTAATTTCCTTAAAACTATCCCTGCCCCCTGTTCGTGCCCTTATTTCCCATTCGCTCCCTCCGCCGTCAGCCGATTATGAATCACAGCAAACCTGTACAATTGAAGAAAAGCCTTGAAATAAGGCAAATGCTCTTGTTGCATTTTGGCGTTCTCCGTTTGAATAAGGTTGTTTTGGCAAAGACTATCTCTTTTAAAATCATAAAAAGCATCGGGGTTCGTTTCGTTAGCGGTCATTAAATAATCGTTCATAAACCACTGATATTTTCCCGAAAGCTCATTCACCAAATAACGAGGTTGCGCCGGTTGAAAAATGCTATTGCCAAAAGCAAAGAAAGGCTGTTCATAACCCAAATAATCCATCACCGTAGGCAGCACGTCCAATTGCTGCACGAGTTCATAATTCCTTCCTTTCAAGGACGTATCTCCCGGAGCAAAGAAAACAATGGGAATAGCATACATCCCCATTTTCAAAGAAGAATAATATTCGTCTTTGCTTTCAGGCGAACAATGATCGGGGGTAAGCACAAACAAGGTATTTTGAAACCACGGCTCCTTTGCTGCCGATTCAAAAAACTTTTTCAAAGCAAGGTCAGTGTATGCAATACATTGCTCCACAGGAATAGCTCCTTTGGGTAAAGTGTTTTTATATTGAGTAGGCACCTTAAAAGGGTCATGCGAACTGAGTGTAAAAACCGAAGCCATAAACGGCTGTTTCATCTTAGAGCATTCCTTGGAGAAATACTGTAGAAAAGGTTCGTCCCAAATACCCCAATTGCCATCATAGTCAGCTTCATTATTATACTCTTTGCGTCCATAATAATGTTGGAAACCCGCTGCTGCAGCATAAAGGTCAAAACTCATTGTGCCGTTGGTGCCGCCATGAAAAAAAGCGGTTTCATAGCCTTTCTCTTTCAACAAAGAAGGAATTGAAGTAAGCTTATTGGTGCCGTAAGAAGAGGTAGTAATAGGCTCTTCCATCAACGATGGCATCCCCGACAACACACAAGGAATCCCGTCGGCAGATGTCAATGAATTGGCATAAGCATTCGTGCAAACCAAGCTGTGTTGCATCAGGCTATCAAGGAAAGGAGTATAACTTTTTCTTCCCCCAATGCCTGTATATTGTTTCGAAAAACTCTCTAAAATAATCACAACCACATTCTTGGCTTTAAACGCCGAATGAGCATATTGCTTGATAGGGTTGAAATAATGTTTCAGCTCCTTTTCTTCATAGAAATGTACTTCCTCCATTTTACCCGAATAGCTATGCATGATGCTAAACGGAGTATTCAACACGATGGGCACAAACTGAACATCGGCTACTTGCAGCGCATTGCCATTACCAATAGGAATATATTGCAATCCGCCTCTTATTGCTAACAAACTTAATCCTGTGATAAACACAAATCTAAAAGGATAAATTATCAGCATCGAACTCGTCTTCAGTTCAATAGGTTGAAGATATGGTGTATCTCGACCAATTTTTTGGCTGGCTTTGTTAAAGAGAAAAGCAAACCCAATAATCCCCAGAGGCACAAACCAATAATCAACCAAAAAGTGAGGGAGTAAGTTCAAAAAATCTCCTTTTCGCGACACCATATCAAATACATCAATCGTGGTGCGTTTTTGGGTGAAAGGAAAGTATGCCCAATCACTTATTTCAAAAAGAAAAGCAATCATATTGCTCACCACAAACCAACCTTGCAATCCCTTTTCCAACCATTTCCATTTTTGAAAAGGAAACGGAAGCATCTGCACTGAAAAATAAAGTGCATTTACAGCAGCAATCGTAGAAATATCAAACCGCAAAGCCTGCAAGCAAAGTCTGAGAAATTCATTAAGAGAAAGTCCTTGAAACTTATTGAGGTTGATAATCGTAAAAACTGTTCGGCTCAACCAATAGCAAAGCAGAAGCAAAAGGGTTTGCCTTAAAATCCTTTGTATGGGTTGTAGCCAAAACTTCATTGTGCAACTACCAGTTCATTCTATTTCTTAGCGAGCGTATTTGCTCCATGTGGTGACGACCATGCCAAGCATACAAATCCGTCATTTCCCAAAGCTGTACATACTTTTCATACTCAGGGTGGTAATAAGTGCGATGCCAATCGTTTTCATCCATATTTCGCAAAACTTGCCCCCAACGATGATGGAGTGCATGCAACAAAGTGATGGATACATTCACCGGAACGATATTTACATCGGGCAATTCTGCCCATAATTTTTCATCGTAGGGTTTAATTACAGGGCTTTCTTCTGTCAATGTTAGTTTCAAACGAATATACGCATTCATATGGCTGTCGGCAATATGATGAATCACTTGATTCACAGTCCAACCACCTGTGCGGTAAGGTGTATCTAATTGGTCTTTGTCTAAGTTTTCTATGCAGTGATCAAGCCATTTAGGAAGGGCTTCGATGGAGGCAATCCATTCAGTTTGTAATTCGTGGGAATAAATTTCAGGGGTTTCGTATCTGCCTATCGGATAGACCCCCTGTTCATGACTGTCGTCCATAACTTTTTATATGTTGGTATAAAGCAAACTTAATAAGAAATATGGAAAGTCGTTTTTTAGTGTTTTTTGATAGTTTCTTCTCGATGTAACTCAAATAAAAAAGCTATTCAAAAAAACTGCTACAATTCCCATATTATTATTGCCCAAAGCTAGATAAGCTACTTGTTTGCATCCAAAATTACCGGAGTGCCTTTGCCCATCATAATGATTTTAGCATTTGTAGAGCCAGCCAAATCTTTCATGGCTTTTATTTGCTCGTATTGCAATTGTTTGTCGGTAAGACTTTCGTTAATGATGCGTTGATAGTCAGCAATCCCTTGTGCTTCTACACGTTTCCGTTCAGCTTCTTGTTTTTCTTTTTGAAGAACAAACTGCATTTTTTGAGCGTCTTGCTCAGCACTAATTTTTTGTTCAATGCTGCTACGCACAGATGCAGGAAGGGTGATGTTTCTTACCAATAAATTCTCTAAAAACAAACCACGTTTTTTAAACTCATCTTCAATACCATTAAAAATTCTTGTTTGAAATTCATCTCTTCTTGTAGAATAAAGAGCAATTGCTTCGTAATAAACCGCATTGTCTCTGATCTTGGTTCTACTGATTGGACGTACAATTTTGTCAACATAATCCAAGCCTATATGTCTCAATAATTTTGGAGCTTCATCGGGTACTACTCTATATAAAACTGTAAGGTCAATGGTTACTTCAAGTCCATCAGCAGTTAAGACTTTGATAGCATCATCACCACTTTTTTGACCTTCATCATTCACGCCACTCATGGTGTAGTTTTGGGTTTGAATATCCATTTCTTCCACTGTTACCAATGGATTTATAAAATGAAGCCCACTTGGTAAAATGTTAGATTGAATATTACCAAACAGTTTTTGCACACCCACATGTCCTGCATCAATCTGAACTACACATGCCACAACAATACCAATCAACAAAAAAATGCCAGAAAGCGAACGAAGTATTTTTCCGAGAAAAGCAATATTGGTGTTTATTTTGGGAATAATAAGCGCAGCAACAAACATCAAAATAGCAATAACAATGAAGCCCATAAAGGAGATTTAATTTCTACAAACTTAGGAGAAAAGAAATTGGTAACAACAAAAAAGACACGTTGTGGTTTCGTGTCTTTCTTTTATAACTTTTTCAGTAAACTTTAGTTCAAAACAAAACGTTCGGTTACCAATTCTTTTCCTTTTGCAATTGCTTTTTCATTTTCTGGAATAAGGTTATGGCGGCGTAGCGGTAACGATTTTTCTAAGCCTTTATGCACGTATTCATCGTCAATCAATGGTTTTATTTTCAAAAAAGCTCCGAGCACAAACATGTTAAAGATTTTAGCGAGTCCAAGTTTGGCTGCTTCATCAGCAGCATCAATGGTGTAGATGTTGATGTCAGTTCGGGTAGGATGATGCACAATTCCATTTGGATCGTAAATCAACAATCCGCCGGGCTTCACTGAACTTTCAAACTTATCCATCGATTGTTGGTTAAGTATGATGGCAGTATCGAATTTATTGAGGATGGGCGAGCTAATTCTTTCATCGCTGATGATGACGGTGACGTTGGCCGTTCCACCGCGCATCTCCGGTCCGTAAGAAGGGAACCAACTCACTTCTTTATCCTGCATCATTCCTGAATAAGCAAGAATTTTTCCCATCGAAAGAACGCCTTGTCCGCCAAAACCTGCAATGATTATTTCTTCGGTCATGATTATTTCTTTTTTAAAAATTAGAGTTTAGGAAGTTTGATATCGCCTAAAGGATAAGTAGGGAACATGTTGGCTTCCATCCAATCATTTGATTCTTGTGGTGTCATTTTCCAACCCGAATTGCAATTGGAAACAATTTCTACAAAACACAAACCACGATTGAGTTTTTGGTACTCAAATGCTTTTTCGATCGCCTTTTTTGTTTTGCGTACATTGGCAGGAGTATGCACTGATTGTCGTGTTACATAAAAGGTTCCAGGAAGTTGAGCAACAAGTTCTGTAATTTTCAATGGATAACCCATACTTGCCGTATCACGCCCAAAAGGAGATGTAGCGGTTTTCATTCCAGGTAAAGTTGTAGGTGCCATTTGTCCGCCAGTCATTCCATAAATACCATTGTTGACAAAGAAGATGGCAATGTTTTCTCCTCGATTACATGTGTGTAAAGTTTCCCCAGTCCCAATTGCTGCAAGGTCGCCATCTCCTTGATAAGTAAATACAAACTTGTTGGGATAAAGACGCTTGATGCCAGTAGCTACAGCAGGCGCACGACCGTGTGCTGCTTGCTGCATGTCTATATCCATAAATTCATAAGCAAGTACCGAGCAACCAACAGGAGCAACGCCAATGGTTTCAGATTGAATATTCATCTCTTCAATCGTTTCCATAATGAGCCGATGTGCAGTACCGTGCCCACAACCTGGGCAATAGGAAAGTGCACAATCCGTCAATAGACAAGTCCTTTCATAGACAATATTTTCAGGTGCTATTATTTCTTCGCGAGTAAGTATATCATTCATAACATGTGGGTCTTTAAGAGTGAATAAAATTTTGTTCAAGAACATGAAGCACTTCATCGGGCGCTGGAATGATGCCACCCAAACGACCATAATGCTCTACTGGCACAGCTCCATTTACAGCTAGACGAACATCTTCCACCATTTGTCCAGCACTCATTTCTATTGCTTGCATTCCTTTCACTTGTTTAGCAAGTCTTGCTAATTCTTTTGACGGGAAAGGGAATAATGTAATAGGGCGTAACAAGCCAACTTTAATGCCTTTTTCTCTACCAATTGCAACAGCTTTTTGACAAACCCGAGCACTGGATCCATACGCTACAAATAAGTATTCAGCATCATCGCACATAAACTCTTCAAAGCGAACTTCTGTTTCTTCAATATGCCTGAATTTCTTTTGAAGATTTTGGTTGATAATTTCTTGCTTTACAGGATTGAGGTCAAGGGAAGTAATAATGTTACGCTCACGATCAGGTGTTTTTCCAGTAGTAGCCCAAGGATGTAATTTTACAATTTCTTCGTCTGACCAACGAGGAACAGCATCATCAAGTTCAACCTTTTCCATCATTTGCCCGATAGCACCATCCGACAACACCATTACTTGAATGCGATGTTTGAATGCCAATTCAAAACCAAGCTTAGCAAAGTCATACATTTCTTGAACCGAAGCTGGCGCCAACACAATCATCTTGTAATCACCATGACCTCCACCTTTTACCGATTGAAAATAATCAGACTGAGAGGGTTGAATGGTTCCCAATCCAGGACCACCTCTGACTACATTTAATAATAAGCAAGGCAACTCAGTTCCCGCCATAAATGAAATGCCTTCCTGCATCAAGCTAATGCCAGGGCTTGAAGAGGATGTCATTACCCTTTTCCCTGCAGCAGCGCCTCCATAAACCATATGTATAGACGCAATTTCGCTTTCAGCTTGCAGCGTTACCATACCTGTGCGTTGCTCTGTTGCAGTTGCCATTAAATATTCTAGCACTTCCGATTGTGGTGTGATAGGATAACCAAAATAACCATCGCAGCCAGCGCGGATAACACCTTCGGCAATGGCTTCATTGCCTTTCATGAGTCTTATTTCTTTCATCGTGAAACGATTTTCTATTTTAAGCAACTTTTACTCTATATACGGTGATTGCTCCATCAGGACAAACCAAACCGCAGTTAGTACAACCATTACAATCTTCATTTACAGTAGTTGCAAAATGATAACCTTTACTGTTTAATCCTGAAGACATAGCGATTGTTTTTTCTTTACATACAGGCACACAAAGTTCGCAGCCTTTACATCTTTCGGTATTGACAACGATTTCGCCTTTTACTTTTGCCATTTGAAATAAATTAAGTGGTTCAAAAAAACTAAGTGGATGGTGATGGCTACGAGAAATAGAATGCACCAATTGAGAAACAAAATTATTTGCGAAGTACCGCCCAAAGCATGATTTCGGTCAGCGTTTGAAGAAATTTTGTAGTTCAATTTTGTAGTTATGGAATCAAAAACATTAATCGACGAGCAAAAGATTTGTCCTAGTTGCAAGACAAGTTTTATTTGCAATCCTGCTGAATGTTGGTGCAGCAATCTTCCTGAAAAATTGCCGATGCTTGAAACAGGGGAATGTTATTGCCCTTCATGCATCGAAGAAATTCTTGACAAGAAAAAAGGTGCACCGATGTAGTGTTATTAAAGGATTGTTATTGGGGTTCCCTTTTTAGTATCAATTATTGTAAGAAACTGATGTTAATTGATTAAGTTAACTACAAAAATTAATTGCACATTTGCAACAATCCACCATTTATGAGTTCCATCTTATTTCATAAAGAAAATGGGGTTGGCTACATTTCTCTCAACCGCCCTGAAAAATTCAACAGTTTTAATCGAGAAATGGCATTGGCATTGCAAGTGGCACTTGATGATTGTGAGCAAGACGATGCTGTTCGTTGTATTTATATCACTGGTATTGGCAAAGCTTTTTGTGCTGGACAAGACCTTAGTGAAGCAACAGATGCTACTGGACCCAACCTCGAAACTATTGTGTCAGAACATTACAACCCAATAGTGTTACGCATTCGACAAATTGAGAAACCAATTGTGGCTGCTGTAAATGGAGTGGCTGCTGGCGCTGGCGCCAATATTGCCCTTGCATGTGATGTTGTCGTTGCTTGTGAGTCTGCTTGTTTTATTCAAGCTTTCAGTAAAATAGCTTTGATACCTGATAGTGGTGGAACATATACTCTGCCAAGATTGATTGGTTTACAAAGAGCTTCTGCACTTATGATGACAGGCGAAAAAGTGATCGCTACCGAGGCCTTGAATATGGGTATGATATTCAAGGTTTATAGTGATGCTTCATTTGAAATCGAAAGTAAAAAGATGTCCTTACAATTGTCTCAAATGCCTACCAAAGGGCTTGGGCTAACAAAAAGGCTACTCAACGAAACATACATAAATAATTTAGCACAGCAACTTGAAAGAGAAAAGGAGCTGCAAGTTGAAGCTGGTGCTAGTGAAGATTTTAAGGAAGGAGTAAGTGCTTTTCTAGAAAAAAGAAAACCTGATTTTAAAGGAAAATAATCTGCGTTTATTCACAACCAATCTTTTTTCAGAATACCCGCAACAATAATATCTTTAAACACAGCATTCTGTAAATAACTTTCGCGAAGAACACCTTCTACTTTTGCATGAAGTCTGTTGGCTAGGTTCGCACTTCTTAAGTTTTCTGGTACAAACCTAATTTCAATTTTATTTAGGTCAAGTTCTTGGAAAATGTAGTTAATAAAATGCTTTGCGCATTGATGCATTAAGCCTTTCCCTTCATAATCTTTGTCAAGCCAATAGCCAATGTGCGCTTGTCTTAGATGATGATTCCAGTTCAACATGCCAATCCCACCAATTATAAATCCTTTGAAGAAAATGCCCATTGCAATACCTTCTTGCATTTCCAATTGATAAAGAGAATCAAGAATAAATTTTTCAGAATCTTTTACAGTTTGTGTAGCATCCACCCATTGAAGCCAAAGACGAAGATGCTCACGATTGTTATTGATTGCAGCAAATAAATTTTCAGCATCAACAACTTCATAATTTCGCAGAACCAAATCTTCACTAAATTTGATAAGGGGCATAATACTTAAATATTAGTGTTTGAAATGGCGCATACCTGTCATTACCAACGCCATCCCTTTTTCTTTGCAGAAGGTAAATGTATCGTTATCACGCACTGAACCACCTGGTTGAATGATGGCTGTTATGCCTGCTTCATGAGCCATTCGAGCACAATCATCAAACGGGAAGAAAGCATCGGAAGCCAATACTGCACCCTCTAATGAAAATCCAAATTGCTTTGACTTGTCAATTGCTTGACGAAGCGCGTCCACTCGACTAGTTTGCCCACAACCTTTCCCCAATAACATACCATCTTTCACCAAGGCAATTGCATTGCTCTTCAAATGTTTGCAAATAATGTTTGCAAATTCCAAGTCTTGTTTTTCTGTTTTAATTGTTGTGCGCCCACCTTGTTCTTGCCAATATTCATGGTTGCCTTTATCAGCTGCTTGAACAAGGACACCGTTTAATATACGCTTAAATTCTCTCTCTGGATAGAGGGATTTTTTCTGAAAAAGGAGAATTCTGTTTTTCTTTTTGCTCAACAATTCCAATGCATCATCATCGTATCCAGGAGAAATTAAAATTTCAAAAAATAATTCATTAACTTTTTGAGCAATTTCAAGTCGAATAATTTGGTTAGTCACCAGTACTCCACCAAATGCGCTTTCAGGATCACAAGACAAAGCTTTATCCCATGCTGCCAAGCCATTTTCAGCAATTGCAATACCACAAACATTTGTATGTTTGATAATGGCAAATGTCGGCTCAGATAATTCAGCAATTATCTGACAAGCAGCATCAACATCCACAAGGTTATTATAAGAAAGTTCTTTGCCATTGAGCTTATCAAACAATTCATCTATATCACCATAAAATGCTGCTTGTTGATGAGGATTTTCTCCATAACGAAGTGATTGGCGATTGCCTAATGAAAGTTGGAAAGAACTTCCTCCCATTTGTTTTAAAAAGTAATCAGAAATAGCAACATCGTAATGAGCAACTATTTCAAAAGCTTTTACAGCGAAGAGTTTTCTTTGTTCGAGTGAAGTAGTGCCTTTTTGTTCTTGCAATAAATTCACCAAAGTTTCGTACTCAATTTTTGCTGCCACTACCAACACATCTTGATGATTTTTAGCAGCTGCGCGAATCATTGACGGACCACCAATGTCTATCTTCTCAATAATTGCTTTTTCATCGCTTGTGTTTTTTACTGTTTCTTCAAATGGATAGAGGTCAACAATCACCAAATCCATCAAAGGAATTTCAAACTCAACAACATGTTTTTGGTCATCATCAAAATCTCTTCTTGCCAAAATGCCTCCAAAAATCTTTGGATGTAAGGTCTTAACACGTCCTCCTAAAATACTTGGATAATTCGTAACAGATTCAGCTGAAACACAAGGCAAACCAAGTCCCTCTATAAAGGCTTGAGTACCACCTGTACTAAAAATGGTAACACCCAACTCATGCAAAGTACGAACGACCGGTTCTAAACCATCTTTATAAAAAACGGAGATAAGGGCAGATTGAATTTTTCGGTTCATAATTCAGTTGTTTGAAAAGACGGCGCAAAGTTAATTAAAACCAAGCGTGAGTTTTACTCAAAAACGAAGGCTCCATCCAACATTACTAAATGTAAAGGTATTTGTAATCGGTTGCAACTGTCTTTCCATTGCTCCATGATATATCTCTTTTGCTTGCCAGCAATTATGAGTTTTTTGAAGGCAAAGGATTTTTGTAAGTCAACCGCATTGAATTTTTTCAAAGGATATTTCAACACCAAATAATCTATGGGAAAGGTTTGCAAAGAATCTAAGCTTAAAGGTTCATTCAAGAACAAAAAATTCTTTCCATTCAATGAAATAATTGGCTGAACCCAATCATTCCCTTTTTGCCAAGAACGCAAAGCAATATGTGCTTCTTTAGTTGCGAAATCTTTGTCGGCATTGAAAGCACTGTCTTCTATTAGAGGGTAATATTTTCTTCCGGAAATCAATTCAGCGTAATTTCTTTTCCCTGTGTTATAAACTATTAGTTTTTGTTGATGGATTGCTTTCCAATTATCATGAGTAATGAAGCCTAGCAAAAGCAATAAAGCTAGCTCACCCAATAGCAAAGCTTTGCCTATTTTCTTCATTACGAAAACGGCGAAGCAGGTAATGGTAATGTATAATAGAGTGACTTCCGTGAGTGATAGAAAAAGATGCCGTAAAAAATCAGGATTTAAAGATTGAAACCATTGAACCAAACCATTGAACACAACTACTATGAATGTGATTATTGCTGCTAGCAATTTTGCAAGCAAACCAAACTTACTTACTAGCACCAAGACAAGCCCAAGAATCAAAACCGCACCCATGAACATGTAAGCAAACAAATTGGCGAATAAAAACATAGTGGGTAAAAGATGATAGTAGAAAATGACCAGTGGCGCCACTAAGATTTCTGCCGCTATACTTGCTGCCATTGCTTGCCACAAAGAGCGAAAAATTTTATTACGGGGAGTCCACCAATTGCAAATGGGAAGGTAGAATAGAATGAGCGATAACACTGCAATAAATGACAATTGAAATCCTACAGCAAACAACCACATAGGTTCATAAAGCAACATGAAAAAACCTGTTGCTAATAATTGATTGAGTGGCTGTTTGTTTTTTTGAACAATCATGCCTAATGCAAGGAATGAAAACATGACCGCAGCTCTAACTGCTGAAGTGGGCGCACCGGCAACTGCCACATAAAAACACACTAAAGGCACAGCAATCAAATACTTTACTGCTTCGTATCTTTTGTTTTTTATCCAAAACAACAAAACAGAAATGAACCAAAAGAAGACCATCACGTGTGAACCAGAAATGGCGACGATATGAATAATACCAGTTTCGGAATAACTTTGACGTAGCCCAGCATCAAAATTTACTTCATCGCCAAGAAGCATTGCCTGCATTAAACCAAGGGTTGCACTGTCTTTGATATATTGTTCCAAAGCAGCCATTGCCCAATCATGTGTTGCCTGAATCACTTGAGGTTCGTTAGGTGCAGCTTGAATTAATGCAATATCTTTTCTTGCGATAAACTCCTGCAAACCGATTCCATTCCAACGGCAAAACCTAGCAAAATCAAACTCAAAAGGATTGCCTGAATTTTTGATGAGCGTCCACTTGTTGGGAACCAATATATTATCTCCTTGATGAAAATTAAAGGGCAAACTATCTCGATAAACATACACGAACGCTATGCCTTTTGTTGCTGATGCTTCTTTCGATGAAACTGCTTTTTCAATAGCAATTTTCAGTTTCCATGTTTTCTCCCGCAACAAAGGCTTGTCTAATATTCTTCCAGCAAAAACATCAGCACTTTTAGTAAAATTTCCAAACCATAAAGGGTTGTGAGTAAAGTTGTTTTTAGCGCACACCCACCACCCCAATAGAAATACTGCACAATGAAGCAAAATGAATTGACTGAACTTGATAAAACTGGTTCTATGCTTGAAGAAATTGAAGACAAGAATAAACACCCAAAAGAATGAAAATGCTATAAGTAAATACCTTTCTCCAATACAAGGCAACCAGTTTAATTCATAGAAAACAATAGACAAAATGAGAGGCAGCAGGAACTTGAAGAAGGGTGCTTCTTCCCAAAAAAATACTTTGGTTTTTTTCCATGCTTGCATGCATTCTCTTTATCGTAGAAAAATACAAACTCTTTTTAAGAAACAAAAATGGCAATAATCTTTTCAGACAATTGCCATTGAATATTTTTAAAAATAAAACCTACTAAGGTACTTCAACTGAATTCAAGATTTCGTTGAGGATATTGACGCTTGTTACGTTTTCGGCTTCGGCTTCGTAAGTGATGCCTATGCGGTGGCGCATCACATCGTGGCACACTGCGCGCACATCTTCAGGAATTACATATCCACGGCGCTTAATAAATGCATAGGCTTTTGCTGCCAATGCCAAACTAATGCTTGCGCGTGGCGATGCACCATAACTTATCAACGGCTTGAGGCGTGGCAACTTATAATCTTCAGGGAAGCGAGTAGCAAAAACGATGTCGAGAATGTATTGTTCAATTTTCTCGTCCATATACACCTCGCGCACGAGTTTTCTTGCCTTAATAATGTCATCGGTCGTCACCACAGGGTTAATTTTTGCCATTCCCTGCGGGTTCAGGTTATAGCGAATGATTTGTTTTTCCTCTTCTTGTCGAGGATAAGAAATCACCACCTTCAACATGAAACGATCTACCTGCGCTTCGGGCAATTCGTAAGTTCCTTCTTGCTCAATAGGGTTTTGCGTGGCAAGCACCAAGAAAGGCTCTTCGAGTTTGTAGGTATAATCGCCAATAGTTACCTGCTTTTCTTGCATGGCTTCGAGCAAAGCACTTTGCACTTTTGCCGGTGCGCGGTTAATCTCATCTGCCAACACAAAATTGGCGAAGATGGGACCTTTTCTCACCGCAAACTTGTGCTCTTGAGGGTTATAAATCATAGTACCCAACACATCGGCAGGCAGTAAGTCGGGCGTAAACTGAATACGTGCAAAACGACCATGAATAGCTGCTGCCAAAGACTTGATGGCAAGTGTTTTAGCCAAGCCAGGTACGCCTTCAAGCAACACATGCCCGTTGGCTAATAAGCCAATGAGTAATCGTTCTACCATGTGTTTTTGACCCACCACGGCTTTGTTGAGTTCCATCATCAACAAGTCAATGAAAGCACTTTGTTGATTGATTCGTTCGTTTAATTCTCTGATGTCAACTGAAGAAGCTGTCTGCTCCATATCTATTTGTTTTTCTAAGAAAATAAGTGAAAGCCAAAAGTAAAAACTCGTAGCATAAAAAGACAAACAAGTTGGCGATTTAACGTTTTTTAAAAAAAGAAGGATTTGTCATGAAAGCATAGGGGATGGAATTTGGAATTTGGAATTTAGAATTTGACTTTTGTATTTAATGGAAAACTTTGAAACCCGCTGGGAAGCCGTAGAAAAAATGCTTCAAGACCGATTTGGAAAACTGCCCGACATGGAAGCTATACTATTTCTTGTGGGGATGAATGAGGTAGGAAAAATATCTTCTACACAAAAATGGTCGAAGGAACAGAAGCAAGATCTGATGCACGTAGGAGCTTGCACGCTGCTTAGCAAAAAAGGTTTGTATGAACTGGAAAGAAAAGATGAGGAAGGTTGGCCACATTTCAAGATACTTACGCCCATTGAAGCACATGGATTGAAAGAACAAGAAATATTGTTGAAAGAAGGTGTGGTAGAATATTTTGAAGGGAGTTGAAAGTGTAAGTTACTAGTTGATGCTTAAGTCGGTTTCGTATAGGACATGTGGAAAGATAAATGCAAAATAGATAGTTGAAAAATTTCAGCACAGTGTGCAGAACAAAAACCACCTAACTGCAACCCTTCAGCACGGCATGCTGAACAAATTCAACATACCCTTTAGCACAGCCTGCTGGAATAAAACATGAAGGAAATGGAGTAGAAAACAGCCTTGTTATTATTAAAGACCTAATGCATGATTTTCACATGTTTCTATTTTTTAATCCTCTGTTTCCGTCAAGCATATTTCTTGTAAAACAAACACGCTAAACAAAAAGGACAAAAAAAAGAAGCTGCCGTTTAGTGCGGCAGCTTCTTTAATAAAAAGAATGGAGTAAGTTGATAGTCTTATTTTACAACATTTAATCTTTCAGTAACCATTCCGTTTTCTGTGCGTATAGTTAAATTGTAAAGACCAGAAGCAAGATTTGTGGTATTGATAGGAAGAATAACATTACCTGCATTGATTTGTTGAGTAGGTAAATTATAAACTTCGCGACCCAAATTGTCAACAATAGAAACGCTTACTTCAGAAGTTTTTTCAAGACTGAAAGCAACGCTAGTATGTTCGTTAGCAGGGTTAGGGTAGATGCTTAAGTTACCAATTCCAGAAGTTACATTAGCAACTGCTGCAGGCCAAGAAGCACGAACAGTTAAAGCTTGAATAATATCACCATTAGAATTATCTTGTACAAAAGCAACCATTGAACCAGCCATTGGGTGATTCCAGAACAGGAATGAATTTTGTGTAACTGTTCCAACTGTGTATTTGTATCTAAAAGTAAATGTTTGTTGAGTCCCAGCAACAAATGTGTTGATAGTTGTACCATTTCCATCAGGTAACATTTTACGCATTACATGATAATATTCTAATTGACCAGTAGTGTTTCCTGGATTTTGGTAATGATCTTCAACAGTAGCAACATGAAGTTTGAAACCAGCATTATTCAATGTGAAAGTAGGATTGATAATAACTGTAGCTATCAAAGAATCACCTTTTACAACATAAGAACCTGTCATAGTCATATAAGCAGGTGTAGTTTTTGAAGCATCAATTTCTGCTTGATCTCCAGCTCCACCTTGAGCACCATTAGTAAAATGATCTGGAATTCCGCTAACTGCATAATAATTTCTGCGAGTTAAACCATCAGGATTGTAACTAACATCATTGCCTGGTGAAGGCCAGTTCATTTGATATTTAATAACACTAAAACGAGAAGAACCTGAATTAGCATTGTTTGTTGCGCTAATAATCAATGGATCAAAAGTAGCATTAAATGAAGCACATGGTGCACAAGTAGAAGACGAGAACTCTTCAATTATACCCGTTCTTGTTGTAGAAGAAGTTGCAATTGTAAATGAAGTTGATTTAGTGTTGTTAGTAGTAATTGGATCTGTACTACCATTTGATTTAGTCAAATTTACAGTTACTGTATGAGGTCCAGAAGAAGCAGAAACAGTTGTAGTAAAAGTTACCCAAGTTTTTGCATATGGCGCAAGATTCACTGAAAAGGTTTGGCTAACTGGTGATCCTGCATCAATAGTATAATTAAGATCAACACTTGTTAAGGTAGTAGCACCAGTATTTTCAACCAATGCCTTTACTGCTGTTCCAGCAGAGGCTAATTTTGGAAAATCAACTGAATCTACTGCACCATCTACAGCAGGTAACACTGCAGTATTTGCATTGTCCATGAAAAGCAAATACTTATCGTTTGAGTGGTTGCGGAATGCAATTCTAATAGTCTGTCCGTTATAAGCGCCCAAATTAATTCCGTGTCTTTCATAATCACCAGTAGCTCCAGAAGCATTGTAAAGTGATGTTGTAAAAGCAGAAGTTGTAGTACCTGCAGTTGCAGAAACTAACACCTCCATATTATCAGGAAAACTAGGGTCAGCTGTAAAATCTTCCCAAGATAATACCATGTTAGTATTCGTTACTTGAAAAGAAGGTGTAATTAACCAACGGTCAGCAACTGCTGCTGATGTAAACCACGATGTAGTCAAGGCGGCAGAATCACCAGTTGCTCTTTGCCATGCCATCCAAGCGTTAGCAGTAAGACCAGAAACAATAGCTGCATTGAAAGCACTATTAGGAGTCAAACCATCTACATTTATCTTAACCCAAGAAGAAGGAATACCAGAGTTAAAATTTTCTGACCAAACTTGTGAATTAGCTTGGTAACTACCGCCAAGCATAGCAATAGCTAATGCTGAGTAAAGGAGTTTTTTCATTGTTTGTTATTTAATTAAAATTTGTTTAGGAAAACTTGTTTATTAATAAAGGCAAAAGTAAGGGATAACACAATTGATATTTCATTAGAAGGGTTTTTTTAAAAAAAATAGGCAGCCTATTTAGACTGCCTATTTTTTAAAAATGATGTTATATATTATTTAGTAACTGTAAGTTTTACAGATTGGCTTGTCTCTTCTGTAGATACAGAAACATTATAAATACCTGTTTCCATGTTATTGGTTGGAATAAAAATGTTTTGTTCACCATTACCAAATTCATTAGAAGATGAATAAACAACACGACCTAAGGCATCAATAACATTAATAGAAAGAGTGGTTGCTTTTTCAAGATTAACATTTAGGTTAGTTCCGTTTGTAGCAGGATTTGGAAATAATGCTATCTGCTTGATATTGCCAGTAATATCATTTACACCAGACCAAGCAGCAGGGATAGAAACAGATTGAAGAATTTCTTTTGAAGAAACATCCTGTAAGAAAGCAACTAAATTACTATTAATTGGAGAACTCCAGAAAACATTAGACATCTGAGTTACAGCTCCAATTGTAAATTTATAACGCTGAACAAAAGTTTGAGAAACTCCAGCGTTAAAACTTGTAATCGCAATACCATTACCATCAGGTAACATTTTACGCATAATATGGTAGTAATCTAATTGTCCAGTTGTATTTCCGGTGTTTTGGTAATGCTTTTCAGTAGTTGATAATAACAACTTATAGTTTACACCACTTAGACTGAAATTAGGAGTAACGATAACTTTAGCAATAATTGAGTCATTCTTAATTTCGTAAGAACCACTTAGTGTAACATAAGCAGGTGATGTTTTAGACGCATCAATTTCAGATTGATTTCCAGAAGTTCCTTGGGCACCATTTGTGAAGTGGTCAGGAATTCCTGAAACATTATAATAAGTACGACGAGTCAGGCCATCATTGTTATAGCTAACATCATTTCCTGGTGAAGGCCAATTCATTTGATACTTAACAGCATTGAAATGTGAACTTGGAAGGTTTACATTATTGGTTTGAATAAGCGGGTCAAATGTTGCATTGAAAGACGCACAAGGAGCACAAGTTGAAGATGAGAACTCTTCAATTATCCCATTTCTTGGAACTGAACTTGTAGCTACCGCAAAGTTTGATGTTGCTTGGTTATTAGTAGTAACGTTATCAGCACCTCCGTTTACTTGAAGAATATTAAATGTAATTGTGTGAGAACCTACTGAAGGGTTTGTAATTGGAGATGTAAAAGATAAAGTACTTGATCCAAGAGGAGCAATATTTACAGTAAATGTTTGAGTAATTGGAGAACCAGCATCAACTTTATAACTTGCTTGAATAGAAGTAATGTTTGATGAACCCATGTTAGTGACTTTTACAGTAACTGGGTTAGATGATGTTCCAGCTACAATGTTTGAAAAATTCACTTTTGTAGCAGCAGCGTCAAGAGCAGCACTCATGTTTTGGGTCCCAACATTATCAACACGAACAGAACCTTGATTGTAAGTATTGTTTCTTATTGCAATTCTAATTGTTTGACCGTTGAAGGCTGCCAATGATGCTCCGTGAGTTTGATAAGGAGTTGGGTCATCATATAATGTAGCTGGCGCGTCATATATTTTTTGAGTAAAAGACGAGGTTGTTGTACCGGCTGTAGGTGAAACCCAAATTTGCAAATTGTCTACATAAGTAGCTCCTGCACTACACCAATCTTCCCATTTAATAATCATATTAGCGTTATTCACCGTAAAAGCTGGAGAAATTATCCACCTGTCTGCTGTTCCAACTGGGGTAAATGCAGATGCTGTTAACATCACAGAATCACCAGTTGCACGCAAACGTGTCATCCAAGCCTGAGCAGTAAGAGTTGCAGGGATTGGAGCTGAGAACATAGAAGCATTAACGGTAAGGTTATCATTGTTAACCATTGACCATGTAGCGGGGAAACCGCTGTTAAATGTTTCTGTAGCCAATTGTGCCGAAGCAAACTGACCGAAACCAAGCATAGCAATGCTTGACGCAAGTATAAGTTTTTTCATGTCTTTTGATTTTTGTAAAAATACAATTTTTGTGACATAAACTATTTTTTCTGAGAAATTATTTTCCTCATTCGCTTACCTTCGCCCTCTAACATTTTTTATCACTCGGGGTGCCTCATAATAAAGGGCTGAGATCATACCCGCTGAACCTAGACCGGGTAATGCCGGTTAGGAAAGTAACATTCAGCAGATATAGTCGTAATACTTGAGTAACAGAAAGAATTGCTGTTATTCATTCAACAAATGTTGATGCGCTCCGACTAAAACAATAGCCATGCTTAGAAAAAAACTATTCGTCATTGCCAGTTTGGCAACTTTTTCCTGGAATGCTTTTGCTCAAGTAAAAGATTCTATCTCTAAAACTCAAGAGCTTCAACCAGTGGAAGTTCGTGCCGTTCGAACTAATTCAAATGCACCTTTTGCTAACACTGAAGTTACTGAAAAAGACATTGCCAAACAAAATTTGGGGCAAGACATCCCTTATCTACTTCAAAACACGCCTTCTTCGGTAATTACTTCTGACGCAGGGGCTGGTGTGGGTTACACAGGTTTAAGAATTAGAGGAACCGACGGTACAAGAATTAATGTTACACTCAATGGAATTCCAGTGAACGATGCCGAATCGCAAGGCACTTATTTTGTAGATTTTGTAGACGTAGCGTCTTCAACCAATTCCATTCAAATTCAACGAGGAGTTGGCACTTCTACCAATGGTTCGGGTGCTTTTGGTGCAACAATGAGTATCAGCAATCTTCAATTAAGCAACGAAGCAGGGGCAAGCGTAAATCTTTCCACAGGGTCTTTTAACACACAGAAATATACAGTCAAAGCTAGTTCTGGTTTGTTGCAAGGTGGTTGGCAGTTCGATGTTCGGATGAGTAAAGTCAATTCCGATGGGTTTATCGATCGTTCGACATCCGACCTAAAATCGCTTCAATTAAATGTTGGTTGGAAGATTAATGAAAAAACGCGCTTGCGTGGTATGATTATGACTGGCACTGAAAAAACTGGTCAAGCTTGGAATGGTGTGCCTCAAGATTCTTTGAGTACAAACAGAACTTACAACGAGCTCGGACTTAAATCGGATGGCACTTATTATCAAAACCAAACCGACAATTACCAACAAGATTATTATCAGTTATTTCTAGATCATCAATACAATAGTCGTTGGACAGCAAGTTTGGCAACTTTTCTTACCAAAGGGAAAGGCTATTATGAAGAGTATAAAACCGCACAAGCATTCAGCAGTTATGGTTTGCTGCCGTTTATTACGCCTTCCAATGATACTTTTTCGAGCACCGACCTTATTCGTCAACTATGGCTCGACAATAATTTTTATGGTGCATTGGCTTCTGTATTTTATAACCAAAACAACACGCACCTCACTTTTGGTGGCGGCTACACCCAATATGATGGCAAGCAATATGGTTTTGTGAAATGGGCGCAATATGCTGTGCCCAATGACTATCGTTGGTATTACAACACTTCAAATAAAACCGATTTCAATAGTTTTATAAAAGGCGAACAACAGTTAGGTAAGCTAAGTCTTTATGTTGATGTGCAACTAAGGGCAGTGAATTATGAAATTAATGGTTTTAGGAATAATCCCGAATTGAAGCCTTCCAACAATTATGTGTTTTTCAATCCTAAAGCCGGACTGAGTTATCATTTTGCTACTAATAATAGTAGTACACATAGAGTGTATGGATCAGTGGCTGTGGCTAACAAAGAACCCAACCATGATGATTTTGAAGCAGCGAAAACAGAAGCACCCAAAGCCGAAAAGCTGACAGACTTTGAAGGCGGTTACGAAATTCGCAATGCCAAATGGACGGCTCATGCCAATATGTTTTACATGAACTATAAAGACCAACTAGTGCTAACAGGAAAAGTAAATGACGTAGGTGCCTACACCCGCACTAATGTGCCCAACAGTTTTAGAAGTGGTGTGGAGTTGATGGCTGGCTATCGGTTCAATGATTGGTTGCGTATAGATGCCAATGCTACTTTCTCTCAAAATAAAATCAAAGACTTCACAGAGTTTGTGGATGATTATGACAATGGTGGTCAATCGGCTATTCAACACGGAACAACTGACATATCTTTCTCTCCTGCGCATATGTATTTTGCTTCATTGCAAATGAAACCTTTTCCCAACCTTCATTTTTGGCGTCATTGGAGCGTAGATATCACACAGAAACAGGTAGGCAAACAATACCTCGACAACACAAGTAATGATCAACGCAGCATCCATCCTTATAGCCTCACCGATATAAGTCTTCATTTTGCCATCAAAACCAAAATCGTAAAAGAATTGGGTTTTTCGCTTGCCTTAAAAAACATCTTCAACAAGGTGTATGAAAGCAACGGCTACACCTTTAGCTATATTTATGGACAAACGTTTACAACGCAGAACTATTACTATCCTCAGGCAGGATTTAATTGGTTGATGGGGTTGAATATGAAGTGGTAGTTTTCTAAAAAATAATTCAGGAAGCGTAAGCAATGAAGTAATAATCCTTGCTGCTATAATAGGTTTCGGTAAATTCTTTTAAAGAAAAAGGTGGCTCGTTTTGGAGCCATTTTTTCATGAGCGAAACTTTTAAACCGCAATCTGTAAGCAAATTGAAAACTTGTTCGGGCTTGGTGCCATAACAATCCGAAGCTCCCAATCCATGTTCGAAGATGATGGTGGGTTGGCAACGAGCAATTGTTTTTTTTGCGCCTTCTAAAACTAACAACTCACCGCCTTCAACATCAATCTTAATAAGGTCAACCAAAAACTTTTCATCTAAAACATTATCAAGCAATTCGGTGGTAACGTTGATACTTTCGTCCTTTTCGTTAGGGCGGTCATATTTTCGCTTAACGAGTCCACTGTAAGATGGATTGGATACCACTAGATTAAAAGATGCTGTTCCTGTGTTGTTGCTAAGCGCAATATCCTTCACAATAATTTTTGCATTGCCTGCGTATTTCTTTTTCAGGTTTTGAAACAAAAAAGGAATGGGCTCAAATGCAAAATGATTTCCCTCGGGTGCTGCATTGATTATTTGGTCAAGCACTTCTCCTTTGTGTGCGCCAATGTCTATGCAATTACTTCCACGCTTACATACACGTTCAATCACTTTTTTTGTTTGCGCGTCATATTGTTGGTTCTTAGTGAAGTTGATGGGTATGGCTTTGATTATTTTCTTTAGGAAGTTTTTAAGCATCGTGTAATTGTTTCGTGGAAACGACTGCAAAGTAAATGAAACTTCAATTGTCCTTGACAAAACAGGCATTGTTTTACATTTCCTAAATTGCAGCGTTTTCCATCCTACATGATTTTACCGCAAGGCAAGAAAATTTATTTCGCTTCCGATTTTCATTTCGGCATTCCTGACAAGGCATCAAGTATTGCACGGGAAAAGCGTGTTTGCCTATGGCTTGATGAAATCAAAAAAGACGCAGCCCACTTATACCTTGTCGGCGACATTTTTGATGCTTGGTTTGAATATAAAAACGTGGTACCTAAGGGATATACTCGTTTCTTGGGTAAACTAGCTGAATTAAGCGATGCAGGGCTACCTATCGAAGCCTTTACGGGCAATCATGACCTTTGGATGCGAGGCTATTTTCAAGAAGAATTGAACATTCCTATTCATCATGAGCCCATCAAAAGAGAATTCAATGGCAAGCAATTCTTCATTGGTCATGGCGATGGATTAGGACCTGGTGATAATGGCTATAAGATTTTGAAGACGGTGTTGCGCAATCCTTTTTCTCAATGGCTTTACCGAAGAATTCATCCCGATACGGGCGTGGGTATTGCAAGTTGGTTGAGCCATAAAGGTCCAAAGCATATTGCAGCAGACGATCCTTTTCTTGGTCCTGATAAAGAGTTTTTAGTACAGTTTTGCTTACAGCATTTGCAACAAGAGCATATCGACTATTTCATCTTCGGGCATCGTCATATTGCCATCGAATATCCTTTGCCTCAAAATAGCTTGTATGTAAACCTTGGCGACTGGCTTAGGTTTAATAGCTATGCTGTGTTTGATGGCGTTGATTTAAAACTTCAATATTACAAGTGATGGAACGCAAGGTTTTTTTGATTCGTCATGCAAAATCTAGTTGGGCAAACGCCTTTGAAAAAGATTTTGATCGCTCGCTCAATGACCGTGGTTTTCATGATGCTCCCTTAATGGGAAAAGTGCTGAAAGAGCAAGGAATTTTCCCTGATGCTATTCTTGCAAGTGCCGCTAAAAGAACCACACAGACCGCAACATTAATTGCCGAAGGGCTGCATTTTGAAAGCAAGAACATTCAATTTACACAGCAGCTTTACCACGCATCGGCTGCAACTATTGCTGACATTATTGCTTGCTTGAATGACGAATGGAAATCGGTTTTTATTGTTACTCACAACCCGGGGATTACCGATTTTGTCAATCAACTTTCCAATAAATTTTTAATTGCCAACATGCCTACATGTGGTATTGTTGGTGCAAGTTTTCATGCCGATCATTGGTATGATTTCGGCAATCAACCTAAAGACGTATTTCTATTTGAGTTTCCTAAAAAATACTATGACAGTAAATAAGACCACCGCTATCGCAATTACTAACTTAGAGAAATTATTTGAAGAGCATTTCGGTGTTGCTGCCGAGCATATTGAATTGTTGCCCGTTTCTGGCTCCGACAGAAGATATTATCGCTTGCGCAACGGAAACAAAACTGCAATTGGTACCTACAACACCAATGTAGCCGAGAACAATACCTATTTCTATTTCACCGAGCTTTTTAAGAAGCACGAAATCAACGTGCCCGAAATTTATAAAACAAGTAAAGACCGCCGTTGTTATTTACAACAAGATTTAGGTAGCAATTCTTTGTTCGACCAAGTGATGAAGGAAGGCTATACTGAAAGTGTAAGGCAGCAATACCACATAGCTATCGAGCAGCTTGTGCGTGCGCAATGGATTGCAGGACGAGAAGCCAATTTCAACCAATGTTTTTCTACCAAAGCCTTTGACGAAAAAGCCATTATGGCCGATTTGTTTTACTTCAAATACTACTTTGCCGACCTCCAAAAAGTGCATTACGACAAGAATGCATTGATGGATGAAATGGAGCGAATGAGTAAAGAACTTGCCAATGTGCAACCGCAAATGCTGATGTATCGCGACTTTCAAAGCCGCAATGTGATGCTGCATGAAGGCAAGGCATTCCTCATCGATTTTCAGGGATGTATGAAAGGCTCGGTGCAATATGATTTGGCTTCGCTTCTTTGGCAAGCAAAGGCACAATTGCCCGAAGCTTGGAAGGAAGACATGCTGAATCATTATGTATCTACCCTACATAAGTTGCACATTCCAAGGATGGATGAAATATTCTTCCGCAAAGGCTATGCTCAGTTTGTATTGCTGCGTTTGTTGCAGGTGTTAGGTGCTTATGGTTTCCGTGGCTTGTTGCAGCGCAAACCTCATTTCATTTCTAGCATTGCCCCTGCTTTAAAAAACCTCGAAACCTTCCTTTCCATTTATCCGCAAATACCCAATCATCCCGAACTGCGTTCCTTGCTCGAAAAACTTTCGACTAAGGAAATGCAAGAGATGTATGCCCAACCCGTTCGTAAAGAACAATCGAAACTACAAGTGACCGTCAATAGTTTTTCTTATAAACAAGGCATTCCTAAAGACAAGAGTGCGCATGGCGGCGGCTTTGTTTTCGATTGCAGAGGCATCCTCAATCCGGGAAGATTTGCGGCATACAAACACCTCACAGGAAAGGACGCTGCGGTGCAAGATTTTTTAAGAATTGAATCGAAGATGCCCGACTTTTTAGACCATGTTTATGCCCTTGTTTCCATCAATGTAGATGATTATCTCTCGCGCGGTTTTGATAACCTCAGTATCAATTTTGGTTGCACCGGCGGACAACATCGTTCTGTTTTTGCTGCCGAGCAATTGGCTGCTTACTTAACCAATCGCTATCAAATTCAAGTGAGTGTAAACCACTTAAATGAAGAACGTTGGATGTTGGAGGCGGAGTAGTGGCTGTAATGTGCGGCATGTAAAAGGAAAAATCAAAAAAGCCATCTCTTTTTTAGTAGAGATGGCTTTTTTTAAATAGCACCAAAGATTATTTGGTAGCCTTTTTGGTTGGTTTCTTTTTTTCCGATTTACGAACGCCACCTGCCTTTTCATACTCACTGCTATCTTTGCCGTAAGCTGAACCGACACCACTTAACATACGTTCGTTCCAATCCCTTAATTTGGTTACTTCAGCCTTAAACTTGTTGTATAAATCATCAAGTGTGCTTAAACCGCTGTTGTAATCATTCATTGAATCCCCTACTTTTTTAATTTGTAAGGCATAATTGTCCACCGTTTGCCCTTTTCCAAGGTCAAGTTTAGGGTCAATACTTTTAATTCCAGCCATTCTTACATTGGCTTTATCCAGCGTTGGATTCTTTTCTAATTTTCTTCTTCCCATGATTTTCTTATGCTTAGAAGTTAATAATTATTTTAATGTTTTAAAATGAGGTTGCTGTTTTTGTTGAAAATGCTTGAATGTTTCTTTGTAATGCTTAAGTGTTCTTTAGTAACGTTGGAATGTTTTTTAGAACAACTTGAGTAATCGTTAGAAACGTTGAAGCATTTCTTAGTAACGCTTGAATGTTCTTTAGAAACACTTGAATGCTCGTTAGGAAAGTTGAAGCTATACTTAGTAACACTTGAGTGTTCTTTAGGAAGGCTTGAATATTTCTTAGGAATGAGGCAGCAAAACTGGGTTTCCTTCAAGCTATTACACCCGCCCTAAATACACCCCTTCAAGATAATTGCATATCAAGAAGCAGGTGTTTATTGGAGGTTTGGTAGTCATATAATTTTGAGTTTTTAAAGTTGATCTTTTCAAAAACAAAAAGTCACACAATAACGCAAGGGCGTTTTATTCTTTAATGATTTTCACGGTTTCAGTTTGAGATTCGTTTTGGTATTTGATAAGATAAACGCCGCTTGAAAATCCTTTCATATCAATAGTCATATTCGCCGACTTCACAACAACCGACTTCACAACTTTACCCATCCCATCTACTATCATTATACTGCCTTTTGCGTCGGGACAATTCACCGTAAAACCTTCCTTAAACGGATTGGGCGAAACGCTAAATAACCTTCCCTGCACATCTTCCACAGCTGTAGTTATTGTTACGGTGGTAAAAGCAGTATCTGTGCAGCCATTACCTGCATTGGTAACCACAAACCAAACATTGTAAATACCCGCTAAATTATAATAGTGAATAGGTGCAAGGGAAGTAGAACTATCTCCATCGCCAAAATACCATTTATAGCTTTGGGCATTGCTCATGCCAGTGTTGGTGAAGTTGTAGTAGTTGGTGGTGGTGTTGAGGGCTGTGATGGTGCCTGCGGTGGGTGAGGGCAGCATATAAATTGTATCATGGTTAGATGTTTTATAGTTGCCTGAAATGTTGCAGATAGATTTATTGTAAAAGTAAGAAGCAGTAGTTGGTAACCCAATTGCGTTTGAACCTGAATATCCTGATATTAATGTAGGTGCGCCCGAAAGTGGTTTATAATACCATTCAACTGTATAATTGTTTGGCAAGGTATCATTAATTTGAAAGGAAACAGGATTGCCAGGACAAACACTATCTATAGAGGAACTTATGGTATTATTGAAAGTAGCAGAACCATTACAACCTATGTGCACAGGTATAGAAAAGGTGTCATTATTACAACCACTGAATGCAAGAAGAGAAACATTGTAGTCTCCATCATTATTATATTGGTATTGTAAAGAGTTCGTAATATTACCATCACCTGTATACCATTCAGAATGAATTCCTGAACTAATAGTGTCATTATAAAAGGGTGTAAAAATTGCAAGGTTGCCGTTTACGATATAATTTACCGAATCAATTGAAAAATAATGAGGGTTTACGGTATAATTATTTGAAATAGCACTTAATCCAGAATTATTGCAGGAGACAATACAACGATATTGTGTTGCGTTTGTAATGCTATCAGATAAAACAGGAATCGTTGCACCCGAAATATTTGTCCATGATAAAGGTGTTAAAGCTGATTTTTGCCATTGATAACTAATGCCAGGTCCTGCTGATGGATTGTTAAGGTACAATTTGAACTTCTTGTTGATACAAACAACATTATTACCTGAAACATTTCCTGGGACTGGCATTCCACTACAAGGTGTAGCTATCGTACTATGATAAATTATTGTTGATGTTTTTACCATCCCTGTAACACTATTCATATTAGTAGGATAGGTTGTGTAATAGAAACAAGGGTATGGATTTGCACCATAACACCCAACTCCGAAATTGCCAAAAGACCAAGTGATAACGGGCATTTGCCAATCTGTAAATATTTCTAATGACCCACCTGTATAAACAAAAGTACCATCAAGCATAAATGGAAGCCAACTAATTGTTGCCGGTATTGTCATATTACTCCCGTTTGAAAAAGACATTGACGAAGCAAAACTACTTGAGACATAGTTATTCAAGAAAAAAGTAGGTCCGCCATTAATAACAGAAGTTGGTATTGTAGAATCAGGGTCACCACATCTAAAATTCAGGTTTAAGGTAGCATTCCAAGTAGCAGGTAAATACCCAGATTGTGGTTTGAAATACGCAATACCAAAAATGGTTACACCAGGAACAATCCCTTTTGCTGCAAGTTCAAATGGGGTATATTTAGTCCATGTTCTTATACGAGGGTGATAATTGCTAATTTGTCCATCAGGGTTTACTGAATTCAACCCATTAGGTAAAATATTGAACGTATCAGCAACCATCTGTGCATCAACTTTTCCACTCATCATCGCCATCAATACCACTAAAAAAAACAATCCTTTTTTCATAACCTCCGTTTTTAAAAAGAATCCTAAAGGTAAGAGAATTCGAAAAACCAACATTCAACTTATTGCTTACTGCGCAAAAATAAATCGGAGCATAATTCCCGCTTTTGTATTGGTCATAGGGAACGAACTCGATACATAAGGAATGGTTTGCCTTCGGTCGTAGAAAATGCGCAGCGTGAGTTTATCATTCACGAGGTAATCAATAGATGGCGAAATGCTGATGACTTTTTGTCCACGCGTCACCACATCAATTCTTTGTGCGAGGTAATTGTTAGAGGTCTTATCATCGCGCAAACCAATATCCATCTTAAAGGTCAAATCGTTTTTCAATTTCCGTATGCCAAACACAGGGAAAGGAAGCATCACGCCTTTCTTCCTATAGCCAAAGCCAATGACATATTCCGTGCTTCTTGTTTCGCTCACTTGATAGTCAATCAAACTTAAACTCACTGTTCTCGATTTCTTGAAATCGAACCTTGCTGTAAAATTATTTTTGAAAGAAACATCGAAACCAAAAAGAGGATTCAACTGTTCGGTCATAGTTATATTAGGCACTTGGAAATAAGGCACATAATTATGAGAGTTGGAATCTATGAAAGAAGGGAAACCAACGCCTAAAAAGTCTTGATAGAACATAGCCGTTGTAAAACTATTCAACCCCACAGTTCCGGTGTAGCTATGGTTAATGACCATATTATTTAGCCTTGCTCTGAAAAACGGAAGTTTAGCCAAACCATTGTACGTAATTTTCCAATTAGGCATAGGGGTAAAATACCTAAAAGGATTGCTGCGCGTGGTGTTATCGCGGTAGTCAATCAACGGTATGGTATTAGGGTCTTTACCCGAATAGGCTGCGATGAAAGACGGTATCAACACATCCTGCGAATAAGGTCCATAACCTTTGCTGTATTCGGGGTAAGAAGGGTCGGGAATTCCATTGGTATATGGATTCATAGCACCCAAACGATGAGAGATAATGCTACGATAGTCAAGAAGGTTTTTAAAAGGACCTTGGTTAGGCGTTGAAGTTTGGAAAATGGTTTTCAAACCGATGTAAGAAATATTGAACGAGCCGGTAGCATACGGATTGAGATGATCAAAATCTCCACGACCTGTGTCTTTAAACAACTCGTTGAAGGTCTTTGAAAAAGTTTTGGTCATGGTAAGGTCAACACGTAAATCGGGCGCAGGCTCAAGTGTTGCAGCAACATTCACCGTTTGAGAAAACTGCTGACGGAAGAGTGCATTAAATACAGGGTCGGTTGAAAGTTTGCCTTGATTAGCCAATGCATCGAGATAGGTTGTATGTGGTTGGAAACCGTAAGCAAAACCTAGGTTCGATTGGAAGTTCATTGGATTGACCCCTAAGAACTGAGTACTGTCGAGATAACCAGGCAAGGTTGTACCTGCTTGTTCTTGATAGTTCACGGTTACCCTTTTAAGCATAGTTGCAATTCTACCCAATGCCCTTTCGGGAACGCTGAGTTCAATAGGTTTGTTTTTTCGAGCAAGACGAGCTGCTTTTCTTTCTTTCTTTCTTTTTTCTGCCTCAGCTTTTGCTTTTGCTTTTTGAACACTCAATTGAACTTTAAGAAGAGAATCAATTTGTTTAGTACTCAACACAGATAAGTCAATACCTGTAAAAAGGGTCACATCGATTTCGTCAACTGGGTTTTTATCCTTCTTACCGTTCTTGTTATTCTTAGCCTCTTTTGCATCTTCGTCTTGTTTACTTTCAGGCTGCTTGTTGTCGTCTTGTTTGTTGCTAGATTCCGTTGATTTTGTTCCATCACCTTTTGAAGAACCTACATTATCTCCGCCTTTTCCTTTAGAATCCAGGGCAGCATCTCCTCTACCTTTGGAGTCTCCACCCATAAAATCTTTTGAGCCACTAGCACCTTTGATTTGGTCTTTTCCCCCACCACTGCGTGGGTCAATTTTCGAACTACCAGATTTTGGTTGGTTAAATGCTCGTAGAAGTTTGTTTTTATTATACAAGCTTCTAAAATCAAACTCACTATTGATTTGAATGTTTTGAGTATTGATCATAGTGTTGCCCAAACTTCTTGCAAGCAAAGAAGCTGCAGCCCAATTAAAAGTAGAATTGTAAGTGAGTCTTGCTGTTGTCCAATCGGTAAGTGGCAACTTACTTGTAGGCATGTTATAGGTAGCACCAAGTGTTTGCACAAAACTGGTATTTCTACCAAATCTTAAAAACCTTTCGAGCAAAGTATCTTTTTTCTCCTTGGTGTCGATGAGTCCGTAGGGTTCATCAATCCGCGCTTGATTGGTGGCATGATAGTCAATTGAAATGGAACGAGCTATTTCCCAGCGGGTAGTATAGTCGCGCATCCAAGTAAAATTCTTGAAGTAAGTAATTGACGGAGGTAAAGTAACATCTCCACCTACGTTTCTCAATTGAGTTTCATTAAAAACCCTATTCAATTCTGTTTTAAAACCAAAGCTTGTAGGAATAGGATTGAAGTTAAAATCTCGAATAAGATTCAGCCATTTAGAACGAGATTTAATTAAGGTTTTAAAAGGTTCAATTGGTTTTGCTTTGAGTGTATATGCATAACCTAATCCGAGTTTATGAGACTGTGATTGGTCATGATCAATCAATGGGTTTCGTTTGAATTGCTTGTTGTAAGCATAGCTCATGTCGAAGTTCTTAATGCTCCAAGGTTTTGGTTTTGAAGTAGCGCCTTTCTCTTGGTTGCCAAGTACCCGAACATTAGTAACATTGAAGCTAGTAATAGCAGTAAAATCTTGGGCAGCTTTTCTCATTGAATCTCTCTGAGCTTGACTATTAGCTTCGTTGAGTTTATCTTGAAGTTTTACGTCAAGGTCATAAGGATCATACTTTGGGTTACTAATGCTTTGGGAATATCCAGCAAATACAGGCAATTGGATGCCCCAATTTTTAGGCATAAGCTTTCCAACATTCAAGTTAGTAGAAGCATCATACTGATAGAAATTGTCGCGGAAACGTTGATTGATTTTCTGGTCAATATTACCATATCCTTGGGTGTGCATACTACCTCCAAGTTTCACAAGCCCTAAGTCTGCTAGTTGAACATTTACTTTTCCCATAGCAGCATAACCCGGCGCTTCATTCATTCCTGTCATTCTCAATTCATTTAACCAAACTTCTACACACTTTGGTAATCCATCATCATTGTGTGATTGAGAATTGCGTTTAGGATTTAAAACACCAAGCATAATCGTTTTTGCTTCACCAATATTGGGATTACCAACTACAACTATGTTGTTGCCAAATTCATCTACCTCAGAATAAGGTGCAAATGATGGCAGTTTCTTGCTATTTCTGCTTGTTTTTACAGCTACGAGATTGTCTAATAATAAGTCAACCATGTTTTCTTTAGGCCAAACTACTGTTGCATCTCTTGAACCAGCTGCTGTAATTTTTAAAGGAATTTGGTATTCATAATAATTTGAAACAAAGTCGCTACCTATACGCATTGTGAAATACAAGTCACCATCTTTTAGCGGAACCTGGTCAATCTTAGATTCAGCGTGAACAAACATGCGCACTCTACCAAACTGACGCATATCCACATTAACTTCTTTAAAAACGGAACGAGCGTCACCATCATTCAAACCGCAAACTTGTAAAGAAAGCGATTGTTCATTGAGGACAATGTTTTGTCCACTTGTTACTTGCGCTTGTTGACGTTCAACACCTGGAGGGATAACATAGTTTACTGGCGTTTTCTGACTGTTTTCTTCCAAACTAACCGATTGAACAGAAAATTCAGTGCCTTTGTTATCATCTATTGGAATATTTTCTCCTGGGCTTTGTAATGAAAACATATACCTGCGCCATTGGTTTCTACCTAACTCAAAACGTGCGAAACGCATAATGACGCTATCATCGAAACCATTTAAGAATAATCGAAGAAAACGAATGGAACGAAAATCAGAAATATTACCAACTCTGTTTTGATATTCACGAATAGGAATCTTGAATTGATACCATGTTTCAGGCTCCGTGCTTCCGTTGGGAAGTTTCACGTTTGTTGTTACACTATTGACAATAAAATTACTTCCTACTGTCATTTTGGAAGGCTGAATTGCTACTCTGTATTGAAAATAATCTTCCGATTCATTGAGTGTGTTATCTCGGTTGATATCTTCTGCATCTGGAATATTGGTAGCTGCGTTCGAAAACGTTTGTGATGCACTTGTCACAGGTGAGTTACCGCTTGGATTATTGAATTTCTTGTAACGCTCCAAAACACCAGCATTCTTTTGATCATAATCCGAACCACGAAAATAATGGTAATCATCGTTGGATGGATCGGCTTGAATTTCGGAATAAACAGTAGAGGAAACTTTTGGTTGAATTGAATTCAAGTAAGGTGCAAACTTTGCCTGTTCTTCAGCATCATCCATTCCATCAAAACCAACATCCTGAACAGCACGTGCATTAGGGTCATTATCGAAAGCACGAATAATTTGCGTTTGTAAACCAGGCACAAACCCCCAAACACTTGATTCTAATTTGGCGTTGTCTTTGGGATAAGGAATTCCATTTTCAAAAAATTTACGAGAATCTTTCAACACATCTTCAGAAACATTTCCAAGATTAATGTAGAGATTTCCTCCATTTGAGGCTTGTTTATTGATAAAAGGATCTAACAACCAAAACTCTATGAACTCGACATTTGATTGTTCAAAGTCACTATAATCAATAGCTCTTTGAATGCCTGCCCATCTTGCAGAGGGATTTAATAGTTTTCCATTCTGGTCGACATTTACATCAAAATTATAAGGACCTTTTTCGCGTGGATAATAGGCAACATCGAAAGTGCTCAGACCAGATTGTAACGTAACGCTTGACTTTTGAGGAAAAACTTCTTGTTGTTGAGCAAGACGTATGTAATGTTGATCAGGATCTTTTTTTACAAAATCCGGAATGCCACCTACCCCATCAATCAATGTGGGTTCAATACTATACCATGCAAGTTTTGCACGGTTTTTATCGTACTCGAGATTACTGTTCAAAGTTGCTTCAGGAAATAAAACACTGCCGCTTGCATCACGAGCACCTACAGGTGTTGATGCCAAAGACCATGTTTGTGATGGCAATCTCAAATCTATTCCGCTTCTTGTTCCTTCAAAGTCATCAATATAAACTGCACCTTCAGGATCTAATGAATTAATTTGTTTTGGGTGGCTTGGAAAAAGTCCAGCAACCTCACCAGAGGCTGTAATAATAGAGGTAGCCGTAGTGGAATAAAAAGGCAATCTGTCCAACGCTCTTGTAATTCCAGGTGCTTCAGACTGATAACTTGCATCTAAACCAAGAACTGTATTTTTTATTGGGTCATCTCCAAAAGTGGTTTTATGAGTAAAGGGTCTTTCGCTCAATCTCATGTAAGTTCCACCAAGAGTTAAGTTTTTATTCAAATAATAATCAAATCTAGCACCCAAGAAATTTTGTTGTTGAAAACCAAATGCAGCGTTGTCTTCGTATTGAATAGAAATAGGAATTCCAGAAGCTAAGATTCCAGTATTGATAATTTTCACACGTCCTAAACCATAGTCAATTTGGTAGTCTCTGTTTTCAACTAATTTTTGACCTCCAGCAGCAACTACCACCGATCCGTGAGGAATGTTGAATCCTCCAAGAAAAATTTCGGATGAAGAAGATGATTTGTATGTTCCCTTAATTAGAAAACGATTATTCTGTTGAAATTGCCTCGCAACAGTTTTTGTTGAATCATACAGAATTTGATAGAGGTATTTTCTTTGTAATTGTGGATTATCGCCCACTGCAGGCAACAAATCGCTTCCAAATGGTTCAATAACTGGAAAAATAATTTTACCTTGTTGTGTATTGATTGTAATGCCTTCAACAAAATCAAAAATTCCATCAGATTGAGGATCGTTTTGTGCATTTAATCTATCAAGATTAAGCAAAGAAATAAGGGGTTGTCCTTTGTGAGGTCCATCGGGCAAATACCGAATATCTCCCCCACCAGGGTTTTGATAAAGGACATTCAATCTGAAATCTTCTTTTGAAACACCCAATCCACCAAGTGCATAAACATTCTTCATCATCAACTTCCAAATGGGCAATCTAGGTGCTGAAGACACTCCCTTAAGCAGCTTCATATACATCACTTTGGTGTGTGAAGAATCAGGCGGAAGATCTTCTGCAAATTCACCAACTTGAAACACTTTTCCATTGCATGTATAGCGATATGCCACTGCTAAGATGTCGTCAGTATTCATATTGGTGTTTAGCGAGATGTAGCCTAACTGTGGGTTCATATAGAACTCTGACGTGTTCAATTTTCTTGCAGTAACCCTTACAAAATCTACGTTTTGATTGAGCCCTAAGTTTGAAGTCAAAAATGCAGTTGCGTTAGCTTGCATTCTTCCATCAGGGTATTGTTGCAACATATTGTACAACTGGTTGGAGCGGTTGTCAGCAATGCTGTCTTGTACTGGTCCACCTAAAAAAGTATTGTTATATGGGTTTTTTTCACCCAAATCCATAAAGCCTACAATGTCACGTACACCATCTACTGCTCCCGTTCTGTTGGTCACCCATACTTCTATTTTGTTGATAGTTACAGTAGAATTGATAATAGGAAAACTCTTTAGGGCAGTATTGTAATGATTTCGGAAATACTGAGCTAAGAAAAAATGTTTGTTCTCTTCATAGTCGTCTGCCTTTATAGAAAACTGTTGCGTTTGTGCGCCTCCCTGAACTGTGAGTGAGTGTTTCTTTGATTTTTGCTGAGACACAACTCCTGTGACCCAAAGCTTACCAAATTGCAACTGTGCTTTCACGCCAAAAAGCGATTGAACACCATGAATCAAACTGCTTTTTAAAGGAAAACTAATATTGCCCGCTTCGAGTTTTTTAATGATTTCATCCTCTTTCCCTGAGTACTCTAATTTTTGAACATTCTGATAATCGAAAGTAGCTTTAGTGTTGTTGCTGATGTTCAATTTCATCTTATCTCCAATAGTGGCAACAAGATTGATATTCATTTGCATGTCAAAATCAAAAACTCCATACTTCTGCGCACGCTGAACCAGCATCGGATTCTTGATATTTTGCCAATGTCCACCAAAAGTCACATCTACATTACCTTGTGGACGAACTTGTATTCCTGTGCCTCCAAAAATCCTATCAAACACACCATCTCGGTTCATGGTAGGCAACTGAGGTTTTTTACTAAATTGTGATAACGCATCAATCCTTCTCCTCCAATATTGCTTTTCATCAGCAGCACCTCGATATTTTAGGTATTCCTCTAACGTTAAATAGCTTGGATTGCGAATAAAGTCATTGCCAATTTTTTCGTTGAAAAAATATTTCTTTTCATTGCCATCATACTCCAATACTTTATTGACATTCGAGGGGTCATTTAAATCAATGGAAGATGGATTTTGTTCCTGTAAAGGGTCATTTGTAAAATGGTCGTAAATCGGAAATTTCAGTGTATCTTTTTTCACTGCTGGACTATCCGGTAACGGATCAGGAGAAGGATCATAATCGTAATGATAACTACGTGCAGTAGCATTTGCAATAGCTATGACTGCAAATGCGAAAAACAAAAACTTATATCCAAATTTGGTTTTGCCTTTCAAGTTATCTTGGTTTATAAGGCTTTTAAAGCCTGTTTGATTAATTCTTCTACGCTAATTGAGGCTGCATTATTTACTTTTTTAATGGCCGATTCTGCATTTGCGCGTGATATGCCTAAGTTGATTAAAGCTATTAACGCATCGTCAAGTGTATTATTGCGTGAAAAAACAGCATTCGTATTTGAAATTTTAGACAAAGAAATTTTCCCTTTGAGTTCTAACACAATTCTTTGGGCTGTTTTTGCTCCAATTCCTTTTACCTTTTCAAGCGTTTTTATATCTTCAGTAGCTACAGATTTTTCCAATTCTTCAGGGGTTAATGACGAAAGAATTATTCTTGCAGTAACTGCCCCCACACCATTAATCCCTAAAAGTTGTCGAAAAGTTTGTCTTTCTTGTTCTTCAGCAAAACCATATAGCACCCATGCGTCTTCCCTAATTTGCAAGTGAGTAAATAGTTTGCAAACTTCTGCCGACTGAATTTTGCTAAAGGTTTGCAGTGTAATATTTAACTCATAGCCAACTCCATTTACTTCAAGATTAAGTAAAGAAGGTGATTTATAGGTTAGTTTTCCTTCGAGATAAGCGAACATAATTTTTTTAGAGCGTATAAAAATAATGCATTTGGGCTTTTAGAAAAAAAGACGGTATGCTGCAAAGCACACCGCCTTTCTAAAAAAAATATTACTCTTGTTTAAAACCACCAAGGGTTTTTCCTATTCCTGATTTTAAACATGAATGAAATACCAAAAGTAGAGTAGCCGTCTTTTACTGAAGGATTACCTCGCATTGATCCTGGTGTCTGACTTTTTAAGGGATCAATCAAAAAACTTCTGTCCTGCATTTCAAAAGCTAAATCTGCTTTACTAGGATCATTAGGAAATAGCGCTTGGTAAACAGATTTATCAACGTATTTATTACTCACTCCATCCAAATAATCGGTGAAAGTCATACGATACATGTATTCAATACCCAACGCTAACTGACGACCAATATCCCATTTTACGCCAATTCCCATTGGAATCGCAACTTGCCAAAGATTGATTTTTTCAGGGGCGTTTGGTAAAATACTTGCTGGGGCTCCTGCACCTTCAATATCTAAATCAGCAAGATTAATATAGCCTCTATCGTTGCCAGCTTTGTCAATGTATTTTGCTGTTGGTTTAAAGTGCATATAAGCAACACCAAATAACAACATTGGTTGAAATCTTTTTCTTGCTGATGCAGATGTGTAATTCATACGCATAGGGCTGATTTCAAACAATAATTTGGCTTCCCATGTATTGGCTTTTACGCTCAAATTTCTTAAATATCGTTGGTATGCATCATCCTCAACTGTTGGTGCTTTATCTGCAAGTTGCTTGTTCCAAGCATCATCGGCAAAGAGGGTACCATATTCAAAACCCAAACGAATACCAATTGCAGGATGTGGTACATAGCGACAAAAGACCCCTCCCATGAAGTGTGGCTTCTCAAAATATTTCTTGTTGGTGTAGTGGTCCATCACTTTTTGTGTGCCCACATCGCCCCATAGGTCAAGCAAACCAAATGACATACCCACCGACCAACCTGGTGGTTCGCAATATTCTCTCGATTGCCCTAACTGTGCATTTACATTGGAAAACGCAACTGTACAAAAGCAAAGAGTAAGAATGCTTCGGATTAATTTCTTCCGCATGATAGTCGTAATTGAGGCTGAAAGATAGAAAATTTTATTTTCCCGCAAAATTCGCTTTACGTTTTTCTAAAAAAGCAGTGGTTCCTTCTTTTTTATCACCTGTGTCAAAACATTCACCAAAACGAACAATTTCGTTCTCAAATCCATTCGGATTTCCTTTAGCAGCATCGTTTACACAAGCTATTACTTTAGCAACAGCAAGCGGTGCTTTGGTTTGAATTTTTTGAGCAATTTTTTTTGTTTCGTTTAATAATTCAGCAATCGGAAAAACATGATTTACCAATCCAAGACTTTTAGCTTCTTCAGCTCCAACCATATCAGAGGTCATACACAATTCCATTGCTTTGCCTTTGCCTATTAATTGTGTGAGTCTTTGTGTGCCACCATAACCTGGAATCAAACCAAGGTTTACTTCAGGCTGACCAAATTTTGCGTTTTCACTTGCAGTGCGGAAATGACAACTCATTGCCAATTCGCAACCGCCACCCAATGAAAAACCATTAACTGCAGCAATGATTGGTTTTGGTGAATTTTCAATTCTGTTGAACACCATTTCCTGTCCTTTTCTACCTAAAGCTGAACCGCCGTTGGCATCTAATTCAATAAATTCAGAAATATCTGCTCCTGCAACAAATGATTTTTCACCAGCACCTGTAATGATTACAGTTTTGATATCGTTGTTATTATAAACTTCGTCAATGGCTTTACCTAAATCTTCAATCACATCTTTGTTGAGTGCGTTGAGTTTATCAGGTCTGTTAATTGTAATAATAAAAGTACCGTCTTGTATTTCGGTAAGCAATGTTTGATACATAAGGTTTGAAATTGGATTTTATGCTTGTTAAAAAAGTTCTTTTCTGTTGTCACCAACCCAATCATTGATATAATCGGCAATGTCGGTTGTAGCTGCGCCAGGCGCAAATAGTTTTCCTACCCCTTGTGCATTGAGTTGTTTGATGTCTTCTTCAGGAATGATGCCGCCACCAGTAAGCAATACATTTTCCATTCCTTTTTCTTTCATTAAGGTTATAAGTTTTGGAAAAACCGTATTGTGTGCGCCGCTTAAAATGCTAATGCCAATAGCATCCACATCTTCCTGCAAGGCTGCATTCACCACCATTTCCGGTGTTTGGCGAAGTCCGGTGTAAATCACTTCCATACCTGCATCTCGCAATGCAGTGGCAATAACTTTTGCGCCACGGTCGTGACCATCTAATCCCACTTTAGCAACCAACACACGAATTGGGCGTTGCAATTTTTCATTCATAGTTTTAAAAAATGCGCGTAAAAGTAGTGCTTTCTCTTTTTATTGGTATTGATTTTAAACAAGCTCGTTTCTTTTTGCTTCCATTCTTACCTTCGCCGAACTGAATCTATTGTCATGAGTGAAGAAAAGTCGCTAAATTTTTTAGAAGAAATTATTGAAAAAGATCTTGCTGAAGGCAAGTATAAATACATCCATACTCGTTTTCCTCCCGAGCCAAATGGTTATTTGCATATTGGACATGCTTCTAGTATTCATTTGAATTTCGGGTTGGCAAAAAAATATAAAGGCAAGTGCAATCTTCGTTTCGATGATACCAACCCAACTACTGAAGAAACCGAGTATGTAGAGAGCATCAAGAACGATATTAAGTGGCTTGGTTTTGAGTGGGATGGAGAATATTATGCCTCCGACTATTTCGAACAGTTGTATGGCTTTGCGGTGAAACTCATTAATAAGGGTTTGGCTTATGTGGACGATAGCACTGCAGAAGAAATTGCAGCATTGAAAGGAAACATAGGTGTTCCCGGAACGAATAGTCCTTATAGAGAAAGAACTGTGGAAGAGAACCTTCGCTTATTCCAAGAAATGCGCGAAGGAAAATATAAAGACAGCGAAAAAGTGTTGCGTGCCAAGATTGATATGGCGCATCCAAATCTTTTGTTGCGCGACCCAATTTTGTACCGCATCAAACACGAACATCATCATCGCACAGGCGACAAATGGTGCATCTATCCGATGTATGATTTTGCACACGGACAAAGCGATAGTATTGAAAACATTACCCACTCCATTTGCACGCTCGAATTTATTCATCATCGCCCGTTGTATGATTGGTGTATTCAACAACTTGAAATTTTTCCTTCGCATCAATATGAGTTTGCACGCCGCAATCTTTCTTATACCGTAATGAGTAAAAGAAAGCTCTTGCAATTGGTTAACGAAAAGCATGTTGACGGATGGAACGACCCGCGAATGCCTACGGTTAGCGGTATGCGAAGAAGAGGATATACGGCGGCAGCATTGCGCAATTTTTGCGATACCATTGGCATTGCCAAACGCGAAAATGTGGTGGACTTAAGCCTTCTTGAATTTTGTGTGCGAGAAGACCTCAACAAATTGGCAACACGCTCCATGGCTGTGCTCGACCCTGTAAAATTGGTTATCACAAACTATCCTGAAGGGCAAACGGAAAACCTTGAAATTGAAAACAATCCTGAGGATGAAAACTCGGGAAAAAGAACCGTTCCTTTTAGCAATGAAGTGTGGATTGAAAGAGAAGATTTCATGGAAAATCCGCCAAAGAAATTCTTCCGTTTGGGTATGGGTTTAATGGTGCGATTGAAAGGGGCTTATATTGTTCAATGCAACGATTTTAAGAAAGACGAAAATGGCAACATCACCGAGATTCATTGCACTTATATTCGGGAAAGCCGTAGCGGCAACGACACGAGCGGCATTCATGTAAAAGGTACGATTCATTGGGTGAGTGTGGCACATGCAAAGACTGCCGAAGTGCGTTTGTACGACCGTCTTTTCCGTGTGGAAGACCCAAGCAGCGAAGACGGCGATTTTAAAGATTACATCAACCCCGATTCTTTGCAAGTGTTGCCTCAGGTGTTTATAGAACCTTCTTTGGCAGCCGCAAAACCCGGTGAGCATTTTCAGTTTTTGCGGAAAGGATATTTTTGTGTGGACACCGATAGCTCTGCCGAAAAACTTATTTTCAATCGTACGGTGACACTAAAAGATTCTTGGGCGAAAGAGCAGAAGAAGTAGGTTTGTTAGTGATAACAGAATAAAGTGAAACTATTTATTTTGTTAACAGACTCTTCAACTTTTCCTTAGATATCCAAGGTCTTTTACGATGTAACATTTTATGGCAATTAGAACATACCATTACTATGTCTGTGATTTTTGTTTTTTCATTTTCTTTCATTTCAGATATTGGTTTAATGTGGTGCGCCTCAATAAAATCTTTACCAATACTTCCGTATTTCTCTTCGAAAATAAAACCACAAACCTCACAAAATAGGCGTCCATGATTTTCTTTAAATTTTTGTTTTGCTTTTAAAACTAACATTGAGTTACGTTCGCGAAGAATATGTTTTTGTAAAACTTCTCTGCCTTCTGGAAATTCTAAATCGTCTTCTGTTAAATCTACGTTTGCTCTTGTAGGAATAAAATTACGCAAACCCCAAACCCCTTTCCCAATTCCATCGATTGATTCAAATAAATCTTCTTTCTTACGGAATGCACGCGAATCAGAAGAATGGGTTTCTATAGTATGCCTAACACTTGAATGCCAATTTTCAGGTAGTTTTTCAATTCTAATTTCTTCAATCTTTTTATTAAGATCTTGATAATTGCTAATTCCACCTAATTCTATCATTGCTTTTACAACATCTTCTTTCCAAGTTGCCATAATTATTATTATTTATCTTCCAAAATTATCAAAAATATGTTTCTCGATTCCAGTTGCCCTCACAGTTTAGCGTAGATTGTATCTACGCTCCCCCAAAAACCTTATCTCCACGCAAAGAAATAAAGAAAGCAGGCTCGGAAGGCTTATCTCTTTTAAAAGAAATAAAGGAGGATTCAAAAGAAATAATAGAAGATGGCAAGAAAGTAAAAGAGGATTCAATAGAAATAAAGGAGGATGGCAAAAAAGTAAAGGAAGATGATGAAAAAGGCTTAGAAGATTGTCATCCTCTAAGCCTTTTTTGAAAAATTTTCTTACTTCTTTAGGTAAATTAAAAATTGTTTTGTTTAATTTTAGGTCAACCAAAATTTATTAAAATGGCAAAAAATGAAAACAAAAGGCGCACGCCTTCCGAAATTCAAGAAGACAAAGATGCACAAGCAGCATTGAAAGGAATGACGGACTACAATCCAAGCAATAAAAACTATACAGCCGACAAAGTGGCTGCTGCAAGAAAAGCAATGGATGATGCACAAGAAGAAGAAACGCAGGCAGAAAAAGCAGCTATGAAAGCACGCGACAAAGCCAACGCTGCCGAATGGGCTTTTCACAACATCATGATGAAAGTAACAGATCAGGTGGTGGCACAGTATGGCGATGATAGTGATGAACTTCAATCATTGGGTAAAAAGAAAAAATCGGAGTATAAAAAACCAACAGGTCGCCCAAAGAAAACAGGAAACTGATGGATTGAAAAAACTAGTTCAAACAAAAAAGCCGCCTCGAACAGAAGCGGCTTTTACTTTGCTAAAGAGGTTGTTACACCCCCATAATCTTGCTTTGCACCAAGGCTCTTACTTGCGCAATAGGAATGCGTTCTTGTTGCATAGAATCGCGATAGCGAATGGTTACAGTTTGGTCTTCCTTTGTTTGATGGTCAATAGTCACACAGAAAGGAGTGCCAATTGCATCTTGTCGGCGATAGCGCTTGCCAATTGCATCTTTTTCTTCGTAGAAACAATTGAAATGAGGTTTGCATTCGGTCATTAATGCACGTGCAATTTCAGGCAAGCCATCTTTCTTCAATAAAGGCAATACTGCCAACTTAATAGGCGCCAACATTGCTGGAAATTTCAACACAACGCGGTCGTCTTTTTTCTCGGGTGTGCTCAAGTCTTCAAGCGTATAAGCCTCACTCAATACCATCATCACCGTACGGTCAAGACCAATTGAAGTTTCGATGACATAGGGAATGTAATTGCCAATAGGTTTGCCTGTAGCTTCGTCCAAATCGTTATCGAAATACTGCATCTTCTTACCACTGAATTTTGAATGTTGTGTAAGATCAAAATCGGTGCGGCTATGAATGCCTTCTACTTCTTTAAAACCAATTGGAAAATCGAATTCAATATCGCAAGCAGCATCGGCATAATGCGCCAATTTCACATGGTCGTGAAAGCGGTATTTTGATGCAGGAATACCCAAGCTTAAATGCCATTTCATTCGGGTTTCTTTCCAGTAATCATACCATTGTTTTTGTGTGCCGGGCTTAATGAAATATTGCATTTCCATTTGCTCAAACTCGCGCATACGGAAGATGAATTGACGGGCTACAATTTCATTTCTAAAAGCCTTTCCAACTTGTGCAATGCCAAAAGGAATTTTCATTCTTCCCGTTTTTTGCACATTGAGGAAATTCACAAAAATTCCTTGCGCAGTTTCTGGGCGGAGGTAAACGGTATTGTCTTCTCCATCTGCAACGGCGCCAAATTCTGTTTTGAACATGAGGTTAAACTGACGCACATCTGTCCAATTGCAAGTACCGCTGATAGAGCATTTCATTTTGTTGGTTTCAATCAACAATTTCAAACCATCAAAATCATTAGCAGCCAATAAAGTATCCATTTGCGCGAGCAAAGCATCTTTCTTATCGGCTTCTAAAGTGTCTGCAAAACCTTCAATCAAATGATCTACACGATAGCGCTTTTGGCTGTCCTTGTTGTCAATCATTGGGTCGCTGAAGTTATCCACGTGTCCACTTGCTTTCCACACGGTTGGGTGCATGAAGATAGCAGCATCAATACCCACAATGTTTTCGTGCATTTGGGTCATGCTTTTCCACCAATAGTCGCGGATATTTTTTTTCAACTCAGCACCATATTGTCCGTAATCGTACACCGCACTAAGACCGTCATAAATTTCACTGCTTTGAAAGATGAAACCATATTCTTTGCAGTGTGAAATAATATTCTGAAGCGTATTTTCATTTGCCATAACGGCGCAAAGATAATTGGTGAAACGGTATAGCAAGAATCCTTAGTTTTGAGAAAAACAATCAGTATGCTAAAAACATTTCTATTGAGTTTGCTTATGGTCCTTTCCATTCAAACTTTTGCACAGAATAAAGACGAAACAATCATTCGCCAATTGCTTGCAGAGCAAGTGATTTCTTGGAATAGTGGCAAAATTGATGGTTTTATGAACGGCTATTGGGAAAGCGATAGCCTAGTTTTTATTGGTAAAAATGGACCTACATACGGTTATGCACAAACACTTGAACGTTATCATAATTCTTATTCAGATGCAGATGCAATGGGCAAATTGACTTCCACCGTTTTGAGCATGAAGAAGATTTCACCTGAATATTATTTCATTACTGGGAAATGGGAGATTGAACGAGAATCGGGCGGTATCAATGGGTATTACACCCTATTGTTTCAAAAGAAAAAAGGGAAGTGGGTAATAGTTTGCGATCACAGCAGTTAGTAATTGTGCATTGTTCTATAAAAGGTGTTTTCTCTATCGATGACAATAAATTTTTGTCTGAAACGATTGGAAGCATTGGGGACAAAACAAGTAATTCGCTCGTCTAAAAAAACCAAGTCTAACTTGGGAAGAATTGCCAAGGATTGTGGCAAGTAAAGGCAACCACAATAAACTACATCGAGCTCTTGAAGGTTTTCACAACGACCTATAGATTCTGGAATGACACTTAATCTATTTCTTGTAAGGTAGAGGAATTGTAGTCCTTTCATCAATCCAATATCCTCAGGCAGTTTTTCAAGAATATTATCTGACAAGTCGAGCATTGATAACCTTGATAGCTGTGCAATTGAATCAGGTAGTTTATTTAATTGGTTTTTGCTTAGGTATAGATCTTTTAGTTTTGAAAGATGCTGGATGGAATCTGGTAGTGCGACTAATTGGTTTCCTTTTACATCAAGTTCTATAAGTTTGGATAGATAAACAATGCTATCTGGTAAACTACTGAGTTTGTTGTAACTCAAAATTAAATGCTGAAGATTTTGAAGTTGCCCAATAGCTTCGGGTAAATTGCCGATTTGATTTTTCGAAAGGTTGAGTTTCTTAAGCTTTTTACACTTAAAAAGTGAAGGGGGCAATTGGCTGATGTAATTATTATTCAGGTTTAATTCTTCCAAGTTTTCAAACTCATCAAAAACATCAGGCAAGTTTTCAATAATCTTGAAATTAATTTTCAACACTCTTACATCTTTCGGGTCTTCTAATGCTCTGCTGATATTATGATAAACACTGCCCTGAGTAAATCCAGTTGCAGGAAGTAGCAGCAACAAAAACGAAGAAAAGAGTCGTAAAAGCATCCTCTAATTTACAACAACCTTTTAGTAAAAAAAATCCCCTGCAATTACAGGGGACAATATTTTTAAAAATTGTTGACTATTAGTGAGTGAACTTCCTCGTTGCAACTACTTCACCTTGAGCATTCATTAAGCGAAGGAAGTAGATACCAGAAGGTACATCAGAAAGGTCTAAGTGTGCACTATTACCAGCTACTCTATAGTAGCTTACAACTTTTCCAATTAAGTTATACACTGCAACATTTTTGGCGTTTAGGCTTTCATCAAAAACTACATTTACTGCTTCACGAGCAGGATTAGGATAAACAGTTACATTTTCTTCTGATTTAGATATACTAGAAACTCCTGTTGGCCATTTATTGAATTGGAAAGTAATGTTCTTTGATGTAGTATTTGCTAAATCTTTTAATTGAAGAGTAACATAATAAGTGCCATCTGAACTACCTGGGCGTAAGTGTAATTGTAAATCCACAGGTTTACTTGCTCTTACTGTATCAGTTTTTGTTTGCCCTTGTAGTACGATATTTGGATAACAACTTGTTCCATCACAAAGTGAAAAATCATCATTAACCCAGTCGTTCGGTAAATTCTGATATACAATTCTCCAAGTGTAAATTAGATTTGTTGTCTGGGTTGTTTGAATTGTGTTTGAAGTTCCAAAAGAAACAAAAGCTGCAGTAGAAACAGAAATCGTATCATATTGTGTAGTAAAAGCCTGCCCAAATGAAGTTCCATTCAAAAAGCAACACAACGTAACTATAGCGAGTACAAATTTTTTCATGATCATACAATTATCCTTTGCTAAAGTAAGGTATTTTCATTTAGAAAATAAAATAAGCCTGTTTTTTATTGTTAAAATTTTAGGCATAAAAACAAGCCTAAAGATTTTTTGTAGCTTGCCGTCTCTTTTAATTATCCGCACATCATGTTCAATAAAGACAAAAAAGGTCTTGGCAATTGGAAAAGTTTTTTTACAGGAATCGCGCTCACCAGTGTTATAGTGTTATTTATTCAAGCAAAGCCTGAAGATTCTTTTTTCGAGATTTCTAAGAACCTTGACATATTCTCTACTCTATTCAGGGAGCTCAACTCATATTATGTTGACCCAATTGAGCCTGGGAAAATGGTGAAGACTGGAGTTGATGCTATGTTACACGATTTAGACCCTTATACAAATTATATCACAGAGTCTGACATGGAGGATTTTGAATTCATGACAACTGGAAAATATGGTGGTATTGGTGCTACAATGAGAAGACGTGAAAATGAAATTTATGTTGGTGATGTTTATGAAAACAGTCCTGCCCAAAAGGCTGGGTTGCATCCAGGCGATCAAGTAGTTTCCATAGAAAACACACTACTTAAAGGGAAAACAATAGAGGAAATTAGTGTATTGCTGAAAGGTGCACCTGGGACTCAAGTAAATGTTCGTATCAAAGACGCATATACAGGCGAAGAGTCCAAAAGAATAATTACTCGTAGTGAAATTGAAGTTTCAAGTGTTCCATATGCTGGTTTTATAGGCAAAGACAAGAATGTTGCTTATGTCAAGTTGAATCAGTTTACTCAAGGTTGTGCTTTTTTAGTTAGAAACTCTTTAGATAGTTTGAAGAAGATTAACAAAAATCTAAAAGGAGTTGTCCTTGATTTAAGAAATAATCCAGGGGGGTTGCTTGAAGAAGCTGTCATGCTATGTAATATTTTTATTGACAAAGGACAACTGGTTGTTGCTACTAAAGGGAAATTAGTAGAAATGGATAAAGATTATAAAACACAAGGCTCAGCATGGGATAACAAAATTCCCGTTACTGTTTTAGTCAATCATTCATCTGCTTCTGCTTCTGAAATTGTTTCTGGGACTATTCAAGATTTAGACCGTGGTTTAGTGATTGGTGAGCGCTCTTATGGAAAAGGATTAGTTCAGGTTACTCGCAATATTGGCTACAATGCAAAGCTCAAATTGACTACTGCTAAATATTACACACCAAGTGGACGTTGTATTCAAGCAATAGATTATTCACATCGCAACCCTGATGGTAGTGTAGGTCGCGTTCCAGATTCTTTGAAAAAAACATTTACTACAAAAGGCGGTAGAAAAGTGATGAGTGGCGGTGGCATTGAACCTGATGTGAATGTTGAAAACGAAGAGATGAGCAAACTTGGAATTACCCTCTATACTAAAAACTACCTTTTTGAATACGCAACCGTTTATTCAAAACAGCATACAACTATTCCTTCTGCTGCTGAATTTTCTCTCAATGAATCAGAATTTCAAGGATTTACTAAATGGCTTGAAGGGAAAGATTATGATTACAAATCTGAAACAGAAATTGCTATTGATAGCATCAAATCTTTGGCTGAAAAAGAAAAATATTATGACGCTATTAAGGGCGATTTAGCAACACTCAAAACGAAACTTGTTCATGACAAACTACAAGATTTGTTGAAGAATAAAGAAGAAATCAAAAAGTTATTAGAAAGTGAAATTGTTTCTAGATATTATTTCATGCGAGGAAGAATTGAACAAAGCTTTCGGTATGACAATGACCTCGATAAAGCAATCTATTACTTGGAACAACCATCCCAATTACAATCAATGCTTCAAGTGAAAAAGTAGCGCCCTTTATTTAAAGTGCTTCAAAAAAATCACTTCCTTATCTTCTAAGAAACGCCATTTGCCGCGTGGAAGGTTTTTCTTAGTCAATCCTGCATACATCACACGGTCAAGTTTGTCAACCGTATAACCCATCGATTCAAATATGCGGCGCACAATTCTGTTTTTACCGCTATGAATTTCCAAACCTATTTCATTTCGGTTTTCGAGGTAGGCAATTGAATCAACATTTGCCATACCGTCTTCAAGCATTACCCCTTTAGTAATGCTATGATAATCGATAGTGGTTAGGTTTTTATTCAGCGTTACTTGGTATACCTTTTTGATATTGAAACTTGGATGACTTAGTCTGTGAGCAAGATTGCCGTCATTTGTCAACAATAAAAGTCCTGTAGTTTTTCTATCTAAACGACCAATTGGAAACAAACGATTCACCCCTGCATTTTGTACCAATTCCATCACCGTTTTTCTTTCTTGTGGGTCTTCTGTGGTGGTGATAAAATCTTTAGGTTTATTAAGTAGTATGTAAACAAACCCTCTTTGAGGTGTTAATTTTTTACCGCCAAGCGTTACAGTGTCGCCAGGCAAAACGCGATGTGCGGGCTGCAAGATTAATTCACCATTCACACGAACCTTTCCTTGTTTCACCATTTCTGCTGCATCACGCCTGCTGCATTCACCGCTATGAGCGATGTATTTATTCAGCATCATTTCACCGTCAATGGATGTGGTCTCGTCAGGACGTTCTTCTCTTGGTTTTTCTTCGTAACCTTTATAACGCTTATTGAATTTTACCTCTTCTGCAAGCTCTTTTACAACACGGTCGTTGCTAGTATCAATCTCTTTTTCTCCTTCTTTTCTGATATATGGTCTTTTCTCTCCGTCGAATGGTTTGCGCTCTTTGTCAAAAGGTTTGCGTTCTTTATCATAAGGTTTTCTCTCTCTATCAAAAGGTTTACGTTCTCGATCAAAAGGCTTTTTATCTCTATCGAATGGTTTGCGTTCTCCGTCATAAGGTTTCTTCTCCCTATCAAAAGGTTTACGTTCTCGATCAAAAGGCTTTTTATCTCTATCGAATGGTTTGCGTTCTCCGTCATAAGGTTTCTTCTCCCTATCAAAAGGTTTTCTTTCTCTATCGAATGGTTTGCGTTCTCCCTCGTAAGGTTTCTTCTCTCTGTCAAATCTTGGTTTCTCCTTTCCTGCTGGAAATTTAGGTTTGAAATCAGTATCAAAGCTTGGCGTATCTACAGTTGGCGTGTCTCTTTTAAAAGGTTTCTTGCTCTTGTCAAAAGTTTTCACCTCATTGCCAAAATGCTTTTTGCCTTTTTCTAATGGTTGCTCTTCTATACCAAAATGTTTTTTGTCTTTATCAAAAGGCTTGCGCTCTTTTTTCACAAAACGTTTTTCCACTTCAAGTTCATCTTCATCCTCAAAAAACTTTTTTGGCTTTGGCGCTTGATGCGCTTTTTTCTCTTCTTTGTTCTTGGAAAGTGTGGTTTCTCCAAAATCTTTTTCTTCTTTCTTGATTGGCGCTTTTTTAGCAACACGTTTTACTACCTTGTCAGAAGGATTTGATTCGTTCTTGCTTTCTGAAGAAGCTGATTTTTTACTCATCGTTTTATAAATAGACTGTTAGCAAAGGTACATTGTTTCACCGTGGTGAGAGTTGCTATAGCTTTGTTGTTGAAAAAAAAGATTTTCTTTCTCATTCCATTCAAAAATATAAACAGTATTGAAAAGAAAAAGAATCTTGAAGAAATTTTTTTTGAAAACCCTGTAACTTTTTTCCCCGTTCCACGATATACTACTTGAATGAACGCTCAAAGCTTCAATGAATGTGTTAAAGACTGGTCCGATGCACTCTTTCGATTTGCCTGCAAATGCACAGGCAATGAAGAAGATGCGCGCGACATAACACAATCATGTTTTGAAATTCTTTGGACAAAGCGCCAACAAGTGTTGCCTGAAAAAGCAAAAGCATTTCTTTTTCAAGTTGCCTACAATCAATCGGTGGATGCATACCGAAAGAAAAGTAGAACTAACTATCAAGAAGAATTGCCCGAAGTGGAAAGCTTTCATCCTTCAAACCCCGACCTAAAGCGCGTTTTAGAAAGGGCTTTGAAAAAACTGGACGAGCAATCACGTGCATTGGTATTGCTGAAAGACTACGAAGGTTATAACTATGATGAAATTGGACAAATAACAGGATTATCGGAATCGCAGGTGAAAGTGTACTTGCATCGTGCGCGAAAAACGTTGAAAAATTATTTAGTGAGCATTGATCAAATAATTTAATAGAAAGCAGCTGACATGATTAATATAGAAAACTACGAAGAATTTCTCTGCAGTTATGTGGATGGCGAATTGAATGAAGCAGAAACAAAAGCCTTGTTGCTGTTTCTTGAAGCACATCCTGAACTGAAAGATGAACTCAGTGCTTTTGAATCAACCAAACTGCAACCCGACACTACTGTTGTTTTTGAAAACAAAAAAACACTCTTTAAAAAAGAAGCCACTACACTTATTTCTTTCAACAATTGGAAAACGATAAGCGCTGCTGCTGGTCTTGCATTGTTGCTTGGTTTTAGTTGGAAGATTTGGAACGATGACAACAAGAATAACACCCAGCCAATTGTGAAAAATGAAACGCCAGCTATCATTAAAAAAGACACGCTGCAAACATCACCAAAACACGAGGAAGCATTTGTGGTAAAAGAAAAAAAGAAACACAAAATAAATCTGCCTAAAGAACTAATTATTGAAGAACCACCTGTTTTTCTTCCTCATGAATATATTGCGGCTATTCCTTCAAGAGTATATAAGGGTGATCCTGTTTTACCCGTTGAAGAAATGAGTTTGGCAATTAACACAATAGAATTTAACGCCCTGATTCCAGAAGAAAACGAAAAGAAAAACCTGCTCGATAGGTTGCATTACGACGAAGAAAAACAAGCTAGTATGCAAGAAGTAGCACAGGTTTTTTCTTCAAAAATTGATCAAGTAAAATCCCTTTCTCAAAATTTAAAAGAAACCACTTTCGCCTTTCATTTCGGAGGCAGAGATTATCTCCTTAACCACTAAATAAAAATTCAAAAAATGAAAAACATACTCAGCACTTTATGTGTATTCCTAAGCACCCTTGTTGCCTTTATTTTCTTCGCAACACTTTCTGCTAACGCACAGGATAGTTTAAAAGTTAAAAAACAAAAAGACTCGGTTGGCATAGCTACAAGATTTATTTCCATTGGCTCTAATGGGCTTACGGTGAAAAAAGTTGCAGATTCTAACAAGGTTGAAAAACCATTTTCATCTCGCTATTGCATCCTCGACTTGGGCATTAATTTCCTAAGCGATAACACCAATTATGGCAGCACTGCAGTTGCAAATTTCTTGCACACCGCACCTCAATACCAAAACGAAAACTTATTTAGCATGCGCGAAAGCAAGTCTATCAACGTGAATTTCTATCCTTACATGGGTGCTTACCGACTTGTAAATACCAAGAAACAGAAGGTGTATATTTCATCGGGTGTGGGTTTGCAGATTTATAATTTTCGTTTCAACAAACCGATTACTTACAAAAACGATGCAGAACCATATGTGATGATGGACTCTGTTCATTTTTCTAAAAACAAATTGACGGTTACTTACCTCAGTATTCCTTTGAGCTTTACTTGTAAAACCAAACTCGCTAAAGACAATTGGTTGGTTTATGGAATGGGCGTTAGTGGTGGTTTTCGCATCTCCTCTTGGACCAAACAAATTTCTGAAGAACGCGGAAAAGAAAAAAACCACGACCCCTTCAACCTCAATCCTTTTAATGCTTGTGTAACCGGTGAAATTGGTATTGACGGAAAGATTCGTTTGTATGGCAGCTACCAACTCACACCGCTTCATAAAGATATTTTAGACCAACACCCTTTTTGCATTGGCATACGCTTCGGGGGCATTTAATGGATTACCCCCTGTATATACAAGAGGCAACCTTTTTAGGTTAGCCTCTTTTTATTTTAAGATTCTCTTGGAGTGTTATAAAGCCTCTACTAGTTCTTTCACTACTGTTTCGCTAATAGGCTTAATCACATACTCATACTGGTTTGAAATTTCTTTTACCTGCTCAAAATCTTCTTGATTAAGACTAGCAGTTAAAAAGAAAACAGCAATTTTATTTTTCAAATCAACATTGATGATTGTGTTGAGTGCTTTGATGGTTTCAATGCCCGTTTTGTTAGGCATTTGAATATCAATAAAGAGTACAATTCTACTATCGTCGTCATAATGATGCGTGTTGAAATGATAAATCAATTCACCGCCTGTTGTAAATGTGTGAACAGATTGGTGTCTGTTTAGGTTTTTAATGGTTTTTTCGGTTAGTAGTAAGTCGAACAAGCTATCGTCAACTATAATGAAATGATACTTTTGTTTGGGTGTAGAAGGGCTATCGCCAAAAACTTTTTTTAATAAACTCATGAATCAAGGGTGTTGTGGGTTAAAATTAGAACTCTTTGTCTAAATATGCTTCATATTTGTACAAATAGAGGGCTAAACATTGTTTTTCAATTTCCTTTTTAAAAAACTTTTTAAAACCCATTGGCTTTAAATCCTTTTTTTTCGGAATCACTTATTGAAGCTGGCTGTGATGAAGCCGGGCGTGGTTGTCTTGCCGGACCCGTTTTTGCCGCTGCTGTTATTCTTCCAAAAGATTTTTTTCATCCGCTGCTCAACGATAGCAAACAGCTAAAGGAAAAAGACCGCGAATTGCTGCGCCCTATTATTGAAACCGAAGCCATTGCTTATGCCGTTGCCGAGGTTGACCACCAAGAAATTGACCGCATCAACATTTTAAAAGCATCTCACAAAGCCATGCATCTTGCCATAGATGCACTAACCCAAAGACCCGAATTGTTGCTCATAGACGGCAATCGGTTTGCACCCTATTTGGGCATTCCGCATCAATGTGTGGTGAAGGGCGATGGAAAATTTGCTTCAATTGCCGCTGCAAGCATTCTTGCAAAAACTTATCGAGATGATTTTATGAACCAACTTCATGAGCAATTTCCACAGTATGGTTGGCAGCAAAACAAGGGCTATGGAACGCTTGCCCATCGAAAAAAAATTAAGGAACACGGCTACACGCCTTTTCACCGCATGAGTTTTAAGATCGATTTGGAAGCGATTTGAGTGCTGGTTTTTTGTGGTTGTGTTGCTATGTGTTTTTGAATTTTTTTATTTTCAAAAGAAAATAAATCCACAAAAAACCACCCGATTTCCTGACATAAGTCATGTCACATAATGATTCTCGTCAATTGTTGGTGTTTGAATTATGGTTGGCATTTATTTTTGTGTTCATAAAAATTAAAGCGTATGCCTATTAATCAAATGAACAGTACGTTCACCGCACCACAAGCAACAGCAATTAGTGGCGCATTTACCACCATCACTACCAATTTTCCTTTTGCTGTCAATGTAAACAAAGAGGAAGGCAAAAAACTAAAATCTATCGACAATGCACGCTATCCTTATGTGCAGCGCACGATGGATATTCATATTGTCAATTTTCCAACGCTTGTTAGCGGTTTTGCGGGCACAGCGGCTGAAGGTCAAAGCGACTGGACGCTCATTAAGCAGCTCGACCCTATGATTGCAAGCGTTGAAATATTGCATGAAAAATTGGTGGACACTCGTCGTGTAGCAGCACACGAATTGTATAATTTTTTATTGGGGGTGTATGACATGGCAAAAATGGCTGCCAAAAACAATGTGCCAGGTATGGATGTAGTGGTGGCCGATTTGGCAGAGTTGTTTGCTGGAATGGGTCCTCAAGCCGATGTTCCTAACGACCCTGCTTAATTATTAAATATTATTATTAGCTCCTGTCGTTTGGCAGGAGTTTTTTTAGTCCTATTAAGATGTCTTTTAGAAGTCATGAGTGGAAATTTAGTAGTCATGAATCTACCTTACTATGTCATTAATTTACCTTTTAAAATCATGAATCTACCTTACTATATCATTAATCTACCTTTTAAAATCATTAATTTACCTTTTGAAATCATGAATCTACCTTATTAAATCATTAATCTACCTTTTGAAATCATTAGTTTACATTACAAGAACATTAGTGTATCTTTATAAGTAGTAAGTTGTATTTTTGAAGTAAACAACAGAGAAACACATGGAAATAAAGACCGCAGAAGAATTTCGCAAGATGAAACTGCACGGAAAAGGCAGCAGTTCGCCGGTATATAATGCCATAATGGGCTTGCAAATTGACCAAGCACTAGAAATTAAAAAAACCGAATGGAAACACAGCTACCCGCCTACC